>JBDGYA010000026.1:0-52900 GCA_039584325.1 Gemmatimonadota bacterium
ACTGCTCCGTCGCGCAAGCGCTCTCCGCCCTGACCGATCTCGAGCTGCGTGGTGCGGTCACGTGCGAGCCCGGGCGGGTGTTCCGGCGCACGGTGGCTGGCACGGGGGTCCGCGCGTAACCGGCATGGTCTTCCGCCACGTCTACGTGCACGTGCCATTCTGCCGGCGGCGGTGCGTGTACTGCGACTTCAGCATCGCCGTGCGGCGTGCTGTCCCACATGGGCGCTACGTGGCGGCCATTCAGGCCGAGTTCACGTCGCGGACGGCGGCCCTGGAGGCTCCGGAACACGGGCCCGACACCATCTACTTCGGCGGTGGGACCCCGTCGCTGCTCGAGCCATCCGCCCTCGAATCCCTCCTGACCCTGCTCCGAAGCTGGCGGCGCGACGACGGACGACCCGTGGAGGTGACCCTCGAGGCGAACCCAGAGGACGTGACCCCCGAGCGCGCCGCTGCCTGGGCCGTGGCCGGCGTGAGCCGCGTGTCCCTTGGCGTGCAGAGTTTCCAGCCATCCGTGCTCGAATGGATGCACAGGTCCCACGGTCCGGACGCCGCCAGCACCGCTGTCCAAGCGCTGCGGGAGGCTGGGGTGACGTTCATCTCGGTCGATCTCATCATCGGCGTGCCCGATGCGGCCGGGCCCGATCTCGCGGCCGACCTCGGCAGGCTGCTCGCACTCGACCCCGATCACGTGTCCGCGTACACCCTCACCATTGAGCCTAAGACGCCGTTCGGTCGTTGGGCAGCCCGGGGGCTCGTGGAGCCGGCTCCCGACGAGCAGCATGCCTCCGAGTTCCTCCAGGTGCACGAGGTGTTGACCCAGGCCGGCTTCGAGCACTACGAGGTCTCCAACTACGCGCGGCAGGGATCCCGCGCGCGGCACAACAGTTCCTACTGGATCGGCAGGCCGTATCTCGGCCTCGGCCCTTCGGCACACAGCTTCGACGGGGCCGTGCGCTCGTGGAACGTGAGTCCGTGGGCAGCCTACGAACGACTCGTCTTCGCGGACCGTGCCGCCACGGAGGAGAGCGAGATCCTCACGGGCGGACAGCTCCTCCTCGAGCGGGTCTATCTCGGGCTTCGCACTGCGGCGGGGCTGAGGCTCAACGAGCTGCCCTGGCCGTCTCCGGCCGGCGACCAGGCGGTGGAGCGGGGGTGGGCTCGGGTCGACAATGGGCGGCTTCAGCTCACACCGGAGGGCTGGCTCAGGCTCGACGCCATCGCGTCGGCCTTGACCACCGAGGCCTGAGGTGGCTAAACTCCCCTTAGCCACCTGAGGGCCAGGTGGCTAATTGCATGGGAAACAATGACTTGGAATAGAGTTGCAGACGAGCTGACCCCTCGCGAGCGCCAGGTGCTCGTGGCCGTGATCCAGAGCTACGTGGAGACGGCCGAGCCCGCCGGCTCGCGCACGATCGCGAAGAAGTTCGACCTTGGGGTTTCGGCGGCGACCATCCGCAACACTATGAGCGACCTCGAGGAACGGGGGTACTTGTGCCATCCCCACACGTCGGCGGGGCGGGTGCCGACCGACCACGCGTACCGGGTGTACGTGGACTCGCTCATGTCACCGACGGTGCTCACGGTGAGCGAACGCCACACCCTCCAGCGTGAGCTGGTGAGTGGTGGCAATGGGATCGAGAGCATCCTTCGCAAGGCCGCCGAAGTCCTGGGTGTGCTCACGAAGGAGCTTGGAGTCGGAGTGGCGCCGACCTTCGACAACGCCATTCTCGAGCAGCTTGAGCTGGTCCAAGCATCGACGGAGCGCATCCTGATCATACTGGTGCTCCGCGGCGGGGCGGCACGCACGCTCTTCGTGGAGGTGCAGGACGCATTGCCGAGCGAGGCGCTCGCCTCCGTGGCGCACGTGCTGAACGAGCGACTCGCCGGTCTGTCGCTGCGGGAGATCCGGGCCAGTCTGCACGACCGCCTGCGCGACGCGGGCGACGGCGGTTCGCGTCAGTTGCTGAACATCTTCATCGAGGAAGCGGATCAGCTCTTCGAGATCGCGCCGGCCGAAGGCGAAGTGGTGCTCGGGAGCGCGCAGATGCTCGTCGAGCAGCCTGAGTTCCATTCCAGCGACCGTATCCGAACGCTGCTGGCGCTAACCGAGCGCCGGGACGTCCTGCGCGGGGCGCTGCAGGAGCGCGCCGCGCCCGGTATCAGTGTCACCATCGGCGGTGAGAACCTGGACCGGTCGCTGTCCGACTTCACGATCGTCACATCTACGTATCAGTGCGGTGGGTTCTCCGGTCTCATTGGTGTCATCGGACCGACCCGCATGCCGTATCGGAAGGTCGTCGCACTCGTGGAGCACACGAGCCGAATGCTCGGCGACCTGATAGCATAGGCGGGGTCAATGGCGCGCGATTTCTACGACGTTCTCGGGGTGGAGCGCAACGCGACGGAGGCCGAAGTCAAGAGGGCCTATCGCAAGCTCGCGATGCAGTACCATCCTGACCGCAACGGCGGGGATAAGGTCGCTGAGGCGCGGTTCAAGGAAGCCACAGAGGCCTACGAGGTGCTGCGTGACCCGCAGAAGCGTGTCCAGTACGACCGCTTCGGCGCGGCCGGTCTCAGAGGTGGAGGCGGTCCCAGCGGGTTCGGTTTCGGTCACGTCGACCTGGCCGAAGCGCTCAATATCTTCATGCGCGACTTCGGTGGCTTGGGTGGCTTCGATGCAATCTTCGGCGGGGGCGGCCGGCAGCGTCGCTCGCGGCGGCGGGGCCAGGACGTGCGCGCGACGGTGCGTCTCAGCGTCGAGGATGTCGCGCACGGTGCCATGCGCACCCTGAAGTTGCGCAGCCTGGTGACGTGTGGCCGGTGCGAGGGATCGGGAGCCGAGCCGGGTTCCGGCACGCAGGTGTGCCCCACCTGTGGAGGCGTGGGTGAAGTCCGGCAGGCGTCGCAGTCGATCTTCGGGCAGTTCGTGTCGGTATCGCCATGCCCAACGTGCCACGCCGAGGGAACGGTCGTGGCCGAGCCCTGCGGTGAGTGCCGCGGCGACGGGCGGGTGCGCGAGGAGCGCAAAGTCGAGGTCGAGATTCCCGCGGGTGTGGACGTGAACAACTACATCACCCTCAGGGGCGAGGGTGTGGCCGGTCCGCGCAAAGGTCCGGCGGGTGACCTCCTGGTCGAGTTCGAGATGGAGGACGATCCGCGCTTCGAACGGCGGGGAGCTGATCTCGTCTACGACCTGCCCGTCTCGTTCAGTCAGGCGGGCCTCGGCGCAACGGTAACGGTGCCGACCCCGTATGGTGACGAAGAGATCGATATTCCCGCCGGGGTGCAGAGCGGCACGGTCTTGAGCCTCAAGGGCCGCGGCCTGCCCAACGTGTCGGACAGCCGGAAGGGGACCCTCTACGTGCGGGTGCAGGTATGGACGCCCACCCGACTGACGCCGGAGCTCGAGACGCTGCTAGAGAAGCTCTCGGATGTCGAGGGTGAGCCGCCCAAGGAAGGGGAGAGCCTCGGGCGTAGGATCTGGGATAGGATGAAGGAAGCCTTCGGGACCTGATACGATGAGCGATTGCCTCTTTTGCCGGATCGTCGCGGGCGAGATTCCCTCCTCCAAGGTCGATGAGACTGACCGGTTCCTCGCGTTCAGGGACATCAATCCGCAAGCACCGACGCACGTGCTGGCCATACCCAAACAGCATGTTGCCAGCCTGAACGAGGCCGGTGACGCCCCGCTACTTGGAGAGCTGCTACTGTTCGCCCGCGACATTGCGCGGGCGGAGGGTCTGGCCGATGAGGGGTACCGGGTGGTCGTCAACACCAATGCAGGTGCGGGGCAGACGGTGTTCCACATCCACGCGCACCTACTGGGCGGACGCCCTCTGAGGTGGCCGCCGGGCTGAGGCAGACCCAGGTTCGCTCCTTGGTCGGTCACGGCACTGAATCGATGCCTGGTTGCGGCCGCTCCATGGGTCGCCTAAGTTCGTAGTTTCCGCGTCCGAGGTGGCGTCGCCGAGGTCGGCTTCGTTGCGGCGCTCATCAGCATCGAGGAACGGGTCAACGCAGCGCCCGTCCAGTGGCTCGAGAGGAAGTGCGAGACAGCACGGATACTGTTCGACCTTCGCAAGCATCGTCATCACATGAAGCTGAGCGACCGCCGGAGCCGAGAGCTCGGGGCGGCCGAGTGCGCCCGGCGGTACACGCGCAATTGACGCGCATGGTCCCACCCGTGTCCGAGGCTTCGCGCGCCGCATGAAGCGCGAGGGCCTGGAGATCGGAACGAAGGGGTGCAGGTGACACCGGTCGCCGGCACCCCTTCCCACATGTCGGCGGTCGCGACCGCCGATACGCTGGAGCAGCTCGGGTTCGATCGGGCGCTGACGCTGGTTGCCGAGCATGCAGTATCTGACCTGGGCGCAGCCGAGGTGCGCCGGCGCCGTCCGATGCGAGACGCCGCCCTGGTCCGAGAGGAGCTGGCGACCGTGGGCGAGCTGCTCGCGGTGTTTCACCACGGCGGCCAGTTTGTCCCGCAGCGGGTTTCCGACCTGTCGGGGGTGCTGCGCGAACTGGAGACGCCGGGCAGTGTGCTTGACGCGGCGGGGCTGCTCGCCGTGGCCGACGCGGTGGTGGCGATGCGCGAGACGCGGTCGGGGCTGGAGACGCTACGGGAGGATGCACCGCGGGTGGCCGCGCTCTCCGTGGAGGTTCCGCCGGTCGGTCTCTCCACTGCAATTACGAAGGCGCTCGAGCGGGACGGACGGGTAAAGGACGACGCGTCCCCCGGCCTCAAGCGGGCGCGGCACAAGCTCCGGGATATGCGCGACCGTCTGGTGTCGCTGCTTGGACGATTGCAGCACGACGCGGGCGGTGGTGACGGGGGTGTGACACTCCGCGGCGGCCGCTACGTGATTCCTGTCCGACGCGAGGTGCGCGGTACCGTGCGCGGCATCGTGCACGGCGAATCCGCGTCGGGTGCCACGCTGTTCGTCGAGCCGACGGCGGCGGTCGAGCTGGGCAACGAGCTGAATGCGTCTGAAGCCGAGGAGGCGCGGGAGGTCCTCGCCGTTCTGCGCGGTCTCACCGAGCGATGCCGGGCCGAAGGAGATGGGCTGGCGGCAGGGTGGCACATGTGCATCCGTGCGGACGATCTGTACGCCCGCGCGCGCTACGCCCTGGACGTCGGTGCGACCGTTCCCGGCGCGGCTACCGCGCCTGCGTCGATCGCGATCTGTGATGGCTTCCACCCCGTGATCCTCTCGGAGGCCGAACGTCCGGTGCCGTTCGGCCTGGAGCTCGATGCCGACCGCACCATCGTGGTGAGCGGTCCCAACGCGGGTGGCAAGACGGTCCTGCTCAAGGCCGTCGGGCTGACAGCGGCGCTGGTACAGAGCGGTGTGGTGCCCCCCGCCGGCGCGGGCAGCACGCTGCCGGTATTCCGCCGGATCTTCGCCGACATTGGCGACCACCAATCGATCGAGGCCAGCCTTTCGACGTTCAGCGCCCACGTCGCGGCGCTGCGCACTATTCTGGAGCAGGCCGACGATGCGTCACTCGTGCTGCTCGACGAGTTGGGGGGCGGCACGGATCCCCTCGAGGGTGCCGCACTGGCGCAGGGCGTTCTGCTCTCCCTGCACGGGCGCGGCACGGTCACCGTGGCCACGACGCACCTGGGCGAGCTGAAGGAGCTTGCCTCGCGCACGGCGGGCGTGGTCAACGCTAGCCTCGAGTTCGATGCCGACACCCTTGCCCCGACGTACCGCTTCCTACCGGGCAAGCCCGGCCGCTCCTACGCGCTCGCGATCGCGAGACGATTCGGCCTGCCCACCGACGTGCTGGAGGCGGCTGAGGCGCTGACGCCCGAAGCTGCGCGCACGCTCGAGGCTACGCTGGAGGAGCTGGAGCGACGCGAGGCAGCGCTGGCCGAGCGGGAGAGAGAGGTCGCCGACCTCGAGGCCAGGCTGGCGCGCGATACCGCTGGCCTCGCCGGCGAGCGGTGGGAGGTCGATCGCCGGTCCGCTGAGCTGCGGGAGCAGCAGCAGGAGCTCGAGCGGACGGGGCGCGAGCAAGCGCGGCGCTTCCTGCTCGACGCGCGCAAGCGGGTGGAAGAGGCGCTGCGCGTCGCCCGGGCTGCAGTGACCGAGGCAACAGTGAAGGAAGCGCGACGGCTCGTGGAGGAAGGCGTGCGGCAGGAGGGGGATGCGCTGGAGCGGCTCGAGCGCGCCGCGCGCGAGAAGGGATGGACGGTCACGGGACGCGGCGGGAGGTCGGAGCCGACACCCGGCCGCGCCCAGGAAACCCGGCCACCGAGCAGCAGCACGCGCTCCTCGAGTCCGGCGACCCACGATTCCGTGACGACATCGGCGGCGAGCGAGATCGACCTTCGGGGCATGCGAGTGGACGAAGCGGAGTCCGCACTCGCGCCGGCCCTCGACGAGGCGGTCGTAGCGGACCTCCCCAGGCTGCGGATCATCCACGGGAAGGGCACGGGGGCATTGCGCGTGGTGGTGCAGGATACGCTGCGCGCCGACCCGCGTGTCGCGTCGTTCAAGCTGGCGCTCCCGCAGGAAGGCGGATCCGGGGTGACCATCGTGGAGTTCCGATGACGCCGATCCCCGACGACGTCATCGAGCAGGTACGCGACGCCGCCGACCTCGTGAGCGTTATCGGGGAATCCGTAGAGCTCAGACGCACGGGCTCCGACTACCGGGGTCCCTGCCCGTTCCACGGCGGCACGCACCGCAACTTCGCGGTGATCCCGAAGAAGCAGATGTTCTACTGTTTCGTCTGTCATGAGGCTGGGGATGTCTTCACGTACTTCATGAAGCGGTTCGGCATGGAGTATCCCGCGGCCGTCCGCGAGGTAGCGCGGCGTGTCGGCATCACCATTCCCGAGCGCTCCTCCGGCGGGCCAGACCCGCGCGAACCACTGTTCTCGGCGGTGTCGGCGGCGGCGGACTGGTATGCACGGCGCCTGCGGGAGGCCAAGGACGCGCGCCCGGCTCGAGAGTACCTAAAGCAGCGGAACTTCGACTTGGAGATACTGTTGCCCCTCGGCCTGGGGTATGCCCCGCGCGGCAACGAGTTTCTCGACGGCATGAAGAGCCTCGGCATCGATCTGGAGGTGTTGCTGGAAGCGGGCCTCGCCGTCCGGCGTGAAGACGAGTCAGTACGACCCAGGTTCTGGAATCGCCTGCTGTTCCCGATCCACGATCTGCGGGGCCGGGTCGTCGGATTCGGCGGTCGGGTACTGGGCGAGGCTGAGCCGAAGTACCTCAACTCGCCGGATACGCAGGTGTTCCACAAGGGTGGGCTGCTGTACAACCTGCATGACGCGCGGAATGCGATCAGAAAGGCCGGCCGCGCCGTCGTGGTCGAGGGCTACTTCGACGTACTGCGCCTCGTGGACGTCGGTATTGAGGAGACCGTGGCTCCACTCGGAACGGCGTTCACCGCGGAGCAGGCCAAGCTGCTCAAACGCTACACCGAGAACGTGGTGCTGTTCTATGACAGCGACCAGGCAGGTCTGCGTGCGACCTTCCGTGCCGCCGACGTGCTTCTGAGTACTGGGCTTCGAGTCACGGTCGCCACACCGCCCGCCGGCGAGGACCCGGACACCGTTGCGGCGAGCGGGGGAGCGGACGGGGTGTGTGCTGTGCTCGACGATGCGCTCGACGTGCTCGAGCGGAAGCTACAGCTGCTGGATCGCAAAGGGTGGCTAGGCTCGATCTCAGGACGGCGCCGGGCGCTGGACCGGCTCCTGCCGACGCTTCGAGCGGTGAGCGATCCGGTGACCCGCGACCTGTACGTTGGACGGTGTGTCGAGGCGCTGGGCATCTCGCGGGACGCCCTGGTGCAGGAAGTGGACGGCGGGCGCTGGCGCCAGCCACCGGCCAGCGGGCCCGCGGAGCCGGGTGCACAGCGTGTCGGTGCCGCACCGCAGGGCGCCGCGTCCGGATGGCCGGAGTACGACCTGGTTCGAGTGATGCTGCGATCGCCACGCTGGCGAGTCCTGGTGCGGGAGCAGCTGCCGGACCTTCCCCAGAGTGATTCAGCAGCGTGGCGGCTGCTCGTGACGGTAGCCGATGCCGAGCAGGATGTTGGGCCGGGGGAGCTGATGGACGCCGCTGATCCGCAGGGCAGAACGCTCCTGGCCAGGCTGCTCGACGAACCGGCAGGCGCTCTGGCGGAGGACGCGACGGTCGAGGCTTCCCTGCGGCGGATCGAGTCGCGGGGGATCGAGGAGCGACTCCGGGTCATCGACCGGCGCATTGTCGTGGCATCGGAGGACGAGAAGCTCGCGTTAACCCGCGAGAAAGAGGAACTGAGCAAGCGAATTCGGTTACTGAACCCGGCACGGTGGACGGTTATCAAGAAAGGGAGGACCAGCAGTGCACGCTGATCTACAGGTGCTCCTGCGGTTGCAGGAGAAGGACAAGGTGGTCCTGGGCGTCGAAGCCGAAATGGCGGCTCTCGAGCCGGAGGCTGAGGCGTTGGACCGAGAGCTGGAGGCGACGACTTCGGAACTGGAGGCGGCACAGACCCGGGCGGAAGACGCCGACAAGCGGCGCGCCGATCTCGAGGCCAAGATCGAGACCTATCGCATGATGCAGGAGCGCAAGCGCCAGAAGCTCGAGTGGGTCCGGGGGGCCAAAGAGGCGTCCACGCTGATGGCCGAGTTGGACCTCGCCCGTACGGTGCTCGCGCGCGAGGAGGCGGAGTGGGTGAAGTCGGCCGACCGCGTGGAGGAGGCGAAGGAACTCGTTCAGGAGCGCGACACGCTGGTGCAGGACCTGAAGACCGCCCAGGCACCGAAGCGGGAGGAGCTGTCCGCCCGCATGGCGGAGCTGGACGACAGGCTCAAGGCGGCCAAGTCCGAACGCGATGCCGTCGCCCAGGACGTCGCGCAGGAGCTGCAGGACCGCTACGAGCTCATCCTGAGTGGCCGGGCTCCCCTGGCGCTGTATCCGGTGCGCGGGGGTGCGTGCGGCCATTGCTATACGTCTGTGCCGATGCACCGCCGGCAGAAGCTCTTGAGCGGCGATAGTCTGGAGACGTGCGAGGCCTGCGGCGTGCTGCTGTACCACGAGGAGGAATGATCGACACCGGCTCCCGCTGGATCGTCTCTGCTGAGGCGGATCCCGCGGCGGCGAAGGCGCTCGCCCGTGCGCTGAAGCTCCCGCCGACACTCGCGGCACTGCTGGTGCAGCGCGGCTTCGCCGAGCCCGAGCAGGCCAAGAGCTTCCTGCGTCCGAGCCTCGACACCCTTGCCGATCCTCACAGCCTCGAGGGGCTCCCGGAAGCGGTCGGGCTGATCGCCGGGTCGGTGCAGCGCGGCGAGCGCATTCTCGTGCACGGCGACTACGACGTCGACGGGCAGTGCTCGACTGCGATGCTGACCCGGGTCCTGCGGGAGGCCGGCGCGGACGTGGTTCCGTTCGTGCCAAACCGGCTGCGGGACGGCTACGACTTCGGCCCTGCGGGTCTTGCGGCGGCGCGGCAGGCCGATGCGCGCCTGATTCTCACCTGCGACTGCGGGACGACCGCCGTGGATGCAGTCGCTGAGGCGCGAGCCGAGGGAAGGACGGTCATCGTGACCGATCACCACCTCGCTGCCGTCGTGGCGCCAGCCGACGTGGTGATCAATCCCCAGAAGGCCAGTTGCAGCTCAGACCTTCGGCAGCTCTGCGGTGCAGGGGTGGCGTTCAAGCTGGTGCAGGCGCTCGTGCCAGCGTTAGGATTGCCCGAGAACCTACCGTATCACGTGCTCGATATGGTGGCCCTTGCGACGGTGGCGGACGTCGTACCGCTCGTCGGCGAGAACCGGGTGCTGGTGCGTCACGGGCTCAAGCTCATGGGTACGTCGCACTGGCTGGGCATCCGTGCGCTGGTCGAGACAGTCGGCCTCGTCCGCAAGGAGATCCGCGCGGGGCACGTCGGCTTCATGCTCGCGCCGCGGCTGAACGCCGCCGGCCGGATCGGGGATGCGATGGACGGCGTTCGCCTGCTGCTCAGCGACGATGCCGACGAGGCCCGCGGCATGGCACAGCGTCTGGAGACGATCAACGCCCGCCGTCAGGCGACCGATGAGGCCCTGCTCGACGAGGCGGTCGAGTTGGTGGAGGAACGGGTGAACCTCACGCACGAGTACGGCCTCGTGCTCGCTGGCGACGGCTGGCACCCCGGTGTGATCGGGCTGGTAGCCTCGCGCTTGGTGGAGCGGTACAGCCGCCCCACGGTGCTCGTCGCGCTCGAGGGAGACACGGGCAAGGGATCGGCCCGCAGCATCGGCGCCTTCGATCTCCATGCGGCGCTCACGGAGTGCGCACCCTACCTGAGCCGCTATGGCGGCCACAAGATGGCCGCCGGCCTCACGATCGAGAGAGGCCGGCTCGATGGGTTCCGCGAGGCGTTCAACGGCGTGGCGCGCGCCTGGCTCACCGAGGACGACCTCGTACCGACACAGCGTATCGACGTGCTTGCCACCGTGGAAGCGCTCGACGACGATCTCGAGCGGCTGCTTCGCCACCTCGAGCCCTGCGGACCGGGCAATGCCGGACCAGTGCTCGGCGTGGTCGGCGGGACCATGCGCTCCGAGAAGGTCGTCGGTGCCAACCACCTCCGGTTCACGCTGGACGACGGCACCGGTTACATTCCCGCGATTGCCTTCAACTGGGCCGATCGCGTGCCGCCGGAGTGGAGAGTCGGACCGGTGGACGTGGCCGTGCGTCTCGATCGTAACGAGTGGCGGGGCAGCAGCTCGCTCCAGGCGCGCGTGGTCGATATCCGACCGTCCTCCTGACATCGCCGATGCGTATCATCGCGGGTGAATTCAAGGGCCGCCGCATCCGACGGCCGGACGATCCGCGGGTCCGACCGATCACCGATCGGCTGAAGGAAGCCTGGTTCGGCGCTTTGGGCGGTCGGGTAGCCGGCGCATCCGTCGTAGACCTCTTCGCTGGCTCCGGCGCACTGGGGCTCGAAGCACTCTCCCGCGGTGCCGCCGGCGTCGACTTCGTCGAGTTCTCCACGCGCTCGCTCGAGGCCCTGCGCGCGAACATCGACGCGCTGGGTGTAGCCGACCGAGTGCTGGTCCGGCGCGCCGACGCGCTGAGATTCGTCGCGAAGCTGACGCTGCGGGCCTACGACCTTGCGATTGCCGATCCGCCGTTCTCCACTGATCACGCGGAGCGACTCGTCGCTATCTTCCGAACGCACCCGTTTGCCGGTACGCTCACGCTCCAGCACCGCGTCGATCACGCGGTGGAGGGAGACGAGGTCCGACGGTACGGCACGCACGCCATCACGTTCCTGTACGCGCCATGACGAGAAGAGCCACCTATCCCGGTTCGTTCGATCCCGTGACCCTCGGTCACGAGGACATCATCCGTCGCAGCCTCCATCTCGTCGACGAGGTGATCGTGGCCGTGGCGGTCAACCCGGCGAAGGAGCCCCTGTTCACGCTCGACGAGCGCATCGAGCTGTTGCGCGCCGTCATGGCCGGAGAGCCCCGGGTTCGCATCACGGGGTTCGACGGACTGCTCGCCAGGTTTGCCCGCGAGCACGACGCGCCCCTCATCATCCGGGGTCTCAGGGCCGTCACCGATTTCGACTACGAGTCGCAGATGGCGCTCATGAACCGGCAGCTCTACCCGGAGCTGGAGACGGCCTTCCTGGTCCCTGCGTTGCACCTCACCTATCTCAGCTCGAGTCTGGTGCGCGAGATTGCGCGCCTGAGCGGAGACGTCAGCAGCTTTGTGCATCCCATGGTCGAGCGGGCTCTCAAGGAACGGTTTGCGCGGTGAGCTTTCGGGAGGTTCTCAGGGAGCGGGCATCGGCGCTGGGCCGTCGGGTGGTGCTGGCCGAGGGCTGGGACGAGCGGGTGCGGTCTGCCGCGCGGCTCATCGAGAAGCACGGCATCGCCGAGGTTGCGATGCTCGACCAGTCGATGGCGAACGATCCGCGGCTCGAACGGGCGGCCGATCTCCTCGCCGAGCGCAAGCCCGACAAGGTTCGGAGTCGCTCGCACGCGAGCGAGCTAGCGGCCGATCCGGTGCGATTCGCGGCAGCGCTGGTGGCATTGGGCGAGGCCGATGCGGCCGTGGCGGGGGCGACCTGTCCGACGGCCGACGTGCTGCGCGCGGGTCTGTGGGCGCTGGGCCCCAGCGAGGACATCCGCACTGTTTCGAGCGCCTTCTACATGGCGCTCCCCGCAGATGATCTGCCGTTTGCCGAGACGCGAGGGGACGGGACGGTGGGTGCCGACTTCGTGCTGACGTTCACCGATGCCGGTGTGGTGCCCGACCCCACGGCGGAGCAGCTCGCCGAGATCGCTTTGGCTGCCGCCGGGGATCGCGCGCGCGTCGTGGGGGACCAGCCGCGCGTGGCATTCCTGTCTTTCTCCACCAAAGGGAGCGCCAACGGCGAGCGGGTCGACAAGGTCCGGCGGAGCCTGGCACGCTTCCGTGCACTCGCTCCCGACATACCATCGGACGGCGAGCTGCAGGGCGACGCGGCGTTGGTGCCGGCTGTGGCGGATCGCAAGGCGCCGGGCTCGGCGGTGGCCGGGCGCGCCAACGTGCTGGTGTTCCCTGACCTTGACAGCGGTAACATCGCGTACAAACTGGTGCAGCGGCTGGCGGGCGCCCGTGCGGCGGGCCCGATCGTGCAGGGACTCGCGAAGCCGCTCATGGATCTCTCACGCGGCGCGACGGCAGAGGACGTCGTTGACGTGGCGTGTATCGGCATTCTCAAGTCGGTCTAGCGTTCACGACTCCGAACGTGGAGGTAGCATGAGTTTCACGGTCCGCAAGGACGAGGCGAAGGGCGTGGTCATCGTGGGGGTCGACGGGCAGTTGATCGTCGGGAACCGTCACGATCTCAAGCAGAAGATCCTGGATGCGATGGAGGCTGGCGACCACAAGTTCGTGATCGACTTCGCGCAGACGGGCTACATCGACTCCTCGGGACTCGGGGTGCTCGTGTCCCTTGCCAAGAAGGTCCGCGAGCAGGGCGGAGATCTCCGGCTGGCTGGACTGAACGATGATCTGCGCACGCTCTTCGAGCTGACCAAGCTCGACACTCTCTTCACGCTCGTGGATTCCGTTGAGGAGGCGGTCGCGGCCTACTGAGCCGGTGACGTCTCCCCTCCGTCTCGTCGTCCGTCGCCGGGAGGCCGCTCCGCCCGGGGGTGCCGATCGCGCGGTTGAGCTGAGCGTACGGGTTCCCACCGACCTGGAAATCGTGGAGGAGGCGGTGGATCTCGTGGCGCGGCACTGCCTCGCGAGCGGCGTCAGCCCGCGCGCGGCGCGCTTCGTCGTGCGCGTAGTCCTGTGCGAGGCACTGGCCAACGCCATCCTCTACGGCAATCGACTTGATCCGTCGAAAGGAGTGGACGTGCTGGTGCAGCTCGACGACGAGGTCGTGCGCCTCCACGTCACCGACGAAGGGGCAGGATTCGATCCGTCCTCGATACCCAGCCCGACCGCCGCCGACCTGGTCGCTGCAGATCGGGGCCGCGGGCTATTCCTCATCCGCCAGCTGGTGGACGACGTACGCTTCAACGACCGAGGCAACGCCATCTGCATGACCATGCGCCGCGCCTAGAGCGCCTCGATACCGTCCTGCAGTCGCTGGGGGGCATGTTCGACTGCCGCATCCGGCTCTGGCGGGCTGGTCGGGGACGGTTGCGCCCCGTGCTCGGCACCGAGGAGGTCGATCCTCCCGAGGCACGCATCGACGACCGAGGGTTCGTGGAGCCCACCGATCCGACGCGCTCCCTCAACCACGTTCCTGGCCTCGACGCGTACTGGTGCGAGCTGGTGCCCTCCGGTCAGCCGGATCCCGACGTCGCCGACCGGCTGGTGCCCCTCGTCGCCCAACTGCTCGACGCCGAGCGCGAGACGCTGGCCCTGGCGAAGCAGCTTGCCTCGCGGTACGAGGAGATTGAGTTGCTCTACACGATCGCCGAGATCCTCGGGCAGACCACGCGCATGGATGAGGCGGCGGAGACGATCCTCGAGGCAGTGAGTACGGTCGTGGGAGCCCGGCGAGCCTCCCTCTTTTTGCACGACGCCTCCGCCGAGGTGCTGCGGCCGATGGCCTCCATCGGCAAGGCCGTCGCCGAGCTGCCACCGGTGCCGGTTGCCGACCGGGAGTCCGTGGCGGCGAAGGCGTTCCGGACCGGCGAGCCCGTGACGTACGATCCGAGGCGGCCCGATGCCGGCGCTGCCGGTGCCTTCGACGAGCATCGCGGATACCTGGGCACGGCGTACCTGTCCGTCCCGGTGAGCTACCGCGGCGCGGCCGCCGAGGCGCACCCGGTGGGCGTGCTCAACCTGACCGATCGCGTCGGCGCAGACGCCTTCAGCGGCGGCGAGCGCCGACTGGTGAGCGCGGTGGCCAACCAGATCGGAGCGGCCCTCGAGCACACTCGGCTCGTGGAGCGTGACCTCGTACGACAGCGCGTGAACCGTGAGCTGGAGCTGGCGCATGGCCTGCAGCTCAAGCTGCTGACCTCGCCGGGCGTGCTCGGGCGCAGGGTGGACGTCGCCGCGCGCTGCATCCCTGCGCGAAGCGTGGGCGGCGACTTCTACCACTTCGTCCGCCTGCCCGGCGGCCGCATCGGCATCATGCTGGGTGACGTGTCGTCTTCGGGATTCGCGGCGGCGCTGATCATGGCACTCGTCCTCTCTGCCGCGGGTATCCACGCCGCCGAGGTCGCCTCGCCGGACGAGACCCTGCGGCGGCTGCTCGACTCCGTGGAGCAGGACCTCAGCGAAACGGAGATGCACCTGTCGCTGTTCTACGGCGTGATCGATCCGCGGGCGGGAGTGCTCCGGTATTCCAACGCGGGGCATCCGTACGCCTTCCGCCTCGGCCGTGGCAATCGGGTCGAGCGTCTGCACGCCCTCTGCCCGCCGCTCGGTCTCGCCAGCCGCGATGCGATCGCTGCAGCGGAGACGCACTGGAGCGCTGGGGAAGATCGGCTGCTCCTGTTTTCGGACGGCATCGTGGAAGCGCGCGACTCCCAGAACGCGCAGTTCGGGGAAGAGCGCGTCCTCACCATCGCGCGGAAGCACGACCAACGTTCGAGTGCAGAACTGGTCGAGGGCATCCTCGCTGCCGCCAGCAGCTTCGAGACGGTGGCGCGGGACGATCGTGCTGTGCTGGCCCTCAGGGTGTGAGTGGGACGCCGCCTCGGCCAGCACTTCCTGTTCGACCCGACGATCCTGGACCGGATCGTTGCCGCCCTCCGCCCAGAGCCCGACGACCTCGTGCTGGAAATCGGGCCTGGGCGGGGCACGCTCACCGCTCGATTGCTGCCGCACGTCCGGCGTGTCATTGCGGTGGAGACGGACCGGGTTCTCGCAGAGCGGCTCGAAGCGGAGCGGGGTACGAAGGCGAACCTCGCGGTGGTGCGGGGTGACGCACTGCGCCTCGATTGGCGGCAACTCGCGGCAGACGCCGGCACGGAGCGGTTCAAGGTCGTCGGCAACATACCGTACGCCATAACCTCTCCGCTGATAGAAAAAGCGTTGGCCCCCCCGCCCCCGCCGATCGTGGTCTACCTCGTCCAGCGGGAGGTGGCCGACCGTCTTGCCGCGGCGCCCGGTTCCAAGGTGTACGGCGCCCTGACGGTCGGCGTGCAGGCAGTCGCCGCCGTCGAGCTGCTGTTTGGGGTGCCCGCCGGAGCCTTTCGGCCACCACCTCGTGTCGAGTCGGCCGCGGTCCGGCTGGTCCCCCTGGAGCGCCCCCTGATCGATGCCCGTGACCATCGCGACTTCCGGGCCTTCGTCCAGACGCTGTTCAGCCGCAGACGGAAGCAGCTGGGGGGAACGCTCAGGGCGGTGTTCCGGCTCGGGCACGAGGAAGCCGCCGGACGGCTCGCTCACATCGGTGTGTTGGAGCATGCCCGCCCGGCCGAGCTGACGGTCGCGCAGTTCGTGGCGCTGTTCGAGGCGGTCGCGCGCTCCGTTGAGGCCGACGGCCGCCCACCAGTAGATTCCAGCCCATGAGTCGCGTCCGTGTCACCAGCGAGGTCGGTCCGCTCCGCGCGGTCCTGATTCACTCTCCCGGTCGCGAGCTGCAGGCCGTCACGCCTGACACCCGTATCCAGTACCTCTACGACGACATCATCGACATCGCGTTCGCGCGGCGCGAGCACAAGACGCTCCATCAGGTACTACGCCGCTTCGCCGAGGTCTATGAGGTCAAGGATCTCCTGCGTGACGTGCTCGACTTGCCGGAGGCGCGGGAGTTCCTGATAGACCGCACGACCGACCGACTGCACTCGGACGATGTGGAACGTCTCCTGGCCGGCGGCTCGTCAGCCGAGCTGGCCACGACCCTGATCGAGGGCGAAGAGGAGGTGGGTGGGCCAATCGCGCGGTGTCTGAACGCCAGCGGCTACAACCTGCCGCCCGTGCCGAACCTCTTCTTCACCCGCGATATCGGGATCGTTGTCGGGGAGCACGTCGTCGTCGGGTCCATGCGCCACTCGGCGCGGTGGTCCGAGGAGATGCTCGTCAAGGCACTGTTCCGGTTCCATCCGTCACTGGAGAATGCCGGGTTCCTGTACGACGGCTCCGCAGAGCAGCGGCTCAACTACACACTAGAGGGAGGCGACGTCCACCCGCTCCGGCCCGACCTCCTGGTGGTGGGGTACAGCTCTCGCTCGAGCGCCGCCGCCCTGGATCACCTGTGTGATCTCGTATTCGAGCGAAGCGGCATCACGGACGTAATCGTGGTGGTGCTGCCCGGCGAGACGATCGCAATCCACCTCGACATGATCTTCACCCAGGTCGATCGCGAACTGGCGGTGGTCTATCCGCCCCACTTCTTCGGGCCAGGCCGGCTGGCCGTCCTGCATCGGCGTCGCGGCGCGGCGACTGTCACCGAGGTCGAGGGCCTGTTCGCTGCGCTGCGGAGCGTCGACTATCACCTCGAGCCGGTGTTCTGCGGGGGCGGGCACCGGGGTGTGCAGGATCGGGAGCAGTGGGGGTCCGGGTGCAATCTCGTTGCCGTGCGGCCGGGGGTGGCGCTTGCCTACAAGCGCAACTTGGCGACACTCGAGGAGTTCGGACGGGTCGGTTTCCAAGTGGTCGATGCGGCGGACTTCCTCGCGGAGGAGGGCGCGCTATCCAGTGAGCGCCGGATGATCATCACCTTCGAGGGGGCGGAACTCGTGCGCGGCGGCGGCGGGCCACGCTGCATGACGATGCCGCTGCGACGGGACGAACCGTGAGCGCGGAAGGCGTTCGCATCACGCCGCGTGGCACGCTGATCGACCGGGTGCTGCGACATCTCGGAGACCAGTCGGCGGACAGTCTCACCCTCGCTCGTGACGTGCTCGGCATCGGCAAGGCTACGGCGGCGATTGCCGAGCGGGTCGCCATTGCCCTACTCGGAGCCGATCCGCGGGTGCGGCGGCAGCGGGATGGCCAGTGGGCTCTCGTGGGCGAGGGCACACCGGCGACGCACCTCGCCCGGTGCACGTTCGCTGTCGTGGACGTCGAGACCACCGGATCCCGCTCGGGCAGGGGAGACCGGATCACGGAGATCGCGATCTACACGCTGTCCGATGGTGAGATCGAGCTGGCATTCCAGTCGCTGGTCAATCCGGAGCGCCCGATCCCGCGGTTCGTGTCTGCGCTCACGCGGATCACTGACGACATGGTGAGCGATGCTCCGACATTCGCGGAGATCGCAGGGGAGGTGACCGACGCGCTGGCCGGCAGGGTCTTCGCTGCGCACAACGCGCGGTTCGACTGGGCGTTCATTGCCCGGGAGTTGCGGCGCGCGCGGGACCTGGCGCTGAACGGGCCGCGCGTCTGTACCGTGCAGCTCAGCCGCCGACTGATACCGGGGCTCAAGTCACGCGGGTTGGACAGCGTGGCTGCCTATCTCGGCGTCGAAATCACCGACCGCCACCGTGCGGGCGGAGACGCGCTGGCTACCGCGCACGTGCTGGCGCGCCTGCTAGACATCGCAATGGAGCAAGGGCTCGACACGATGGGCGAGCTGACCGCACTGGGTCGCCGGCGGCGGAAACGCCGAACGGCGCTCCCAACCTCGATGGGTGAGCTATGACGCTAGTCGAGTCGTTTGCCATTGGAAGCCTGCGCTGCCACCTGCTCGACGGGGGGCGTCAGCGCCTCGACGGTGGCGCCATGTTCGGCGTCGTGCCGCGGCCGCTGTGGGAGCGCCGGATGCCGCCGGATGACGAGCACCGAATCCCGCTGGCCCTGCGCTGCCTGCTGGTCGAGCACGGGGACGGGCTTGTGCTGGTCGACACGGGTGTCGGCAACAAGGAGAAGAAGAAGTTCGTCGAGATCTATGGTGTGGAGAATACGGGGCGGCTGGGCCCGACCCAGCTCGAAGACGCGCTCGCGGAAGCCGGGTTCACGCCCGACGATGTTTCGTGGGTGGTCAACACGCACCTACACTTCGATCACGCCGGCGGCAACACGTACGCGGTGCGTGCAGGTGGGGAAGGGGAGCAGCCCGGCACTGGAGTTCGGCGCTCGTTCCCGAACGCTCGGTACGTCGTACAGCGCGGTGAGTTGGAGTTCGCGATGCGGCCGAATGAGCGGACGGCCGCGAGCTATCTCACGCCCAACTTCGCCCCGCTGGTCGAGGAGGGGGCGTGGCACCTGGTGGACGGCGAGGTCGAGTTGCTGCCGGGCATCCGGTTGGTGCCGACGCCCGGGCACGTGCCGTACCACCAATCCCTCCTGGTGGTGAACGGGGGCGAGACCGCCTGCTACCTGGCGGACCTGGTGCCGACGACGGCCCACCTGCCGCTCCCGTGGATCATGGGATACGACCTCGAGCCGCTGGTGACGCTCGAGACGAAGCGCCATCTCCTTGCGAGGGCCGAAGCGGAAGGCTGGACATTGCTCTTCGAGCACGACCCGGAGCACGGTCGGGGCAGAGTGGTAAAGGACGGCAAGTCCTACGCTTACGCCCCGTTGGCTGGTTGACAGGGCGGCGTGTCTCCGGGTAAGATTGTCGGACAATTCGGCAAGTAAGCGCCACGAGCGCTTCACCCTCTTGCCGCCCAAGCGGGCGAGCGTTGTGGGTTCAGTGACTGAGCGGGGCTCGAACGCCTCGCCGACTACGGACTCTGAGGGGCAGGGTCCGTTTTTTTTGCGTAACCGAAAGGAGGAAGTCGCTGGCCGGGTACGATGACAAACAGCGGGTGAGGGTCAATCGCCAGATCCGGATCAGTCCGGTGCGGCTGATCGGAGCGGACGGCCAGCAGGTTGGGGTCGTGCCGGTGGAAGAGGCGCTCCGCGCCGCAGAAGAGCGCGGTCTGGATCTCGTGGAAGTTGCACCGATGGCTCGCCCACCCGTGGTCAAGATCATGGACTACGGGAAGTACCGGTTCGAGCAGGCCAAGGCTGCCCGGGCCGCGAAGAAGAAGCAGCACGTGATCCAGGTCAAGGAAGTGAAGTATCGGCCGAACATCAGCGACCACGACTTCGAGTTCAAGACCAGGCACGCGCGGGAGTTTCTCGAGGAGGGCAACAAGGTCAAGCTGACCTTGATGTTCCGCGGCCGGCAGGTCACGCATCCCGAGCTCGGGCGGGAAGTGCTCGAGCGGGTGTACGGCGAGGTCAAGGACATTGCCAAGATTGAGTCCGCCTCGAAGCTCGAGGGGCGGAACATGACGATGGTGCTGGCTCCCAAGTAGCCGGCCGGTTCGGACCGCGGGCGGTGTGCCCGCGAGCACAACACACTGGGGTGACGGCCGCTGCACCAGACCGCTTCGCGCGGCACGTGCGTTGTCACCCGGGACACACGTTTCAGCGACTGTGGGATACGACCATGCCGAAGATGAGAACCAAGCGCGGCGCGGCCAAGCGGTTCAAGCTCACCGGGAGGGGCAAGGTGAAGCGGTCACGCGCGTTCAAGAGCCACATCCTCACGAAGAAGCACCCGAAACGGAAGCGGCGGCTGCGCCAGACCACGACGGTCGCGCCGGCGGACGAGCGCCGCATCAAGCGCCTGCTGCAGGCCTAGGAGCGAGCCATGCCGAGAGTCCGGAGTAGCGTTGCCCGCCTGAAGCGGAAGAAGAAGATCATGCGGGCGGCGAAGGGCGCGCGGGGAGCGCGCAGCAAGCTGTACAAGTCGGCGAAAGAGAACGTTGAGCGCGGTCTGCGGTATGCCTATCGGGATCGCCGCAACCGGAAGCGGGATTTCCGGCGGCTGTGGATCGTGCGGATCAACGCGGCCGCCCGGGGACACGACCTGAGCTACAGCCGGTTCATGTCCGGGCTGCGAAAGGCGGGCGTGGAGATCAACCGGAAGGTCCTGGCGGATCTCGCGGTCCGCGATCCCGTTGCCTTCGGCGAGTTGGCGGAGGTGGCGAAGAAGAGCCTCTAGGGGCAGCGGAACATGAGCGCTCCCGCGACGCCTCACCAGGAACTCGACCGCATTGCCGATGCCGTCGCGGAGGTGGCTGCGGCCGACGCTTCGCGGCTCGCGGAGCTGCGTACGACCTATTTGGGCCGAAAGTCGGGTCGCCTGACGCAAATCCTGCGTACCCTCGGCGATGTGCCACCCGACGTGCGTCGCGAGCTCGGGCGGCGAGCGAACGAGGTCAAGCGCGCCCTGGAACAGGCGATCGAGAATCGCGAGCGCGACCTGGCACACGAGCATCGGGCAGCGCACGATCTCGACCTCACGATGCCGGGGCGGCGGGCCTGGCGGGGGTCGGTCCACCCCGTACAGGCGGTGGTGGACGAAATCTGCGACATCTTCAAGGAGATCGGCTTCACTCGGGTCGGCGGGCCGGAGGCGGAGACCGAGGACTACAACTTCTCGAAGCTCAACATGCCGCTCGATCACCCGGCGGCGGACGAGCACGACACGTTCTACCTCCGGCCGGGCGTCCTGCTGCGCACCCATACGTCGCCGATGCAGGCGCGAGTGATGGAACGGTACGCACCGCCCATCCGAATCGTGGTGCCCGGACGGGTCTACCGGCGGGATGCATTCGATCCGTCCCACTCGCCCGTCTTCGAGCAGATCGAAGGCCTGGCCGTCGACGAGGGCATCAGCTTCGTCGACTTCAAGGCGGCCATCGACTTCTTCGTGAAGCGGTTCTTCTCGTCGGACACGGTCGTGCGGTTCCGCCCGTCGTTCTTCCCGTTCACGGAGCCGTCGGCGGAGGTCGACGTGCAGTGCCAGATCTGTCGCGGGTCGGGGTGCCCCACGTGCAAGCAGACCGGGTTCCTCGAGATCATGGGGGCGGGCATGGTCCATCCCGCCGTGTTCGAGAACTGTGGCATCGATGCGGAGAGCTACACGGGTTACGCCTTCGGGATGGGTCCCGACCGCATCACGATGCTCCGCCACGGCATCCCCGACATCCGCCTGTTGTACGAGAGCGACGTGCGCTTTCTCTCGCAGTTCATGGAGGGGCGGTGAACGTCTCCCTGAACTGGCTGTCCGCTCTGCTGGGTCGTGACCTCGATCCGGAAGACGTCGCGCGACGCCTGACCCTGCTGGGAGCGGCCGTGGAGAGCGTCGAGCGGCTCAATGCAGAGCTGGGTGATGTGATCGTTGGGCTGGTCCAGGAAGTCGGGAAGCATCCGAACGCTGACCGTCTGACCCTGTGCCGCGTCAGCGACGGCCGCGACGTTCATGACGTGGTGTGTGGGGCGACCAACGTGCGGGTCGGTCGGAAGTACCCCTACGCCCCGGCGGGTGCCGTGCTGCCGGGTGGCTTCGAGCTGTCGGCGCGGAAGATCCGTGGTGTGGTGTCCAACGGCATGCTGTGCTCCCCGCGCGAGTTGGATCTCGGAACGGACCACGAGGGCATCATGGACCTCGAGACCGACGCCGAGCCAGGGACCCGGCTGGTGGACACCATGCCGCTGGAGGATGTCCGGCTGGAGTTGGATGTGACGGCAGACCGCCCAGACCTGCTGTGCCACAAGGGTGTCGCGCGTGAACTGGCGGCGGCGTATGGCGTGCACCTCAGGCTTCCGGCCATCCCCGGAGCACCGGTGCAGGGTGCCACCCCGCGTCGCGCGGCGACAAGGGGAACCGTGGACGGCGCCGAGGTCGTGATCGAGGATACCGAGGGCTGCCCGCGGTACATGGCTGCGGTCATCAGGGGTGTGACCGTCGGGCCGTCGCCGGACTGGCTGCAGGCCCGCCTGCGCAGCATCGGGGCGCGGCCGATCAACAACGTGGTCGACGCGACGAATTACGTCCTGCACGAGCTGAACCAGCCGATGCACGCCTTCGACCTGAGCAGGCTGCGTGGGCCGAAGATCGTCGTGCGCCGTGCGTTGCCCGGCGAGCAGCTGGTCACCCTGGACGGTGAGACGCGGGAGCTGGACGACCGCATGACGATGATCTGTGATGCCGAAGGGGTCGTGGCGATCGCGGGCGTGATGGGTGGTGAAGAGTCGGAGGTGAGTGGCGAGACGCGCGACGTCCTCCTCGAGTGCGCGTACTTCGACCCCAAGCGTATTCGGCTCACGCGGCAGGAGCTGAAGATGAGCACGGACGCCTCCTACCGGTTCGAGCGCGGTATCGATCGGGAGGGAATGGCGGACGCCATCGGGCGCGCCGTGGCGCTGATCAGGGCGGTCGCGGGCGGCGAGGAGCCGGAATCGCCGCTGGACGTGTATCCCAAACCGACCAAGGCGCCCAGCATCTTCCTCCGGCCGCACCGCGTCGAGCATCTCCTCGGCGTTCCCGTACCGCGGGAGGAGATCGAGCGGTCGCTCGTGCAGATCGGATTCCCGGTGGCGCCGAAGGATGAGCGCCTGCACGTGCAGGTGCCGGGCTGGCGTCCCGACATCACGCGGGAAGTCGATCTGATCGAGGAGGTGGCGAGGGTGCGGGGGTACGACGCGTTCCCGGTCGAGATGCGGCCGTTCCGTCCGAGTGCAGTGCCGTCGGACCCCCGGGAGGAACTCAAGCGCCGGCTGCGTCACGCGCTCGCCGGCCTCGGGCTCAACGAAGCGCGCTCGCTCTCCCTCACCGCCCGGGTGGGCGACGATGCCGTGCCGGTATTGAACCCGCTGTCGGCCGAGGACGCCTACATGAGGCGGGACTTGCTGACCGGCCTGGTCCGATCGGTAGAGCGCAACTGGGCGGTGCGCGAGCGGGATATCCGGCTGTTCGAGGTGGGGGTGGTCTTCCACGACGGCGGAGACGGTCTGCCGCACGAGACCTTGAGGGTGGCCGCGGTGATCACCGGTGCCCGCGTACCGCCGCACTGGTCTGATACCGGCAGCGCATCGGAGTTCGACGCCTGGGACCTCAAGGGGATGTTCGAGACGGCGATCGGGGTGGCTGGGGGGGAGGGCACGGTCCAGCCCGCGGAAGGTGGCTGGGAGTGGCGGGATGGGGATGGTTGCGTCCGTGGGCAGGCGCAGATGCTCGACGCGGATCGACCCGCGTGGGCGGCGCCCCTGCTCGGGTTTGAGCTCGACCTCGCGGTCATCGAGCGTCCGGACGTCCGGTTTGCATCCCTGCCGACGACGCCGCCGGTGGAGCGGGATGTGGCGCTGGTGCTGCCCGGTGAGGTCACGGCTGCGCAGGTCGAGGCGGTGATCCGGGAATCGGCGGGGCCGCTGCTGGCGGGCCTCGTGGTCTTTGACGAGTATCGGGGGGAGGGGCTCGCCGGGCGCAGCGTGGCGTGGCGGCTCGTCTACCGCGCACCCGACCGCACTCTGAAGGACGAGGAGGCGGACCGCGCACTCACCCGCGTACTCTCAGTGCTGAAGGAGCGGCTCGGTGTCGAACGAAGAGAGGCCTGAATTCCAGGCGCTGGAGGAGTTGCGCGACGTACTGTCGGCGCTCACCAAGGAACTTGCCGCCTGGCGCCGCCGGGCGCTCACGGCGGAGGCCGAGCAGGCGCAGCTGCAACTGGATCCGGATCTGGTGGGCAATCGCGAGCGCGTCGTAGCCCTCGAGACGGAGAATGAGGACCTGAAGCATCGGCTGGAAGCCACCCACGCGCGGGTCAGTGAGCTGATCGGGCGGCTCCGGTTCCTGGAGGAGCAGGTCGCGATCGAGGAGCAAGGACGATGACCGTGGACAAGAGCGTCGTCAAGGTGGTGATTGCTGGCGAGGAGTACACGCTGAAGTCCGACCGCCCGCCCGAGTACACCCGAGCGGTAGCCGAGCACGTCGATCGCACGCTGCAGGAGATTCTCGGTCCGGGCACGATCGTGGAGACGCAGAAGGGGGCGATCCTCGCCGCGCTGGCCATCACCGACGAGCTGTTCCAGGCCCGTCGCTCGCAACGCGAGATGACCGACCGGCTCAAGGCACTGGGGGCGGAGCTCTCCAGGCTCCTGCCACCGGCCAAGCGCCGGTCCCGGGCTACCGGCTCGTTTGCACCGGAGCGGGACGGCTCGTAGATTCTGATCGGTCACGCGTTCGTGACCGACTCGTTACGTTACAACGGATAGTGTGGCGCTCCCCATCGCGGCTGGCAGCGCTGCTGGAGCATAGATATGGATTCGCAGTTCATACCGTATGCGGTAGCCGTTCTCGGCGGTGCACTGGTCGCGGGGGCGGTTTTCTTCTTTCTGGGCCGGCTCAGCGAGCGCCGGCAGGCGGAACGGGCTGGCCGTGCCGCGACGCTGAAGGCCGACCAGATCGTCCGCGACGCGCGAAAGGACGCCGACAAGGAGAAGGCGCAGGCGCTGCTCGCTGCCAAGGAAGAGATCATGGGCCTCCGCGAGGCCTGGGACCGGGAGGAACGGGAGCGCCGGGAGGAGGTGGATCGGCACCAGGAGCGCCTCGAGGATCGTGAGGCACTGATCGATCGGAAGCTGAACACGCTGGACGACCGCGATCAAGAGCTGGACGAGCGGGAGCGGACGCTGACACAGCGCGATGTCCGGCTCGCCGAGCGCGAGACGGAAGCGGAACGGATGGTTGCCGACCGCCGCGCCCGGCTCGAGAGCATCGCGCGCATGTCCGAGGCCGAGGCCAAGACGCAGCTGCGGGAAGAGCTGCTCGAGGCCGCGAAGAGCGAGGCTTCCGCCACCGTCCGCGACGTCCGTGAGGAAGCCAAGCGCACCGCCGATCGGGAGGCGAAGAAGATCATCGCCTTGGCCGTCCAGCGCATTGCCGCCGATCACAGCTCGGAGATGTCGGTGTCGGCAATCCCGCTACCCAGCGACGAGATGAAGGGACGGATCATCGGCCGCGAGGGCCGGAACATCCGTGCCTTCGAGACGGCCACCGGCGTCGACGTGATCATCGACGACACGCCGGACACGGTCGTCGTTTCCTGCTTCGATCCGATCCGTCGCGAGGTTGCGCGGCGGGCGCTGGAACAGCTGATCAGCGACGGCCGGATCCACCCCGGCCGGATCGAGGAAGTGGTCGGCAAAGTGCAAAAGGAGCTGGAGCAGCAGCTCGCCGAGCTCGGTGAGGAGACCATCTACGACCTCGGAATCCGGAAGATGCACCCGGAACTCGTGACGCTCGTCGGGCGCATGAAGTACCGGACGTCCTACGGTCAAAACATGCTGGCCCACTCGAAGGAGGTGGCCTGGCTCGCCGGCATCATGGCAGCCGAGCTCAAGCTGGACGTCCACCTCGCCAAACGCTCTGCGCTCCTCCACGACATCGGGAAGGTGCTGACGCACTTACACGAGGGCACGCACGTGGAGCTCGGTGTGGAGGTTGCCAAGCGCTACAACGAGCATCCGGTCATCATCAACAGCATCGCCGCCCACCACGACGACGTCCCGCACGAGTCGCCGGTCTCGGTGATCGTCCAGGCGGCAGACGCGATCAGCGGGGCGCGCCCGGGGGCGCGACGCGAGGCGTTCGAGACTTACGTGAAACGGCTTACGGCGCTCGAGGAAATCGCTCAGGGGTTCAAGGGAGTGGAAAAGGCATTCGCGATCCAGGCGGGGCGTGAGATCCGCGTCGCCGTGCTCCCAGACGAAGTGACCGACGACTCCGCTGGCGAACTGTCGGAGCAGATCGCACGGCGGGTCGAGAACGAGCTGCAGTATCCCGGACAAATCAAGATCGTTGTCATCCGAGAAACGAGAGCTGTCGACTTTGCCCGCTAAGATCATCAGTGGTACAGAGATCGCGAATGCGATGCGCGCCGAACTGGCGACGCAGGTTGCGGAGCTGAAGGGGAACGGCATCACACCAGGGCTCACGGTGGTGCTCGTGGGTGAGGATCCTGCGAGTCAGGTCTACGTCCGCATGAAGGGCAAGGCGTGCGAGAAGCTCGGCATGAAGAGCGATACGATCCGCATGCCGGCGGAGACAGCCCAAGACGAGCTTTTGGCGGTCGTGGAACGACTGAACGACGACGACGCGGTGCACGGAATCCTCGTGCAGCTGCCTCTGCCGAAACAGATCGACGAGAGGCGCGTGCTACACGCGCTGCGGCCGGACAAGGACGTGGACGGGTTCCATCCGGTCAACATTGGCAAGGTGTCGGTGGGGGATCCCACGGGTTTCCGACCCTGCACCCCCTACGGTGTGCAGAAGATGCTCATCCGCAGCGGTGCCGAGATTGCCGGCGCGCACGCCGTTATCGTGGGGCGCTCCAATATCGTGGGACGGCCGATGGCGTCCCTGCTCCTGCACAAGGGCGACGGGGGCAATGCCACGGTCACCGTCTGCCACTCCCGGACCAAGAACCTCCCGGAGGTTACGCGGCAGGCCGATATTCTGATTGCCGCGATCGGGAGTCCCGAGTTCGTGAAGGGCGACTGGGTGAAGCCCGGTGCTGTCGTCATCGACGTCGGTGTCAACCGCGTCGACGATTCCTCGGCGGAGAAGGGGTACCGCCTCGTCGGGGACGTGGAGTTCGACGCGGCCAAGGAGGTGGCGTCGGCCATCACGCCGGTCCCCGGAGGGGTCGGTCCGATGACCATTACCATGCTGCTGTACAACACCGTCCAGGCCGCGCGCCAGTGGGTGGGCTAGACCTCTTCGATACGGGTTCGCCGGGCTCCGCTGAAGGTGCGCTGAGCGTACGGGAGGTCACGCGGAAGGCTCGACTGCTGGTCGAGGCGGGCTTCCGACGCGTGTGGGTCCGCGGCGAAGTGAGCGGCTTCAAGGCCTACAAGAGCGGCCACTGGTACTTCACCCTTCGCGATGCCCAGGCGCAGGTGCGTTGCGTCATGTGGCGCTCGGACAATGCGCGGTTGCCCGGACCGCCGGAAGAGGGCACCGAGGTCTTCGTCGAGGCCCGCCCCACGGTGTGGGAGGAGCGCGGTGAGTTTCGGCTCACGGTCAGGGAGTTACTGCCGACGGCCGCCGGCGGCCTGTGGCAGCTCCAGCTCGAGCGCGCCAAAGCGACACTGGAGAAGGACGGGCTGCTCGATCCCGCTCGTAAGCGGCCGTTGCCCCCGTTCCCTGGCCGGATGGCTGTGGTCACCAGCCCGGATGGGGCGGCTTTGCGCGACATCCTGTCGGTCGTCGCTCGTCGCTGGCCCGCCGTCGAGGTGCTGGTGGTCCCCACACGCGTGCAGGGGGAGGGCGCGGAAGAGGAGCTCTGCGCAGCCCTCGAGCGCGTGAATCACCTGCCGAGCATCGATCTCGTGATCGTTGGGCGCGGCGGTGGCTCACGAGAGGACCTCTGGGCATTCAACACCGAGGGCGTCGCGCGGGCGGTGGCGGCGGTCACGGTACCCACGATCTCCGCCGTTGGACACGAGACCGACGTTGCGCTCACGGATCTCGTGGCGGATGTCAGGGCCCCGACGCCCTCGGCTGCAGCAGAGGCGGCGGTGCCGGACCGTGCTGTCGTCCGCGAGGCTCTCGATGCCATTGCCCGGCGCATGGGCCGCACGGTGGGGGCAAGGCTGTCGGTCGCGGATCAGAGGCTTGCGCGCACGGCCGACCGCGTCACGGCGAGCGTCGACCGGATCGTCGCCGCTCGCCGCCATCGCGTGCGGGAGCTAGCGGCGCGCTTGGATGCGCTGAGCCCGCTCAAGGTCCTGGCACGGGGCTACGCGGTGGCGCGGACGGTATCGGGTGACGTGCTCGCGCGGACGGCGCAGTTCCGGCCCGGGCTGCCGTTCCGCCTGACCCTGGCCGACGGCCACGTGGATGCACGAGTGACTGGAGGCGACGTGTGAGCGAACGAGTCCCGTCGTTCGGCGAGGAGCTGGAGCGGCTGGAAGCCATCGTCAGGGCACTGGAAGACGAGGGCGTGGACCTCGACGACGCGCTCAAGCTGTTCGAAGAGGGCGTGGAGCGCCTCAAGTCCGCCCGGACACGTCTGCACGAGGGTGAGCTTGCGGTCAAGAAGGTACTTCGGAACGCCGACGGGACACTTGGCACCGCCGATCTCGACGACTGACGTCGGCGCGTTCCTGCTGGCGAGCCGGGAGGCAGCCGACCGCGTGCTGGGCGATTGGGCCGATCGGATGGAGCGCGAGCGGCAGGATCCAGCGGGTTCCGCGATGGCCTACAGCCTGCGCGCACCCGGCAAGCGGTTCCGGCCCGCACTCCTGCTCGCCGCCTACCGGGAGCTTGGGGGATCCGGGCCGGCTGAGGAGCTCGCAGCCGCGGTCGAGGTCGTGCACACCTACTCGCTGGTCCACGACGATCTTCCCTGCATGGATGACGACGACCTGCGGCGCGGCAGATCGACCACGCACAAGGTGTTCGGCGTCGACGTTGCCACCGACGCCGGCTTCCACCTCGTGGAGGCTTCAGCCCGCGTCTTGGCAACCGGAGTGGCTCGGCTCGGCCTCCCGCCCGAGCGGCATCGTCGCATCGCCGCTGAGCTGTATCAAGCCGCTGGCGCGATGGGGATGGTGGGGGGACAGGTGCTCGATCTCGAAGCCGAGGGGCGGTCGATCAGCCTCGGGGAGCTGGTGCGCATCCACCGTGCCAAGACGGGCGCGCTAATCGCCGCGAGTGCGGTGATTGGGGCACTCGCGGCCGGTGCGGACAACTCGCAGGTCGAGGCCGTGCGGCGGTACGGGTACGGGATCGGCCTGGCGTTCCAGATCGTCGATGATGTGCTGGATGCCACGGCTACGTCGGACCAGCTTGGTAAGACGGCAGGAAAGGATGCCGCGCAGCAAAAGGCCACGTACACGGCGCTGATGGGCGTCGAGGGCGCGCGGGCCGAAGCCGAGCAGCAGGCGTCCGCCGCCATAGACCACCTGCTGGCCGAAGGGCTAGATTCCAGGCTGCTCGCCGGACTCGCTCGGTTCATCGTGGAGCGGGGCTCCTGAGGGCACGCCGGGGAGCTTCGGTCGATCACCAGACGACCGCGAAAGAAGACCGCGACTCACACATGACATTGCTCGAAAACGTCACAAGTCCTGCCGACGTCCGCGCCCTGTCCGAGGAGGAGCTGCAGGGTCTGGCCGATCAGATCCGCGCCCGACTCATCGAGGTCGTCTCGAAGACCGGAGGACATATCGGGGCGGGGCTGGGAGTCGTCGAGCTCACCGTGGCGCTGGCGCACGCCTTCGAGTCACCGCGAGACAAGATCGTCTGGGATGTGGGTCACCAGGGCTACCCCTGGAAGGTGATCACCGGACGGAACGATCAGCTCGGGAGCCTGCGGCAGAAGGATGGCCTGTCGGGATTCTTGCGTCGCACGGAGAGCCAACACGATCAGTTTGGCGCGGGGCACGCCGGAACGGCGATGTCGTCGGCCTTCGGGATGGCTGCGGCCCGGGACCTGATGGGTGCAGAGTATGACGTGGTGGCCGTGGTGGGTGATGGTTCGATGACCTGCGGGCTGTCCTACGAGGCCATGAACAACGCGGGTCACTCCGGCCGCGACGTGATCGTGGTCCTCAACGACAACGGCATGTCGATCGCGCCCAATGTTGGGGCCATCAACAAGTATCTCGGCTCGGTGATCGCGAGCCCGTTGACCAACCGCATGCGTGATCACGTGAAGCACGTGATCGAGCGCGCCTCACAGTTCGTGGGCGGCAACCGCATGGTGGACTTCGCACGGACCGTTGAGGAGAGCATCAAGAACCTGTGGTCGCCAGGCATGCTCTTCGAGGAGCTGGGCTTCCGCTACTTCGGACCGATCGACGGTCATAACATCCATGCGATGCTACGCACGTTCGAACTCGTGAAGACCCTGGGCGGTCCGCGGCTCGTCCATGTCGTCACCGAGAAGGGCCGCGGGTTTCCGCTGAAGGAGCCCCATCCCGAGAAGTTCCACGCCCGCAATCCCTACGACCCCGATACCGGGGTGCTACGTCCCGTTGCGCCCAAGGGACCGGGCTGGACACAGGTGTTCGGCACGGCCATCGCGGAGCTGGCCGCGGAGTACCCGAACCTCGTGGCGATCACCGCCGCCATGCCCTCCGGCACTGGGACCGACATCTTCCAGAAGGCATGGCCCGAGCGGTTCTTCGACGTCGGGATCGCCGAGGGCCATGCGACGACGTTCGCCGCCGGCATGGCCACGCAGGGCTTGCGTCCCATTGTGGCGATCTACTCGACGTTCCTGCAGCGCGGGTTCGACATGATTATCCATGACGTGGCGATCCAGAACCTACCGGTGATCTTTGGCATGGACCGCGCGGGCATGGTCGGAGCCGACGGCCAGACTCACATGGGCCTCTACGACATCGCCTACATGCTCGCCGTGCCGAACATGACCGTGACCGCGCCAAGGGACGGGGCCGAGCTGATCGGGTTGCTGCGGTGCGCGCTGGAGCACGACGGCCCGTTCTCGCTCAGGTACCCACGGGACACGGCACCGAGTCCAGCGCCGCCCGCGTCGGAGGTCGAGCCGGTGGCCTACGGTACCTGGGAGCTGCTGCGCGAGGGGCGCGACATTGCCTTCCTCGCTGTGGGTGTGATGTGCGAGCCCGCTATGGAGGCCGCCGACGCGATGGCTGGAGAGGGTCACGACGTTACTGTGGTGAACTGCCGGTTCATCAAGCCGCTCGATCGGGATATGCTCGCCGAGATTCTGCGAGAACACCGGCTCCTCATCACGGTCGAGGATGGAACGGCCGTGAATGGCTTCGGAGCGTACGTTTCGGCTGCTGTCGAGGAGTTCGCCCCGGAGGCCCGCGTGGTCATCGCGGGGGCGCAGGATCGTACCTACGAGCACGCGCCTCGAGCCGACCAGTTGGACGCCGCCGGCCTCAGCGCCGACGCCCTCGCCGACCGGGCGCGCGCGTGGACGTCGGCGGAGCGGCAGCCGGCCTCATGAGGGTCGGCGTCATCGGGAACCAGCGGTATCGTGCACTGGACCGACTGCTGGAACGCCTGATTCGGTACGCTGAGGCCAACGGACTCGCGCTCGCCAGCGAGCCCGACATGCTCGACCACTGGCCACAGCCGGTGCCGATCCTCGAGCCGGACGACGACAACGACTTGGACCTGCTCGTCAGTTTTGGCGGCGACGGCACCCTGCTGAGAGCTGTCCGCTCGCTGGGCGGCCGAGAAGTCCCTCTGCTGGCGATCAATCTCGGACACATCGGTTTCCTGACGTCGACGACCGCGGATGAGCTGGAGCGGGCGCTGGACGCGTTTCGCCGCGGCCAGCACCGTATTGAGCGGCGCTTCACCCTGCGGGGGACCATCATTGACCCCGGCGGTGATGCACGGGCGAGTGAGCATGCGGTGAACGACGTCGTCGTGCACAAGACCGATGCCGTCCGCATCATCCGGCTCCGGGTCTCGGTGAACGGCGAGGAAGTCAGCACGTACTCGGCGGACGGGATCATCGTATCCAGCCCGGCGGGATCGACTGCCTATTCGCTGAGCGCCGGCGGTCCCTTGCTGCTGCCCGATGTGGATGCAATGGTCGTAACGGCCATCTGCCCGCACACGCTTCGAGTCCGTCCGATCGTCATCCCGGGCTCGTCGGTGGTGACGCTCGAGATCGGCACCCGCGGTGGGGATGGGGCTCTCGTGTCGTTCGACGGCCAAGTGCGGGACACGATGGCGCGTGCCGAGCGCGTAGTGGTGCAGCGAGGTGAGTTCTCGGTGCTTTTGGTACGACTCGCTGCAGAAGGCTTCTTCACCCGGATGCAGCGCAAGTTAGAATGGGGCGACCTGAGCGATCGGGAGCTCGCATTCCGTGTTGACTGAGCTGCGCGTCCGCGATCTCGCTGTCATCGCGGACGTTACCCTCCCTCTGTCCTCCGGACTCAACGTCCTCACCGGCGAGACCGGCGCGGGCAAGTCATTGCTGGTAGATGCCCTGTCGCTCTTGCTAGGTGAGCGCGCGAGTGCGGCTCTCGTCCGTCCTGGAGCACGCCGGGCCGTTGTGGAGGCGGCGTTCGAGACGCGGGCGGTCGAGGGAATCGCCGCTGCCGCCGATGGGCTTGGCATCGAGCTGGAGGACGATCGTCTGATCGTTCGGCGCGAGATCAATGCGGAAGGGCGCAATCGGGCGTGGGCCAATGGCAGTCCTACCACGGTTGCCGCGTTGGCAACGCTGGGGCGGATGCTTATCGATCTGCACGGGCAGCACGAGGCACAGTCTCTGCTCACACCCTCTGCCCAGCGAGACATTCTCGATGCATACGCCGCTGCGGCCGCAGAGCGGCGACGCGTTGAACTGGCGTACCGCGCGGCCGAGGGCCTGCGGGAGGAAGAGGCGGATTTGGCAGCGCGTCGCGATGAAGTGCGCAGGCGGGCGGACTACCTGCGGCATGTGGTCCGCGAGATCGCAGATGCCGGCCCCCGGCCCGGGGAGGAAGAAGCGCTGGCGACCGACGCACAGCGGCTCGCCAACGTGGAGGAGCTTGCGCGGCTCGCCGAGCAGTTGCTCGAGTTGCTGGAAACGGCTGAGGAACAAGCTGCCCTGCCCGCGCTTGGGCAGGCCGCCCGCGCGCTCAGCGCCCTCGAGCGAATCGACGGAAGTGTCTCACCCTGGAGCGAGTTGCTCGAAGCCGCGCGGGCGAATGTCGAGGAGCTGGCCCTCGCGGTGCGCGACTATGCCTCCGCACTCGAGGCCGATCCCACGCGCCTTGCCGAGGTGGAGCGACGGCGCGACGTGCTGTACCGCCTTACCCAGAAGTACGGATCGACGCTCGAGGATGTGCTAGGGACCCTGCAGGAGTCTCGCCGTGAGCTCGATCTGCTTGACACGGCGGACTTCGATCTCGAGCGGCTACGGGAGCGCCGCACGGATGCGGAAGCCGAACTCGAGCGCGCGGCAACGGCCCTCACGGCCAAGCGCGGACGGGCGGCGACTCGGCTGGCGAAGGCCGCGCAGAAGCTACTCCCGGGCCTCGGTATGCCCGAGGGCAAGTTCACCGTGTCCGTCGAATCGGCGACGGCCGTTGGAGCGTCGGGCGGGGATACCGTGACATTCGTCGTTCAGCTCAACCCAGGCCTCGCTGCCCGCTCGCTCGCACAGGTGGCGAGTGGAGGTGAGCTGTCCCGGATCATGCTCGCGCTCAAGGTCGTGCTTGCGGCCCACGACGCCGTGCCGAGCCTCATCTTCGACGAGGTCGACCAGGGCATCGGTGGGGAGGTAGCGGTCAAGGTCGGACAGGCGCTGCGGGAGGTGGGGGTGCGCCGCCAAGTCCTCGTCATCACGCACCTGCCGCAGATTGCGGCGTGCGCCTCCCATCACGTCGCCATCGCCAAGCGATCCCGCGGTGGCGTCGCCACCTCGGACGTAACTGCGCTGGACGCGATCGCCCGGGTCGCCGAGATCACGCGGATGTTGGGAGGCGGCGACGACCCGGTGGTGCGTCGGCACGCGGAGGAGCTGGTGCGGGGGAAGGCGAGCGGAATCCGGAGCTAGGAGGGCTCGGTCGAGGGCTCTGCTGGTGGGGGCTCGGTGGGGGCCGCTTCGATCGGCTGCTCCTCGCCACGGCCAAACAGCCGCCAGTGTAGCCGCAGATAGAAGGTCACGCCACCGTACTTCGGAGTCTGACCACCCTCCCCCTGAAACGCCGCCCGGTAGTCGATGCCGGCCTCGATCGGCAAGTTCTGTCCGCTCCGGCCCATGTGGTAGTAGTGGATGCCGCCACCGAAGCTCCACGACGTCATGCTCGTTTCGAAGGCCAGTTCGGAAGCGTCCAGCGCCTCTCCGCTAGGCGGGGTTCCGACCAGATCGTAGGTGTTCGAGGCTCTGCGGTAGTACGCCACCGTCCCGTAGGCGGTGAACGCCGGGCTGAGTCGCAGTGACGGATGGAGGGCGGCCCGCAGCTCGTCGCCGAGCTTCCGGGCGACCGTCGCTCGGGTTGTCAGTGGTGCGATCGGACGGACGTGAGACGACACCCGGCGGACCAGGTTGTGGCTCAACTGCAGGTTGTACGATGCCGAACCCGCCAGGCCGAGGAACGAGCCCGGCTCCCACGCACCCTCGAAGCCGAATTCGACATCAGGCTGCTTGTCCCCCGTGCCGATGTCGAGGTAGTTGTCGGGATCGTCGAGCTTGCCCGTGGGGAGGCGCACCGTCGTGGCGAGGACCGCGCGGAACGAGCGGCTCTGCACCAGGCCGAGACGGAGTCCCACCTCAATGTCTCCCAGCTTCATGCTGTACTTCGTGAATGCCAGCGGAGAGGCGGCATACCCGTACGCTGAATCCGCCAACATCTCGTTCACGCCGCCGGCACCGATCGCTGCGGCCGGCAGCGGGTAGATGGCGGTGACCGCGGGTGCGCCGAGCGCCGTCAACCTCGCCGTCACGTCCTGAATGGCCGCGAGCAGTGCACTGCCGGCTGAGGACCCGGTGAGTGGGGCGAACGGGGTGAGAATGCCGGCTGGGGTACCGCTCCCGTCAACACCGGCGAGGGCAGCGAGGTCGAGCTTCAGCTGTCGCGCATCGTCTACGGCTTCCCGCGCATCGTCGCACTCGGGGCTCGAAGGGCAGCCGTAGTCGCCGGCGGCAATCCGGGCGTCCACCGCGGCAGCGGCAGCATCGAGCTCAGCGAACAGGGTTTGGATGTCTTGCAGTGCGGCGGCGGAGTTTCCCGACTGGGTGGCCAGCTGGTTCCACCCAACGTCGCCCACAGTCGAGTCGACGACAAAGTCCACCTGGGAGCGCGTCGTGACCAGTGGCACGCGCGCGGTGAGCGTCAGTCTCCCGAGGAGGCCGAACTGTAAGGTCAGCGGAAACTGCCTGTGATCGGCGTCGAGGGTGGTGCGGAACGCACCAAGGTTCATGGCATAGCTAGGATCGCCGATGATGGAGCCGAGAGCCGACTGTGGTGTGGCCAGCGTGGGGAAGAGGCGAACGCCCGCGGCGCTGTCGGTGAAGTCGGTGCCGAGCGGCTCGGTGAGACCGGCAGCGTCGAACCGCTCACGGTAGCTCGAGTATTGCGGCTCGAAACCAATGCGAAGCACACCCTTGGGCACCAATCGGGCGTCGGTGTACTGGGCGGTGGCCGGGGTGGCGAGACAGACGGCGCACAGGAGCAGGGCCGCGGATCGTAGGATCGATCGATCGTGAGATCGCCTGATCCGCCGGCCCGCCGACCCATCGATCCGCCGATCCATCGATCCGCCGATCCGCCAATGTTGTTTCCCAGGCATTGGGCCGCAATCTAAGCGATAGCGGGAGGCCCACCAAGGTGAGCCTCCCGCCTGCTGCGAAGCCTCATTCCACCTGGGTCACGGAGCGGCGAGCGTCGTGCCGTACTCAGCGTTGATGGCGGCGATCACGCCCGCGGCGATGGCCTCGTGCAGGCTGGCACTCCAGTGGACACCGTCGATGCTCAAGGCTCCTCCGAAGGGCTGCGTTTCGTGCTGCGGGTCATTCGGGTCGAACGCCGGGAACGGCCGGAATGCCCCGGGGGTGCCCGCCACTGCAGCGAAGACAGGCGCCGGATCGAAATACGCGTACCCGCGATCGCCGGCCAACTGCTCGATCGCCACATTGTACTGCGCCTGAGCCGCGATGACGTTGGCAAACTCGGCTGCCGTGATGGCCGTATTGTCGGCACACACGATGGTCGCGGGCACGACATCCTGTGGCAATAGGGTGCCGTTGGCCAGCGAGTCGAGCTTGGCATTGGCGGCACCGAGCACCGGGGCACCGAACGCGAACGGTACGAATGCCGTGGCGCAGGCCGCGTCCACGTCGAAGACGTTCAGTGGGGTCTGAGTGTCGAAGAACGCCTCGAACTGCAACCAGGCGGCACCGGCGGTGAAGTAGGGCACACTCAAGGTACCGGTAGCCACGTCGACGAAGATGGGCTGGAGCCCGACGAGCACGCCACCCTCAACCGAGCCGATCGCCTCGAGGGCGTCGAGCGCCTCCGCATACCGACCGGCGAACACCGCCGGGTCCGTCACCTTCGACGGGTCACCCGGGTTTGCAGCGTCGAGCAAGGCGCCGAGGATGTCGTTGGATCCCAGAGCGACGCTCACGAATGTCGGCATGACATCCGCCGCGATCTGCACAGGGGTGCGACCGCCCAGGAGCAAGGTCGTGAGCGTGTTCGGGTCGCTGTCGTCATCAAAGTGATCGAGTGCGTCGATGATGGCCGCACCCGGCACGGCCAGGTTGTGGATTCGCGTTGGGATCGGCCCCGCGCGGAGCGCACAGGGTGGTGCAGCCGGTCCGCCGAGCGTCTCCTGCGTGAAGATGTTGACGAGCGGCGGCGGACAGCCTGGCATGTTGAGCGTTGGGACCACGAACTCGGTCTGCATCGCCGCCGCCACCAGCACGGCGTACGACTGCAGTTGGGTCTGCATGTTGATGCCCCCGGACTGGAATCCCGCTGTGAGGCTGTTGCCCAGCGAGGCATAGCGGATGAACAGGGGGTCGACCGCGGTCGGCTCGTTCACTGTCTCGTCGTCGCAGCCCGCGAACACGAGCGGCAGCACGGCCATGAGGGCCCACCCCAGCCGGATCGGGGAAGTGCGGCGAATCATCGTGTGATCCTCTCTCTTTCCGCGGGGACGCATCAGAACTGCCACCGGAGCGTAGCACCGAAGAGGTGCGCATTGAACTTGTACAGACCACTGTTCAGTTCCACTGTCGGAGCGGTGCCAGGGTCCGGCTCACGCACCCGACCACGCCGTTTGTTCTGGCGGATGTATTGGTACGCCACGTCGCCGACAAGGTGCTCCGTGATCTTGAATCCGAGGCCTCCGGTGAACTCGCTCCGCGTACCTTCGGGCAGCAGCGGCGTGACCGTCTCGGGCGGGGCGGCGCCCTGGTGGTAGAGGTACCCACCACGCACGGTGACGCTGCGGGCCGCATCCCACTCGATCCCGAACCGGAACCCGTTCGTGTTCCGGTAGTTCTCCGCGATGACCTTGTCGGGAAGGGACTCGAAGTCGAGCACCAGCGTGTCGAACGTCGCCCAGTGTACCCACTGCCACTCGGCCAACACGGTGAGAATCGGGACGGGATTGACGGCGATGCCCACACTGACCTGGTCGGGCATCGTGATGCTGGCGTCGCCACCTTGCTCGACCAAGGTGCTGGAATAGAGTCCTCCGGCGGACAGCACGGCGTCGAGCGGCGTGCCGCCCGGTACTTGGAAGGGGTTCTGAGCCGGCAGCACGATCCCCGTGCCGACCGAGTCGAAGCTGGCCGTTCCCGAGTAGTCAAGCTTGACCCGGGATAAGTACCGGGCGCCGATGCTCACCCCGCTCGCCGGCGTAATGAGGATTCCGAAATTCCCCCCAAATCCTGTGGCGTTGGAGGCCTCAATCTCGGCGCGCGCGGCCTGGGTGTGGAAGGGAACTCCCAGTTGCCCGAACGTAACCGGCTGTCCTGGTACACCCTGCTCGGAGATATCCACCATTTGCGTGAGCTTCACCGACCCCAGCACGAGGTCGAAACCCGCTCCAACGCTGACGAAATCGTTGATCTGGTATGCCAGCGTTGGCTGGAAGTACAGCGATCGGAGATCGTTGTCGTACCCGTTGAACCGGCCCTCGAACGTTTCCGGCCACTTGGTGCCGAGTCCGTAGGGAACAAAGAACCCGATACCGGCTGCGAGCCGAGGGGTGAACCCATACGCGAAGTAGGCGTGCGGGACCGGGACGAGAGGGTTCTCCAGATCCGTCACGTCGCCGGTCCAGTCATCCGTGAAGGAGCCGTATGCGTAGATCCCCGTGACCCCGGCGCTCACGACTCCACCGGTCATCCCGCCGATCCCGGCAGGATTGTAGAAGATCGCCGATCCATCGCCGCACGGCTTGGGCGTTCCGACACCGGCCCGCCCCATCACGCAGGTTCCGTGTTCGTTGACCTGGAACCCCTGGGCCGTGAGCGTGCCCGGCACGACCGCGAGCGCTGCGACCGCTGCCAAACCAAGGAAACGAGGCATCAGATACCTCTGAAGGTGAAGAATTGGACGAGGTTATCGATCCCGAACCCCGTTGTCAAATTGCGGCGACGCAACCGGGCCCGCTATTCCGACTGTTCGCGTAGTAATTCGCGGTCATAGGCGGTGAGGATTTCGCGCCGGCCGATGACGCCGAGCAGTCGATCCGGGTCCTCCGCATCGACGACCGGAATGTCGTGCCCGCCCCGCACGCCCAGCCGCTGCAATGCAGTCGCGAGCGCATCCTCCGGCGTCACCCGCTCGAATTCCTGACTGGCAACGTCACTCGCGAGCACGACGCCCGCGAACCGCTCGGACTCCCCGAGCACGGTTCGCAGGTCGCCGTAGGTGAGCATGCCGACGAGCCTGAGATCGGCGTCGAGCACCGGGAACTCGATCTGAGAGCTACCGCGGATCGCCTGCACGATCTGCGGTACGCTGGCGCTCTCGGCGATCACGTGGGGATCGCGGTTGTAGCTGTCCTGTACCGTGAGCCGCTCCATGATGGCGGCGTCCCGACCGAGATGAATGTTCTCGCCGCGCCGCACCAGCCACTCGGAGTAGATCGACTCCGGGTGCAGCCGCCGGGCGGTGATGTAGGCGATTGCCCCGCAGAGCATGAGGGGCAGGATCAGGGCGTAGTCGCTCGTCATTTCGAAGACCATCATGATGGCCGTTAGGGGGGCATGCGTGCTCCCGGCCACGAGTCCCGCCATCCCGACCAGTGCGAAGGCCTCCGGCACGATCCCGAGGTTGGGCAGCAGTTCCGAGGCAGTCGCGGCGAGCCCACCACCGAGCGTGGCGCCGATGAACAGGGCGGGCGTGAACACGCCTCCGCATCGGGCCACGGCCAGCGTGGCGGCGGTGACCAGCACCTTGCTGAGTGCAAGGGCGATCAGGAAGTAGCCGGCGCGCTCGCCGATCATCTCGATCGACAGGGTCTCGTGTCCCTGACCCCAGAGGTCCGCCTTGAAGATGACGTTGAACACACCGACCACCAGGGCGCCGAGCAGGACCTGGTGCCATCGCAGGCGCAGCTTGGCAAGGTGGTCCTGCGCGCGGTACACCGTTCGGGTGTAGAACACGGCGACGATCCCGGTGGCCACGCCGAGCAGGGCGTACAGTGCCAGCTCCCAGGTGCTCCCCATGCCGTACTCCGTGGGGATCTCGATGACGGGTGAAGCCCCGAACGCCGCGCGGGAGATCGCGGCGGCGACCACGCTGGCCACGAGGATGGGCGGAAAGGCACGCACCCCGAAGCCGCCGACGACCTTCTCGAGGGAGAAGAAGACGCCGGCGATCGGGGCGTTGAATGCCGCAGAGATCCCGGCGGCCGAGCCGCAGGCGACGAGCAGGCGCAAGCGCTCGGGGCTGGACCGGAAGAAGCGGCCGATCTTCGATCCCAGCGCCGACCCGACGACTGCCACAGGTCCCTCGGCACCCACCGAGCCGCCGGTGCCGATCGCAAGCGCCGAGGCCGCGGTCTTGACCAGCACCGGGCCCGAGGGGACCGTTCCGCCCCGCTTGGCCACGGCGCGCATTACGTCGGGGATGTTCTCGCCGTCGGAGTCGTCTGTTCCGCGCACAACGATCAGCCGGGTCAGGGCCAGGCCGGTGACGGAGACGAGGACGATAGCCAGGCTGCCAAACCCCGTGACGCGGGCCACCGCGGAGAGCGAACCGGCCTGTGCCAGGTCGATCATCTTGTAGAACACGATGACCGCGACTCCCACCGCCACGCCGATGGCGAGCGCGAAGATCAGGAGCAGGGCGCTCTCGTCCACGCCCAGCCTGGGAAGCCGGCTGATGAGCGCGTCGGCTCGGTCCGAGACGCGGTTCGACCAGGCCTGCTGCCAGGCCTGGAGGCCTTCGAGGTTGGGCATGTGCGGGCTCAAGATAGCCAGTCGAGTGGAATAGAGCGAAGGAGGGTGCGGGGTGAGAGGGAATGTGCGCCAGCGCCTTGACACGGGCAGTGGACATTCCCAATCCTTGGGCCCATGAAACCGCGTCTTGCCTGGGCGGCGGTGGCGCTCGCCTCGCTCACCGCCGCGGCCTGCATTACTCCCACCGACCGGTCGGGCGACTACCGCGTCGAGGTCACACCTCTGCCGCCGCTCCTGCTGCGAGACAGTGTCAGGCTGGATGCCCGTGTCGTCGACGGTGCCGGCGTCGAGGTGCCGAAGGCGGTCGTTGCGTTCGCGTCCGAAGACCCAACGGTGCTCTCCGTGTCGCAGGAGGGGGTGGTCACCGCGGTCGGCGTTGGGACGGCGATCCTCACCGTGTCCGCCGTCGGCTTCGCCGATGCCAGTCCCTTCACCCAGGCGGTTCGGATCCGCGGACGGCTGGAAGTCGACAGCGTGCTCCCTGTGAACGTGCGCTTTGGAGACACACTCACGATCTTCGGCGTCGGGCTCGAGCCGGACTCGCTGTTCTCGATCGAGATTGGGGGTGCGGAGGCCACGGCGAAGTCATTCGTCCCGGCGGATTCCAGCCGGCCGGACGGCGAAGCCGAGCTCCGCGTCTGGGTGCCACCACCGGCAGAGCGGAGGTCGGCGCTCACCCTCCTTGGGTTCCGCGGGGGGCTCATCCACCCCGATACGCTGAACGTAGCCCAGCGTGATCTGTACGAGCCGAATGACACCATGCCGTGGCCACTCGGTCCGGTTGTGGCATTCCGCAACCCCGCGCTCGCCTTCGAGCCCCGCGAACGCAACTCCGCCACAGATGCCGACAAGCAGCCGGCCGATTGGTACACGTTCGAGAACACACGTACGCAGGATCGCACGATCGTGTTCTTCTCGCAGAACCTGGGCGCCCAGGCGTTCGGGGTGTTCATCACCGATTCGCTCGAGTGGTGGTCCGCTGAGGCGACCTTCCGGGTGGGCCCGAATGCCTGGACCATCGGGCTCGAGACGTACCTGTGCGGGGGGCTCCAGTTCACGCGTATGGGGGAACCGGTGAAGATCGAGGAAGTGCTCTTTCCCCTGTCGATCATCGCGCTCGAGGACCTCCCGGCGGGAACCTACCACGTCTACGCGCCCTACTTTCCCTTCGGCGACCCGGCGGCCTACGAGCTGCTGATCGTGTCGGAGTACGCCTCAGTGCTCCAGCCGGACGCGGCTGAGGAGAACGACTACTGCAACGTGGCGGCTCCGCTGCCTTTGCCGGGTCCTGCGACGCTGAGCATCGACAACCCCCACGACATCGACTGGTTCCGCGCAAGCGTCCCGGCGCAGACGACCATCACCGTCACCGCGACCGCAGCCAACGACGAGGCCGACCTGGATTTGTACTTGGTGCGCGACTTCCGGCCTGATTCGCTGGTGCTCATCGCAGTGGGGTCGGAGCCTGGGGGAACCGAGTCGGTGAGCGCCACGCTCGATCCGGGAGAGTACTTCCTGGTGGTCGTCGACTTCCCGGGTGTGCCGACCCAGTACACGCTGGGCGCCGGCGTGACGCCGGGGCCGGTGGCGCCGGTGACCGGGACGGCTGCGTCGTTGAGCGACCGCCTGCAGCTGCTCCGTGAGAAGCGTGCGGCAAGTGGACCCGGGCGTCCAGACCGCCTGCGCCCGAGAGGGGCGGAGCGGCGGTGACCGCCTGCGTCCACTGCCATACGCCGCTGCCCATCGGCTTTCGGTACTGTCCCACGTGCGGCGCGGACTCCTCGGACCCCGGCACGATCCCCCGACCCCGGCAGCCGGTGGGAGACCTCCACGCTCGGCTCAAGGCCGTTGTGGGAGAGCGCTACGAGGTGCGGAGACTTCTCGGTCGCGGTGGTATGGGGGCCGTCTTCCTGGCCGTCGACCGCAAGCTCGAGCGTGACGTGGCCATCAAGGTGTTGCCGCCGGATCTCGCGCACGACGAGGATTTCGTCCGGCGGTTCGAGCATGAGGCGCGAACGGCGGCGAAACTCGATCACACGGGCATCATCCCGATCTATGCGGTCGAGTCGGACGAGGAGCTCCACTACTTCGTGATGAAGTACGTGCCCGGGCGCACGCTGGATGACGTGCTCACCGGCGGGCAGGTGCCGATCGATCTGGCGCAGCGGATCCTGTGGGAGTCGGCGTGCGCGCTGGGCCATGCGCATCAGCGCGACGTCGTTCACCGGGACATCAAGCCTGCCAACATCATGATCGACGACAACGGCCGGGCGCTGCTCACGGATTTCGGCATCTCGAAGGCCCTGCAATCCACCTCGCAATTCACCGCTGCGGGGCAGGTGGTCGGGACCCCGCATTACATGAGTCCCGAGCAGGCGAGGGGCGAGGAGGTGAGCGGCGCCAGCGATCAGTACTCGCTCGCGGTCGTGGGGTATCGGCTACTCACCGGGAGGCTCCCGTTCCAGGACGATGCTGTTCACACCGTGATCTACAAGCACGTCTTCGAAATCCCACCGCCGCTCCAGACCCTGCGACGCGACGCGCCCGGTTTCCTGAGTGCCGCCATTCACCGTAGCCTACAGAAGGACCCGGACGATCGGTTCGGGACCATGGAGGAGTTCGCGTCGGCGGTGTGGCCGGAGAACCCGGTGACACCGGCGAGCCGAGACTCGCTGCAGTCCCACGCGTCAGGACGCGTGGTCGCATCCGTCGACGGGCCGACCGAGATCTCTCAGCCGACCGGGCGGGTGACGGCGGCGACGCCGCGGAAGAGTCGCCGGTCCCGGGTGCTCGCGGCCGCGCTGGTCGTCCTTCTCGGAACGGGCGCGGTCGTCGTCTCGCAGACGGAGACCGGCAGGCTGGCGCTCGGCCGCCTGATGGGCCAGGGAGGCGAGCCGGGCACCGGCGCATCGGCGAGTACGCCACAACCCCAGCCGCCCGTGCCGATCCCCGTGCAGCCCGATTCGGCTGTCTCGGACACGGCTGCCGCTGAACCCGAGGTCTCGCCTCCTGTGTCCGATCCCGAGCCGCCGCCGGCAGAGCGACCCTCCCGTCCGGTGCAACGGACGGCGCCGCCTCGGCCGGAGATTGCACCGGTCCGCGTCGGGTATCTCACCATCGACGCGACGCCGTCGGGCCTCCTGGTCGTGGACGGGCAAGAGATCGGTGACACCCCTGTGTTCAAACTCGAGCTATCGATCGGGCCGCACGATATCGAGATACGGCGGGAAGGTTACCAGACGTACCGCGAGCGCATTGAGATCTCCGCCGGCAATGACAGGCGCAAGCGCATCACGCTGGTGCCGGAGGGAGCATGAGTCGGCGACTTGCTGCTCTGTTCCTTCTCGTCCTCGCCGCCCGACCGCTGGCGGCCCAGGATAACGCAACGGTGCGCCGAGCAGCGGCGGCATTTGAGGCACTGGATTATGCCGCGGCCATCGCGGGCGCGCGGGGGGCGCTCAGCCTCTCGCTGAGCCGGGAGGACAGAGCGCGTGCCCTGGAGATCCTGGCGTTCTCGTACGGCGCAGTCGACTCCGCGACGGCCGCGGTGGAGACCTTCAAGGAACTAATCTTCCTCGATCCCGAACGGGAGCCCGACGTGGACCGGGTCTCGCCCCGCATAGCCGCTCTGTATGCCTCGGCGCTGGCACAGGTGCTGGTGGTCCGGGGGGTCCGGGTGGATTCGTCATCGTTCGTTGCTGGGCGCGGGGCCGTGCCGCTCCGCTTCGAGGTGTCGCGTGCAGCCCGGGTCGTGAGCAGTGTCCGGGGTACGAACACTCGCGAGGTGATCGACTCGCAGGTGGTCGCGGGTTCGGTGCTGGTCTCGTGGAGCGCGCTAGATTCGACCGGAGTACCCCTGCCTCCGGGCTCCTACCAGCTGGTGGTCACCGCCACCGAGGGCCGTAACGAGTACTCGGTTCCTGTCGGCGTGAGCGTCGAACACGGTGGGGTCGATACGGTCCCCCATCTCACGAGCCTGCCGGGATACACCCCCCAGCCCGAATTCGTCTCTCCGCCGCGGAGCTGGAAGCCAATCGGCTTTGCCGTGCTCATGGCCGGCATCGCGGCTGGCGCGTCGCTGGCGCTCGAGAACTCGGACGTCGGCGGTGCGCCACGCAATGAGTTGGCAGCAGCGGGCGTGCTCACGCTCGCGGTGGGGGTTGCGCTGAGCCTGAAACGGCCGGATCCGCGGCCGGTCGAAGCCAACATCCGGTACAACGAGCTGCTCCGCGAACAGCTCGCGGCCCGGAATGCGGAGGTCGCGGCGGAGAACGAGCGTCGGCGTCAGCAGGTGCGAATCTTCGTCACGCCTCAAGGCGCGCCGTGAGTCGCTCGCTACTGGGGCTCGTCCTTCTGGCGGCGCTGGCCTCGCCTGGCAGGTTGTCCGCGCAGCGAGTGCGGATCGGCGTGTACGGGGTCGGCCTGTCCCATACCGAGACCACTCAGGACCGTCGCTCGAACGGTGCTGGGCTGGGGGGGAGTCTCACGGTGCGGCTGGGGCGCTTTGGGCTTGACATCTCGGGGCACGGTGCCCGGCTGGATTCCAGCGGAGCTGAATCGCAATCGTTCGATCTCGTACAGGGTGACGTGAGGGCCAGCGTTCGGCTTGCTACGGGTGTCGCGCTCGAGGTGGGTGCCGGCCGGCGCATGGTCGATCCCGAGTTCGCCGCCCCCGACGTGGGCCTTGGGCGAGTCGGCCTGCTGTCGGAAATACCCGTCTCGAGTGCCGGTGCGTTCTGGGGGCGCGCGGCGTATCTGGTGGCACCCCGCTTCAACGGTGGGGGAGATGCGGGGCTGGCGTTCGAGCTTGGCTTCGGGGCCGGGTTCGGGACCCGGAACGGCCGGGTCCGTGGCCGAGTCGACTACGAGTTCCAGCGGATCGACCGGACCGTGAATGCGCGCGACGTGCCGATTCAGCTATCCTTCGTGCGACTCGGCATCGAGCTCGGGTTCTAGGCACGCCAGAGAGCCAGCTGGCTCGGTCCCTCACTGCGTTCCAATCAGATCGGCGTCGTCTTGGCGGCGGCGCCGGCCATTTGCTCTTGTGTTTGAGATCGAAGGAGCATCGATGATGCCGCAACGTGAGTCGGTCTACAGCGCACCGGTCTTTCTCGGTACCGCATTTCTCTTGTTCGGTCTCGCCATCGTTGAGAAGGTGCTCAACCTCGTGGGCTGGAGTATACCTAGGGGTCTTCCCGCGCCAAGTACTGGGTTGGGCCGTGACCCTGCTCATGTTCGAGATTGCGTTGACGCTGCGGCAGCTTGTGGAACTGCGGCGGCTTGAGGGAGGCGAGGCGCCGCGGGAGTCAGTGAGTAGGGATCTGAACTGATCTCAGACCCCTTCGCGGCATCACACCCGGAGTCGTCCAAGCCGGAAATGCATCAGTAGACTCTGGGACGGCGCTGGTTGCGGCGGTCGTTCCCTGAACGCATTTTGGATTGTATGTGCAACTCCGGTGTCCGTCGTGTCCGTCAAGCGTCACAATTCACGCCGGTGGCGGTGCCGCGTTGTGCCCGGTGCCTCCGTACGCTGGGTTCAGCGTCGAAGTACTGCAGCAGCTGCAGACGCAAGGTCGTTGGAATCTGGATCATCGGCGCCGTCGCGGTCATCGTCGGCGCTACTCTCCTGCTGAGATTCCTCTTGGCTGGAGGCCCGGCGCCGACCGTACTCTGGGTCCAGTGACCCGGCCGGGATTGGGTGGCGGCAGTCGAGTTCGAGCCATCCGCACCATTATCGACTCCCATTGAGACCGTGTCGGGCGCATCTGACCAACTACGGCACGGCGAGGACAGGACCCGCGCGGAGTCGCGGTAGGGGCGTGCGTGCAGACCGTGATGTTCCGTGGTATACCTTCCATACGTCGCTACACCTACACGACACGCCCGGGTGGCGGAATGGGCAGACGCAAGGGACTTAAAATCCCTAGGGAGGTAACTCCCGTGTGGGTTCGAATCCCACCCCGGGCACTTGTCGGACGTGGATCCGCGTCCGCCGAGCGCTCAGTGAGGACCACTACATTGTGTTCTGACGACTGGTGTGGCTCGCGGGGTGGAAAGACTCCTGTGGAGTATTGGAGCGGTCCTCTTCAGGCAGCCGCGGTCGCTCAGACCGTGAGCGATGGCACCGTCAAACGTGGTGGAGCCGCTCTCGCCCGTCGGGGGATGACTCGATCCGAAGGTCTTTGCCCGAGTGGTGGAATACTGGCCGTAAGAGCTGCGTGACGAGCAAGACAACGAAGAGCAGTGAGGGGAAGATTGCGTCCATCAGATCCCCCACTGTCCGGTGCGGAACGATGTCGCCGGTCTCCGTGCATCCCAGGCACCGGAAGGGCGTGCGATAGACGCTCGACCATCCCCAGGCATCCCGAATGCCGACGTACCCTTCCTCGCCGAGTGACTCCATCGCGGTGGGCTCTGTTAGCTCGACGATGCCGCCGGGCACGTGGAGGTCGACATACATCGTTCGGATCGGGGAGCCACGACTCGAGAGCCCCAATTCCAGAAATGGGTCGACGACCTGAAGCTGAACGAGTGAGCTGCCAGATGCATCCCACGCCGCCGTGACGTAGGTGCTGAAACAGACACCGAGAGAGCCCGTCGCGCAGGACAGCCCGGCCACCTGAGCCGTCGCAGCTCCGGGGAACAGGGCCGCGAGGGTAATGAACCCGATACGGCGCATCCTGCACCCCCCATTGAGGGGAGCATCGCATTCCGTCGACGGACACCGGTCTCGCTGTCGGTGGCACGCAAGAACGGCAGCGCCACGTTGGCAACTCGGCCGGAGGGGAGGCTCGCGACGGAGATACTCCGGCGCCAATATGTGATACGCCGTTCCAAATATCAAGCACGACGCGGTCGTTTCCTTCAGTGTTGACGTGCTGCATCTAGACGACACGTGCAGCGGTCTGCCAGCACCTGACGGTCGAATGCAGCACGCGCCCAACTAGGAGCCGTGCTGATCGCAAGCGCCTCCTCTGCGCCCCGCTCTGCCCGACCTCTTGTGCCAAACCGCGTGCTCACCGATGATGCGACGGCAGTGGGCTCTCGGCTGGTCAGTCCCTTTCGGAACTCCGACTTCGGGGCGAAGTAACTTCCGAATACCGACAGGCGACGCTCCGGTCCCACATCGATCTGGTCGACCAGCGTCTCGCCGCCGCAGGTCACATATCGTGTGCGGAGCGTGTCACCGGTGATGCGATAGAGCAGCCGGTCTCCCTCGTGGATGCCTCGGTCCGCCAGCACGCGGAACCATTGGGGCAGACTGTCGAGTATCGACCGAGCATCTGCCGGGGCCAGAACGCCGGCTTGCACCGCCCGCCGCATGTTTCCCTCGACGCCGTCCAGGAACTGCCCGAGTCTCACGCTTCGCTCGAACTCGATCCGCGCCCAGACGTCCAGGGTGAACGCGTCGACCTTGGAGATCGTCTTCTCCAACAGGGTCTGCATGTCGACGTGGCAGGGCGCATTCTCGACCGGGAATGCGAACGCCTCTGCGCAACGACTGGGATGGGTACCACGCTAGCGAGACGCGGTATCACTAGGGCAGTGACACCGCCTATGCGCCGCGGCTCACTCAGATCGTCGATCTGAAATCTGCAATCTGCAGTCGCCGCTTCCGTCTCACGCCGGCTCTGCCGCCGCCGGCGGCCCAATCAACCGCACGCCCCCTGGTGCCAGCAGCACCTCCGCATCGAGGGGGATCTGGATCAGGAGATCGCGTCCCGTGTGCGTGAGTGCGGGATACTGGCGTCCGACGCCCGCCATCACCTCCTGCAGGAACTTCTCGGGAACCGGGAGATCGTTGAGGCGCACCGCCGTCAATCGGAACCGCACGACCTTTGGCCCCAGCCTGTCGAGTCCAATCTCGCCCTCCACCATCGTTTCCGGCGGGACCATTCCAAGGAGGGGGCCGAGGGCTTGCTTGGCCAAGAGAGGGAGATCGCCTACCCGAGTGCGCAGCACGATTCGCTGCGTGTCGGCGACGACCTCGACCTTGAGATCCTCCGGGATCGGGACCGCGCCGAGACGGGCCATGAGGTAGGCGCCCCAATCCCCCCCGAACACGAACCCGTGCGGCAGCGTGCGATCGACGAACACCGAATCGACGACCGCCGAGGCGCGAATGATCCCGATCGGCCGGATGGAGTCCGTTGGCACAGGGTCCTGAGCACCGGACCGTGCGATTCCCAGTCCGAGCAGGATCAGGGTCGTGGTTACGATGCTGAGTCTCATACGGTGATGGGAAGATACCCGCTTCCGGCACGGAGGTTCACGACCGAATGACGATCCCGCGGCTGACTCGCAGCGAGGTCAGTCCTTCTTGCTACGGCCCTTCGCCGGCGAGAGGTCGGTCAGGACGGCGAGTACCAGCACCACGACCTGCCACGTGCCCCACTGGCCACCGTACCAGTTGTGGACTGCGGAGTACCAGAGCAACGTCGTCGGGAGAAAGATGAACCCGAGGACCGGCCAGAGCAGACTCGCGAACACACCTTCGAACCATGTCGTCAGGAACCAGAGAACGACGATGACGAACCGCGGGACCATCAGGGCGAGGAGCGTGAGGAGACAGGGCATGGCTGGGTCCTTCCGTCGGCTGGAGTCCGCCCGTGCAATATCCAATATCGAATGGGGGAATGTCCAATGACGAAGTGTGCGGCTGGACGGACCTTCTGAGTTGGAGCGCCTTCGAGTGCGGACGTGGAGAGCATCGACGTGGGAGTGCGGGGGTCGTACCTCCGCCTGTGGGCTTCGCGCCCCGCCGGTGTGAGCCGGGTCACCGAACCTGTCGTGGTGCTGCTCTAACTTGCCGCTATGACCGGTCTTCCTCGCATACGGGCGCCTATGGTTCCTCAGAACCTTCGCCCCATTGCATCACTCACCGTACTCGGCGCGCTGGCGGCTGTCGCGTGTGGGTCCGACGCCGCGGTCGGGCCCGATGTCGATGCCAATCCCTCGGTCACATCGTTCGTTGAGCTGATGAACGCCCACCGTGCGTCGGTGGGGTGCCCGGAGTTGAGCTGGAATTCCGAAGTCTCGGCGGTCGCCCAGGCCCACAGCGAGGACATGATAGCCCGCGATTTCTTCAGCCACACCAACCCGGATGGAGACTCTCCGTTCGACCGGCTCAGAGATGCGGGGGTCTCGTACTCGGCGGCCGCTGAAAACATCGCCTACGGGTATCCCACGGCCGAAGCCGTTCTTACCGGATGGCTCGGCAGCTCGGGCCACCGGGCGAACATCGAGAACTGCTCTCTCACCGAGCACGGCGTCGGACTCGAAGGCTCGCACTGGACGCACGTCTTCATCCGGCCCTGAGCCAGACCTCCGCGCAGTTGTACTGATCGCGATCTCGCCGCGACGGCCGCGGGATCGGCCGCCTATTGTCTCCTCCGCAGCACCGGCTCCCGGTCCGTGACGACCAGCTCGAGGACATCCCCGCGGTCCACGTACACCAGGCCATTCGAGGTCGTCTTCCGCTCGAGATAGTCCACGACCATGCGAAGCTCGCCGGCCCTCCAGAAGAAGGTGAATGCCGCCTCGCTGCCGGGAGGAACGGAGCCGAGTCCCATGCCCGGTCCCACTTCGTACATGGCGGACACCGTCACACGGTCGCTGGACTGGTTGATCACGTGCACGACGACATCATCGTCGCTCGGAGTGGCGGCCTGATCTGACTGGGCTCCGGCACAGGCGGTCAGCAGTGGCAGCGCCAGGAGCGCACCGGCAAGCAGCATCGGTCGGAAGGTCATGGCTGTCTCGCAAGCAGGGGGTACGGGTCCAATTGTAGCGGTCGAATCTCGGAGCTGCCAAGGAGCCCACCCCCGTCGGCGGCCGTCGGTCTCGGCCCGCCCAAGGTCACGGCATCGGGGTACCCTGAGTCAGTCGAGCACGGCAACCGACTTCACCCGGGCGAAGACATGCTGACCGGGTTTCAGCGCGAGCTGCACACGTGACTTCCGCGTGATCCGTCCGAGCAGGACGGGGCCATCCGAGCCGGCACGGGCCAGGCGGACCAGACAGTCCGACGGCGACACATCTGCGATCTCGAGCACGCTAAGCGGCAACTCGTTCAGGATACTGCTCGCCTCCTGTGGAACCAGTCCGATGCTGACGTCGCGGGCATTCACCTGCACGCGAATCGGTGTGTCTACGGGCTCCGCTCGGCGGTGAATCTGCACGTCGCCAAGTGCCGTCGAGACGCGGGTGAGCTGGAACGCATCATCGTGCGCGTGGATCCTCCCGTCGAGCACCGTCGTGATCTCCTCGCCGCGCCAGCGAGCGAAATCGAGTCGGCCGAGCACCTGCGAAACCGGCCCGGCGTCCGCTACGCGCCCTTCGACCAGCCAGATGAAGTGATCGGCGAGTCGCGCCACCTCTGTCAGCGAGTGACTCACGTAAAGCACCGGCATGTTGAGTTCCCGGAATACGCGAACGAGGGAGGCGAGCACGTCGCGGCGGGAGGGTTCGTCCAGGGCCGACACCGGTTCGTCGAGCAGCAGGAGCCTGGGGCTTGCGAGCAAGGCCCGGCCGAGCGCGACCCGCTGCCGCTCGCCCCCTGAGAGATTCGCAACAGGCCGATCCAGGAGTGGGCTGATCGCGACCCACTCCACGACGTCGTCCCAGGAGAGTCGCGCCCCACCACGCGGAGCCCTGCGCGATGCATACCTGAGGTTGTTTCGCACCGTCAGGTGCGGAAAGAGATCCGACAGCTGCGCGACGTACCCGACACCTCGGCGGTGGGGCGGCACGAAGACTTGGGCGCGCTCATCCTGCCATACCTCTCCGTCGAGCCGCACGTGGCCCGCCTCGGCACGCGCCAGTCCTGCGAGGCAGCGCAGCAAGGATGTCTTGCCAGAGCCGGATGGGCCGAAGATCCCCGAGACGCCCGAGGATGGCGCCTGGAGAGTCGCATCCAATTCGAATGCGCCGAGTCGCGTACCGAGTCGGGCATCGAGTCCGGTCACAGGCGCGGTGTCTCGAAACGGCGGTTGAGGGAGTAGACCAGGAGCAGCACGGTAAGGCTGAAGACGAGGAGTCCCGCCGCGAGCACGTGGGCCTCCGCATACTCCAACGCCTCGACGTGATTGTAGAGCGCGATCGACAGGACCCGCGTGCGGCCAGGGATGTTGCCGCCGATCATCAGGACGACCCCGAACTCGCCCACGGTGTGCGCGAAGCCCAGAGTGATGGCGGTCAAGAATCCTGGCCGCGCAAGAGGAAGTACCACCGAGCGGAACCGGTCCAGGGGAGCTGCGCGCAGCGTTGCGGCGGCATCCAGCAGGGCTTCGGGCACCGCACGGAAGGCGTTGTGCAGCGGTTGGATCACGAATGGGAGAGAGTAGAGCACCGAACCGACGACGAGTCCGGGAAAGGAGAAGACCAGCCTCGGGCCGCCCACCGATTCCCAGAACCGACCGACGATGCCGGCAGGACCGAGCAGGACGAGGAGATAGAACCCGAGAACCGTCGGGGGCAGGACCAGGGGGAGCGCCACGACTGCCTCGACCAGCGGGCGTAGCCGCGATCGGGTCCGGGACAGCCACCAGGCGAGCGGCGTCCCGCCGATCAGTAAGACCAGCGTAGAGACAGCCGCGAGCTCGGCCGTGAGGATAACAACGCGCCAATCGAAAGCCATGTCGCCGCTAAGGCAAGGCGTACCCGAACTCGGCGAGGATCCCCCGAGCTTCGTCGCCCTGCAGGAACTCCACAAATGCCCGGGCCCCGGGATGGCTTGCTCCGTGCCGCAGCAGCACGGCCGACTGCCGTATCGGATCGTGGAGGCCGCTCGGGACCACCCAGTACCGGTGCCGTTCCCTGTCGACCACTTGGGACAACGCCACCAAGCCGGCCTCCGCCGCGCGGGACTCGACGAACTGAAACGCCTGACCCACGTTTTCGCCCCGGATGATTCTCGACTGAAGGGTATCCCAGAGTCCCCATTGCACCAGGGTCTCTCGGGCTGCGAGCCCGTACGGAGCCGTGCGCGGGTTCGCGATGGCCAAGTGCCGAACCGTTCGGCGCCTCAGCTCGGCGTCGCCGGCGGAAACCGAATCCCAGCTCGGAGCGTAGAGGACGAGCCGTCCAATTCCGTAGGGGAAGCGACTGCCCCGCACGGCTCGGCCGGAGGCCTCGAGCAGACGTGGCCGCTCGTCGTCGGCTGCGAGGAACACGTGGAACGGGGCCCCGTTCTCGATCTGCGTGTACAGTTGGCCCGTCGCGCCGATGCTCGCCTCGATCGGGATACCTGTCGACTCTCCGAAGCGCCGTACCAGCTCGGAGAGGGGAGCGGCGAAATTCCCGGCCACGGCGACCCGCACCGGGCGCGGACCGTCAGCGTCGCTGCCGGGACAGGCTGCGCCGGCCAGCGCCAACGCCAGCAGGCCAACGCCGCGTCGCCGCGGACCAATTCTCACGGTAGGATCGTCGGCCACCAAGCCCACGCTACGGCGAGTGGCGAGTCAGCTCCGGGTTCCGCTGGAGCGGCACGACGAGCTGCAGCGTGTCGCCGCGCTCGAGCCCGACGAAGCCGTTGGACGTCGACGTGCGACCAACCACGTATGCGACCACCATCCGCACCGTCCCCACTCGATAGAAGAAGCTGAACGTTGCCTCAGTGCCTCCACTGACGGTTCCCAGCCGCTGAGGTGAGGATCGCTCGTACATCACCGACACGTCCACGGGTGAGGACGACTGGTTCCGAACGAATACCGTGATCCGGCTCGCGTCGGGCGCGGCACCCTGGTCCGACTGGCCTCCGGCACAGGCCAGCATGCCGGCCATCCCGATTGCCGCGAGTACGCGTGTGCTGTTGGCCATATCTGCCCCTCTGACTGAGTTCGCGTCGCGTCT
>JBDGYA010000145.1:0-4451 GCA_039584325.1 Gemmatimonadota bacterium
ACGGCAACAAGGCCCAGGAGAATGAGCACTGGAAAGAGCCAGGTGAGTTGGGTCACGCCATTCATTGTGCATTCCTTTCGTGCTCAGTCCTTGTGCCGCACCCCGCGTCTCCGTTCCGGTGTTCGGCCGCTACCAAAACTGCCACGCTCCTTCTCGACGCGTGGCTGTGAAGACGTGTGCCATCGATGCCCCAGGAAGCAAATCTGCTCCCACACCCTGTCAAGCGTTACGACCATCCTCGAGCGATCGGTTCGAGGAGGGAAAGGCTCGGCTTGAGCGGCTGTGCGCACCCGCCGTCACCGTCCGGATCGTAGTCCTCGACCCAGAGATTGCCCGCCTCGTCGAGGCGAATCGCGTCATAGGCAGGCATCGTTTGGTGGCGCGGTGCCTGGGCGCGGTGTCGGGCGACGTGACCCGCACCGAGTCGCACGAGCCGGCGGAGACCGAGGAGGTCTGCAGCACGTTCGCGTAGGACAGTAGGCCGGTAGGACGGTAGGATGGTAGGATGGTACGGACCGTCCTGCCGTCCATCCCGCCTGGCGCGCAACGGGCCCCCCGGGGTTATCGTGATCCGATGACCGACCGCCGAGCGGCCCGCGCGCCGTCCTCCGTTACCCTCAGAGCCGCGCTCGCCAACACCGTGCTCGCGACGCTCGCCGTCCTGCTGGCGCTGTGCACTGCCGAGGCGTGCCTGCGCTGGCTCTACCCCCCGACCACCGGCTACTACGTGCTCGTCCCGGGAACCGACCGGACCTTCGAGCCCTCTCCCACCCTCATGCCCGGCGTGGAGGGGACCGCCCGCTACCGGGTCAACGAGCACGGCATCCGGGGCCGCCCGTTCGGCCCCGACGGGAGCGAGTTCCGCATCCTCGCGCTGGGTGGCAGTACCACGGAGTGCGCCTACCTGGATGAGGACGAGGTGTGGACGGCCTTGCTGGAGCGGCGACTGGGCCGCAGCGCGGACCATCGGCGGGTGTGGGTCGGGAACATAGGCCGCTCGGGACGCACGGTGCGGGACCACGTGGTGCAGCTTGCGTACCTCGTACGCCAGCTGCCGGGGATCGACGTGGCCCTGGTACTCGCGGGCGCCAACGATCTGATGTACGCCCTGGCCCGGGGCGACGACTACGAGCGCCCCGCCCCGATCACCGACCCCGAAGCCCAGGCTGCCCAGCTGCGCAGGGCGTTCGTCTTCCTGCCGGGATCGATCCACCAGCCGCGCAGCGAGTATCTCCTCCGGGAGGACGCTCCCTGGTACCACGCGACCGCCCTGTGGCAGCTCGCCCGGCGGGTTCGGATCGCCCACGTCGCGCGGACGTCGCTCGGCCGGCAGGACGAGCGCGGCGCGAACATCACCCGCAGGCGCGGGGCCCGAGTGCGGGGCGCGCGGATCGACCGCCTGCCCCGACGCTTCGACGCGATGCTGGCGGAGTACCGCAGCAACCTCGAGGCGCTGGCCACGACGGCCGCGGCGCATGACATCCGGCTGGTGCTGGTGACGCAGCCCAGCCTGTGGCGGCCCGACAACTCGCCTGCCGAGCGGGCCCGCCTGTGGATGGGGGGCGTGGGCGACTTCCCGGCGAACCCCGCCAGCCGGTACTACTCGACCGGCGTGCTCGCGGAGGCCCTGCGGGCCTACAACGACACGATGCTCGAGACCTGCCGCGCCCATGGCCTCACCTGCGTGGACGCCGCGGCATCGCTGCCCCGTGACACGACGGTCGTGTACGACGACGTGCACTTCACCGAGGAAGGTGCGCGGCGGCTCGCGGCGGCGATCGCGGACGGTTGGGCGGTAGGACCGTAGGAGAATGAGGCCCACCCGCGACCTCCTGCTCGCGGCGTCACGGCGACGCCTCCAGGGCGGCGGAGTGCTCGTCCGCGCCCGATCCTCGGCTCACTCCGACGTAAGCCCACGCTTCCAGGGCGCCCGCCGGCAGGCCGAGCGCGCGCATGCTCCTCCGGAACACGATGGACCGGATCGCGTGGCGGGGATGCCTGACGAGTCGCCATCCGATCCGCCGTATCCGATCGAAGCGTGACGCTCGCGGCGGCGCCGCCGTTACGCGCGCGGCGTGCAAGTCGCGAAAGCCGGCGCGGGCAAGTGCGTGCCGCCACCCCTCCCACGTCAACCGCCGCCGCGAGGCGACCGGAACGCCGAACCAGCGCAGACTGCGCTCGTGAAACTCCGCCGCCGCCTGCGAAGAGACCTGGCCGGTCCACACGGCGTCGACGAGCGCGAGCGCACCACCGGGCCGCAAGAGGCGGTGGATGTGGCGCAGCGCCAAGTCCAGGTCGGTCATGAACAGCACGCTCTCGGCGACCACGGCGTCGTAGGCATGGAACGCCGTGTGGGACAGCAGGTCACGGTCGAGCGCCGTGATCCCTCGCCTCCTGCGCAGGATGCCGAACAGGATCGGATCCGGTTCCAGCGCTACGACCGACCAGCCACGGGCCGCCATGCGCCCGGCCGTGTTGCCGATCCCGGCACCGACTTCGAGAACCGGGGACCCGTCCTGCAGGTACGGCGAGAGCCACTCCAGCAACAACGCCGTCGCCGCCACACCTCCGGGGTGGAGATCGCCGTCGCCCATCACCCCACGCCACTGATGGAAGGCCAGCCCACCCGTCGCCATGCCGAACCCTCGCAAGGATTTGATGAAAGAAGGATTATGAAGCTGCGCTGAGGGGCTGCGCGAGACAGCGCAAACATTACAGCAACAGAAGCGGTCGGGATTGCGACGCGCCTGCGCCAGCGCCCCGTTCGACACCGCCGCCACCGGGGCGCCCGTCGCGTCTCCTAGTCCAAGGGCTCCATCTTGTGCACGTCGAAGAACTTCGCGTTACGGAAGTACTCCTCCGGATAGTAGACGCCCGTACCGCCGGCCTCCCGGTATCTCGTGTGCACCTCTTCCAGGGTCCTCGGGAAGCCGTAGAAGCGGTATCTCTGCCCGCTCCGGATGAGGCTGAGCGGTTCGGACTCCCTGCGGCTGCCGGACTCGGACATGAACACGACCTCCGGCATCAGCAAACCGCGGTACTCGGTGCCCACGGTATCCACGGGCTTGATCAGGATCTCCTGCGTTGGGATGGTCAGCTGTATGCCTTGGTCGGAGATGCCGCCGAACTCCAGCAATACGTGGGCGGTTCCCTCGATCGTCGCGTAGTCGGGCTCCTTGCTGCATCCAGAAACACTGAGAGCACCGGCGACGACGATGGCCGCGAGAGACGCGGAACGTTGCGTCATACGGATCTCCCTTCCGCTGGTCCGGCGTTCTCGGGATAGGAATCTGAATCCACCCGACTCAAGTATGTGGGGTGGTATCCAGGTGGTCCACCGGCTGGAGTGAGGCGGGTGGCAGGGCGGTACGGCGGTAGACGTGAATCGTGAATCGTGAAACGTCCGAGCCGCCGAGCGTGCCGGCGTGTCCCGTAGCGGGCGTCAGTGAGCGGCAGCCCTGGCTTGGGATCCGGCGGCCGTCCGCGAACTGCAGGCCGCGGAGGGGCGCGCCGGTGCGCGGCGGACGGAACGTTGTCGTCGCTTCAGCGACTATCAATGCCGAGCCGCAGATGACGGATGGACGGATGGGGCCGGATCTCCCCGCACGGCGACTATGGGGTTCATGCGGCTCAAGGGGTACCGGCTTGGGCGCCGCGGCATCTCTCGAGAGATCCTGATGCAGGTCGTACACCATCCCGAGCAACGATTCCCCCAGCGCCAGGGGCGGCACATATTCCAGTCACGGGTCATGCTTGGCAGCAAACCGTGGCTCGTGCGGGTCGTGGTGGACGTGGACCGCAGTCCGCCCGAGATCGTCACCGTGTACCGCACGTCGAATATCCACCGGTATTGGAGGGACGCACCGTGAAGGCGAGCTACGACAGGCACACCGATACGCTGTCGATCGTCTTTCGTCCGGACGACGCGATTGCGACCAGCGAGGAGCTGCGGCCGGGGCTGGTGATCGACCTCGACGACAGCGGACGCGTGGTGTCGCTCGAGATCCTCGATGCGTCCCGCGTGATACCCGAAGCCGATCGTCTCGAGTTCCAGGCAAGCGGGACCTGATTCCCCCTCAGCCCTACCGCCCTACCGCCTTCCACCCTGTACAGGCTTTGTTGCCTCGCCGCGGAGGGGCACGCCGGTGCGCGGCGGACCGATGACCGTCGCCGCGTCAGCAACGATCCGTCCATCCGCCCTCCACTCACTCGTACAAGTCGCGGAACGCACGACGTTGTTCCGGTCCGCCGATCGCCACCAGCGTGCAGCCATCGTCCAGCACCTCGCCTGCCCTGATGTCGGTTCGTACGCTTCCGACCAGGTCCACGCCGATAATGTTGAGGCCTGTCCGGGCTCCGATCTCCGTCTCCGCTATCGTCTTGCCGCCCAGCGATTTGGGAAGCGAGATGTAGAACACCTCTACTCCCTCGCCGAGAACCATTAACTCGCG
>JBDGYA010000027.1:0-44797 GCA_039584325.1 Gemmatimonadota bacterium
GCAGGTGAGATCAAGACGACCCTCGCGTCGGGCGGCCTCCGGTTGCCGCTGTCCATTCAGGTCCGGCTGAGCTACCGCAACCGCACGGCCTTCATCTGGCAGCGTCGCGGCGAAGACCAGACGGAAGTGCAGCAGTCGAGCCGGGAGTGGCCGTCCTTCAACCTCACCTGGGGTTACACCCCGCCGTCGGGAGTGCGCAAGGTGCTCACGTCGGTCACGGCGACGGCGCAGTACCGGGTGCAGGAGACCGCACGCGTACAGCCGCTCAGGGGCGCCGACGTGGGCGAGGGATCAGCCGGCGATGACGTCACGTCGGTCAGGACGGAGAACGACTCCCGTACCTTCGCGCCGTCACTCACACTCGGCTGGTGGGCCGGCATCACGACCACCGGCCGGTTCACGAGGGCCCGGACTGAAGCGGTCACCTCCGGTAACGTGACGCAGAGCGACCGGGAAGAGTGGGGCGCCACGCTCAATTTCGCTTTCCGCCCTCCGCAGAGCCTCGTCTCGCTTCCGAACCGCATCCAGTCAGCGGTGTCGTTCAACAAGTCCTTCCTCGGCGTGTGCGTCGTGCGCACCGGGTCCGAGGAGTGCAGGGTCATCTCCGACAGCCGCCGCAATCAGCTCGACGTCCGCATGGACACCGGCTTCAGCCCGATGCTCCGAGCCGGCCTGACATTCAGCTACATTGTGAGCGAGCAGCGGCACACCTCACAGAAACTGAGGCAGATCGTGTTCACGATCTTCGGTGACCTGACCCTGCGCGCCGGCCAGGTCCGATGAAGCGGATCATCGGCGCGCTGACCGCGGCGGCCGTCGCCTGCGGCGGGAGCGGCCTGCAGCGCCCCGGGTTCGACGGCCAGGCGGCATTCGGCTACCTCGAGGCACAGCTCGCCTTCGGGCCGCGTGTTCCCAACAGCGAGGGGCACCGCGCGGCCGGCGACTGGATCGAGACCATGCTCCGCGAGCGCGTCGACAGCGTGGAGATCCAGGAGTTCGAACACGTGACGATCGACGGCGATACCCTGCGGCTGCGGAACTTCATCGGCCGGTTCCGGCCCGATCGGAGCGACCGGATCCTCTACGTGGCGCACTGGGATACGCGGCCTGCGGCCGATCGGAGCGCGAACCTCGGTCAACAGCGGCTGCCCGTGCCGGGCGCGAACGACGGTGCGTCCGGCGTGGCACTGCTGCTCGCGGTCGCAGACGCGCTGCGCGAGCGGCCGCCGGCGTACGGTGTGGATTTGCTGTTCGTGGACGGAGAGGACTACGGAAATTTCTCACAGGGCGAGGACGTGCTGATTGGCTCGCGCCACTTCGCCGAGACCATGGACCGGTCCCGACTCCCTCTGTTCGCCGTGGTGTGGGACATGATCGGCGACCGCGACCTCCGGATCCACCAGGAGGGGTATTCGGTGTCCCGGGCGCCCGAAGTGGTCGATCGCGTGTGGCGCACCGCTGAGGAGCTCGGTTACGGTCGTGTCTTCCGTCCGACTGTGGTGCACACGGTCCTCGACGACCACGTCCCGCTGCAGGAGGCGGGGGTCAGGGCGATCGACGTAATCGATTTCGAGTACCCTCCATGGCACACCACCGACGACACCCTCGACAAGGTCAGTGCGGAGAGCCTGCAGATCGTGGGCGAGGTCGCGCTGACGCTGGTACGATAGCGGTCGTTCTCGGTGCAGCACGGGGTAGGCGTTGCTCGACGCCCTCCGGCTCCGTGGGTTGCGCGATTCCGCACCTGCCCGCGAGAGCGCGCCTATCCCGGCTGCGAGGCTTGGTCCGAGATTGGCTCCATGTCCAACGACGACCGGCGTGCTGCGGTGCTACTGTTGGGGCTGCTCCTGGCCGGGGTCGTGGTCAGGATCGGGCTCGGCGGAGGGGGCGCCCCTGGGGCCGTGGGCTACCGGGCGATCCCCGATGACCGGCCGCACCCGGACAGCGTGGCGGCGCGAGCCGGTCGCCTGGCCCGGCCCTTGGGCCCCGACGAGCGCATCGACGTCGACCGCGCGAGCGTGGAGGAATTGACCCGCCTGCCGCGGATCGGACCTGCCCTGGCACGCCGCATCGTCGCCGACCGCGAGCAACGCGGATCGTTCGGCTCGCTCGAGGAGCTGGATCGCGTGTCGGGGGTGGGGGCGGTTCTGCTCCAGACGATCCGGCGCAACGTCACCTTTTCGGGGCGCGTACGTCGGGGCGCACCCGCTGGAAAATCGCAACGTGTCCGGCTGAACAGCGCGACTCCCGAGCAACTCGCGACCCTGCCGGGTATCGGACCAGCCAGGGCCGAGGCCATCGTGCAGAGCCGCGTGCGCAGTGGCCCGTTTCGGCGGATCGAGGATCTCCAGCGCGTGTCGGGGATCGGCCCGCAGACGGTGGAACGGCTGCGAAATCTCGTGCAACTCCCTTGACACCCTCTCAGGCACCCATAACCTTACCGCTTGCGCCCGAATGAGTTGACCGACCGTCCACCCTTCTCTCAGAGCTGGCATGGCAACAGCGGCCACAGGCACAGATCGACTGGGGGACTTGCTCGTCCGCGACGGGTTGATCACGCGCGAGCAGCTCCATAAAGCCCTCGAGGAGCAACGGGCCTCGGGCATGCGGCTCGGTTACGTGCTCGTCAAGCTCGGTCTCGTCCAAGAGATCGAGATCACCAAGATGCTGGCTCGACAGTACCGGGTCCCCGCGGTGGACCTCTCCCGCTTCGAGGTCGATCCCAAGATCGTCAGGCTCGTACCGCCGGACATCGCCGTGAAGCACGACGTGTTGCCGCTCAAACGGGAGGGCCGGACCCTCACCGTGGCGATGGCGGAACCGACCAACGTGACGGTGATCGAGGATCTCAAGTTCATCACGCGGTTCGACATCTTTCCGGTCATCGCGGGCGAGTACACGCTGCGCAGCGCGATCGAGCGGTACTACGAGCAGACCGACGCCCAGCTCGAGACACTGCTCAAGGACATGGAAGACGAGGACCTCGAGGTCATCGAGGAGGAGGAGGATGAGGACGCGCCGACGCAGGTGGCGGATGACGCGCCGGTGGTCAAGCTCATCAACGGGATCCTCACGGACGCCGTGAAGCGTGGTGCGAGCGACGTCCACATCGAGCCCTTCGAGAAGGAGATTCGGGTCCGCTACCGGATCGACGGAGCGCTGCTGGAGGTGATGAAGCCGCCGCTCAAGCTGAAGGCGGCGCTCACGAGCCGCGTGAAGATCATGTCGAACCTGAACATCGCGGAGCGGCGGGTCCCCCAGGACGGGCGGATCAAGCTCAAGATGGGCAACCGCGTGATCGATTTCCGCGTGTCCACGCTCCCGGTGATCTTCGGCGAGAAGATCGTGCTGCGGATCCTCGACAAGGGGAACCTGACGCTCGATCTCACCAAGTTCGGTTTCGAGCCCCAGGCGGAGAAGGATCTCATGCGGGCCATCCTGAATCCGTACGGGATGGTTCTTGTGACGGGGCCCACAGGATCGGGAAAGACCACGACCCTATATTCGGCGCTGTCTCGGATCAACACCATCGAGGTCAACATCATGACCGCCGAGGATCCGGTGGAGTACAACATCCACGGGATCAACCAGGTGCTGGTGCGCAGCGAGATCGGGATGACGTTCGCCGCAGCGCTGCGCGCGTTCCTGCGGCAGGATCCGAACATCATCATGGTGGGCGAGATCCGGGACCTCGAGACGGGGGGCATCGCCATCAAGGCGGCGCTCACCGGACATTTGGTGCTGTCGACGCTGCACACGAATGATGCACCGTCCACCGTCACCCGGATGGTGGACATGGGCATCGAGCCGTTCAATGTCGCCAGTGCGGTGAATCTGATCGTCGCTCAGCGGCTGGTGCGGCGTATCTGCGAATCGTGCAAGCAGGAGCACCGGTACTCGAGCGAGGAGCTGGCGGCGCTGGGGTTTTCCGAGGACGAGGCATCGGGGATCACCTTCTTCAAGGGCGAGGGGTGCGACGTCTGTGTCGGAACCGGGTACAAGGGTCGCCAGGGGCTGTACGAGGTCATGGCGGCCTCCCCGGAAATTCGACGGATGATCCTGAAGGGCGCATCCTCCGAGGAGCTGCGGGAGCGGGCAGTCAAGGAGGGCATGTTGACCCTGCGCATGGATGGCCTGCAGAAGATCAAGCGTGGCATCACCACTCTCGAGGAAGTCGTCAAGGAAACGGCGGCAGAATAGAGGAGCTATGACCGCACCGAGTCAGGCCACGGGGGATGGGCCGAATCTTCGCCAGCTGCTGGAGGAGATGATCGAGCGTGACGCCTCGGACCTTCACATCACCGCCGGGGAGCGCCCCAAGCTGCGCGTCGACGGGGACATCACCAACGCGCGCACGGACCGCACCCTGACCCCGAAAGAGACGCTGACCCTCGCCTACTCCGTGCTGACGGAGAACCAGAAGAAGCGGTTCGAAAACGAAGATGAGCTCGATTTCTCCTTCGGTATCCAGAACCTGGCGCGGTTTCGGGGCAACTGCTTCAAGCAGCGTGGCTGCGTGTCGATGGTCATCCGGCAGATCCCGTTCAGTGTGAAGACCTTCGAGGAGTTGGGGCTTCCGGCGATCAGCCAGACGCTTGCGGAGCGACCCCGCGGGCTCGTGCTCGTGACCGGTCCGACTGGCTCTGGCAAGTCCACGACGCTGGCCGCGATGGTCGACAAGATCAACAAGGAGCGGCGCGGGCACATCATCACGATCGAGGACCCGATCGAGTTCATTCACCGCCATCAGGGCTGCATCGTCAACCAGCGCGAAGTCGGTACCGATACCCACTCCTTCGCCAACGCGCTCAAGTACGCGCTGCGTCAGGATCCGGACGTGGTCCTGATCGGTGAGATGCGCGACCTCGAGACGATCCAGTCGGCACTCACCATCGCCGAGACCGGACACCTGGCCTTTGCGACGTTGCACACCAACTCGGCCGCCGAGACCATCAACCGGATCATTGACGTGTTTCCCTCGCACCAGCAGTCGCAGGTACGGGCGCAACTGGCGTTCGTGCTCGAAGGGGTGCTCACCCAGATCCTGCTGCCCAAGGCGTCCGGCAAAGGACGCGTGATGGCCTGTGAGATCATGGTGGCCACCCCCGCCGTCCGGGCGCTGATCCGCGACGACAAGGTGCACCAGATCCAGTCGTCGATGCAGGCGGGCAAGAAGCACGGGATGCAAACGCTCACCGACGCGCTGTACCAGCTGTACATGAGTCGACAGGTGTCGCTCGAGGAGTGCCTTCGGGTCGCACCGGACCAGAACGAGTTCCGTCGGGCCATCGGTGAAGCCGTTCCCGAAGAGGAGCGGGCCACCGCCGGCCGCCGTTAGCCACGCGGAGAGATCTCTATGCCGACGTACGATTACACTGCGCGCACCGTCTCGGGTCAGGAAACCACGGGCACCCTCGAGCTCGCGTCGGTCGACGCCGTTCGCGAGCACCTGCGGAAGAACCGCATGATGGTGGTTCGGGTCCGCGAGCAGGTGAAGAAGAAGCGAGCCGCGCGCGTCCCGACCCGGGATGTCGTGGTGTTCACGCGGCAGTTCGCGACCATGATCAACGCGGGGCTGCCGCTGGTGCAGTCCCTCGACATCCTCGCGCAGCAGACCGAGAACAAGGCCCTGTCGTCGGTGACCCGTCAGGTGCTGTACGACGTGGAGAGTGGCAACACGCTGGCCGACGCGCTCGACAAGCACCGCAATGCGTTCAGCCAGCTGTATGTGAACATGGTGGCGGCCGGTGAGGCGGGTGGTATTCTCGACACGATTCTCCTCCGCCTCGCCACGTTCCTGGAAAAGAACGACGCCATTGTGCGGAAGGTGAAGGGCGCGATGATCTACCCGGCAGTGATCTTCGCGGTCGCCGCGATCGCCGTCATCGTGCTCCTCCTGTTCGTGATACCGACGTTCCAGCAGATGTTCGAGGAGGCTGGGGTGCCGCTCCCGGCACCCACGCGACTGGTGATCTGGCTCAGCAGCATGCTTCAGGGCTACTGGTGGGCGATGATTGGCGGTCTGGTGGCCCTGGCGTTCCTCGTCCGCCAGTACTACCGGACGTCCCAGGGGAAGCTCGTGATCGACCGAGGGCTGCTCGGCATGCCCGTCCTCGGCGATCTGTTGCGGAAATCGGCGGTGTCCCGGTTCACGCGCACGCTCGGGACGCTGCTGTCGTCCGGGGTGTCCATTCTCGACGGGCTGGAGATCACCGCGCGGACGGCCGGCAACCGCGTGATCCACGACGCCGTCATGGAATCCCGCGGCTCGATCGCGGGTGGCGAGACGGTGGCTGGTCCGCTGGAGAAGTCGGCGGTATTCCCGCCCATGGTGACGTCGATGATCGCCGTGGGTGAGGCGACGGGCGGCCTGGACGAGATGCTGACCAAGATTGCCGATTTCTACGACGAGGAGGTCGACGCAGCCGTGGCAGCGCTGCTGTCGCTCATGGAACCCATCATGATCGTCGTGCTCGGCCTCGTCGTCGGCGGCATGATCATAGCCATGTACCTCCCGATCTTCGACATGGTCAACGTGGCGGCATAGCGCGACCATCCTACCGACACGCTTCCGCACGGGGCCCCGGACCGCATCGGTTCGGGGCCCCGTGCCGCTTGTGGCCGTTCCCGCCCCGCTCCCTCGCCTGCCTGTTGCGGGAGCAATCCCCGGGGTGCTACTTCTCGGTTGGGCTGTTCCGTTCAGAGAGGAGCGACGATGTTCGAAGCCGCGGAGGTCGGCAGCCGGATCGACAAGGAGACGTTCAAGCGGGAGGTCCCCGCTGTCCGGTCCGAGCTGCTCGCACTGCAGCGCGAGATTGCGGGCTCAGCGCTCGCACCGGTGATCCACATCGGCGGTGGCGACGAGGTGGGCAAGGTGTCGGCGCTCAATACGCTGCTCTCCTGGCTGGATGCCCGCGGGGTGGAGTCGTTCGCGCTTGGACCACCGTCCGACGAGGAGCGCGAGCGTCCGCGCTTCTGGCGCTTCTGGCGCCTGCTCCCGCCACGCGGCAGCATGGCGATCCTGCTGGGCTCGTGGTACACGAGCCCGATCGTGGACCGCGTGTACGGACGAATGGACGACGTGACGTTCGAGCGGGAGATGCGCCGAATCCGGGACTTCGAGCGAATGCTGGTCCAGGAGGGCATGCCCATCATCAAGTTCTGGCTGCACCTCTCCAAGGCCAAGCAGAAGAAACGTCTCGCCAAGGTCAAGCGCGACCCGCAGTCCCGGTGGTTGGTCGGCGAGGAGGCGTGGACCTACTTCAAGAAGTACGACCGGTTCCGGGAGGTCGCCGAGTCCGCGCTACGTCTCACGAGCACCGGGGTGGCTCCGTGGCATGTCGTGGAATCGACCAACGACCGGTACCGCAACCTCACGATCACTGGGATGCTGAACCGCATGCTGCGGGAGGCGCTGGACCTGGCGAAGGCCGATGCGGCGCGACGCCGGCGCCGGGCCGCGCTGGCCAAGCCGCGCAAGTTCAACGTGATCCGTCAGCTGGACCTCTCGCTGAACCTGCCGGTGGACGAGTATGACAAGGCACTCGCCCGTCAGGGGGCGAAGCTCGCCCGGCTGGTCCGCCGTCTCCATGACGCCGAGCGCTCGCTGATTCTGGCCTTCGAGGGGCCGGACGCGGCGGGGAAGGGGGGGACGATCCGTCGGCTGACGCAGGCGATGGATGCGCGGCTGTACCGCGTCGTCTCCGTTGCCGCACCGACCGACGAGGAAGCCGCGCATCCCTACCTCTGGCGGTTCTGGCGCTACGTGCCCCGGCAGGGGGCCGCCCGCATCTTCGACCGGACGTGGTACGGCCGCGTCCTGGTGGAGCGCGTCGAGGGGCTGGCGTCCCGCGAGGAGTGGAGCCGGGCGTACGCCGAAATCAACGACTTCGAGGCGCAGCTGACCGATGAGGGCGCCGTGCTGCTCAAGTTCTGGCTGGCCACCAGTCCCGAAGAGCAGTTGCGCCGGTTCCAGGACCGGCAGACCACCCCGTACAAGCAGTACAAGCTGACCGAAGACGACTGGCGAAACAGGAAGAAGTGGGACGCCTACGAGGCGGCGGCCTGTGACATGATCGAGCGCACCAGTACCGACCATGCTCCCTGGATCCTCGTGGAAGCCGAGGACAAGCGGTGGGCGCGGGTGAAGGTCATGAAGACCGTCTGCAAGCATCTGGAGAACGTCCTGGAGGGCTGACCGGCCGACCCGCCGAGTGCCCGGGGTGTTGCATTTTGCGAGGGCGCTCGGGATACTTGGCGCATGCCATTGCTCGCCCCCCGAGAGCGATCGCCCGACTCGGAGCCCTCAGGACAGACGTCGGCATTCCCATCCGTTCGGATCCTGTTCCAGTGGCTATACGTGGGCCGGGTCACGGTCGCGATCGTCGTGTTCGTCGCCGCGGCGCTCTCGTTCCGTGCCATCAAGCCGGAGTACCTGGTGGCGCTCGCGGTCGCGGCCGTGGCGAGCGTCCTGGTCACGGCCCCCTCGCTCTGGTACACCCATGTCAAGCGTGCCGACCCGGGCCGCACGTTCCTGTATCTGCAGGCTTTGTTCGATCTCGCCCTGGTGACGACAGTGGTCCACGTCACGGGGGCGGACAGTCAGTTCCCCGCCCTGTACATCCCGGTCATCGCGATCAGCAGCGTCGTCCTGCCCCTGGCATCCAGCTTGCTCGTCACCGCTCTCGCGAGTCTGCTGTACCTCGCGGACATCGTGTGGTGGCAACCGGTGCAGCTCTCGGTCGCGGTGTGGCTCCAGATTGCGGTATTCGTGGCGGTGTTCGTCGCGACCGGCCTTTTGGCGAGCCGCATGCGCGTCGTCGGGGCGGAGCGAGAAGTGCTGGAACAGGAAGTCCAACGGCTGCGGCTCGAAGCGAGCGACATTCTCCGGAACCTGCGTAGCGGCGTGCTCACGGTGGATGGGGAGGGCGTGCTCATTTTCGCCAACCCCTCTGCACGGGAGCTGCTCGGGTTCAACGTGGGAGACATCGGAAGGCCCGTCGCCGAGTTGCTTGTCGAGAGCGCGCCGTCGATCTTGAACGCGATCGTGCGCACCCAGTCGAGCCGGCTGAAGAGCGTCCGATCCGAAGGCAAGGTCCGCAGAGACGACCACACCTTCCCGATCGGCGTCACCACGACGAGTATCGAGTCGGACGAGTCGGATGGCACGCCGTCGGTCACAGCCATCTTCTCGGACATCTCCGACCAGAAGCGCATTGAAGCGCTGCATCTGCGTGCGGAGCGGCTCGAGGCCGTGGCAGAGCTGTCGGCGTCGCTGGCGCATGAGATCCGCAACCCGTTGGCGTCGATTCGCTCGTCCATCGAGCAGCTCGCCGGGTCCTCCCGGGCGGACGAAGACGAACGTATGCTGGCAGGGCTGGTGCTCCGGGAAAGCGACCGCCTGAGCCGGCTGCTGACCGAGTTCCTCGACTTCACACGGGTGCGTGTCACCAAACGACAGGAGTTGGATCTGGCCGACGTGGTGCACAAGGCAGTGGACGTGATCTGCCATCACCCCGACTGCCCGCCCAGCGCCGAGGTGGATCTCCAGACCAGCCCGGTGCGGCTGGAGGGAGATGAGGATCTGCTGCACCGCGTCATTGCCAACCTCCTGCTGAATGCGGTGCAGGCCGCCGGAGAGCAGGCCCGGGTCACCGTCGAGGTGCGGGAGGCGACCAGTGGGGACCTGCCGCGCGGTGTCAGCCTCGGCCCCGCGGTGCTCCTCAGAGTGCGCGACAACGGTCCAGGGATTCCCGAGGAGCTGCGGGAACGGCTGTTCGATCCGTTCGTCAGCGGTCGGCGCGGCGGGTCGGGGCTCGGGCTGGCGATCGTGCAGCGCGCCATCCAGGTCCATCGAGGCGTCGTGTTCGTCGATTCGGTACCGGGCAGTGGCACGACCTTCTCCGTAATCATCCCCGCGTCCGGCACAACGGAGGTAGCAGCGTGAGCAATCCGCAAGCGAAGGTGCTCGTCATCGACGACGAGAGCGCCATTCTCGACACCCTGCGCATCCTCTTGAAGAACAGGGGCTTCGATCCGACCACCGCCCAGGGAGGGAAGGCCGGACTGGAGGCGCTGAAGTCAGGGCGGCCAGACATCGTCCTCACGGACATCCGCATGCCAGGCATCTCGGGAAGCGACATCCTGGAGGCCTCGCGCGAGATGGATCCGGAGCTTCCCGTGATCCTCATGACGGCCCAGGCCACACTGCAGTCGGCCATTCAAGCGGTGAACGAGGGTGCGTTCTACTACATCCAGAAGCCGTTCTCGAACGACGAGCTGATCGCGATCCTGCAGCGCGCGGCGGAGCAGCGCACCCTCAAGACCGAGAACAAGCAGCTCAAACGGGAGATCCGACAGCGGGATCGGTCTCGTATGGTCGAGCCGATCGGTGGTGCGAAGTCGTTTCTCGACGTGATGGGACTCGCCAAGCAGGTGGCGCCCACGGAGTCCACGGTCCTCATACTCGGAGAGAGCGGTACCGGAAAAGAAGTCGTCGCGCGGTACATCCACGAGCTGTCCGATCGCTCCGACGGGCCCTTCTTCTCGATCAATTGCGGAGCGCTCCCCGAGAGCCTGCTCGAGTCGGAGCTGTTCGGGCACGTGAAGGGCTCCTTCACGGGGGCGGACCGCAACAAAGAAGGGCTCTTCATGGCTGCACGGGGCGGGACGTTCTTCCTCGACGAGATCGCGGACACGCAGCCATCGACGCAGGTGAAGCTCCTGCGAGTGCTCCAGGAGCGGGAGGCCCTGCCGGTTGGCGGTACCGAGCCGGTAGCGGTGGACGTCCGTGTCATCGCCGCGACGAACAAGGATCTGGAGCAGGAGATCAAGCGGGGGGTGTTCCGGTCCGATCTCTACTACCGGCTCAATGTCATCTCTTTGCGCCTCCCAGCGCTCCGGGAGCGCCCGGAGGACATTCCGCTGCTAGCCGAGGGGTTCCTGCGCCGGCTTGCCGAGCACCGGGGCGAGAGCCCCAAGCGGCTTTCCTCCGAAGCGCTGACGGCCACGAACGGCTACCCCTGGCCGGGGAACGTGCGGGAGCTGGAGAACGCGCTCGAGCATGCTATCGTGCTGAGTGCCGGCGACGAGGTGCCGTTGCACGCGCTGCCCGAGCGGGTGCGCTCCCCCCAGGCCGAGCAATTCGTATCCGACCGCCCGCTGAACAACCCCACCCTCGAGGCGATCGAGCAGGCGTACATCATGTGGGTACTCCAGTCGGAGAGCGGCAACAAGAGCCGTGCTGCAGAGGTGCTGGGGATCGATCCGTCCACCCTCTACCGCAAGCTGGCCCGGTATGAAGCGGACACCACCTGATCGCCGGTTCCACGGTCCGCCGCTTCCGCGATCGACGGACGAGCTCGTGGTGTCGGCGGTCATGCCAGCGTACAACGAGGAGGAGACGATCGAACAGGCGGTACGGCGGGTGCGCGCCGTGCAGCTGAACGTGGAGATCGTCACCGTCAACGACGCCTCGACGGACCACACCGCCGAGATCCTGGACCGGCTGCACACCGAAGGCGTCGTGGACCAGGTGATTCACCAGCGACGCAACATGGGCAAGGGCGCGGCCGTGCGGGCGGGCATCGCCGCGGCCACCGGACACGTCATCGTGATCCAGGACGCGGACCTCGAGTACGACCCTCACGAGTTCATCACACTGCTGGAGCCGATTCGCCAGGAGAAGGCAGACGTGGTCTTCGGATCGCGCTTCCAGTCGGGACCTCGTCGGGTGCTCTACTTCTGGCACTCGATCGGGAACCGCTTTCTCACCCTGCTCTCGAACATGTTCACCGATCTCAACCTGACCGACATGGAGACGTGCTACAAGATGGTCCGTGCGGACCTGCTGCAGTCGCTTCCGCTGGTGTCGAATCGGTTCGGGATCGAACCGGAGCTGACGGCGCGGCTCTCTGCGACCGGGGCGCGCATCTGGGAGGTGCCGATCAGCTACAGCGGGCGCACGTACGCCGAGGGCAAGAAGATCGACTGGCGGGACGGCGTCGCCGCCATCTGGCACATCCTCCGCTTCAATCTGTTCCCTCCCGGCACCAGTCGTTCGTGACGCGGTCGCTCGCGCGCGGGCTGTGGCTCGGGATCGCCATCGGCGCGATTCTGCCCATGCTGCCGCTGCCGGAAGGCATTGGCGGGACCGACCGAGGCCCGATGTGGGAGCCCCACGTGTCGGCATGGGCCATTGGCCTCGCCGTGGTGTTGACGCTCGCCGTGATCGCGGCACGGGTTGCGACGCGGCTGCCGTCGGCGCCACGCCGCCCCGCGGCCGTGTCCGACGGTACCCTGGTCGCGGTGGCCGCAGGCGGATTGCTGGTCGCGATCCTGGTGGCACAGGTCATCCTGTTCGCGAGGAACCCCCTCCTGGTGGACGAGATGGCGCAGCTGCTGCACGCGAACGCCCTGGCCGGCGGACGGCTCGCCCTGTCCGTGCCCGAGCCCACGACGGCCTTCCTCTCGACGCACACCTGGATCACCGAGGCGGGTTGGGTTTCCCAGTATCCGCCGGGCCAACTCGTGCTGCTGGCGGCCGGTCTAGGGATCGGAGCCGAGTGGCTCGTCAACCCGCTGCTCGGCGCCATGGCCACCGTGCTGGTCTACTGGACGGCGCGCGGCCTGTGGGGAAGGCGCACGGCACGCGTGGCCGCCGTGCTGTGGGCACTCTGCTCGTGGGTCCTGTTCATGTCGGCGACCTACATGAACCACGTGGGAACCACCACGCTCGCGCTTGCGGCCTGGGCGTGCGTCGTCGGTCCCAGCCGCCTCCGCCGGTGGCACTGGCTGCTGGCCGGGGCCTTCCTGGCCTGGGCAGCGGCCATCCGTCCGCTCGATGCCGTCGCCGCGGCTGCCCCGGTTGGTGTCTGGCTGCTGATGCGACGTCGACTGGACGGGGTACCGTGGCTCGTGCTGGGTGCCGCTCCTATCATCGCCGCGTGGTTCGCGTTCAACTGGCGACTCTTTGGCGGCCCGCTGCAGCTCGGCTACACGGCCATCTATGGCGCGAGCCACGGCCTGGGATTCGGCGTCGATCCCTGGGGTGAGCCGTACACGCCGCTCGTGGCGCTCGGCAACCTGGCCGTCGCCATACGGCGGCTCCATCTGTACCTCTACGAGTGGCCGATCCCAGCACTGCTTCCGCTCGCCATCTGGGCCGTCGCCGGGAGACAGCGTTCAGTCGCCGACGTCACTGTCGCCGTGGGCATCCTGGCCGTTCCTGTGCTGTACTTCTTCTACTGGCACTCCGGGTTCTTTCTCGGGCCCCGGTTCTACTACGGGATTGCACCCTGGCTCGTCCTCGGCACCGCCCGGTCATGGGTTTGGGGCCGCGCCGCCATGCGCCGACTGCCGGCGCACGCGTTCCGGTGGCGGGTGGGCTTCGGAGCAGCGGGAGCCACCGTCGTTCTCTGGGGGCTCCTCGGGGTCCTGCCCGGCCGCTGGGTGCTGTATCGCGATGGGCTGGCGACGCTCAAACTGCACCCCGAGCGGGAGCTGGCGGGCCGGGGCGTGCAGCGGGCCCTCGTCCTGGTGCGAACGAGTTGGGGCAATCGGATTGTCGCTGATCTCTGGGGGCAGGGAATACCTCCCGGACTGGCGGAGCAGGCGTACCGTCGGCTGGATGCCTGTGTGCTCGACGAGCTGCGGCATGAAGCTCGAACGGACGGATGGACGACGGAGCGGCTCCGGACTCGACTGGAGCACCTGGCCGCCACCGCGACGCCGCCTCCGTTGGTGGCGGATTGGCCCGACCCCACCGTGCGCCTGGACCCGAACCGTCCGCTCACCGCCACCTGCCGCACGGAGCTCGAGCGAGACCTGGCGGGGTTCACGCTCTACGGAAACCTGGCCTGGCGTAATCCTATCGATCTTGCGGGCGGGATCGTCTTCGCGCGGGACATGATCGAGCTGAACGAACCACTGCTCCAGCGGTACGCGGGGTGGCCGCTCTGGCACTACGCGCCCCGGCCCGAGGATCCGCTGGGTCGTCCGGCCCTCGAACCAGTGGGTGATCCGGTGGAGGTCCTGCCGTGAGGACGCTCGTCGAACCGGACTCCGCCACACGGTGGGGAGAGCGGTATGGCCCGGCCATAGTCGGGCTGGTCGCCTTCGCGGCGGCGCTCTGGGCGCAGACGGACGCACTGGTGGGCGTCTTCTTCGACGACGGCATCTACGTCGGCCTCGCACAGGCGCTGGCCGAGGGCCATGGATATGTGTCGATCCACCTTCCAGACCGCCCGCCGGCGGTGCACTACCCGCCCCTGTATCCGTTCGCGCTGTCTCTGCTGTGGCGACTCTGGCCGCAGTTCCCGGCCAATGTCGTCCTGTTCGAGTTGTTCGACGCTGCCGCGCTCGGGGTTGCCGCATGGGTGATAGCGCGTCACGCGGCCCGCGCCGGCCTGCCGCAGGCGCTCCGGTATCCCGCGCTGCTCTTCGGGGTCCTCGCCTTCCCGATCCTGACGCTCGTAGGCGTGCGCTTCTCCGAGCCGCTCTTCCTCGCGCTCTTGGCCAGTGCGATCGCGGTGGCAGACCGCGAGCAGATCGGTGTGCCAGGCGCCCTGGCGGCTGGGGTGCTCGCTGGTCTCGCCGTGCTCACCCGATCGCTCGGGCTTACTGCAGTGGCAGGGGTGTCGATCGCTCTCTGGCTCAGGGGACGCAGAGCCGCTGCGGGTCTCGCCTGTCTGACCGGGGTGCTCATCGCGCTGCCCTGGATGCTGTGGACCGGTCGGCACGCCGGAGCGACCGACCCGCTGCTGGTCGCCAACTACGGTACGTACACCCAGTTCGCGGCCCAGGCCGGTATCGGCGGAATCCTGGCTGGGCTCGACCTCACCCCGATTCCCCGCTTGCTGCTACCGGCCATGCCGGCTCCGCTCTGGTACCCGCTCGCCGCCCTGCTCATCGGTGTGATGGGGCTCGGGGCCGCGCTGCTGTGGCGGCGCGTTCCCGCTCTGGTGTGGACGCTCATCCCCTACGTTGGGATCGTGGTGCTGTGGCCCTACACACCGGACCGGTTCATCTGGATTCTCCTGCCCTGGGCAGGGCTCTTCACCGTTGCCGGATGCCGCTGGTTGTGGATGAGGGGACGCTGGACCCGGGTGCCCGTGGTCGTCCTGGCAATCGCGATGCTCGTCGGCTTCGGCATGGCACAAGCGGTATCGCTCGCCGAACGGCGCTTCACGCTCACCGCCGTCCGCTCGAGCACGCACTTCCGGTTTCTCACCGCTGGCATCGACACGAGTGTGCCGGAGGACGCCATCGTGGCGACCGATGGCGAAGCCCTGGTACACCTGTACACCGGGCGGCGAACAGTCCCGCTCATCTCGTTCCAGCTGCGCGGCCGCGAGTTCGAGTACTTCGAGGTCGATACGACCACCGCATTCTTGTGTGACGCAGGCGTGACGCACGTGGCGGCCTCTTGGCTCGGTGGCGAAGCGCTGCCGCTGGTGGACGGGATGCGGTCCATGGGGGACTCGGTGTTGACGCCACTGTTCACGCTCGCCGACGGCCCGGCCCTGTTTCGCTTCCGATGTCCGGTTTGACGCGATCCCGAGCGGCCTGGATCGCCGCCGCCGCCGCGCTGCTGGTGTTCCTGCCTGCGCTGGGGAACGGATTCGCCGGCGACGACCTGGTGGCCGTTCGCGACAACCCGGCGGCGCATTCAGTGGGTGCGGCTCTGTCGGCATGGTTCGAGCCGTACTGGCCCGGCGAGTGGCGCTGGGCAGGTCTGTATCGCCCGCTGACGATCGTCAGCTACGGGCTGGACTGGACGGTTGCCGGAGGCGCGACGTGGTGGATGCACCTGGTCAACGCCATCCTGCACGGTGCCGCGACGGCGTTGGTCGTTTGGGTGGTCGCGGCTTGGGTGCCCCCCTTCGGCGCACTTGCGGCCGGTCTCCTGTTCGCGGTGCACCCCGTCCACGTCGAGGCGGTCGCCAACATCGTGGGCCGCGCGGAGCTGCTCGTGGCCATCGGGCTGCTCGGAGCCGTGCTCGCAGCGCGCCGGTATCGTCGGGCGGAATCGTGGTCGGCACGGGCCGCGTGGCTCGCTGTGGTGCTGCTCGCCGTCCTGGGCGGGCAGTTCGCCAAGGAACACGGCGTGATCGCCGTGGGCGTGCTGGCGCTGGATCACGCGCTGGACAGGGACCGAGGCGCAGGGCGCATGACTGGCCTCTACGTGGCCGTTCTCGCGATCACGATGGGATGGCTCTACCTCTGGCGTCAGATCGCCGGTGGCTTTGTGGATGTGGGTGCGCACGCGGCGTTCTTCGAGCTGACCTGGGTTCAGCGGCTCGCGACGATGTCCCCGCTGTACCTCGAGGTACTGCGGTTGCTGGTGTGGCCGTTCCGTCTGCTGTCGGACTACGCTCCGCAGACGGTTCCCGTCCGGACAGCATTGGGCTGGCTCTCGGTGCTGGGCCTCGTCGCAGTCGCGGCCGCGGTAGCGTTGGGCGTGCTGGCGATCCGGCGGGCGCCGGCGATCGCGTTCGGAATCCTGCTGGCCCTGCTGAGCTATCTACCAACGGCGAACCTCGTCTTTGTCTCCGGGGTCATGCTCGCAGAGCGGAATCTGTACCTCGCGGTGCTGGCGCCGGCGGCCGTAGTGGGGTGGGGCATCCTGCGGCTCGAGGGCAGGGAACTGAGAGCGGTGGGAATCGGCCTCGCCGCCTTGCTCGCCGCCTTCGCCGTCCGGACCGTCGACCGCATTCCCGTCTGGAACGACTCCCTCACGCTGGTGCTGCAAGAGCAGGTAGCGCAGCCCGACAACTTCCACAACCGGCTCCTGTTGAGCGAGTTCCTCTGGGCTCGGGGCGACAGTGCATGGGCTCTGGGGGAGCTGTTGGTGGCGGCCGAACTGTTCCAGCGGGAGCCGTGGCCGCGCGTGCTCGCGTCACAGCGGGCAGTGGCCATGGGACGCCCGCGGCTGGCGCTCGAGCAGGCGGAGATCGCGTACGGTCGGCATCAGGAAGACCCGCGCATTCCCGAGGTCCTTGTGCGTGCCCTGCTGGCCAATGACATGACGGATTCCGCGGTCGCCGTCGCGGCCACGGGTGCGTTCAGGTTGCGCTCGAGTCTCGACATCCTTCGCGCGTATCATGATGCCCTGCGAGAGGCTGGGGCGGAGGACCGGCTCGCGCTCGTCTCGGTTCGCCTCGACTGGCTGACCGGGAGACTGGCGGACGCTCAACGGCGGTTGGACTCGCTCGCAGGAGCCGAGTTTCCTGACACCGGCCTTGCGGTGACCTGCGAGGATCTGGACGGCGTCCGGGCGGTGGTCGACGCACTCCGCCCGGATATCTGGGACGCACTCAGCCGCGAGACAGGCTGTGTGGAGGCGAATGTCACGTGAGTGTAGTCATGACGACGTGGTGCTGTCGTGATCTCCCGTGCCTCGCTGCGCCCAGCCCGCGGACTCGTCATGGCGATCTGGGGGGCCTTGCGGGTGGCAGTTGCCCTTGCAGAATGAGAGCCCGATCACGTTTTTGCAGTCCCCCACCGGTGCCCTCAATGCGGCTTAAGTTGTTACTGGATAACGTTTTAACTTTCTCGTCATGTCTTGGCCCGCGGCTTGCCACCTGAGGGGCAGGACAACTGGCGCCCCAGGTCACTCAACAGTTGGAGGAACAGGATGTTTAATCGCAAGGGATTCACGCTCATCGAGCTGCTGATCGTCATCGTGATCATCGGGATCTTGGCGGCCATCGCCATTCCGAAGTTCGCGTCGACGAAGGAGAAGGCGTACCTGACGGCCATGAAGTCGGATCTCAAGAATCTGACAACGGCGCAGGAGGCCTACTTCGCGGACGCCGTCGCGTACACGACTTCCTTCCCGGCTACGATCTACACCGTGACAGCCGGCGTCACCGGTCCGACGCTCAGTCTGACCGCCGACGGGTGGCAGGGGTCGGTCGGGCACAACCTGACGACCAAGACCTGCGCGATCTACATCGGCACCAGCGCACTGGCTCCTGCAGTGAACGAGGGTGAACCACGCTGCACGCCGTAACCGGCATGCTCTGAGAGGAACGGGCGGCGGGCACGCTCGCCGCCCGGTTCCCCCCACCGCCAACTTCCCAGCGACCGATGGAGGAGAGAGCCGCCATGTTCGCGAGCAAACGGGGCTTCACGCTCATCGAGCTGCTGGTCGTCATCGTGATCATCGGTCTGCTGGTCTCCATCGCAATCCCGAAGTTCACGAACACGAAGGAGAAGGCGTACCTCGCGCAGATGAAGACCGATCTGCGGAATCTGGCCACGGTCCAGGAAGCCTACCTCTACGACCACAACGCCTACACCAACAGCTTCCCGGCCACGGCATTCACCACGTCCGCCGGTGTATCCGGCCTTGCGATCACGGCCGTAGCTGCAGGCTGGCAGGCGTCGGTGAGTCACAACCTGTCGACGAAGACCTGCGCGATCTTCGTGAACGCACCACCCATCGCACCGGCGACCGAAGAGGGTGTGCCCAAGTGCACGCCGTAACCTCGTGAGCCGCTGCGCGCCGGCCGGGCGATAGGACTTCCTGTCGCCTTTTTCTTTGCCGACGATGCCTTCCGATCCGGATCGAGACGCCGGTCGATCGGTCCCGCAGCGCGACCCGGAACGACCGCGCCCCAGCCTCAAGCGCGAGTTGCTCGTCAACTTTGCGCTCCTGACGGGTGCGGCCATCTCGCTGGCTGTACTCTCGGCTCTGATCGCCCAGCTCTTCGCGCCACGGTACGCGGTCGTCGGGATCGTGCTCCTCATCGTGGCCGACGTGTTGGTGCTGTTCGTGTTCGGCCGGTACCTGTTGGAAAAGCTGGTGCTCCGGCCGGTCGCCGATCTGGTGGACGCGACCGAGGAGCTTGCCCGGGGCAATCTGCTCGCCCGGGCGACACCTGCGGCAACGGCCGAGCTGGCACAGCTCGCCGACCGATTCAACGTGATGACCGAACGCCTCGCCGAAGCGCAGGCCGAGCTGTTGCGGGCGGAGAAGCTCGCGTCGATCGGCCGGCTGGCCACCGGCATTGCGCACGAGATCGGGAATCCCCTCTCGGCGATCGGGAACTATGTGGAGGTGTTCCGGCGGCGAGGGGGAGATCTGGAACTGCTCGAGGCCGTCGAGCGCGAGACAGACCGGATCGACCGCATCGTTCGGAGCCTCCTGGCATACGCCCGCCCGCAGGACGAGGCCGTCGCTGACGTGGACCTCGTGGCCGTCGTCCGCAGTGCCGTGGAGTTGCTGGAGCGGCAGGGCGCATTTCAGAGGGTCCGACTATCCGTCGAATTGCCGACTGCACTGCCGGCCGTGCGCGGCACGCTGCACGGCCTGGAGCAGGCGCTCGTCAACCTGCTGCTGAACGCGGCGGATGCCGCCCATGACGGAACGGTCGCCGTCGGCGCCGAGCAGCAGGCATTTCGCCCCGAGGGGAGAGAGGCACAGCGGCGCACCGACGATCGCGCGATCCCGGAGGTACCCCGCTCAGGCTCGCGTCGGCCGCAGCGGCCGGAGATCGCCGAGGGCACGCCGGGGGTCCTGCTCTGGGTGGCAGACTCGGGCGACGGTATCCCCGACACCGAGCGAGACGTGGTGTTCGACCCGTTCTTCACCACCAAAGAGCCGGGGTTGGGGACGGGCCTCGGCCTCGCCATCGTGCAGGGCACGGTGCACGAGCTGGGCGGGCTCGTGTGGGTGGAGGACGCACGCGAGGGCGGAGCGGCGTTCAAGATCTTCCTGCCTGCTGCCGGTGTGCCTGCCGTGCCGGCGGCGGAGCTGCGCTGACATGGCGATGCGAGTCCTGATCGTGGACGACGACCCCGGGCTCAGGCGCTCCCTGAGCCTGCTGCTGGACTCCGAGGGCTACGCGGTGGAGTCGGAGGGTGACCCCCTCCAGGGACTGACGCGAGCCCGGGAGCAGGCATTCGATGTCATCCTCTGCGACGTGCGGATGCCCGGTATGGACGGCCTCGAGTTCCTCGCGCAGTACTGTGAGGGCGGAGGCACGGCGTTGCTCGTCATGATGAGTGCGTACGGCAGCGAGGACTCGGCCATCGAGGCCGTGAAGCGGGGTGCGTACGACTACCTACCGAAGCCGTTCCGGTCAGACGAACTGGTGCTGCTGCTGCGGAAGGCCGAAGAGCGGGAACGGCTGCGCGGCCGAGTTGCCAGCCTCGAGGCCGAGCTCGCGCGCCTCACCGCTCATGACCTCGTGGTGGAGTCCTCGGCGATGCGGCAAGTGGCGGAACTGGCCAGCCGCGTCGCAGCCCACGGGACCACGGTACTCGTCACCGGCGAGAGTGGGACCGGCAAGGAGGTCCTCGCTCGAAGCATCCACCGGATGAGTCCCCGACGGGACGAGGCGTTCGTGGCGGTCAACTGCGGGGCCATTCCGGAAAGCCTGCTGGAGTCGGAGCTGTTCGGGCACTGCAAGGGGGCGTTCACCGGAGCCACGGCGGACAAGGCCGGGCTGTTGGAGGAGGCTCACCACGGGACACTGCTGCTCGATGAGATCGGCGAGATGCCGCTGCCGCTCCAGGTGAAGCTGCTCCGGGTTCTGCAAGAGAGCGAGGTGCGGCGGGTGGGCGAGTCGGCGTCGCGCCCGATCGACGTCCGGGTCATCGCCGCGACCGCGAGAGATCTCGACGCCGACGTCGCCAATGGCCGTTTCCGCGAAGATCTGCTCTATCGGTTGAACGTGGTCCACATTCACCTCCCGCCGCTCCGCGAGCGTCCCGAAGACATCGACACCCTGGTGGCGTCCCTGCTCGAGCGTGCCGCACAGCGCTCCGGCCGGGCGGTACGGATCACGCCCGCGGCAGTGGCAGCGATCCGCCGCCGCCGCTGGCCGGGCAACGTGCGGGAGCTGGAGAACGCCCTCGAGCGGGCCGCCGTGCTCTCCGCGGATGGGGTCATCGACGCTCCGGCATTTGCGGGATTGGGAGGGGAGGTCGCGGAGATGGCAACGGGCAATGCGGGTCGCGGAGGACGTCCTGGACCGCTAAAGGAAGCCATCGTGGCGGCTGAACGCGGGGCGATCCAGCAGGCCCTGGGAGCGGCGTCCGGTAACCGAAAGGCGGCAGCCGAGATGCTCGGCATCAGCGTCCGGAGCCTGTTCTACAAGCTGAAGGAGTACGGCCTCGAGTAGTGCATATTCCTGCATAACTGCAGTGTCTTGCACGGTTCTGGAAGCTGTATTGCTCTGTAAGCCTTTGTAAATCACTAACATGCATGACGGCACGCTTCTTGGATATTGGTGGGTGCGTATCACGGAGAGTCGATTATGAACAGGCGCGGCTTCACAGTCATCGAGATCATCATCGTCATCGTCCTCATCGGCGTGGTTGCGGGATTGGCGGCGCCGCGGCTCCGCACGGCCCTGATCCGACAGGACGTGCGCTCCGCGCGAGACGCGCTGGTGAACATGCATGCCACGGCGCGGGCATCCGCGATTCAGCGGGGGCGGTTTACCGCGCTGTGGATTGTGGGGGACACGGCGCTGGTCGTTGCTCAGCATCCGGTCACGGCGGCCTTCGATACCGTCGTCAACCCGACCAATCTGCGGACCCGGTGGGGTGTCACGGTCACGACCAACAACAACTGGCTGGTGTTCGACTCGCGCGGCATGTCTAACACGGGCGGGACGACAACCATCGTCGTACGGCGGGGTGCGTTTCAGGACAACATCCAGATCAATCCGCTGGGGAGGGTCGTCAGGTGAGCAATCACAAGGGGTTCACGATCATCGAGGTGCTGGTGGCAGTGCTCGTGCTCACCGTCGGCGTGCTCGGCCTAGCGACGACGGCGGCTTTGGTCACGCGCATGATCGGCCAGGGGGAGCGCTACAGCCAGGCGAGCACCATGGCCGCGGAGCAGTTCGAGGTGCTGCGCAGTCAGCGCTGTGCCAGCCTCACATCGGGTACCGCGACGCAGCAAGGGTTCACGCTCAACTGGACGGTGCAGAATGCCGCCGGGGGCCGAGCCCGGACGGTGACCATCGAGGTGCTCACTCCAACCGTGCGCGGCAACCGCGCCGACACCTTCGCCACGACTATCGGCTGTTGAGGACATAATGAACACACGCGGATTCACATTTATCGAGCTGTTGGTGTCCATGATCCTGCTGGGCGTGGTCTCGCTCGCGGTGTATCAGCTGCTCACCAACAACCAGCGGCTGTACCGGCAGCAGGCCGAGCGTTCGGATCTGAATGCCACGCTGCGCGGGGCGACGTCGATCCTCCCTATGGAGCTGCGGGAGGTCAACGCCGCGGACACGATGGAGAGCGACATCAGGAACATGACCCCCAATTCGATCACGTACAAGGCAATGCGCACGCTGTACTTCGCGTGCAACGACCCGGTGGACGTCGGGGCGACGGGCTCGATCGACCTCTGGCAGGACCCGTTTTTCGGGGGCAGCTTTCCCAATCCGGCACGGGACTCGGTCGTCATCTTTGCCGAGGCGAACCCTGTGACGCGGATGGACAATTACTGGATCCATGCCAACGTCGCGGCGGTCACCTACGGAGTCCTCTGTCCGGGCGGCCTGCCCAGCGTGACCGTGACGCTCAGCGGTGTATCCCCTTCGGGCGGACTCGCCGACGCGACTGCGGGGGCGCCGGTCCGCGGGTACGAGATGCTCCAGGTGCTGACCTATCAGGACGCCCGAGGTGACGCCTGGCTCGGCGTGCGGCAGTTCCTCAAAGGGTCCGGCTGGACCACCACGCAGCCGCTGCTGGGCCCCCTCGCGGGGCGCGGCATCGAGTTCACCTATCTGGACACCGCAGGGGTGACGACGACCCAGCCGTCGCAGGTGGCGCGTGTCGGCGTGCTGGTACCGGGGATGACACGGGAGCCGGTCCGCGCGGCGGGGCAGCTGCAGCGGGTCATCGACACCTTGAGCACGACCGTCGCCGTGCGGAACAACCTCGGCCGCTAATCGGGGACGCATTGAAGGAGACACGACCTATGCGCAGCGTACGGAACGAACGCGGGATCGCCCTCGCCGTGGCGATCTTCGCCCTGGTGGTCGTCGGTGCGCTCGTTGCCGGCAGCTTCTTCTTCGGCATGCAGGAGCAGCGGGTGGGGCGCAATTCCATTCAGCTGCAGCAGGCCTTTGCCGCGGCGGAGGAGGGGGCGAACCTGCAGACGGCCGACTGGGATTCGCGAGTGTACAACGTCATGGCGGTCGGAGACACCGTGCCCTTCGCCGGGACCGTCCCGGCAAACGGCGGCTGGTACCGCGGCAGTGTCCGGCGGCTCAACAACGCGCTGTATCTGGTACGCTCCGAGGGCTTCAGCCGGGACTCCACGTCCCGCCAGCACGTGGGAATGCTAGTGCGGCTGCGGCCACTGGAGATCAACGTCCAGGCCGCGTTGGAAACGCAGGGTGAGCTGAAGCTGGGTGGCTCGAGCGACATCGACGGGCACGACACCCACCCGGCGGGATGGGCGTGCGGAGCGTTTGTGGCCGACAAGGCGGGAGTCCGGATCAAGGACTCGACGCTGATAACGACGGCTGGATGCGGCGGGCTCTCCTGCGTGGACGGCGTTCCCAAGGTCGATGAGGATCCGACGATCGACGACTCGACCCTCACCACCTTCGGCGACGTGCCGTGGGGCGATCTGATCGGGCTGGCCAACAAGATCATCCCGACCGGGAACTACAGGGGCGAGCCCAGCCTGTCGGGCGCCGACTGCAACCTGAGCGATCCGGAGAACTGGGGCGATCCACTCAACCCGGCCAACCCGTGCGGCGACTACTTCCCGGTCATTTACGCCACCGGGGATATCACCATCAATGGCGTGCAGGGGCAGGGCATCCTTCTGGTGGATGGGAATCTGGATGTCCAGGGTGGCTTCGAGTTCTACGGTCCCGTGATCGTGCGAGGGGCGCTCAGCACGCAGGGGACGGGTGGACACTTCAACGGCGGGGTCATCGCGGCCAACGTGGACCTCGACCAGAGCTCGGTGCTGGGAGACGCCATCGTTTCCTTCTCGAGCTGTGCCATTGCCAGGGCAATCGGCGGAGCGGCGGGCGGCGCCAGGCTCAAGGAACGGAGCTGGGTGAACCTCAACTAGACTCGCGCCACGAGAACGTTTTGGAGTGAGGACTTCATGATGGAGACGAGACCTTTGCGTTTAGCACAGAACGAGCGCGGCATCGCCTTGGCAGTGTCGATCTTTGCCCTCGTCGTGATCGGGGCGCTCGTGTCGGGCAGCTTCTTCTTCGGGATGCAGGAGCAGCGCGTCGGGCGGAACTCGGTCCGGTTGCAGCAGGCGTTCGCCGCCGCCGAGGAGGGAGCCGCCGTGCAGTTGGCCACCTGGCAGAAGCGTATCATGAACAACATTGCGATCGGAGACAGTCTCTCCTTCAACGGGACCGTGGCTGCGAACGGTGGGTGGTACCGCGGTAGCACCAAGCGGCTGAACGAGCGGCTGTACCTCGTCCGGTCCGAGGGGTTCAGTCGCGACTCCACGTCACGGCAGCAGGTGGGCATTCTCGCCCGGCTGCGTCCCATCGAGATCTGGATCAAGGCGGGCCTCGAGACGCAGGGGCAGACCGAGATCGGGGGTAACGGCGTGATCAGCGGGGTGGATAACACTGGTGGCCTCCTTGGCTGCCCTCCGCCCACCGACACCGTTATCGGCGTACGGATCGCGGAGTCCGACTCGATCGAGATACAGGGTGGAAACACGACGACCGAGGGCGTCCCGCCCATCCAAGAGGATCCCTCGGTCAACGACTCGACGCTCACCACGTTCGGCGAGCTGGGCTGGAACGATCTGCAGGGCATGGCGACGCTGATCGTGCCGGGGAATACTGCGGCTACCGAATACACGATCTGGCCCCACGATGCGGCGTGTTCGTCCATGACGAATTGGGGTGAGCCGTGGTACCCCGGGCACCCCGATCTCTCGCCGTCCCGGCCGTATAACCCCAACTGCACGGACCACTATCCCATCGTGTACGTTGACGGCGACCTGCACCTCAACCAGAACCGCGGCCAGGGGGTGCTGATCGTCAACGGCAACCTCTTCGCTCGGGGGCTCACGCGGTTCTATGGCCCGGTCGTGGTTCGGGGGAACGTCGTGACCGAGGGTGGTGGGAGCAACGTGCCGCACTTCTACGGCGGCATCATCGCGGCGGACGTCACCGGAACGGTCGACTCCAATCGGGTCGCGGGTAATGCCGAGATTCACTACTCCTCGTGCGCGATTGGGAAGGCGCTGGGCAACACAGCCGAGATCTTCCGGATGCAGGAGCGGAGCTGGGTGAACCTCAACTGAAAAAGCCGATTCGGCTGATGTGACGTAACTCACAGTGTTCAATGGACTTGTTGGCAACAACTTAAAGTAGCTTAGAGCTTGACAAAAACCGGGGTGGGCCGTACTGTAGTCTGCCGCCTACCCCTTCTATCTCGTTACATGGTCGGGAGATATGGCTCTTTTCGGACTTGGGCGCTCAAAGACGACGGTGGCTCTCGATGTGGGCAGCGGGCTGATGAAGCTCGTTGCCATCGATCACTCCAAGGGCGAGCCTGAGCTCGCCCGCGTGGCGGTGGCACCGGTGTTGGGTAACGCCATCGTCGAGGGAGAGATCATGGATCCCGACATCGTGGCCGATACGATCCAGGGTCTCCTCCGGTCTGCCGGTCTCAAGGACAAGCGCGTCGTGGTCGCCGTCGGCGGTCGCGACGTGATCGTCAAAAAGATCCAGGTCGACCGGATGAAGGAGAGCGAGGCCTACGAGGTCGTGCGGTGGGAGGCGCAGCAGCACGTCCCGTTCGACATCGAGGGCGTCGAGCTGGATTTCCAGATTCTCGACCCGGACGGCACGGACCTGCAGATGGAAGTCCTGCTCGTGGCGGCCAAGCGGGACCTGGTCGAAGAGAAGTCCCAGTTGCTCGCTCAGGCGGGGCTCGAGGCCTCGGTGGTGGACATCGACGCCTTCGCGCTGCACAATGCCTTCGAGGTGAACTACCCGGATGCGATGCGCGGGGGCGTGGCGTTGCTCAACATCGGGCACGAAGTGACCAATGTGAACATCCTGCTCCATGGCGTCCCGCTGCTGACGCGAGATCTGGCCGTTGGCACGCGGAAGTTCCGCGAGGATCTGCAGCGCGAGCGCGGGATGTCGTCGGACGAAGCCGACGCGCTCCTCCGGGGCTATGAGCTCACGCCCGATCTCGAGCCGTTCTTGCGGAACCGTGGCGAGGAAGTCGCCGTGGGGCTCGAGCGGGCGAGTGCATTTCTCCAGACGGCGACGGGCGACAGCACCGGGGTCGAGCGCGTATACTGCAGCGGGGGCGGTGCCCGAGTGCCGGGGCTGATCGATGCCATGGCGCAGCGGCTCCGCATGCCGGTCCAGGCTGCGACGGCGTTGCAGCGCCTGCAGGCGAAAGAAGGGGTGTTTGACACCCTCAACGCGGACGAAGTCGGACCACTGCTGATGCTTGCGACGGGCCTGGCGCTGCGCAGAGCGGCCTAGGGCCGGGGGGATCGACGGATGCGTATCGAAGTCAATCTGCTCGGGCGGTCCAAGAAGGCGCGGAAGAAACAAGGTGCCGGGCTGGAGATGCCCGACTTTGGCCAGTTCTTCGCGCAGATCAAGGATCCATTGTTCGTCGGCGCCGTTGTCGCGGTGGTGGCCGCCGCGCTCTTCGTGGGCGGGCTGTTCACCGTGCAGCAGGCCACGCTGGCGTCGCTCCGGTCCGAATCCGAGCAGGTCCGGGCCGAGTCGCGGCGCTATGCCAACCTGATGGCGCGCAAGCGACAGGCCGAACGGCTGCGTGACTCCCTGGTCGCCGAGCTGCAGGCGATTCGCGAGATCGACGACGACCGCTACATCTGGCCGCACGTCTTGGAGGAAGTGACGCGGGCGCTGCCGGATTTCTCGTGGCTGGTGTCGTTGCGGCACCTGCCGGCGCCCGCCCCGGTCCTGGACGACTCGATCGAGGCACCGCCGCCGCCGGTGCGGTTCGAGGTCTCGGGCCGCACGTCGGAGATCGAGGCATACACCCGCTTCTTGCGCCGGCTGGCCGCGTCTCCGTGGTTCACGAATGTCGTCGAGGGTCCGGCCACGACCGTGATCGAAGAGGACAAGGCCATGCGTGCCTTCAGCATCACGGCCACGTTCCAACAGGCGGATTCGGCCTTCATTCGCACCGTTTCGGTCACCGAGTCGGTGCGGTAGGGGGGAGAAACCGTGGCGCTATCCGAAAAAGACCGTCGTCAGATTCTCATAGTGCTGATCGCGGTCGCGATCGGCGGATCGGCCGCCTTCTGGTTCCTGTGGAGGGCGCCGAAGGTCGAGGAGACCCGCGTGTTGCAGGCGGAGGTCGATTCCCTGCGCGCCGGTGTCGAGGCGGCCAAGCAGGATCTGGCACAGGGGACCGTCGAGCAGCTGAACGAGCGCATCGCCGTCTACGAGCGGTCGCTCGGACTGATGCGACAACTCGTTCCGGCGGAAAACGAAGTTCCCCAGTTGATCGACGAGATCGCGTCGCGAGCGGCGCTGCGGGGAGTCAACCTCTCGGAGTTCGCGCGGGAGGCGCAGGAAGCCGGTGTGTTCGAGACGTATCGGTACCGGCTCGTCGCGTTCGGGCACTACGACGCGCTCGGCGAGTTCCTGTCCGATGTGGCGTCGCTCCCACGCATCATGGTGCCCGACCAGGTGACCTTCACCCCGGCGGCTGGCCAGGACCAGCAGCTCTACGCCGATACGACCGGCGCGCTGCTGCAAGCCAACTTCCTGGTACGGACCTTCGTGAAGCCGCAGATGCCGGCAGGAGGTACCAGTGAGAGCCCGTAATGCGCTGACGTCGCTGGTGACGTGCGTCGGTCTCGGCCTCGTCGCGTGCGGAGGCGAAGAGCCTCCTGCGCCGGGTACGCCGACCGGGGAGGCACCGCCTCCGCTAGTGGCACCCGCCACGCCGGCTCCGGGCGGGCAAGCGGCCGCCGACGTCGCCGCCCTCGAGGACCCAACGGTCCTGCAGCGGGAGGTGTTCAACTACCGCGGGTCCGGAAGGGATCCGTTCATTTCCCTTCTGCGCTCCGGCGATGTCCGCCCCCTGTTCGAGGACCTGCGCGTCACGGCGATCAACTTCGATCCCCGGTATCCCGGGGGCAGCGTCGCCGTGCTGCGAGATACGACCATGCAGAAGCGGTACACCGTACGGGTCGGGGATGAACTGGGTCGCCTCAGGGTGACGGCGATCGGTACGGAGGCAGTTCAGGTGACGATGGAAGAATTCGGTGTCGAACGACAGATGTCGCTCCGACTGCGCGGCAGGCGGGAGGAAACCCCATGAAGCGGTCAATCGTGCTCATACTCGTCGGGCTCGCTCTTCTGGCGCCCCGCGCCATGGCCGATCCCGGCGAAGTGAAAGCCGTCAGCATCCTGCCGGGTGCCGGTCGCGCCCTCGTGGTGATCGACGTGTCGGGCAGCGTGAGCGTGCAGGATTTCACGCTCGAGAATCCGGCGCGACTGGTCATCGACGTCATGGGAGCGACGCTCGATCCGGGGAGTGTGCGCTACGACGGTCAGAATCGTGGTGGCGTCGTCAATATCCGCTCGGCGCAGTATCAGCCCGACGTCGTGCGGATCGTCTTCGAGCTCGAGTCCCTGCGCGACTACGAACTCGAGTACGCCGACGGAGCGGTCCGTATCAGCTTCGGCACGGACAGGAGCTTCCAGGCGTGGTCGTCGCTGGCGCCCGTCGAGGCACCGGCACGCCCGGCGTACGCGGTGCCTGCAGGCGCGCCGGTGCTGCAGTCGCAGCAGCCCATCGTGACGGCGTCGTATGACTCCGCGTCGATCGCCGAGGTCATGGAGGGCTTCGCCGAGCTGAGTGGCAAGACGATCGTGCTCGGCAGGGACGTCGAGGGCTACGTCACGGCCCGCATCCGCAGCCAGCCGTGGGACGTCGCCTTCGGCGCCATCCTCCAGGCGCACGGCCTCGCCGCCCAGGAGGACGACTACGGCATCATCCGTGTCGCCACGCAGCAGTCACTCGCCCAGCGCGACTCGCTCGAGCCGCTGAACACCTCGATCATGCGGGTGAACTACGCACGCGCGAGCTCGCTGATCCCCGTGCTGGAGGGTGCCAAGTCCGCCCGCGGGAAGGTCGTCGCCGATACCGGGACCAACAGTCTCGTGATCACCGACGTCCCCAGCCGCCTCGTGAACATGGAGCAGCTGGTGGAGCGACTGGATCTCCAGACGCCGCAAATCTCGATCCAGGCCAAGATCATTCTCGTGAGCCGCACCGACGTGCTCGACCTGGGCATCCAGTACGACTGGGGCGACCAGAATACGCGCGCCGGGACGTTCTTCAACACGGTGATTCCGCGTGAAGACCCGACCAGAGGCTTCGACACCGACGGCGACGGCGTCCAAGATGTGTTCAAGCCTTACGATCCGGGCGAGGTCCCGGCCGTCGTGGAGCTCGGTGGCGATGTCGTGGCCGGCGTGGCGAACGCCGACGGCAGGCTGCCTGCTACCGCGCTGGACGTGCTGTTCTCCGTGGCCATCGGACGGTTCAGCTTCTCCGCCTGGATTCAGGCACTGCAGTCGGTGCAGCTCGCCGACGAGCAGGCCGAGCCGGTGGTGAGCGTCTCTGACAACCATAGGGCCGTCATCCTCGTGGGTGACAAGACCCCGATCCGCGTGGTCGATGCTGCGGCCGCCGGTGCGGGTGCCGCGAGCATCCAGCTGGTCGAGACGGGCATTCGGCTGGACGTCACCCCACACGTGACGGCCAACCGTCAAGTGCTGCTCGACATCAGGGCCGAGAACTCGTCGTTCCGCGAGGTCGACACCGACCTCGGGTTCGCGTTCTCCGCACGTGAGGCGACGAGCCAGATCCTGGTCGACGACGGACAGACCGCCGTCATCGGGGGCCTCACCCAGACGCAGCTCACGGTGACGAAGAGCGGAATTCCGTACCTGGTCGACCTGCCGATCATCGGCAACCTGTTCGGTGTGACGCGGCGGCGCGAAGTCCGTCAGGACCTGCTGATTCTCGTGACGCCGCACATCCTGGACATTCCGACCAGCGACTCGTAAAGCGGCAGCCGGGGCAGTTGCGACTGCCCCGGCGCCGCGATCGCTCCCGAGCCCGGCCCCAGTGCCGGGCTCGCGCGTTTGTCAGGGCCCTGTTTGGAAGAGAGTCCGAGGCCGGTGGCCGGCGGTGCTTGCGCGTTCCGGTGAGCGGTGGTAATAATGCGCGCCGCATCGGGTCGGGGAGACTCGTCGGTCCCGATTCGTTCAACATGTTGTCGTAGAGTGATTTACGGGCCTGGCCCAGGCGGTTCCCGACGAGCGCCTGGGCCTTCTGAGCCTTGAGCGCGTGGGGTGGGTGGGTGCCTGTGGCGAGCCGTTGATCGCCCGTTGACCGCCGCGCCCTATCGTACGCGGCGAGACACGCACGAACGGATATAAAGGAATGCCGAAGACGTCGAAGAAGAGCGTTGGCCGTGGGAGGTCGAAAAAGGCGGCAGCCAAGAAGACCACCAAGAAGAAGGCGGCCGCCAAGAAGACGGCTGCCAGTAAGACAGCCACCGGGACGACCGCGGCCAAGAAGGCGGCGAGCAGGAAGTCAACCGGGAAGAAGTCGGCGGGCAGGACGAAGGCGGCCAAGCGCGGGGCGGCCCGGAAGTCGTCAGGCAGGACACCAAGCACCACGCCGTCCGTGTCCAATGGTGGGAAGCGGCTGGTCGTGGTCGAATCGCCGGCAAAGGCGCGGACCATCATCCGGTACCTGTCACGGGGCTACGCCGTGAAGGCTACGGTCGGACACGTGCGGGACCTGCCGCAGCGTGAGCTCGGTGTCGACGTCGAGCAGGGCTTTCGGCCCAAGTACGTCACCATTCGCGGGAAGGGAAAACAGCTCGCGGCCATCAAGCGCGCGGCGAAGGGAGCCGACGAGGTCCTGCTTGCCACCGACCCCGATCGCGAGGGTGAGGCCATCGCGTGGCACGTCGCCGATCAGATCGGCGACGGCTCGCGCGTGCGGCGCGTCCTGTTCCACGAGATCACCGAGCATGCGATTCGCGAGGCCGTAGAGCACCCCGTGGCCATCGATCGGCAGAAGGTCGAGGCCCAGCAGGCCCGCCGCATCCTCGATCGTCTCGTAGGCTACAAGGCGAGCCCGCTCCTGTGGCGCTCCGTCAAGCGGGGCCTTTCCGCAGGCCGTGTCCAGACTGTCGCTCTTCGGATCATCGTGGAGCGGGAGCAGGCGATCCGGGCGTTCAAGCCGGAGGAGTACTGGACGATCGAGGCCGATCTCGAGGCCCAGCAGAAGCGGTTCGTCGCCAAGCTGCACCGGATCAACGGGGAAAAGCCGTCCCTCCCCGCGGAGCGCGACGCCCGCGCGGTCGTCGACACCGTCTCCGGGGAGCGGTTCGTCGTCTCCTCGGTCGAGCGGAAGCAGCGCCGACGCAGGCCGAGCGCCCCGTTCATCACGAGCACCCTGCAGCAGGAGGCATCCAAGCGCCTCGGGTACTCCGCGCGCCGGACCATGCGGACCGCGCAGGATCTCTACGAAGGCGTGGAGCTCGGGGTCGAGGGCGCCGTCGGACTCATCACCTACATGCGGACGGACTCGCCCCGCGTCGCCGACGTGGCGATCGACGCCGTGCGGACCTTCATCGGCAAGCACTACGCGAAAGCGTACCTGCCCGGCAAGCCGAACCGGTACGGTACCAAGCGGACAGCCCGGGCCCAGGAAGCCCACGAGGCGATCCGTCCGACGGACGTGAACCACCGTCCGGAGGATGTGAAGCGATACCTCTCGCACGACCAGTTCCGGCTGTACCAGCTCATCTGGCGGCGATTCGTCGCCTCGCAGATGACACCGGCGGTGTACGACACCTCTACCATCGATTTCGCGGTGAAGGACTACCTGTTCCGGGCCACGGGCTCGGTACCGGTGTTCGACGGCTTCCACGTCCTCTACACGGAGGCGAAGGAGGCGGGTGACGAGACGACCTTCGAGGATCTCTCACCGGTGCCGGCTCTCGAGAAAGGCGACGAGGCGGCCGTGCACGACATCGCGCCCAATCAGCACTTCACCGAGCCACCGCCTCGATTCAGCGAGGCGAGCTTGGTGAAAGAACTCGAAGGCGACGGGATCGGGCGTCCGAGCACGTACGCGGCGATCATCTCGACCCTGCGTGACCGTGGCTACGTCCGCATGGAGCGTCGCCGGTTCATCCCCACCGACCTGGGCGAGACCGTCACCAAGGTCATGATCAGCCGGTTCCCCGACATCTTCAACGTCGAGTTCACGTCGGAGATGGAAAACGAGCTCGACAAGATCGAAGAGGGAGAGTTGGGCTGGCAGACGGTTCTGCAGAACTTCTACGACCCGTTCGCGAAGGCGCTCGAATCGGTGGACACGGCGGCCCTGATCCGAGAAGCGCATGACGTGGGCGATCTCGAGAAGGAACCGTGCCCCGACTGCGGCGGGAAGCTGACGCTCAAGAGTGGTCGCTTCGGTCCGTTTGTCGCGTGCACCAACTACCCTGAGTGCCGCTACACCAAGCCCCTGAAGCGGGACAAGGTGCCTGACAAGCCAACGGAGTACGTGTGTGACGCGTGCGGGTCGCCGATGGTGATCAAGACGGGGCGCTTCGGCGAGTTTCTCGCCTGCACGCGGTACCCGGAGTGCAAGCACACGCGTCCCGTCCCGCTCGGCGTGACGTGCCCGAAGTGCGGCACGGGTGATCTCGCCGAGCGGAGGACGCGGCGGGGCCGGTCGTTCTTCGGATGCACGCGCTATCCCGAGTGCGACTTCTCGACGTGGTACCGTCCGGTCCCGGATACCTGCCCGGAGTGCAGTCACGTCGGAGCCGAACGGCGAGTGACGAAGTCCAAGGGCGTGTACCGGAAATGCCTCAAGTGCGAGCACGAGTTCACCGTCGAGGGGGAGACGGCCGAAGCGACCTCCCCGTGAGTGCAGCCGTCGTGGGCGGCGGCCTCGCGGGATGCGAGGCCGCGTGGGCCCTGGCCGAGCGGGGCGTCGAGGTCACCCTCTACGAGATGCGGCCGGTCCGGGGCACACCCGCCCACCAGACGGACCGACTCGCCGAGATCGTCTGCAGCAATTCCTTCAAATCCCTCGAGGTGACTAACGCGCACGGTCTGCTCAAGGCCGAGTTGCGCCGCCTGGGCTCCGTGCTCATGCAAGTCGCCGAGACGGCACGCGTGCCCGGTGGCGCTGCCCTCACGGTGGACCGAGACGTCTTCAGCCGTGCGGTGACGTCGCGCGTCGAATCCCACGCTCGGATTCGCGTGGTGCGTGAGGAGGTGAGGGACATCCCTTCACCCGGTATCGTGGCGACGGGTCCCCTGACGTCCGATGACCTGGCGGACGAGATCACCCGCCGGCTGGGGGTGGGGCGCCTGGCCTTCTACGATGCGATCGCCCCGATCGTCAGCGCGGATTCGCTCGACGAAGGGCGGTTGTACCGCCTCTCCCGCTACGGCAAGGGAGCCGGTGACGATTTCCTCAACGCGGCGCTGGACCGCGACGCCTACGAGGCGTTCATCGATCTCCTGTCGACTGCCGACCAGCACGTGGGGCACGACTTCGACGCGGTGCCGTACTTCGAAGGATGCCTGCCGATCGAGGAGATGGTGTCGCGCGGGCGGGAGACGTTGCGCTTCGGGCCGCTCAAGCCCGTGGGACTCCCGGATCCGCACACGGGGCGCGAGCCCCACGCGGTCGTGCAGCTGCGCCGGGAAGATCGCACGGGGCAGATGTGGAACCTCGTGGGGTTCCAAACGAGGCTGCGGATTCCCGAGCAGCGCCGGGTGTTCCGGACCCTTCCGGGACTGGAGGAGGCGGAGTTCCTCCGGTACGGGTCCATCCATCGCAACACCTACCTCAACACGCCCGCGGCGCTGACACCCCATCTGTCCCTGCGAGACGACGACCAAGCGCTCTTTGCCGGACAGCTGGTGGGAGTCGAGGGGTACACCGAATCCCTCGCCACCGGCCTCCTGGCGGGGGTCAATCTGGCGCGCCTGCTGGATGGGGCGGAGCCCGTGATTCCCCCGGCCGAATCCATGCTTGGTGGGCTGATGCGCTACGTTCAGGAGTGCGATGCCGAGCACTTCCAGCCGATGAACGCGAACTTCGGATTGCTGCCACCGCTGGACCATCGGGTGCGGGACAAGCGCCGCAAGCGAGAGCTACTGGCCGCGCGTGCGCTCGAGGCGATGGACCAGTTCGCCGACACGGTGCTTGCGATCCCTGCCCCCACCCGATGACCGACCGGCCTGCGTCGCCGCGTCCGGAGATCCGTGCCTTTCTCCGGTATCTCGCAAAGGAGCGGAACGACTCGGCACACACGGTACGGGCCTACGAGCGCGATCTCGCGGCGCTGCAGGCCTTCTGCGACACGTACTACGGAGGGAGGGAGGCGTGGCGCTGGCAAACGGTCGATCGCCTCGCACTGCGGTCCTTCATGGGCGAGCTGGTCCGGCAGGGCCTCGCGAAGCGGTCCGTCGCCCGCGCGATGTCGGTCGCTCGGAGCTTCTATCGCTTTCTCGGCGCGCGCTATGGTGTGGAGGAAAACCCGGCCAAGGGCCTGCGCTTGCCCAAGCTCGAGCGGCGGCTTCCGGAAGTCCTCGATCGCAATCAGATCGAGGAACTGTTCCGCCACGCGGAGACCATCGCCGAGCAGGGTGGCTTCGGTCCGAACCGGGATCTCGCGATCCTCGAGCTGTTCTACTCGACGGGTGTGCGCCTCGCCGAGCTCGCCGGACTCGATCTCAGCGAGATCGACGTGATCTCGCAGCAGGTCAAGGTTCGCGGCAAGGGGAAGAAGGAGCGGATCGTGCCGTTCGGACGGCACGCCTCCCTTGCGTTGCGCCGCTACCTGGTGGAGCGCGACGCGATCCTCGCCGGAGCGACCGGTCCCACCGACGGTGAGGCCGTCTTCCTGTCCCGCAAGGGACGTCGGCTCTCGGCTCGCGGTGTGCAGCGCGTGGTCGCCCGATTCCTGCGCACGTTGGGAGACGGCATGGGATACCGCGTGCACACGCTGCGCCACAGCTTCGCCACGCACCTGCTCGATGCGGGAGCGGACCTACGCGCGGTGCAGGAGCTTCTCGGCCACGCATCGCTCAGCACCACTCAGGTGTATACTCATACGAGCGTCGCGAGATTGAAGAAGGTCTATCGCGACGCGCATCCCAGGGCGTGAGGCGATGGGATTGCCGCGGCTGCGGGAGACGAGCACACGGACACGAGAGACGGACGATGGCGCGGAAGACGAGTGAGCGGCCCGTGCGGGCCACGACGATCCTGTGCGTCCCCAAGGACGGGCGGGTGGCGATGGGTGGGGACGGGCAGGTCACGGTGGGCGAGACCGTGATGAAGGCGCACGCGAACAAGGTGCGGGTGTTGGGAAAGGGGCGTGTCGTTGCCGGGTTCGCGGGTGCCGCTGCCGACGCGTTTACCCTGTTCGAAAAGTTCGACGAGAAGATGGAGCGGTTCCCCGGCAATCTGTCGCGGGCTGCCGTGGAACTGGCCAAGGACTGGCGCAGCGATCGGGTGCTCCGCCGCCTCGAAGCACTCCTCGCGGTCGCGAACACGGAACATGCCTACATCATCAGCGGTAGCGGCGAGTTGATCGAGCCGGACGACGGGATCCTGGCCATCGGCAGCGGCGGTAACTACGCGCTCGCGGCTGCGCGCGCGCTGCTGGACCGGCCCGATCTGTCCGCGCGGGACGTGGTGGAGCGGAGCTTGGCCATCGCGGCCGACATCTGCGTGTTCACCAATCACCACATCTCCGTCATCGAGCTTGACGCGGGGACTGCGGAGAGCGAATGAGCGAGCCCACTTCTCTGGACGAGCGGCGCGAAGCGGCCGACGCGGGTCCGGACCCGGTGCCGTGGCTGGAGGAGCTGCCGCCGCGGCAGATTGTCGCGGAGTTGGACCGGTACATCGTCGGACAGCGGGGGGCCAAGAAGGCCGTCGCCATCGCCATCCGCAACCGCTGGCGCCGCCAGCAGACGCCGGAGACGATCCGGGACGAGATCCTGCCCAACAACATCATCATGATCGGCCCGACCGGGGTCGGAAAGACCGAGATCGCGCGGCGGCTTGCGCGACTAGCCGGCGCGCCGTTCATCAAGGTCGAGGCGTCCAAGTTCACCGAGGTGGGGTACGTCGGCCGGGACGTGGAGTCGATGGTCCGCGACCTGGTGGACGCGGCCATCAACATGGTCCGGGGGGAACGCGAGGACGATGTCTATCCCGTTGCCGAGAAGCGCGCCGAGGAGCGGCTGCTCGACCTCATGCTGCCGCCGCCCCAGAAAGAACAGCCGGCGCGCGTGCTTCGGGTGCAGCCGGACAGTAAGGCGGAAGAGGGAAGAGACAAGGCCGAGGCGGGAACGCCGGAGGGGGAGCGACCTGCTCGCTTCGTCGTCTCGCCCGGGGGGCAAGCGCACCGCGACCTGGACGAGGCCGAGGATGCCGAGAGTGAGGCGCGACGGCGGCGGACGCGCGAGAAGCTGCGCAAGCTGCTCCACGACGGCAAGCTCGAGGAGCGCGAGGTCGAAATCGAGGTGACGCAGCAAGGACTCCCGGGACTGGAATTCATGCCGTTCCAGCCGGGCATGGAAGGACCGGATATCAACTTCGGTGAGATGCTGCAGGACATGCTGCCGAAGCGGACCAAGAAGCGGGCGGTGCGCGTGTCCGACGCGCGGCGCATTCTCGTCGACGAGGAACTGCGGAGACTCGTGGACATGGACGACGTCGTGAACGAGGCGCTGGACCGGGTGGAGAACCACGGGATCATCTTCGTCGACGAGCTGGACAAGATCGCGGGTGAGCGAGGCCAGGTTGGGCCGGACGTTTCCCGCGAGGGCGTGCAGCGGGACCTGCTCCCCATCGTCGAAGGATCGACGGTGCAGACGCGCTACGGCTACGTGCGCACCGATCACATCCTGTTCATCGCAGCCGGGGCATTCCACGTCTCCAAACCCTCGGACCTCATCCCGGAGCTGCAGGGCCGCTTCCCGATCCGGGCGGAGCTGTCCTCCCTGTCGCAGAACGACTTCGTGCGCATCATGACGGAGCCCGAGAACTCTCTCGTCAAGCAGTATCAGGCGCTGTGCGCGGCGGATGGGGCGGATCTCGAGTTCACCACCGGGGGTGTACACGAAATCGCGCGCCTCGCTGGCATCATGAACGAACGCACCGAGAACATCGGTGCGCGGCGGCTCCACACGGTCATGACGACGCTGCTCGAGGAGGTGCTGTTCGACCTTCCGGACGTGCCGGAGCCACGCATCGTCTTCGACGAAGACTCCGTCAGGGAGCGGTTGATGCGGATCGTCGAAGACGAAGACCTGCGCAAGTTCATCCTCTGACAGAAGCCCGATGCCTCCGTCCTCTCCTGAGAGAGGCCGGGGAGACACCCCTCCTGGTTCGGCGTTTTCCCGTCTAAGCACGTCCTTTACAGTCGCCTGACGGTCGGCTACAATCCCAGAGCCGGCCTGTCATTTTGACTCACTTTCCTGGTGCAGCATGCCGAAACGTGACTTTCTCCAGATACCGGATCTCTCGGCGGGGGAGATTGTCGAGCTGTTCGATCTCGCCGCACGAATGAAGTCGGGCGCCTACACCGAGCGTCCGCTCGCGGGCAAGACGTTGGCGATGGTGTTCACCAAGAGCAGTACGCGGACCCGTGTGTCGTTTGAGGTTGGGACCTATCAGCTCGGTGGCCACGCGCTGTTCCTGTCGAGCCGGGACCTGCAGCTCGGGCGCGGCGAGCCGGTGAAGGACACCGCCCGTGTGCTCTCGCGCTACGTGGACGGGATCATGATCCGGACGTTCGCCCATGCCGAGGTGGAGGAGCTCGCGCGGCACGCGAGCGTACCGGTGATCAACGGCCTCACCGACTTCCTGCACCCGTGCCAGATCCTGGCGGACCTCATGACCGTGCGTGAGGCATTCGGCGACGTGAAGGGTCGGATCGTGTCCTGGATCGGCGATGGCAACAACGTCGCGAATTCCTGGCTTCATGCCGCGAGCGTCCTCGGGTTCGAGTTACGGCTCGCATGCCCCGAGGGGTACGAGCCCGATCGGGTGGTGTTTGAGCGTGCGCAGGCGCAGGCGACGGTCTCCATTCACGAGGACCCCGAGGAAGCCGTGCGCGGTGCCGACGTCGTCAACACCGACGTGTGGGCGTCGATGGGACAGGAGGGCGAGTCCGAGGCCCGCCAGCTCGCATTCAAGGGCTTCTGTGTCGATGCCGCTCTGATGAGGCTCGCCGCGCCGGAGGCGATCTTCCTGCACTGCCTGCCGGCGCACCGGGGCGAGGAGGTCACGGACGAGGTCATCGAGGGACCCCAGTCGCGCGTCTTCGACGAGGCGGAGAATCGACTGCACGTCCAGAAGGCGTTGATGGCGAACCTCATGGGTGGAGGGGATGCATGATGAGCGCCGAGCAGCTGAAGCGCACGCCGTTCTACGAGCAGCATCTCGCCGCCGGCGCGAAGATGGTGCCGTTTGCGGGGTACGAGATGCCGGTGCAGTACGAAGGCATCACCAGGGAACACGAGGCGGTGCGAAGCGCCGTCGGTGTCTTCGACGTTTCGCACATGGGGGAGTTCGAGTTCACCGGACCGGACCGCAACGCCTGGGTGAACCGTCTGACGTGCAACGACGTCGGAGCACTCGCGGAGGGGCAGGCGCAGTACACTGCCATGCTCGACGAGCGCGGCACCTTCATCGACGACTGCATCGTCTACCGCTTCGACGACCGCATCATGATGGTCGTGAACGCCGCAAATCTCGAGAAGGACTGGGAGCATGTCGTGTCGCGGAAGGGCGGGATCAACGCGCGCGTCAAGAACGCCTCTGACGGCGTTGCCCTGCTGGCGGTGCAGGGGCCGAAGGCGGAAGCGCTGGTCGCGCAGCTCACCTCCCTAGACCTGGGGTCGATCGGCTACTACCACTTCGACGTCGGTCAGGTCGCGGGTGTGGAGTGCTTCCTCGCGCGCACCGGCTATACCGGAGAGGACGGCTTCGAGCTGTACTTCCGTCCGGCACATGCAGCGACGATGTGGCATGCGGTTGCCGGGGCAGGCCGCGCCGTCCCGTGCGGTCTCGGGGCACGCGACACGCTGCGTCTCGAGATGGGGTACGCGCTCTATGGGAACGACATCGACGACACCGTCAATCCGTATGAAGCCCGGCTCGGATGGATCGTGAAGCTCGACAAGGGGGCACCGTTCGTCGGACGCCAGGCCCTCGAGGCGATCAAAGCGCAGGGGGTGAAGCGACGGCTCGTCGGATTCCAGTGCGTCGAGCGGGTGATTCCGCGGCATGGCTACGATGTGTATCTGAAGGACCGCAAGGTGGACGTCGTGCGCAGCGGCGGATTCAGCCCCACGCTGCAGGTGGCGATCGGCACGACCTTCGTGCCCACGCATTCGGTCGAGCCCGGAACGCCGATCCAGATCGACGTGCGCGGGAAGCGGGTCCCAGCGGAAGTGGTCAAGATGCCGTTCTACACCGGCGGCAGCGTGCAGAAGGGCTGAACCCGTCCGGCCGAGCGTGCGTGTGTCAGTGCGTGTCTGTGTCCTCACGGTATCAGACCTGGCGTCAGCGGGGCGGCGGGAGGATACCTCGGGCGAGGCGATTGCGCAGTGGGTCGGTGTACGGGGCTACACGCTCGCCGGCCGCGACACCGTTCCCGACGAGTCGGACCGGATTGCGGCGGTGTTGACGCGGTGGGCCGACAGCGAGATCGCCGACGTCATCCTGACCACCGGCGGGACTGGGCTGGCCCTGCGCGATGTCACACCGGAGGCCACACGGGCTGTGCTCGAGCGGGAGGCGCCGGGGTTGGCGGAGGCAATCCGACGGAGCGGATCCGCACAGACGCCCCGAGCGGCGCTTGCTCGAGGTGTCGCGGGCCTCCGCGGGCGCTGTCTCATCGTGAATCTCCCCGGCTCGCCGGGCGGTGTGCGTGACGGGCTAGCGGTCCTGGACCCGCTGATGGAGCATGCGGTGCACCTCTTGAGAGGCGAGGAGACCGATCACGCATGAGCGACCGGATCCTTCTCACCATGGACGAGCTCGAGACGGCGGTGCCGGTGAACGCCGCCTTCGAGAGCGCCGGCTATCGGACGGTGCTCGTCTCCTCGCAGGACGACACACGGCGCGTCTTCCGCGACGCCGCCCCCGACGTCGTGATCCTCACGGGCGCGCTGCACGAGCAGCGGGCCCGGCTACTCGTGCAACTCGCCCGGGAGGTCCCCATCTCCACGCTGGGTCTGGTGGAGAGCACACACGCGGATCCGGCGCAGCTCGCGCGCGACGTGGGGTTCACGGCGTGGATGCGGAAGCCCGTCGAGTCGGAGGACGTCGTCGCGGCGGCGAGCCGACTGGTCGCCCGGCGTCGGTTGCAGGAGCACACCGGGATTCTCGGCGAGAGTGCCGCGATTCAGGAAGTGTTGGTGAAGATCGAGCAAATGGCGCCGGTGACGAGCACCGTCCTGATCGAGGGAGAGTCGGGGACCGGGAAGGAGCTGGTGGCGCAGGCGATCCATCATCTCTCCCCCCGCCGGGCCGGACCGTTCATCGCTGTCAACTGCGCGGCGCTGCCAGACACGCTGCTCGAGTCCGAGCTGTTTGGCCACGAGAAGGGTGCGTTCACCGGAGCGGCGGAACGGCGGTTGGGCCGGTTCGAACTTGCCGACGGCGGCACGCTGTTCCTCGACGAGATTGGGGAGATGCCGCCTGCGCTTCAGGTCAAGCTGCTGCGCGTGCTGGAGAATCGCAGCTTCTTCCGGGTCGGCGGCACCCAGCCCATTCGGGTCGACGTTCGTGTGATCGCGGCGACGAACCGCTCACTCAAGGAAGCGACGGCGGTCGGCGACTTCCGCGACGATCTGTTCTATCGTCTCAACGTGCTCAGCATCTATCTACCCCCAATGCGGGAACGGCGCAGCGACATTCCGATCCTGATCAAGCGCTTCGTTCGTGAGCTCACGGCGGAGCACGGTCGGGACTTCCGTGGCATCGCTCCGGAGGCGATGCAGATTCTGGTGGATGCCGACTGGCCCGGCAACGTACGTCAGCTCCGCAATCTCATCGAATCGATGGTCGTGCTCTCTCCAGGCCGTGAGATCCGACCGTCCGATATCCCCAGTGACGTGCGGGACGGCGGGACGCGCCTGCTTCCGATGCGCGTGCCGCGGGACCCGGAGAACATTGGCGGCAGGGAGCTGGAGTTCCTCCTGCACAGTGTTGTCGACCTCAAGCTCCAGGTGGAGGACCTACGACGCCGTTTCGAGGAGGAGCCCGCGCGGGTCGAAGTGGTCGAGGGCTGGCGCGCTTTTCGGGAGCCGATTGATGTCGCCGGAACGTGGGACGTTACGCCTGCGGCTCCGGAGGAGGCGCAGGTGGGGGCACCCGAACCGGCCGGCCGGGTCGTGTACGAAACCGGGATGACGATGTCGGACGTGGAGCGCGCGGCCATCGCGGCGGCCCTCGAGGAAACTGACGGCAACCGGCGTCGTGCCGCCGAGAAACTGGGGATCGGCGAGCGCACGCTCTATCGCAAAATCAGGGAATTTGGCCTCGCGTGACACCGGACCTTGACAAGCCAAATCCCGGGGTCCTGTGTCGGCTTTTGCTCGCCGCTGCAAGCCGCTGAGAGCACGAATCTTGCGCCTTTCCCCGATGCCCTGTGGGAGCCGTTGGGCTGGCAGGGAAGCCGGGGTATCGGAGGCGTCTCGCGACGACGCGAAGTGCCCGTTTCGTGGCGTTGCCATGTTGCAGTATTGCAACAAACGGTGTCCCCGCGCGCAGGTGTGGTGAGAAGGGTGCTGCAGCTCGGGAGGCGTGTGGAAGTGAGGCGCGACCTCCGGGGGTGTCGCACATCACACACTGGAGTACTTGGAATGGCCCAACCTATTGACATGCAGTCATTTGGGTCGCATTGTAGGCCAGCGCAGTTGACGGCACTCCCGGGTGCTGCACCGTGTGGGGCTGGGTCGTGCGCTTCCTCGTAAACGAGCACTGCGTCGGCTGTCTCGCGTGTGTGCGCGTGTGTCCTTCCCAGGCCATCGCGGTGGATGGCGACATCGTACGCATCGTCGAGGACTCGTGCATCCGCGCGGGCGCGTGTGTACCCGCCTGTCCGCACGATGCGATCGACGCCGTCGGCGATCTCGAGCGGGCTGACGAGCTCGCTGCGAGTGGCGATGCGGCGATGGTGCTGAGCGTCGAAGCGGACGTTGCGTTCCATCCACACGCGCCGGAGCAGATCGTCAACGCGTGCCACGCGGCGGGGTTCGCCATCGTTACCCGGGGAGTCATGGGCGACGAGCTGGTGGCGGACGAGTACCGTCGCGTGATGGCGGATCCACGGTGGGGGACGTTGATCCGGTCGACGTGTCCGGTGGTGGTCGAGAAGATCCGGCATGACTATCCCGACCTCGTGCCGTATCTCGCGCCGGTGAAGACACCGCTGGAAGCCGAAGTCGCCTATCTTCGGGCGGTGCACGGTGAGGGATTGCGGGTTGTCCATGTCGGCGTCTGTGTGGCGGAGGCGAGTGCCGAGGTCGATGCGGTGCTCACCTTCGACGAGCTGCTGACACTGTTCGAGCGCAGGGGAGTGGCGCTCCAGGCGCAGCCGACCTTCTTCACGCGGATCCCGGCGGTGCGCCAGCGGCATCTGAGCACGCCTGGTGGCCTGCCGATGGCCGTGCTCAACGAGGAGCCACAGACGAGCCGGCGCTTCCGCAAGGTGCGGGGAATTGGGGCTCTCGAGGTCCTGCGCCGTGCGGTGGTCGTGGACGAGGTCGACCTCGGCTTCGTCGACCTGCTACCTTGTGAGGGGTGTCTCGACCATCCGTTGCTCGGTCCGAAGGAGGAGTTGTTTCTGCGGCGGCGAATTGCGCAGGAGGTGGAGCCGCCGCGCAGTCGGCTTCCGGTCGTGGATCCGACGGTCCGGGTCGGGGTCGAATCGCACTTCGAGCAGGCGAAGAACGGGCGGGAGATCACACCGGCGCAGATCGCCGGAGTGATCGAGCAGATCGGCACCGCTCCCAACGCGGCGCACTGGGACTGTGGTGCCTGCGGCTATACGACGTGCGTGCAGTTCGCGCAAGCGCTCGTGCGGGGCCGGACGGGATTCAAGCTGTGTCCGCCGTACCAGGAGCGGATGGCGGTCGAAGCCCGCCGCGAGGCGGCGGTGGACGAGCTGACGGGGCTATCGACGTATCGGGTACTGCGTGACCGGCTGGAACAGGAGCTGGCTCGCAGTCACCGGACCCAGGAGCCGTGCGGCGTTCTGTTCTTGGATCTCGACGGGTTCAAGGACCTGAACGATCGTGAGGGTCACGCGGCAGGCAATCGGGTGCTTGCGTCGGTTGGTCGGGAGCTGCGCCGGGTCGTCCGGGCCACGGACGTGGCCGCCCGGTACGGGGGTGACGAGTTCGTGCTGGTGCTCGTCGCGACAGGCTACGACGGTGTGCTGCACGTGGCGGAGTTGGTGCGCTCCTCGGTCGAGCGGGTCAGCCGGTCACTCGGCTACCCCGATGCCGTGACGGCATCGATCGGGGCAGTGAGCTACGATCCTGAGCGGCGCCGCCCGGCGGATGTGCTCGACAGCGCCGATCGGGCACTGTACCAGGCCAAGGCGGCTGGCGGCAATCGTGTGGTGTTTGCAGACGACGAGGATGCGGAGTCGCGAGTACTGCCACTCAGGCAGTGACGATCGCGGATAGGGCTTTCGAGGATGGAGACGCCGTGACTTCATTCGAACCGGGTGTGCAGGCGGAGGAGCCACCAGTGGAGCACCACCAACCGAGTTCTCCCGACCCCTGGGGTGTCCGCCGTGCGGAGAACCTCCTCACGAGTCTGCAGGACGTCCTATCGGCGCGCATCGAAGTGTCGCCCATGGGCGAGGTCATGGCCGTCCACATCCTCACGACCGCGGGAGTCTCACCCAAGCAGATGGTCCGCAATGTCGAGAGCGCGCTCCTGGCACAGCTGGGGCTCAAGGTCGACCACCGGAAGATCAGCGTGGCGCAGACCGCCGAGGTCAAGCCGATCGAGACGCTCGAGCGAACGGCGGTGCGCACGCAGGCACTGCGGCGTGGGGTCGTCTTCCAGGCGCTGGAGCACGAGTCGGTCGGTGATCATCGGGTCCGCCTACGAGTGGTGTTCGTCGTGAACGGCGAGGAGATGCGCGCGGAGGAGGAAGTGGCCGACACGGTGCGGGCCCGGATGCAGGGGGCGGCGCGTGCGGCGCTCCGTGTTCTGAGCGCGTACGTGACCACGGGCGCGATGGCGCTGGAGGGTGTGAAGATCACGGATGCGTTCGATGCGCAGCTCGCCGTGGTGGGGGTGCAAACGATGGAGGGCCGCGATCCGGAGACGGTCCTCGGCACGGCGCCGATCCGGGAGAGTCCCGAGCGGGCGGCCGTGCTGGCGGCCCTGGACGCAACGAACCGGTGGGTGCAATTCCGGGCGGCGAGCTGAGTATCGGTCATAGCTAGGAGACACGGCCGTCGTACTTGCGGCCATGAGTAGATTGGGAGAGTTTAGAGCGTCCAATCATCGGACGCGCTGGTCTCTCCGTCGGAGAGAAAGGAGACACAGGGGGCCCCCGGAGGAGCCTCAGCCACATCGCTGACGAGCGGAGCGGATCGGGTCAGCAGTACGAGCGGAGCCTCGGGCGTACCGTAGCGGGGTGCGCTACTGCCCACGCAGACCAATAGGGCTGCTGAAAGGGGGTGAGGCTCTATGGAACTTGGCTGGCTAGCCG
>JBDGYA010000065.1:0-15152 GCA_039584325.1 Gemmatimonadota bacterium
ATCGACGCCGTGATGCTGGAATTCTCCGAGACGTTCGGGCAGGTGCCGCAGGCCGGGCAGGTCGAAGACTTGCCGGTCGGCGCCTCGACCGGCCGAGCCCTGGGTGCTGACCACGACTCATCAGGAGGTGCACCATGAACGAGCAGTCCGATCGACGGTTTCGCACGACGGCGCTGACCGCGCTGCGCATCGCTGCGGGAGCGGCGTTCTTCTCCCACGGCGCGCAAAAGATCCTCGGATGGTTCGGCGGCTACGGACCGGACGGTGGAACAGCGGCCCTGTTCAGCTGGCCCGGGGCGGCCGGCGTGATCGAACTGGTCGCCGGGTTCCTGATCGTCATCGGGTTGTTCACCCGTCCGGCCGCCTTCATCGCGTCCGGCGAGATGGCGGTGGCCTACTTGTGGCGGCACTGGGGGCGGAGCGGCGAGATGTGGTGGTGGGACAATCGTGGCGAGCTGGCCATGCTCTATTGCTTCGTGTGGCTCTTGTTCGCCGCATGGGGGGCCGGGGCATTCAGCGTCGATGCAAGGCTGGCCCGCACACGCGAGCGGGCGGCACCCCAGGACTGAGGCGCCCGCCCGGTCCGCACCACCGATCGCGTGCCTACGCGCCCATCTTTTGGAAGAACCGCGAGAACACGCGGATCCCCTTGAAGAACTGATCCACGCCGAGCTTCTCGTTGGGCGCGTGGAGCCGGTCGTCGGGGAGTCCGATGCCCGCGAGCAGCGCCGCTGCCCCCTTCTTCGCGAGCGCGGGCACGATCGGAATCGACCCGCCCGAGCGGGTGAAGACGATCCCACGACCCTCGACCTCCGCGAATGCCGCGTCGATGACCGCGAATGCCGGATGGTCGATGTCAACCAACACCGGGTCGGCGCCGTGAATGAAGCGCACCGATACGTCCGCGTAGGACGGCGCGAACTGTTTGACCGCCCGCTTCAACAACCGCTCGACCGTCTTGACCTTCTGCTTGGGAACGAGCCGCAGACTTACCTTGGCCGAGGCTTCGGCGGGAATGACGGTCTTCGCTCCCGGTGCCGTGAAGCCGCCACCGATCCCGTGGATCTCGAACGTCGGGAGCCCCCACAACCGCTCGAACACCGAGTAGCGAGAGAGCCCGGTCAACTCCTTCGCCCCGACTTCCTCACGCATGAACTTGCGCTCGTTGAATGGGAGCTTGCTCCACGCCTCCCGCTCGGCCTTCGCCGGGCGCTCCACCTTGTCGTACAGCTCCGGGATGTTGATGCGACCGCTCGAGGCCTTGAGCTTGGCGAGGAGGTGCACCAGGGTCTCGTGCGCGTTCGGAGCCACTCCGCCGTACAGACCCGAGTGCAGATCACCCGTCAGGGTCCGCACGGTGATCTCACCGTAACAGATGCCCCGCAGCCCGACCTCGAGGGCCGGCACGCCGGGGGCGTAGTACTGCGTATCAGCCACTAACGCGGCATCCGCTTCCACCAGCTCGGGCCGCTCATCCAGGAGAGCGAACAACAGGTCGCTCCCGGACTCCTCCTGGCCCTCGATGAGGAACCGGACGTTCACCGGCGGGGCACCCTCCTGCATCACGGTCTCGAACGCCTTCACGATCGCGAAGAACTGCCCCTTGTCGTCGGTGCTGCCGCGCGCGTAGAGGTTGCCGTCGCGGACCGTCGGCTCGTACGGGGGCGTGTCCCACAGGTCCAGCGGTTCGGCCGGCTGCACGTCGTAGTGGCCGTACACGACGACCGTTGGCTTGCCGGGCACGGTCGGCCCTTCCGCATGGATCACGGGGTGCGTCTCGCTGCCCAGCTTTTCGATCTTCTCACACCCGAGCGATCGCAGGTGATCGGCAACCCAGTCGCCGGCCCGACGACACTCGTCGGCGTGTTCGGGCGAGGTCGACACACTCGGAATGCGCAACAGGGCCTTCAGCTCGTCCAGCATGCGGTCGCCCTGGTCGGCGACGTAGGAATCGATGGCGTTCATGACAGATCCTCTCCCACGACGGTGCGTGACTCAGCGTCGTCCGGAGCGCGGGCTCCAAGAGCCTGTGGGGTTGCTGCAGGAGTCTGGCCTGGCGGGTCCCCAACCACCCCACCTCCGCGACACCCCGAAATATAGGCCGCTGACCCGGCCGGTACACTCGGACGTGCAGGTGTGTGTGGGGGTGTGGCCAGGGAGCGCTACGACCGGCACGTGCTACGATACCAGCAGCTCCCGCAGTACATCGAAGGGCGGGCGGTCACCCCGAGCTTCCATCGCTTCCCGAATGGCGGCGATCGAGGCGCGGAGATCGCCGCCGAAATGCTCGAGGACGCGGTCGAACACCTCGACGTCGGTGAGATAGATCCGTGACGCGAGCAGGCTCGCGTTGTTGAGGGGCCGTGCGGCCAGACGCCGGCCGTCGAACACCTCGAGTTGCCCGTCCAGCTGGGCCTGCAGGCGCTCGCGGGCCCCGTCGTACGCCGCTCGCCGCCATGCCCGCAGGGAGTCGTCCGATACCGCGGCATCGTAGACGTCCGTGAGCTCGGCGTGCAGGCTCGCGTAGAACTCGCTCAGTCGGCGCTGATCTCGCCAGATCGCGCCCACGCGGGCCGATGACGACGCATCGCCCCGGCTTCGGAAGAATGCGGCCGCACCACGGTACCCCACGAACAGGGCGAAGCTCTCGTTGAACGGCGTCGCACTCGACACGTAGAGCGTGTTGTGGGCAATCTCGTGCAAGACCAGCTCGACCAGCATCTCCGGGCCCCGGTCGAGCGCGGTCGACAACAGCGGGTCGTTGAACCACCCGAGCGTCGAGAACGCGGCCGACGGCCGCAGGTATACGTCGTATCCCTCCGCAGCGAGCTGTTGGGCCGAGCTGCGACCGTCGTCGAAGTCGAAGAAGCCCTTGTACGGCACCGTACCCACGATGGGGTACCACCAGGTATACGGCTCCAGGGCATCCCACGGCGCGGCGGTCAGCACAAGCAGGAGCGTATCGCGTCCCACGTCGGCGAAAGTCGTGTACGTGTCGCCGGCCTCGAGCCCCAGGGAGTCGCGGCCGTACGCCCGGGCCTCCAGCACCAACTGGAAGCGCTCCCGCCGTGCCGCCGCCAGCTCCGGCTCCGCGAGCAGGCGCTCGATTGACTGCCGTGCCAGGAGGATCCGCGCCTCTTCGTACGCCGCGCGGAGCACGAAGCGAACCTCGCGGGATGCGATGATTGCGATCACGATGACGAGAAGGGTCCCACCCGCAGTCCACGCCACCGCCCACAGCAGCCGGCGGCTCCACCGGCGGACACGCGGCGACACCGTCATAAGGTCAGCCGCAACCCGAAGTGATGCGCCGGCTCCTCGAAGAGATCGCTGCTCCGGTACGCGTAATCGAGGTCCAGCACGCCGAAGGCGACCGAGCCCCCGAAGCTGAACTTGCTGTTGGGCAGACCCGGCGCCTCGCCCCCGTACCCGGCACGCGCGAGAATACCGACACCCTCGACGACGATGCCTCCCTCCACCCCAAAGACCCCGCGTGCTCCGCGTCCTTCCGGCCACTGGACCTCGACCGTCGACAGCAAGCGATAGGTCTCCTGAGGATCCACGTAGTTCATCGTGAAGCCAACGCGGGTCAGTCGGGGCATCGGCAGCGCCGACGTACTCCGCCAGTTGCCGCCGAGGTTCTGCACACTGGCCGCCAGTGCCATGATGTCGAAGAACGCGATGGTCAGGCCGATGTCGCCGGAGAAGCCCCGCACGTGCACCGAGTCCACGCTGCGGCGCGTGTACCGCCCACTGACCCCGAGGGCGATCAGGCCGTACCGATAGACGAGCGACCCCACCCCAAGCACTTCGCGACTGTCACTGCCAGCCGGGGCGCCGGGGCCCACGTACTGCGTCGGATCGTCCCCGAGATCGAAATAGCGGCCGCCAATGCCCAGATCGAACTGTCTGATCCGCCATCCCAGGGCACCGGACAAGAGGTACGCCCTCCCTGGTGCCCGGCGATACGCCCCCTCCAGCGAGATATGGCTGATCGTCGCAAGCCCCGAGGGGTTGCTGAACACGGCTCCCGCGTCACCCACCAGGGCGACGGCGGCACCACTCATACCGATCGAACGGACCGAGGTCGGTAGCGAGAGCACGTAGAGCGGAACGAGCGTGGAGTCCTGCGCGGCGAGCGCAGGCGGGTGGGCGACCGCGGCGGCAACCGAACAGAGGAGCGCCCCAACCATCCACTGGGACATCACGGTGAAGCCACCCCAGCCGGTGGTCAGCGGGTGCATCGGGAGGTCTCGCACGACCCCGGCCCCGGTCGCAACGTCAGCGCAGCCGGATCACGTTGAGCCGTGGCCGCGCGACACCGTCGAGCTGAGAGCCATCCCCCCTGGTAAAGGTGAGCGAAAATCCGTCTTCGTTGGGGGCCTGCGTGACCAGGACATACGCTCCGGAGCCAGCGCGCAGCGTGCCGCTGACCGAGAACGCCCCGCCGGGTGCCTGCAGCGGGACGACCGGGTAGGGCCGATCGAACTGCCCCGGCAGTTGATTGTGCAGCTGCTGGTACGTGGCCCGGAAGTCCCACGTGGTGTACTGGAACCGCTCGATCTTCACCGAGTCGGCCGGTGTGAGCGAGACATCCGGATTGTTCGTGACCCAGTTCGCCGCAAACCATTCGGACACGAGTCGCGAGAACGACTCTCCGGCGGCGCTGGCGATGTTCGTGGCACCGTTCTCCGCCGTCTCCGACAACCGCCGCGGGATGTCGTCACCGAACTGATCCGTCAGCCACCGGAGAAACAGCCACGATGCTCCCCGCTCTTCCAGCGTGCCCGTCCCGAGTTGCGGTAGCAGGAAGTTGTCGCCCGGGAAGCTCAAGTACTGGAATCCGTTGAACAGGTTGCCGATGGCGAACTGCGAGAAGCGCGTCTGATCGCCCAGCGCCTCGAAGTGGAGCGCGGCCAACTCCTCGGAGAGATGCGACATACCCTCATTGAGCCAGAGCGCTTCCGACCCCCCGCCACGCAACAGCACATGCTGGTGGTAGCTGATCATGTGCTGTATCTCGTGCGAGAACGTGACGGGAACCAGCCGCTCGATGCGGTCCACCGGATGCGCACACCCAACGGTCCCGTTCGGATCGGGGGTCAGGGAGTAGAAGACCTCGCCGCGGTTCGACCGCTCGTCGCTCTGAAACTGGGGGTCGATGTCGATGGCGAAGAAGAAGCCGGTGACGATCGCGTCGTCGCACTCCGAGACAGGGGTCAGTCCGTTGACCACGGGCGTCATCAGAATCAGCACGTGGCCGTTGTCGTCGATGTCCGACTCGGCACCGAACGCGCCCGTCACGACGGGGTACAGATCGTCATCGAACATCTGACCGAGTTCGTCCAGGTCGGACGACGCAATCGTGTCCGGCGCCGCGTCGTCCACGTAGACGGCGGCGTGGTTGCCGACATACCGGGCGACCGCCGACACCTCGGCAAAATCTGCCGGATCGCTGCACGTCACAACGGAACACACCCGGAAATCCCGCTGGTGACCGACCTCGATCGGTGCCGCCATCGCCGCTGATGCCGGCGCGGCTGCCGGCGAGAGTGCTGTCCGTGCGAAGTCCTCCTCCTGCCGCCTGAGGAACGCGTGGAACTGCGCCGCGGTCGATGGAACGTCGGCGGGCGGGGAGGCCGCAAACGAGGTCGGGATACCGGCCGTGCCGCTCAGCCGATAGTCCACCGTGACACCCGGCACTCCACTGGTCGACTGAGGCGTCATGAGATACTGGGCGCCCGCGGCCCCCGCCCGAGGAAGGATCGCGCAGCCCTCCACAACCACCGGCTCCAGGGACAGGAAGTCTCCCGGGCCGAGCGCGAGCAGCGATCCCGCACCGTCGAACGTGCCGGTGATCGGCTCGGAGGCACCATAGGCAAACAGCAGCGTGATCTCGACCGGGCCAACCACGAGGCAGGATGGCACCCGGACCGTCAGACGGCTACCACCGCCCGAGGCACCGATCACGTCGGCCCGCTGCCCACCGATCTCCACGCGGAGCGAGTCGACCAGGTTCGAGCCCAACAGATCGACGGTCTCGCCACCGGAGAAGCTCGCCGGCTCCACGCCACTCAACACTGGGGCGGGCAATGCGGTCAGCGAGAACGTGGCAGTCTTCTCGGGCACGGCGAGCAGAGTCGCCCGAATCTGGAAATCGCCCGGCGTCTCCCCGAGTATCACCGACACCTGGGCCCGTCCGTTTCCGTCCGACACCGTCGTCGCATCGGACAGGGTTGCTCCCGCTCCACCGACGACCGTCCACCGCACCTCGGCCCGCGTGACGGCTTCGCCTTCACTCGAGGTCACCTGCACGGCCAGCGGTTGCGGCAGGCGGGTGCCCGCGAAGGCGGATTGGGCATCCGTGGCCGGATCGGCCGTGATCTCCGCCGGCTCCGGAACCTCAGGCGCGCCGTCGCCGCACGCAGCCGCCAGCGGCAGCACCACCGCCAAGGACCAATGCCAATACTTCACCACGATCTCCTCTCTCTGCCCCGACACCCACCCCGAGCGGGACCTATGTCGTAAGCCGCACGATCATCGCAACATACGGAGAAGCATTGCGTTTTGACAACGCGCCGGAGGCTGGATAAGCTTCCCCTTCCAATGGCCTTCGTGCACCTCCACACCCACTCGGAATACTCCCTCCTCGACGGCGCGAATCGGATCACCGACCTCGTCGCGCGGGTAGGCGAGTTGGGTATGGACAGTGTGGCCGTCACCGATCATGGCAACCTCCATGCCGCCTACACCTTCTACGAGACGGCGAAAGCCGCCGGGATTCGTCCCATTCTCGGGTGCGAGGCGTATCTCGCCTTCGGTCCGCGGCAGGCGCGGGAGCGACCCCAGTGGGCTCCGGCCAACTACTCTCATCTCGTTCTGTTGGCCCGCAATCGCACCGGCTACAGGAATCTGATCAAGCTCTCGTCCATCGGTTATCTCGAGGGCTACTACCGCCGGCCGCGCATCGACAAAGAGGTGCTGGCCGAGCATGCCGAGGGGCTGGTGGGCCTGGCCGCATGCCTGTCGGGCGAGATCTCGCTGTGGATCCGCCAGGGCAACTACGAGGAGGCTCGGAAGTCGGCCGAATGGTTCGCGCAGACGTTGGGGCCGGGGGGGTTCTGGCTGGAGGTGCAGGACCACGGGATTCCGGAGGAGAAGGTGGTCCAGGAGGGCATGTTCCGGCTCGCCGACGATCTGGGCCTTCCGGTCGTGGTGACGAACGATGCGCACTACCTGGAACGTGCCGACCACGAGGCGCACGACTGCCTGCTCGCGATCGGTACCGGCAAGGACCTCGACGACCCGAACCGGTTCCGATTCGAGGGCTCCGAGAGCTACCTCAAATCGGAGTCGGAGATGGCGGCGTTGTTTCCGGATCGACCGGAACTGCTGGAGAACACCGTACGGGTCGCCGAATGCTGCGAGTTCGATTTCGAGAAGCGCTACTTCCTGCCCGAGTTCCCGAGGCCCGAAGGCTGCGAGTCCGATGACGCGCTCCTGGTCCAGCTCGCGATGGAGGGCGCCCGAGCGCGCTACGGCGACCCCTTGCCCGCCGAGGTCACGGAGCGGCTGGACTACGAGCTCGACGTCATCACCAGAACCGGATACGCCGGGTACTTCCTGATCGTCCAGGACTTCATCGGGGCGGCGCGGGACCGTGGCATCCCGGTCGGGCCGGGCCGTGGCTCCGCCGCCGGGTCGCTGGTGGCGTACGCGCTGGGCATCACGAACGTGGATCCGCTCGCCTTCGGCCTGCTGTTCGAGCGGTTTCTGAATCCCGAGCGGATCTCGATGCCGGACATCGACGTGGATTTCTGCTTCGAGCGTCGCGGGGAGGTCATCGAGTACGTCCGCGAGCGGTACGGCCGCAAGAGTGTCGGCCAGATCATCACGTTCGGGACGCTCAAGGCACGGGCCGCCGTCCGGGACATTGCCCGCGTGCTGCGCGTGAGTCCAGCGGACGCGGACCGGATCGCGAAGCTCATCCCGTCGGGCCCGGGGTTTTCCCTCCCAGTCTCCGCTGCGGTCCGCCGCGTTCCGGAGCTGCGGCAGCTGGTCAAGGAGGACACCGTCTATGAGCGGCTGGTGGATCTGGCCCAGCGGATCGAAGGCCTCTCCCGCCACGCCTCCGTTCACGCGGCAGGCGTCGTCATCGCACCGGGTCCGCTCGACGAGTACGTTCCCGTCTGCACGCCCCCCCAGCGGCAGGCCGCACAGGCCATCGACGGTGAGGAGTCCATCATCACGCAGTACGACATGGTCAGCCTCGAGAAGGTTGGCATGCTCAAGATGGACTTCCTCGGGCTCAAGACCCTCACGGTCATCCATGATGCGCTGACGATGATCGCGGAGCGGCATGGCACCGAAGTGGACCTGGATGCTGTCGACCTGAACGACCCCGCGGTCTACCAGCTCCTGCGGGACGCCCGTACCGCGGGCGTCTTCCAGTTCGAGTCGGCGCTCGCGACGGATATGCTGCTTCAGCTCAGGATCGACCGGTTCGACGACCTGGTCGCGACGAACGCGCTGATGCGGCCCGGTCCCCTCGACTCCGGCATGCACCAGGTGTACACGCGCCGCAAGCGCGGTGAGGAACAGGTGCGGTATCCGCACCCGGCACTCCGCGAGGTACTGGAGCCCACCTACGGCGTGATCCTGTATCAGGAGCAGGTGATGCAGATCGCCAACGTCCTCTCCGGCTACAGCCTGGCCGAGGCGGACGTGCTCCGGAAGGCCGTCGGCAAGAAGGACCAGGAACTGATCGACCGCGAACTGCAGCGGTTCGTGGATCGGGCGCTGGAGCGCGGTCATGATCGGCGGGCCATCGAGGACATCGCGGGCCAGATCAAGACCTTTGGCCGCTATGGATTCAACAAGTCGCACTCGGTGGCGTACAGCATCCTGTCCTTTCAGACAGCGTGGTTGAAGACACACTATCCCGCCGAGTTCATGGCGGCGCTGCTGTCATCCGAGATCGGGGACACCGATACCGTGGTGACGTACATCAATGAGGCGCGGGAGATGGGATTAGAGGTGCTGCCGCCGTCGGTGAACGAGTCCGGCTGGAAGTTCACCGTCATTGGCGGCGACCAGATTCGCTTCGGCCTCGGGGCGATTCGCAACGTCGGCCGAGGAGCGATCGAGTCCATCATCCAGGGCCGCGAGGCAGACGGTGCCTACGAGGAGTTGGCGGAATTCTGCGAGCGGGTCGACCTGCGTCTGTGTAACAAGCGGGTGATCGAATCCTTGATCGCGGCGGGCGCGCTGGATCAGATGAGCGGTCATCGCGCGCAGTTGGTGGCGGCGCTCGACCATGCGCTCCAGGAAGCGCAGTTGCGGCAAGCGGAGCGCGATGCCGGACAGGAGTCGCTGTTCGGGGAGGCCGGTCCAGCCCACACGGCCGCGACCGAACGGCCGCTGCCGGACGTCGAGCCGTGGACCGAGGCCGAGCGTCTTGCGAAAGAGAAGGACGTCATTGGATTCTTCATATCCGGGCATCCGCTGGAGCGGTACCGCGACGAAGTCCACCTCTTCGGCACGCGGACGACGGCAACGCTGGGAACCTGGAGTGAGCACGGGGTCAGTGCGGTGGTCGTCGTCACGGCAGTCAAGCGGCGTATCAGCAAGAAGACGGGAGCCGAATACGCGCGCCTCACCCTGGAGGATTTTCATGGGACAGCCGAGGCGATCGTCTTCCCGGAAACGTGGGGCCGGCTCTCGCGCCTGATCGAGCCGGACGCCGCATTGCTGTTGAGTGGGGGCTACAGCGCCCGCGACCGCGGCGAAGAACGCGCGCCGTTCATCGTCGAGGACGCGCGCCCACTGGCCGAGCTGAAGACGTCGGGCTCGATCGGCGTCGCGCTTGAGTGGCAGGCGGGCGGCGGTCCGAACGCTGAGGCATCCCGTGCGGTGCGCGCGCTCTGCACCGCCCATCCGGGCCCGGCCCCGGTCTACGTGAGCTGGACCGACGGCAACGGGGTCTCCGCCCACCTCCGATCCCGGAGGCTGCGGGTTGACCTCAACGATACGTTTCTCGAGGCTCTGCGGAAGCTGGTCGGGCCGGACCGCGTGCGCCTCGTCAAGGCGGAATAGGAAGCGTCGATGGCAAAGAACGCATTCAATCTCGACTTCGAGAAACCCATCGTGGAGCTGCAGCGGCAGATCGGTGCACTGCGCAAGATGGCAGACGATCGGCAGCTGGACGTGGGCGGAGAAATCGCGCCTCTCGAAGCAAAGCTCGCCGATCTGCGTCGGGAGATCTACCGCAAGCTGACGCCGATGCAGCGCGTGCAGGTGGCGCGACATCCCCAACGTCCGTTCACGCTCGACTACATCGGGCGGGTGTTCACCGACTTCGTGGAGCTACGGGGTGATCGGCTCTTCCGGGACGACCCGGCCATCGTTGGCGGCTGGGCCCGGCTGGGCTCGCGACCGGTCGTCGTGATCGGTCAGCAGAAGGGGCGGGACACGAGGGAGAATCTCCGCCGCAACTTCGGCATGCCGCATCCCGAGGGCTACCGCAAGGCACTGCGTCTCATGTACCAGGCGGAGCGATTCGGGGCTCCCGTCATCACGCTGATCGACACCCCGGGTGCCTATCCGGGCCTCGGTGCCGAGGAGCGGGGCCAAGCGGAGGCAATCGCCCGCAATCTCGAGGAGATGGCCGGCCTGGGAACCCCGATCATCGCGGCGGTCATCGGAGAGGGCGGCTCGGGCGGGGCCCTGGCGCTCGGCGTCGCCGACCGGATCCTGATGCTCGAGAACGCGATCTATTCCGTCATCTCGCCCGAGGGCTGCGCGGCCATTCTGTGGAACGACGCCACCCAGAAGGAACGGGCGGCCCGCGCGCTACGCCTCACTGCCACCGACCTCCACGAGTTGCAGATCGCGGACGAGATCGTCCCCGAGCCTCCCGGCGGGGCCCACGCCGACCCGGACGGGGCGGCGGTAGCCCTGGGCGAGGCGCTGGAGCGCCACGTGTCGGAGCTTGCCGAGCGTTCGTCCGAGGAGCTGCTCCGCGCCCGGAGCGACAAGTACCGGCGCATCGGACGGGTGGTGGAGGCCTGACGGTGCAACCGGTCGTGGAGGTCCGCTTCAAGGGCAGCCGGAGGGAGTTCTTCACCTGCGACGAATCGGGCACCCTGGAAGTTGGCGATCCCGTGCTGGTTCCCGTCGACCGTGGTCAGGATCTCGGGCACGTATCCGCGGTGGGCGAGGTCGCGGCTCAGAAGTGCGGCATCGGATGTGACGGGTGCAGCGTCGGACAGGAGCGCACACCGCAGGGCGCCGTCGTCCGGCTGGCGACCACCGAGGAGGCAGACCTCAGCGACAAGCTGCGTGTCACCGAGCGGGACGTGCGCCGCAAGGTGATCGAGCGCGTGCGCGCACACAAGCTCGAGATGAAGGTGTCGGACGCCGAATGGCAGTGGGACCGGAAAAAGCTCTCGATTTACTTCACCGCAGACAAGCGCGTCGACTTCCGGGCGCTGGTCCGGGATCTCGCCAGCCTGTTCCGTACGCGGATCGAGCTGCGGCAGATCGGTGCGCGGGACGAGTCCAAGCGGCTCGACGGCGTTGGTCGCTGCGGCCGCCAGTTCTGCTGCTCCTCCTGGCTGCCGGAGCTGCGCCCGGTCAGCCTGTCGCTGGCCAAGGACCAGCGACTGTCACTGAACCCGACTCAGATCTCCGGCGGGTGCGGGCGGCTGCTCTGCTGCCTGCGGTTCGAGCACGAGTTCTACGTCAGCGCGCGCAAGCGCTTCCCGAAGCTGGGCCGGTCGCTGCGAACCCCGCTGGGCCGCGAGACGGTGGAGGCAGTGGACATCTTCCGTGACCGGGTCCTGCTCAAGTCCGAAGATCAGGGAAGCCGGACCGTGACGCTCGAGGAACTGAAACGCGAGGTCGGCGGGGCGGAGCCGGCGCCAGCGCCTCGGAGTCGGGGCGCCAGCCCCGACGCACCGCAGCCCGACCGTACCGCGGTCACCACGGACGATGCCGTGCAGGCGGTCACCCCTCGGAAGCGGCGCAGACGGCGGCCGCGCCGGCGGGGCGGCAGGCGGCCCCGGGACGACGACGCGCCGGACAGTGGAGCCACGTCGTGACGGACACATTCTACATCACGACGGCGATCGACTACTCCAATGGGGAACCCCATCTCGGACACGCGTACGAGAAGATCGGTGCCGATTGTATGGCACGGTACCGGCGCTTACGCGGCGATCGGGTGCACTTCCTCATCGGGATGGACGAGCACGGGCAGAAGGTGGCACAGAGCGCCGAAGCCGCCGGCGTCGAGCCGCAGGCATGGGTCGACGACATCGCGCAGCAGTTTCAAGCTGCCTGGCAGGAATTGGCGATCAGCCACACCGACTTCATCCGGACCACCGACCCCCGCCACGAGACAGCCGTGAAGGAGCTGTTCCGCCGCATCCAGCAGGCGGGGTACGTCAGCGAAGGGATCTACGGCGGGTACTACTGCGTCGGCTGCGAGGCCTACAAGCTCGACCGGGATCTCGACGAGAGCGGCCAGTGCCCACAGCACCCCACCCGCCGGGTCACGTGGGTCGAGGAGCCCAACTACTTCTTCCAGATCGGCAAGTTCCGCCAGCGGCTGCTCGACCTCTATGACTCCAACCCGGAGTTCGTCCAGCCGCGCGCGAAGCTGAACGAGGTGTACAACGTCGTCGCCGACTGGACGGAGGATCAGACGGTATCGGTCAGTCGTTCCCGCGTGCCTTGGGGGATCCCCTGGCCCGACGACCCGGAGCACGTCGTGTACGTGTGGTTCGAAGCCCTAATCAACTATCTGTCGGCCACGGGCTATCCGGCGGAGCGGCACAGTGAGATGTGGCCGGCGGATGTCCACGTGATCGGTCCGGACATCGTGCGGTTCCACGCCGCGTGGTGGCCGGCCATGCTCATGGCAGCCGGCCTCGATGTCCCGAGCAAGGTGTGGTGCCACGGCTGGATCAACGTGCAGGGGGCGCGGTTCTCGAAGTCGGCGGGCGTCGCGGTCACGCTGCGGGATATCCTCGACCGATACGGCCCCGACCCCCTGCGGTACTTCGTGCTGCGTGAAGTGCCGTGGGACGCCGACGGGAACTTCAGCTGGGAGCGTTTCGACGTACGGTACACGGCGGAGCTGGCAGACGGGTACGGCAACCTGGTGAGCCGCGTGCTGGCAATGATCGGCCGGTACGTGGACGGCGTGGTCCCGGATGCCGGGACGGATACCGCGCTGGAGACGGCAGGGATCGAGGTCGTGGCGTCCTATCGGGACGCGATGGACAGACACCTGCTGCACCAAGGGGCCGACCGCGCCTGGCAGCTGGTCGATGGCGCCAACGGATTCGTGGAAGAGCGCGCGCCGTGGAGCCTCGCCAAGGAAGGACGGGCGGACGAGCTCGCCGAAACGCTCGGTGCGCTGGCCCGGGCTCTGGCGCGTATCAGCGTGATGCTCTGCCCCTTCATGCCTGGAAAGACCCAAGAGGTGTGGTCGGGACTCGGCCTGCCGGGGTCGATCGAGGAGACCACGTGGGACGTGCTGGAACGACCGCCAACGGCAAATTGCACGATCTCTCGGATCGCACCGCTCTTCCCAAAAGAAAAGGCCGTGGGCTAAGTTCTTATATTACAAACACTTAGAAATGTGACGCCTGTGGTTGACATACCGTCTTCCATCGGTCTACATTTTGCCCCTTACCAACCCTCGTGTGCAGAGGGAGTTGTGGGCAGCTTCGAGGTGGGTGACAAGGCTCACATGAGCGTTCGGGGATGAGCATGGCTTCGCGCAAATGGACAATCGTGCTGGTACCACACGGGACCGGGGAGTCCCGCTCGGTCAGCGTGTCCATCACCAAGTTCCGCGTGGGAGCCACCGTCCTCGCCGGCATTGCCGTCGTCACCCTCGGGTTCGTATTCGCGACCGCGAATCGCGCAATCGATTTGTCAAAGCTCGAGCGGCTCGAGCGGCGGAACACCCTCCTGTCAGCCGAGCTGACGCGTGCCGAGCAGATGCTGACCAGCATCGGCGACACCATCGCGGAGATCGCCGAGCGCGATCGGCTGGTACGCCTCCTGGCCGGCCTCGAGCCGACCGATCCCGCCGTGCAGCTCGCCGGCGTCGGCGGTCCGGCCTCGTGGACACCCGACGACCAGGTGCTGTCCGAGGCGCCCGAGGGCCGTGCGGCGCTCGACCTGCGAGGCGATCTGGACACGTACATCCGACGCGCGAACCTGCTTGCCGGCTCGTTCCGGGAAGCGGCCGACAGCCTCGAAGGGCACAACGACCGGCTCGCTCGCACCCCGTCGATCTCGCCCATCCCGCCCGACGTCGGGTGGTTTACCTCCGGCTTCGCTCGCATCCGGATGCACCCGATCTACAACGAGCCGCGGCCTCACCCGGGTATCGACGTGTCGGCGCCAATGGGGACCCCCATCCTCGCTCCCGCCAAGGGACGTGTCTCCGACGTCCGCACGATCGCCGGGTACGGCCGGACCATCACGGTCCAGCACGGACACGGCGTCCAGACGTTCTTCGCACACTGCTCGAAGGTCGACGCCCGCGTCGGACAGGCCGTGGAGCGGGGGGACAAGATCGCCGAGGTCGGCAGCACGGGGATCGCCACGGGACCACACCTGCACTACGAGATCCTGGTCAGAGGCAAACCGGTCAACCCTCGGGACTTCATTTTCCCGGACAAGATCATCGATTGAGTGACCACGGTCGTCCGCTCACGCAGATGCGGCGTACCGAGGTCCCGACTCACCGCGGGTTCACTCGCCGGTACCACCGGCGCCGCGCCCATGTCGCGGCGGTCGCGCTCGTCCCGTTCGTGATCGCCTGCCAGGCCGAAACTGCCATCGTGGTGCAGGCGGAGTTCGCCGGCGGTGACCCCGTGCCTGACCTCGGCGTCATGGCGTTGCCGTTCGATCCCGCGCAACTGCTCGATTCGCTGCGTGCCGTGGCGCCGTGGCCGAAGCCGGACTTCGGCGATTTAGAGGCAGAACTGCGGGAGTACGAGCGCCCGGACAATGCCCAGTACGCCGAGCTGAACCTGCCCTGGCTCGCGCTGCGGGACACCGTCGTCGCACTCTCGGACTCCCTGATGGCAATGGACCGGTCGGAGCCGGGGTACGCGACCCGGTACGCC
>JBDGYA010000066.1:0-15508 GCA_039584325.1 Gemmatimonadota bacterium
TGAGCCCGAGACCCGTGTTCCAGTCCTGGAGACCGCCATCCGTCCCGAGGATGTGGTCGCCCAGCACGAAAGTGTCGATCTTGCGGAGACCCATGAAGGTCGGTCGCGCGGTGAGCCGCACGAAACCGTTGGTGCGCCGGATGTCCTCGCGCGTGATGAAGCCCATGTCGGCAGTGGTCTCGGGATCGATGTACAGGTGTTGCACATCAATGCCCAGGAGGTTCGTCTGGTAGTCAACGCCCAGCCGGTAGGCGTTGCCCTCGCCTCCCGCTCCTGAGACGGTCGTGCGGGCGAAGAACGCCTGAAGGTTGAGCGGACTCGTCGGCCACCACGACGCGTCGATACCGGCCGCCGTGTTCGAGACGTCCGACGAACGCCGGTCCGTGAGCATGGCGCCGACGTAGTTGGACGCCCCGATGTCTCGCTTGAGGCGCACGACCGCGAAGTTCTCCGCGGGCAAGCCATAGGCATCGTTCGTCACGATATCGAGCAGCCCGACGGTCTGCGCACCGATCCGGCCGGTGAGTCGTGCGCCTCCAATCACCGCAGGAAGGGGGGCGGCTCGAAGAACCCGCGCGTGCCGAACTCGAAGATTCCCGCATTCTCGAGGAAGAACTCCCGCTTCTCCGGAAAGAACAGCGAAAACCGCGTGAGGTTGACCTGCTCGTCGTCGACCTCCACCTGCGCGAAATCGGTGTTCAGCGTGGCGTCGAGGAGCAGCCCCGGGCGCACTTCGTACTTCGCGTCGAGACCGACTTTGATCTCAGGCTCGGTATCGATGTCCGCCAGGTCTGTGCGCTCTTGCGTCGCCCCACCCAGCACGTACGGTTTGACTTCGAGGTTCATGCCTGCCCGGGGAAGGTCGACGAGGCCCTCCAGATGGCCGGCGCGGCTCACGCGCAACAATCCCTCGTTGTCCCGTGACCACGCACTCCACAACGCCGCTTCGTTCTTGCGGCGAATCATGCGGGAGACGTTGAACCCCCAGGTACGCCCGTCTCCCGGATATCGCAGCGTGCGGAAGGGAATGGCGAATTCGGCGGACCAGCCCTCGGCGGTTCGTTGGGCTCGTACGTCCCAGATCGCTCGCCAATCGATGTTGAACTCCCGTCCCTCATCGGTGACCATCGCATCGAACTCCGCTCCGTTCGGGTTCGTGGCGAACACCAGGGCGTTGCGGTGATCGTGGAACGGGTCGAACAGGATCGCCACGCCGTCGTCACCCCCGAACTGCGGCTCGCCTCCGCCGAACCCCATCTCCATCACGCGGTCACGCTGGAGAATGCGAGCGAGAATCCGATCCGGTTCGCGATCGTACGCGAGCACACCGACATACAGGGTCGAGCCGTCATAGATCACGCGGACCTCGGTGACCTCGGTGGCTGGCTCCCCTTCGAGCGGCTCTTGCTGGCGGAGTCCGGTTACCGCCGGGGCCTGACTCCAGACAGCCTCGTCCAGAAGACCGTCAACGCGGAGGGTTATGGAGTCTCCCATGCGTACGGCGGCAGCGCTCGGCCCACGAGCCTCCTGGGCGAGGACCGCGCCAGCAGCGAGATGCAGGGCTGCGAGAACGAGAGCAGACCGCGTCATCACGATCCAGCATAATACCGCCGTCTCGGCGGAACGGGAGAGCGGGATGCACCGGCCGATCTCGTGCTCGCGCCGGTCGTCGTCGTTGTCGATCACATGGAGGTCGATGCCGATGACGGCACCGGGGGACATCGCCACATCGAGCGGCAGGGTGAAGTCGACGCGGCAGAGTGCAGCAGCGTTCTTCTCGGGTGGAAGCCCCGGCCCGGACCAGAACCGGACGCTACGAGCGGACAGAACGGTCTCGTTGGTCAGCCGGCAGTCTCACGCTCGGCGGCCCCGAGCAGACACCGCAGAACATCGAGATGCTCCTGCAGGGTTGGCGCATCCGTGCTGCGGCTCCCATGCATGTGCGCGACCACCTCACCGACCAGGCGTCCGTAGCCCTCCATCCAGCCGAGGCCGTGAAACGGCGAAGGACGCGCGGGTAGCTCCGCGCCGGTGCGAACCTGGGTCGAGCGCGATCCACCCTCGCCCCAGACAATCACGTCGGGTCGTTCGAACGACCAGCTCGCCGAGGCGCGCTCGCCGATGATCTCCAGCTCCAGCGTGTTTCCCGTCCCGTGCACGGTCTTCGATACCGAGCCGAAGCTGACAAGATCACCGAACTCCATCGTCAGGTGAAGGTGGGTATCCCGATGCGGTGACGCCGCATTGACGAACCATCTGCGGACAGCGGTGCTGTCGGGCAGGCATCCGTAGATGTAAGTGACCAGATCGGCCCAGTGCGTAGCGAGGTCGAGCAGCACATCGAATCGCCCGCCGAGTTCCGGCGCGTTCTTCCACGAACCGTGTGTGGGTGTTCGGGTGGCGCTCGACTGCCAGTAACGACCCTCGATGGCGATGAGCTTGCCGAAGCGTCCGGCGGCGAGCGCTCGCCTCAACTCCTGCGGTCCCCAGAGCATCCGGTATCCGTGGCAGATCCACGTGGCCATCGGGAGTCCCTCGAGCGCCTCGATCTGGTCGAGGTCGACCGCGGCCGGTTTCTCACAGATGGCGAACCGGTATCCGCGTTCGGCCGCCTCGAGGAGCCGAGGCGTGTGGAGCGCGTGCGGGCCCGCCACGACGAGCAGTGCCAGGTCGGGATCCTCCGGCTGCGGAAGCGGAGCCTCGCGGTCGTGCCATGCCGCCGGTGCCACCTCATCGGGGTACATCGCGAGGGCATGGCGGAGGGCCTTCCCGGCCATGCCGCGACCGAGGATCAGTGGCTGGACTCGTTGCTGCACCATCGGAGCATCCCTCCATCTCGCTCGAGCCGTCCGTGCGCGATCGCAATCCCCTCCCTCGATCTCGACGCTTCGCACCGAGCACCAGTGCACTCCTGCTGTCGCCAGAGCGCCTCACCTCCCTCGGCTCGTCCGTTCGTCGAACGGGACCTGAGGCACGAGGACGTTATGCGCCCGCTCGACCATCAATTCCTGCGGGAGATCAAACGTAGCCTGCTGCCTGATGGCGAGAGCCGAGGCCCCGATCTTCATGGTATACGTGCCTGCCTCAGCGATCCAGGCAGCACGATCGGTATGGAACGATGCCAGGTCCGCGCCGGCCAACGTGAAGGTGACGGTCTCCGACTGGCCGGGGTGTAACAGGCCCGTCTTCGCAAATGCCCGGAGCTCGCTCTCCGGCTTGTCCAGCGTCTCTCCCGGTGCGCTCAGGTAGAGCTGGACGACGTCGCGCCCCGGGGTATCGCCGATATTGCTCACCACGACGGACGCGGTGATCTCATCGTCGAACTCGGACGCACTCAGCTCGAGGTCGCTCCAGTCGAATGCCGTGTACGACAAACCGTACCCGAAGGTGTAGGCGGGCTCGACGCCGAAGGTGTTGTAGTAGCGGTAGCCGACGTAGAGACCTTCGTCGTACGTCACTTCGGTCGGCACCCCGAAAATCGCCAGGGCGGACTGATCGGTCTCACCTTCCAGGACCTTGCCGGGAAAGTTTTCGGCCGATGGCACGTCGGCGTAGGTCATCGGGAACGTCATCGGCAGCTTGCCCGACGGGTTCACGTCGCCACGCAGCACGTCGGCAATCGCGTTGCCGCCCTCCTGTCCGGGTTGCCAGGCAAGGAGGATGGCGTCGGCGTGGTCGCGCCAACTCGTCACCTCCGTCACCCCCGCCACGTTCATCACGACGATGACCTTCTTGCTGGCTCCTCGGAAGGCTTCGGAGACATGGCGGATCAGTGCCTGCTCCGTGTCCGTGAGGAGGAAGTCGTCCTCCAGTTTCCGATCGGTGAACTCACCGGAGTTGCGCCCGAGCGTGACGATGGCGACCTCGGTTTCCCGAGCGAGCTGGGTGATGCGGTCGACACCCACTGCCAGCTCGGGAATCGGTGGGAGCGGGAAGAACGGCAGCGGCGACTCCGGTCGCTGCGCCTTCTGATCCGCGATGTGACGCTGGTATTCCTCCTGGAGTGAAGCGTCAACGACGTAGCCGGCCTCCGCGAGCCCGGCGTCGAGCGACACCACGTACGCTTCGTTGACCTCACCGCTGCCTGTCCCTCCGACGATGAGGTCATACGCGGCGTTGCCGAACAGGGCAACCGTACCCGAGGGCGGGAGCGGCAGGGCACGGTCGTCGTTCTTCAGGAGGACCATGCCCTCCGCTGCCGCGCGGCGCGCCAACTGGGCGTGGCCGGCGAGGTCCGGTTGGTTCGAGTATGCGTACTGTTTGAGGGCCGGTGACTGCGCGACGACGCGGAGCACCCGCGCGACGTTCTCGTCCAGTTGCGCTTCGCTCAACGCGCCGGTCTCCACCGCGGCGAGGATGTCCTTCGTCTGCTGCAGATACCCCGGCATCAGAACGTCGTTGCCGGCCTTCATCTGCGCAACCGCATCGGTGCCGCCGAACCAGTCCGTCATCACGAACCCTTCGAAGCCCCACTCGTCACGGAGGATCGTGCTCAGGAGCTCGCGGTTTTCGGATGCCAAGGTGCCGTTGATCAGATTGTAGGATGACATCACCGTCCAGGGCTGCGAGCCCCTGACGGCGATCTCGAATCCCCTGAGGTAGATCTCTCGGAGCGCCCGCTCACTGACCAGGGTGTTCGACTTCATGCGGTTGAACTCCTGGTTGTTCGCGGCGAAGTGTTTGGGAGACGTTCCGACACCCTCCGACTGCACGCCGTCCACGAACGCGGCAGCGAGCCGCCCGGACAGCACCGGGTCCTCCGAGTAGTACTCGAAGTTGCGGCCGCCGAGCGGGTTGCGGTGGATGTTCATCCCGGGAGCGAGGAGGATGTCCACGCCGTACTCACGGACCTCGCGACCGAATGCCTTGCCGAGAGATCGGAGCAGCTCGGTGTCCCACGACGACGCCGTGAGCGTCGCCACCGGAAAGGCGGTCGCGTGATACGTCCGGTCGGGATCGCTCTCTCGGACCGGGGCGATGCGTACGCCCGCCGGGCCGTCCGCCAGCGTCAGCGAGGGAATGCCGAGCCTCGGGATGGCGTGCGTCCGGCCGGCCGCCCCCGCAACCTTCTCCGGCACTTCCGCGTCCTCCGGATCCATCTCCGGAAGGAAGGGGACAGCCATGTGGAAGCCCATCCCGACCACGAGTCGGACCTTCTCGTCGACCGTCATGGCATCGACGACTTCGGCGATGGAGTTCTCACCGAGCTGAGGAGGGTGTTGCGCAGTGGCAGAGGACATGGGAACCAGCAGCAGTGCTGCAAGCGTAGGGAACGGGCACCAGCTCAGGGCGGATACGGTGTGATTCCTCGGATGGCTGACCATCTGACAGGCTCCTCCTATCTCCGAGTGGCCCATGACCCGTTCGTCAGATGGGCGATAGGTGAGAAGGATCGTCGGGTTACGTGCGTCCGCTCAGCAGCGGAAGGGAGACCGTGGGAATCTACTCCTGCGACAACGTCGCACCACTCAGCCGGGCGTTCAGTGGCGTCGGGAGCGGCACTACGACTACATCACCTCCCGAATCTGATCCCACGACACGAGCGTGATGTCGTGAGCCTCCAACAGATCTCTGAATTCCTCACTCGTCACGAAATCCAGGTCCTGCTGCCGCCATGCCGATCCGAAATCCGGATGGTTAACGGCAACGGCCTGCATCTCGGTGTCGTCGATTGCCAGGTGAACGATAAGCTGGTTCAGTCCGGGTCCCATCGTGGCGAACATCTCCCCGTATGCCTCGCTCCACGACTTGTCGGGGTCGTCGGCGAGTATCATGTACAATCCGTCCAGCACGGGCTGTTCGGCGGCGGCAATGGCATCCCGAATCTCGTCGGGGGCGTCCTGTACCCAGCTGCCGGACGCCAGCAACACGGGGAGGTTGTACTCCCTCCCGAGCTCGAGGTAGATCTGGACCAGTTCGGGCGTAGCCATCACGCTGCCCATGTGCGTATCCAGGTGAGTCGGTTCGATCCCCAGTGCAAGGGCGCGTTCGATCTGCGCCCTGATCTCCTTCTCGACCTCTGCCGGCTCAGCATGCTCGCCCACTGCCTCAATGGTCGAATAGAAATGCCCGTTCTCATCCAGGAGGCTGGGGATCTCTCCGGCCGGTGAAATGCCGCCCCACTTGTAGTAGTCCCATTCTGCCGTAAGGGTAATGTGGATCCCCACGTCCAACGGCTGATGCTCCCTATAGTATGCGGCAAAGTCGGGGAACCACGGACAGGGGACCATGACGCTCCCGGAGGTGATCCCCCCGTTCTCGAAGGCTCTTGCCGATGCGATGTTCACGGACCGGGCCAGCCCGATGTCGTCCGCATGAACGATCAGGAGCTTTGCATCCGCTTCGTAACCCAGCTCTTCGGCCAGGTTCTTTTGTCCCTGCACGCAGGCGGGCGCAACGAAAAGGATCAAGACGGACAGGATGGGTGCCATTGCGGTGTTTGTCATGGTCATGGCGTTGTCGTGTGACGTGGGAACTCACCGCCTTGCACGGTGGGAAGGGAATCTTGTCGCACACAGGGTACAGGTCATATTCCGCTGCATTGCATCACGGTGTCAAGCCACATCGTCGACCTCCCCTTCCCTCTCGCTGTGCGCAATCAGTCTGTAGGTGTCGCCAATCCTCCTCACGCACCTCCGGCAAGCTCCTCGATCGCCCACATGGCAGCACGCCGGATGACGTCGCGGTACGACGGCGTCTCGGAAGCCTGCCGCAGGAATCCGAGTTGGCTCCGGTCTCCCGTGCGTCCGATTGCCCTGAGGGCCTCGGCCTGCACCTGATAGGAATCGTCAGCTTCGAAGCGGCTACGGAAGAGCGGTACCATGGCTTGGTCGTCCATTCCGCCGAGAATGCGTATCGCCGCCCGCCTGACCTGCGAGTTGGCATCGGTGACCGCGGTCTGGAACGGCTCGATCGCCGCCCGCCCGTCAGCGGTCGCGATCGTTTCGATGGCGGCGAGCCGAACCGCCCAGAACGGGTCCTCCCCGGCGATCATGGCGAGCGCCGCTCCCACCCGCGCGTTACTTCCTGAACGACCCAACTCCCGTACCGCCCACTCTCTGCCGATCACGTCGTCATGGCGAGCCTGATAGAGCAGTTCCTCGACGCTCTTGACGTAGGTCCATTCCTTGAGCAGCCAGTTGCCCTCGTCGAAGCGCACCAGCAGGGGCTCCTCTCGGCTCTCGAAGACGAAGACGTCCTGCTCGTTCTCCAGCCACACCGTCTCTACCGTCTTCCCTGACGCGGTGACGATTCCGATCTGCAGCGGCGTTCGGTAGATGGGGACCCCGTGATCCCGGTCTTGCACCTGCGCCACGCGTAGGTGCATCTGTCCGTCGCCGGCGTCCCAGCTCGAGCTGATCTCGAAGACCGGGTGCCCCGGACTGAAGATGTACTGCTCGAAGAACCAGTCCATGTTCCGGCCAGTCACTTCTTTCACGGTCTTCATGAAGTCGTGGGTGTCTACCGGCTCGAAGGCATACGCATCCAGAAACGCACCGAGGGCTCGGAAGAAGGACTCGTCACCGAGGATGAAACGGAGCTGGTGCAGAATGCAGGCACCCTTCGGGTACGTGTGGGAATCGAAGTTGTCGTGTGGTCGCTCGTATCGGTTGAACACGATGGGCCGCCTATAGCGCGTGCGGGCTTCGCGTAGGTACGCGTTCTTCTTGCCCAACAGCGCCCACGCTCCCTCGTCTTCGCCGCTCTCGTGACGGGTCCACAGGTAGTCGGAGTACGTGCCGAAGCTCTCGTTCAGCCAAGTGTGCGACCACTCGCGCAGCGTTATCAGATCGCCCCACCACTGGTGCGCAATCTCGTGGGCGATCACCCGCTCCCACGAGAAGTCCTGCTCGGCACGCCGGTCGTGGATGACACCGTCGCCGAGGATGGTGGCCGACGTTGCCTCGGCGCCACCCCCGACGTGTGGGGTCGTGACCTGGTCGTACTTGGCCCAGGGGTAGGGGTAGTCGAACAGGTCGGCGTAGAACGCCAGCATGCGCGGCGTCTTGGCAAAGATCCAGCGCGCATCCTCGGCGTCCTCCGGGTAGACCCAGTAGTTGACCGGCAGGCTACCGAGCGAGTCCTCGATGACCGTGAACGGTCCGATTGCCAGCATGAAGAGGTAGGTCGCATGCGGCTGCTCCTGCGACCAGTGCCAGGTTGTGGTTCCTGCCCCCTCGTCGTCCACGACCCCGACCAATCGTCCGTTGGAGAGGACCCTGTTGCCCTCGGGCGCCGTGACGATCAGTTCGTGGGTCACCTTGTCGTTTGGGTAGTCGTACACGGGGATCCAGTGGTGCGCTTCATCGGGCCAGGAATCGGTGGAGACCATCCGGGGGTGCTCGTCACTCGCGTCGTCGAAGAAGAGCCCTTGCTGCGGGTTGTCGCCCCGGAAGGCCACCGTGAGGGTGATGGTGTCGCCGTACGAGAGCGTCTGTGGGAACGTGATGACGACGCTCGTGTCACCCTGCACGTAGAAGAGCTCCTGCCCCGCGTCGTCCACGGCGCCCGTGATGATGATCTCCTCCGCATCCAGAACGCAGTGATCGACTTCGTCGGTGAGTGGCGTCAGGGTGATCTCGTTCTCACCCCAAAAGGCCTTGGCGTCGAGATCGAAGGTCAGACTGACCCGGTAGTGAATGAAGTCGAGACTGCGGCTCCGCTCGACCTGGATGGGCCGACTCCAGACGTCGACGTGTTGGGCCGAGAGGGGGGAAACGCAGGAGAGGGAAAGGGCAGCAGCCAGCCAGCGAGTGCGTCGGACGAGGGGACCGACCATCGCTCACCTCCCGACTTTCTGTAGCAGGCCAGTCTCACGCATGAGTGTCTCGATCTCCGCCACCGTGCGGGGAAGTCCGGTCGAGAGGTTCTCGTATCCGTCCTCGGTGATCACGACGGTATCCTCGATCCGGATCCCCAAGGTCTCGGTCTGGGGCATGTTGACGTCACAGGCGAAGACGAAACCGGGTTCGAGCGGCTCGTCCGGGCCGGTGATCGACGCCATCACGTCGTGCGTCGCCATCCCGATCGGGTGGTTGTAGCAGCCCCACCTGATCAGCCCGCCAAATCGGCGCTCGGTGTCGTCGTACCCATTCGCGACGAGCCACTGCCGCACCTTCTCGCCTACCTCCTGGAACGTGGTCCCGGCACGGTAGTTGTCGAGGCAGACCTGCCGGATGCCCAGGCCCAGCTCATAGAGTTCTCGTTGCTCCGGCGTGAACCTGCCGTTGGCCGGGAACGTGGTGGAGATGTCGGCGTTGTAGTACGCGTAATCCGGGCCGGCGTCGAGGATGACGAAGTCGCCGTCCTCGAGGGTGTGATCGTGTCGGTGATAGTGTCCCCACGGGTGGTGCGCTCCCGCCATGATGATGGTCTCGTACGCCAGTTCCTGGGCGCCCTCTCGTTTGCTGATGAATTGGAAGAGCGCGGCCAGGGCTCGCTCCGGCATCCCGACCTCGGTGGAGCGCATGAGCTCGAGATGGGCCTCGACACCGATTCGCGCGGCCTCCCGAACCAGCGCCACCTCCGCCGGCGACTTGACCTTCCGCAACACCTGGATCGTGCGGAAGCAGTCCCGCACTTCGACATCGGGATACCGCTGTTGCAGACGCTCGACCAGCCGCAGCTCCCGGATCCGGCGGCCGTCCATGGGATTCTCCGTTACCGTCCGCCGGAAGGCCCCGTACACTTCGTTGGTGTTCATGCGGTGCAGCTCTTCCGGACGGTTGGAGACACAGAAGACGCCGACCCGCCGACCGACGTCCGCCAAGAAGGCGTCCATCTCCTCGACCGGTAGCGCCTGTTCGATCCCCGTGTACGCCGCCGGGTCCAGGGCAAGCTCCGGAGGAATGCCCTCTCCCCGAGCGTCGTGCTCGTCGAGGGTGAGGAAGAGGGTGCTCACCCGGTCGACGCCGTCGACTACCAGCCAGGCGTTCGGCGCCTCCACCCCGGTGAAGTAGAGAAAGTCGTTGCTCTGGAAGAACTGATAGTCTGCGAGTGGTGAGGTGGCCCCCGGGATGATGGCAGCCCCGTCGGGGATCTCATCCATCAACCTCGCCCTGCGCGACGCATACTCGGCGTTGTCGATCAGACTCCCGGGGAGAACGAAGGGCACTTCCCGGTGGGGCGATGCGCTGGGAGAACACCCCGCCACCAGAGGAAGGAGAACGGGTACCAACAGCACGGCCGGCATCGAGGACAGCGGGGGTCGTGTTCGGTGGAAGCTCATGCCTCACCTCTTTCTCCGGGACATCATCCCAACAGCAGGAACAGTACGTGGCCGAAAACGCCGGCGCAGCAGCCACCGGCGAAATGGGTGGCGATAGCCATGTTGGTCAGGCCGCGTTCCCGGATTCCGTCCATCATTCCCACATGGGTGCTCAGGAAGCCGGCATTGCAGATACCGATGGCAGTGAAGACGCAGATCTCTTTGGCACCGACGACTCCACCTTCCAGAAACTCAGGCACGACGGCGAGGGCGGCACCGACGGATCCCAGGGACGTAACCGGGAACGCTATGGCTTCGGGACTCGAGAATCCGAACAGCGGCTCGATGATGAACGACAGCTTCGTCCCAAGCCACGGGAAGAAACCGATTCCCTCGAAGGCGGCCCCGGTATACGCGCCGTCGGTTGGTCCAAAGGTAAGCATCATGACGATCGTACAGATGATGATGATCCCCGGCATGATGTCCAAGCCCGTCTTGACGCCGTGCACGCCGCCGTCGAGCAACGCCTCGAGAGCTCGCTGGGCCGGGTTGCCCCTTCGCACCTCTCGGTAGCGCAGGATGTCGTAGCCCTCTTGTTCCTCAGTGATCACGTCGGCGTCCTTGCCATACCGTCTTCTGCCGAAATGTCCCATGAGCCGGACGCTGACAATGCCACCGAGAATGGCGCCGATGTTTCCCAGCAAGACCGCCTTGCCCAAGCGACCGGTCTCCGGGGATTGTGCCAGCATGAACGTCGTCACGATGAGACCCATGCCGAAGACGGTCCCTAGGTTCACCAACGTCGTCACCTGCCACTTCCTGAAGTACTTCAGGAACCCCGTGTCCGCGGCCAACGGCATGATGGCGGGATTGTCGGAGAGATAGGTGGCAACGACCCCAACGGCTGTTGCGCCCGGCAGTCCGAAGAGCGGCTTCATGAGAGGAGACACCGCGCGGTTGGCGATGCTCACGATACCGAACTCGGAGATGAGGGACGTAAAGGCCCCCGCAATGATGATCACCCCCATCAAGAAGAAGACGGTGTTCAGTATGAGGTCATGAGCCGTTCCCATCATTGTGCCGAACATGTTCGCGAGACCCATGCGCCATGCGAAAATGGCGAACATGGCTGAGACGACGGCCAACGAGACTATGGTTTCGGTGGTGACGGCCTTGACAACCTTCTTCTCCACCGTCACCCCGTCCACCGAATCGTCCTTCTTCACTCCGAATGCCATGATTCCTCGACTGCCTGCGGCCATCGCAGACGCTGTATGGACCGGGCCGACACGTGGTGAGAAACTACGTACCGGGATGACCGCCGCAAGACGATTTCGGGTTGCCTGGTTGGGGGATTGCTGACCGGTTTCAAGCAGCAATCACTCTCGGCTTCATCGATTCGGACCGAGACCTCCCGCGCCGATGCAAGGAGGCCTTCTCGGTAGGATGCTGTTGGCTCCTGTCGTCGAGCCGGGCGTACCGCGCTGCACGCCCTAGTCGGCAATGGCCTGACCTACGGGACGGGGTCCGATAGTCTGGGAACCGGGAGTTGGTGACCTCTCCTGCGAGCATCGACAACGATCGCGATGTCACCGTATTGCTGGCCGGACCTTGGCGACGGTCAGGCCGCACATCTGGCCATGGCAGCGACGCCACGACCGCGTCGGACCTCATTTCAGACGCCTCGCCTGAAGCTTGAGTCAGGCCGCCTGAAGCGTGAGGCAGGCCGCCTGAAGCTTGAGTTGCGGCGCCTGAAGCGTGAGTCAGGGCGCCTGAAGCTCGAGTTGGCGCGGATGACACTTCGCACCGGGCTGCGGAAGCGTAAGATGCGCTGACTCAAGCGTGAGATGGCCTGACTGAAGCGTGAGTCGGGGCGCCTGAAGCGTGAGGCAGGCCGCCTGAGGCGTGAGTCGGGGCGCCTGAAGCGTGAGTCAGCGCGTCTCACGCTTCTCCCGATGCGCGTAACTGTCAGTCCGCCAAGGGACTGCCCTCGTTGTGGGCCTCGGCGAGGCCCGACGACTGCCCGACCCCCGGTCCGCGGCTCAGCGGGATGGCAGAATGGCGATTGGCGATCGGCACACCCCTGCGCCGCGAACCGGACGCCTTGGCCGTGTTCACGCTCCGGACGAAGATCGCAATGAGCTCGTCACACTCGGCAGCCAGGCCGCTAACGTCGGCCCTGGATCCTCCAAGTCGCTGAACGAAGCGAAGCTACACGGAGGTCTCCCGGAGCTCCTTGAGACGCAGCTGCATCTTGTGGATGAAATCCTGCCGCGACTCGGCGCCGCGAGCCTCGGCATAGTTGGCTGCGGGAGATGTGGCGGACCGTATCAGCTGTCGGCTCACGTGCGATCCCACCAAGTCATTCGGCAGATCTCCCAGCGCACCGCATACGGCCGCTCCGAATTCGATCAGACGGTCCTGGAGGCCGTCCGGGGTCGGCTTCGCGCACATGGTGGGGAACATCGGATCGGGGACCCACACCTGCCCACCAATCTGTCTCTCGGGTGCCCAGAAGCCTGCGATGCCCCGAAGAGACTGCAGATTGCAGAACGGCAATTGGCGATCGGCGATCTGAGGAACGCTCCGAATCGCCGATCGCCAATCTGCAATCAGTAGCGGAGGAAGGACTCGTTGCGTAGCAGACCGAGGCCGCGGAGCGGCCGCAGGTCCACCCCCGACACGCGGATTATGATTATGCCGCGCCGGGCGGACTCATCGTGACAAGTCGTGAAGCCAGAAGGCGTTGCGCGTAGACATTGCACGCACGCTTTCACGCTGAGTCACACTGAATAACGATCAGTACGGCACACTGAAGGCTCACTAACCGAACTGCTCGCGTGAGCTGGAAGCCAGGAGGGGAGGCCGGCGAACGATGCTGACCTCCCCTGTTCACTTGTCAGGCCGATCCACTCAGTGAGGACAAATACCGCCGCGGCCGTTCCTCCACCTTCGCATACCTGCGGCCCCGGTTTCTGCGATGCTGCTGTCAGGCACCAACCACTAGTGCTCGATCACTTCGTAGTCGAACTTCTGGCCGCCGACCGATGCCTCATACATCAAGCCGCCTTTGGTCGCCGTGACGACCGCTACGCCGCCGCTGTACCCAAGGTCCGCAGACGCTCCTGCGGTCAGGGCTACCGCCGAGACCCCGGCGTCGAACTCGTAATTGCCGCGCGTGAAGTCGTCGAAGGCTGTCTTGTCCTTGAAGAAGATCACCTCACTGAAGGCCTGGCCGCCCAGCTGAAGCCCCACGGTCACCTCCGTCAGCGTGACCTTGCCCACGAGGGTGCGCTGCTCGTAGACCAGTCCCTTGCCGCGCGCTCCGCCGATCCCAATCCCGCCTTTGCCGACGGACGGGAAAACGGCATATCCGTACGCCTCCGCAAACCACGCCTGCATGCCGGGGTCGCCTTCCTGAAACTCCTGGATGACCTCGGCTACCTCGTCCTCATCCTGCGCAGCTGCCGGAGCGCCGGTGATCGCCACCGCCGCGATTGTCCCCACGATGAGTGTACTGAGTCGATTCATAACGTCCTCGCCAATGCGATGTGGTTGTCAAGTTTCGTGTGATGTGACGCGGTGTCACTGATCAGCACCAATTCGTCGTCCTAAGTCTCCAAATCACCAATTCCTACGGGCTTTCTCTTTGGCCTGTCCCGTCGAGTCTAGTCGCAGCACGCTCCTGTTTGTCACGCTCCCACTTGCTCCTGACGAGCAGCGGAACGACGGCCGCCACGACGGCGACCAGGCTGATGGGTGGAATGCCACCGTGCCAGTCTCCTGGTGCGAGCCAACCATTGAATCCGAGGAAGGCCAGGTGCACTACGACGAACAGCAGAGCTATGTAGCCAAGTCGTTGGTTCCGCTTCCACCGCACGCCGCCAATGGCCTTCGGCATCATCGGCAGTGTCGTCACCGCCGGCCCCAACAGGCAGAACAGCGCAAGAACGCCGACGCTCATCGCAATCTCGCCCTGGAGATTGAGCCGGCCCACCTCATCGAAGTACTTGCTGTAGTAGGCCGGTGAGAGCAACGCAAGCGAGAAGAACGCATGCACCCCCGCCAGAAAGAACCCCATCAAGCCGCAGAACTTGATCACGACGAGGCGCAGTGCTTTGTCGTGGTCGTGCCAGCGGATGACCTTGCCGATGAGGTACGAGCTGGCGACGAGAATCACGGCCGCCAGCGAGGTGGCCTTGTTGAGAATGAAGAGCGGCAAGTGCCGCCATTCGACGGGGCCGGCGAGATGATACCGGACCACTGCGTAGGCGAGTGACAACCCGAAGACCGCGAAGAACCACTTGGCGGTCGTGGGCTGCCACAGCCTATGCGGTGGTAGGATCGAATGGTCGTCGCTCACGCTCGGACCTCCGCTGACTCAAGCCCGATTGTCACGGCGTATACCATATCGGCGACGTGTAGGCGCGCTCCTGTCCCACCATCTCCACGTCGTCCGGGACGTCCAAGCCGAAGTACTTGGCATCGTAGGCTGTCCATCGAGGCGTTGGGATCTCGATCACACGCACGTAGTAGAACGCGCGCTCATTCGGATCGAAGTCGGGATCCACCCACACCGTGATCAACTCCGTGTCACCGATGGTGTTGGTCCAGCTCGCGTTCGCGACATCCACCGTATTGCCGACGGGCGTCCGAGTGCGCCCATCGGGGCCAATCTGGCGTCCGTCCGACACGGCCACATCGTAGATCCGCTCGTGCAGGTCACCGCCCGAGTCCATCCAGCCCTTGATGATCTGGACGCGATCGAGGTTCGCACCGATTGGGTCCTTGAGTGCCGCCACCAGGAAGGATGGTGACGTGCCGGGAGGCGCACTCCGGAGGTCGCCGCCCATCGGCACTCCCTTGCTGTAGCCGATCGCTGCCGGCTGACGGGTGGTCGCGTCGGCAGCCTCGAAGTCCCAGCCGCCGAAAAAGCGCACGAGCATCCGGGGGCCGGTGGTCGCGTACGTCTCTTTCCGTTCCATGGCGTCGAAGATGGCCGCGCGCGTGTTCTCGGTCGCCCATACCGCCTGGTAGCCCGAGGCCAGGGTCTCCCAGCCCATGATCGCCACGTCGCCGAACTTGGCGAACGGGTGGGTCATGCGGTCCGGGTTGGGTTCCATGGCCGAGGTCTTGCCGAAGTAGTTTTCGTCGTCGGCGGTGGCAAGCCCGGTGTGGCTGTCGGTTGCCCCCACCAGGCCGAACTTGAACGGGTTGATGCCCAGCTCCGCTTCGAGCTGCAGGCCGCGCTTCAGCCCTTCGCGGGCGTATTCACCCGCCAGCATGTCGTCGGTCTTCAGC
>JBDGYA010000146.1:0-4248 GCA_039584325.1 Gemmatimonadota bacterium
CTTGGCAGGTCGATGCGGAGGAGGACACATGCGGATGCGGGTGATTGGAGCTGGACTGCTGGGTGCAGTGGTGTTGCTCCTGGCGACCATCGTGATCGACGGGCTGCTCGGATTCCGGGCCCGGATCGACATGCGCCAGCTAGCGCAAGAGCCCGAGGTGTATGCGACCCTGAAGACGTACGTCGTCGAGCCCGGGCGCTACGTCGTCAACCCACCCGTCACGGCGGAGCGGCGTTTTCCTGCGGGCGAGCCCGTGTTCAGCGTGTTCTACGGGGGCGTCGGCCATGAGGCCGCCGGCCGGGAGATGCTCGTCGGACTCCTGGTGACCCTGGGGGCATGCCTCATCGTGGCCTGGCTCCTGTCCCAGACGTCACTGCGGGTGCTGGCCAGCTATCCGCGCAAGGTCCTGTTCGTCGCGGCCATCGGCGTGCTCCTCGCCCTCATGGGGGATGTCATGAGCGTCGGCATCGGTGGCTATCCCACCCGCGATGGGGCGGCGCTCGCCGTCGAGCACATCGCGCTGTGGACGCTCGCTGGTGCCGCGATCGCCTGGCGCATCCGACCGGAGCGAGTGGGCTCGCCGTCGGGCTGATGCGTGGGGAATCGTGAGGCGGCGGAGGCCGGCGAGTGAGCTGGGTCGATGGCGACTGGCCCCTCTTTCTCCTCTGCCCGGCGCTGTCTGGTTACCGGCGTCCCTCGGGCGCCGCGTTCAAGACTCGGTCGAAGAACTCGTCCGTGGCAGTGAACGATTACACGAAGTTGCCGAAGATCAAGAAGTCGTGGACCTCGTCTGGGAACACGATCAACTCGTGGGGCACGTCATACGCACGAAGCAGTTGAACGAGCCCCACCGTCTGGGAGAAATCGACATTACGATCGTCATCGCCGTGGATCAACAGCACCGGTGAGGTCCATGTGTCGATCGCTGCAATCGCAGACGATTGATACGAGACGCTGTCCGGATCGAGAGACTCGCCCCACAGGTGGACCCCAGCCATGTCGACACCAGCGGCGAAGATGTCCGAGTTCCGGGCGAGCCCCTGCGCCGTCAAGATCCCGCCATACGAGAGGCCCCAGAGACCGATCCGTTCCGGATCGACGTCGGGTCGCTCCTGCAAGTACCTCCCGGCGGCCCTGATGTCGAGGTACTCGGTGTTGCCGCGCCCCCCTCTGCCGGGTGCCTCGCGGAACGCCTTCCCGTAACCGATTCCGCTTCGATAGTTCACCGACAGGACCACGTATCCCTGGTTGGCGAAGTACTGGTTCATGGCATACGCCATGTGGTAGAAATGCATGTAGTGGTAACCCAGCAGCATCTGCCGGCGCGAACCCCCGTGAATGAAGATGAGTGCTGGCCGTTTCTCTCCCGGTCTGAGATCCCGCGGCACAAAGAGTTGGTTGTAGAACTCGAAGCCATCCTCCGCCGTCACGGTGACGTTGACCGGCACCACCTGGCCGTCGAGCGGGAATGCGGCCGGCATGGCGGGTGCGATGAGGCGAGGCTCGCCTCCGCGCGCAGCGATGAGCGCCACGGACTGCGGCTGTGCTGCGCCGGCACCGAGGTACGCGACCCGATCTCCCGATGCCAGAACAACGGGATAGGTCTCGTTTCCCTCGCCGCTCGTGAGCTGCTCCGGCTCGCCGCCGTCGGTCGCGACGCGCCAGAGGTGACGGCGGTGGATATCCCCGACGTTGGCGGCGTAGTAGAGGTGCGTCCCGTCACTCGACAGCCCGACGTGCTCCGTGAAACCGTCCCCAGGTGTCAGGTCGATCGGGTGCCCGCGGTGGCCCGACGCGCGGATCGAGAAGTAGTGGCGCCAGTTGCCCGGCTCCGCGAGGAACACGATGTGCTCGTTCGCCCACGTGAGATTCCGGAGGCGGGCGTAGGCTGAGTCTCCCGCCTCGTTGTGCCAGACCTCGTGGCCCTCACCTGTCACCGCATCCGCAACCCAGATCGCGACCGTATAACCGCGGGCGAGTGTGGCACTCTCGAGTCCGGGTCTCGGAGCCTTCGCCGAATCCTCGGGCTGCGGAATGTACCAGAATGACCTCCGGGTACCACCGAACGGGAGCCCGGCGCGGCGCACGAACGCGATGCGGCGCCCGTCCGGCGACCACGCCGGCTCGATGTCGAAGTCCACCGATGGGGCGAGGTAGGCGAGGCGTCGCTGCTCGGTATCGTAGACCGCCACGAAACTGTGGTTCTCCCGATCGCTCACGAACGCGATCTTCCTACTATCGGGCGACCATACGGGATCCCTGCTCTCGCCGAACGCCCGGAACAACGGCGTGGCTGTCGCCGCGGCGAGGGCGTCGGCGTCGCCGTCCACCGGCACGCGATAGATCTCGCCGCCCCGCACGAAGAGCACCCACCGGCCATCGGGGGACAGCACCGGGTTACCGGCGACTGCGAGCCGGCGCGGCTCTCCGCCGTCCGTCCTCACCGTCCACACCGCGCGCTCGGCACCGTCCGGGGCGCTGGTGGGGTTGGCCACCCAGCCTTCGCGGTTCGGAGCGTGCCCCCTCACGTACACCAGCGTCCGGCCGTCGTCCGAGATGCGCAGGTCCGTCAAGTCGCTGCCATCATCGAGGAGGTGCTCGGTGAGACGAATGGGGGTGAAGTCGGGTGTACCGGCCGTGTAGACGTTGCGCATTCCGCGTTCGTACTCGATCCACGCGACTCGATCCGCTCGCTGTGCGGATACGAGGTCGAATGGATAGCCGGGGCTCAACACGTCTTCGATGGAGAACGTTTGGGCGTTCGACCCCGACGGGATGCAGAGGATCGACGACAAGCCGATGAGAGCGAGCAGGCTTCGTGGCGAGTTGGCGCGCATGGTTCGTTCCTAGGTTGTGAAGCGAGTCAAGGTGAACACCCTGGGGCATCACCGGCGGACCGGCAGAGGTCGCGTGACCAGTCCGTTGGTGACGTGGGGATCGGCGTTGGCGAATGCTTCGGCAATCGCGGGTGAATCGCCGCGGAAGAGCAGCACGGCGCGGTCGATCGGATCGGCGAGTGCGCCGCCCAGGATGAGCTCACCTCGGTCCGCGACCTGGTGCGCGAGCGCGAGGTGGTCGGCCCGTAGGGCCTTCCGCCGGTCGGCGAAATCGGCGACCACGTCGTAGAAGAGTAGGTAGTGCACCTGGGGTCTCTTCTCGTCACTGTTCGACAGTCAGCACCGTAGGTGTCTGCTCGAGTTCGGGTGAACCAGATCCGTCAAAGTACACCGAGTCTGGGTCGTCGTGACCCCACCGGCATCATCGGGCAAGGAGCGGTGGCGTTCCCTTGGTACCGTAGATGTGCGCGCCGATCCGCCGAACGCGGGCCATCTCGTCCTCGTCGAGGGGGCCCGCGTGCAGGACCTCGAGATTATCCTCCAACTGCGCTGCGGTGGACGGGGCCGTGAGACAGACGTTCACGTCGGAATGGGAGAGCACGAAGCGGTAGCAGTCGGCCGCGGTGAGCGGTGGCTCGCCTGCCGGCATCAACTTGGGCTTGAGGAGCTTGCGCCAGCAGGTGGCGGTGAAGATCGCAATGCCCGGACGGTTGTCCTGCGGCAAGTGCGGGAAGACGTCCCGTTCTGCTCCCGTGTGCACGGCGTTGTAGCGGATGTGAAAGAAGTCCACCGGCGCCTTCACCGCGCCGCGGGCGATCGTGCCGAACAGGGGCCGCTTGTGGCTGGACATCCCAACGAAGCGCACCCTACCGCCGTCCTTGAGCCGCTGGACCCGGTCGGTGAGCTTCCGGCTCGGGGGCTTGCTCATACCCTGAAACAACAGATCGGCCCACTCGAGCCCGAGCTTTCTCAACCAGCGCTCCACGAAGCGCTCCAGACGGAAGTCCCGCAACAAAGGCCTGGCCAGCACGATACACAGCTCGTCGCGGTGGCTGGGTGCGAGGTTGCGAACCGCCTGCACCATGTTGCGCACGTTGAGAAAGGGAGAGACGTAGAGGTAGTTGATCCCGTACTCGTGAACGGCCTTCTCAATGGCCGCCGCTGGTACGCCGTAGCCAGACGCCACCCCAATCCGGCTCACCATCAACCCCGTCCTGCCGAAGGGAACTCGCTCCTTGAAGTCCATTTCCCGTCCTCCCGTCGTTCCGTCAGGACGGGTCACTCCTCGGCTCGTCCCGACCGACATTTCTCGTCCTGCGGGCCCCGTCCGCCACCACACCCACGAGTTCCTGAAGCCTCGGCCCAACCATAGCACCGCCGCGTCCCGACGGCCACGCCCACCGGAGGTGAG
>JBDGYA010000147.1:0-4195 GCA_039584325.1 Gemmatimonadota bacterium
TAGCCGGGCCGCAGATGAAGCGGCGGTACGCCGGGTAGGTGCTCTCGAAGCGGAAGGTCGACTTGATCTGCGCCACCCGCTCGAGCGGAACCTCGTACCGCCGCAACACCTCGTCCCAACGTCGCGTGATGATCGACTGATCTTCATTCGTCATGGACAGCGGCTCCCACGGCAGGCTGATGACGCGGTCGACCGTCGCGTCGGGGCCGTACCAGAGCAGGCGGTACTCGTCGCTGCGACCGGTCACGAGACCGTCGCCGCACAGGTCGTAGTCTGGGGAGCCGCGGTAGTAGTAGCGCAGGGTCGCGTCGCCCTGTTGGGCATAGCTCTGCGACGTGGGAACTCGAGCCACGGTATCGAGGACAGCGCCGTGCACGTCGCGCGCCAAGACGACGTCGAGGGTGTCTACCGGAGGCTCATCGGGCAACAGGATTGGGATGAGGCTCGAGATGAGGCGTCCCGTGGCCACGTCGTCGTCCCAGCCGGAGGGGTAATACCCTTCGGCCGGCCGCGCTGGGAAGCTGCCCAGCCAGGTCCCGTCCGGCGCGATCGTGTGCATCTGGCCGTTTGTAGGATCCCGCACCACCATCGTGTCACCAGGCCCCTGGAGTATTCCCAGGAACCCATCGCCGAACTCGCCGGGGCCCTGACCCTGCGTTCCCACCGTCTGCTCGTAGATGCCCTCCGCCGAGAAGAAGCGCAGGTTGTGCGACATGGCGTCCGCGATGACGACGCGACGATCCGATAGCACGGCCATTCCGGTGATCCGGCCGAACTCGTACTCGGGCTCGCCTTCCACGGCGCCGATCCGCAGGACCTCCGTGAACTCCCAGCGCTCACCCTCGCGCCAGAGCGGCGCCCCGAAGTTCTCGACGACCTGGATGCCGGCGCTGTCACGCACGGCCCCATCCCAGGCGGCCGCCGAGATGGACGAGTCGCCACACGCGAGTACGGCGACGGCGCACGTAATGCCGCAGGCGGCGAGCGGTGCCGCGCCGGGCCAACCCGTGAGATGTCGGTGGGAAAGCATAGGGCCCTCCTACGTTTCACGGAGTGCTTGACTGCGGTCCTGTCGTCGGTAGGCGTCCAACTGGAAGGGCGTCACGCTGGCGATGGGCCGCTGCCAGGCGAGTGGTGGTTCAACGGATATCAAGCTGGAGTTGAGGTAGCGCCCCCGCAAGAGTGACTCTGAACTCTCGCAGCGGCTACAGATTCTCCAGTTCGGGAGGGGAGATCTCTGCCAGGTCGACCTCTCCGAACGTTTGGTCGCCGAGGCGGACAGGAAGACGATCGCTGAAGGTCTCGGATTCGGTAGCGCCGCCGGCCAGATCCCAAACGTCCACGCTGTTCGCATCGGGATCGACGATCCAGTACTGGTTGATGCCCTGCCGTCGGTACAGCTTCAGCTTGATCGTGCGGTCCCGTTCGGCCGTGCCGGGTGAGAGGATCTCGACGACCAGGTCGGGGGCGCCGCGAATCCTTTCTTTCACCAGGCGCTCGGACCGGGCAGTCGAGACGAAGATGATGTCGGGTTGTACACCCTCCTCGGTCTCCGGGAACTCGACGCCAATGGGAGCTCCGAAGACCCAACCATGGCCCGGCTCCATCAGCAGTCGTCGGAGAGCCGCCTGCAGGTTTCCGCTGATCCACTGGTGCCGGAGGACCGGGGCAGGAGGGGTCACGTACAGCTCACCGTCGATGGCCTCGTAGCGCTTGCCATCCTCGGGCATGAGCTGGGCTTCCTGCCAGGTGATTCGCGTCGACGCCATGGTATCCACATTATACCTCCCTACCGGATAGGCGGCGAGCGAATCCGGTCCGACTCGAAGCTGCGGACCGGCGATCAACGAAGCGTCAACGCGGGTGGAGTTACCTGTGGACTTGGCGATCAAAAAGTTGGAGAGAGGCTATCTGCTCGAGGCTCGGACGCGGGTGTCATGGCCCCCTGACCAGGTCTTCGACTTCTTTGGCAACGCTCACAACCTGGAGTTGCTGACGCCGCCCTTCTTGCGCTTCGAGATCCTGACCCCGGACCCCATCATCCTGCGAGAAGGAGCGATCATCGACTATCGCCTGCGACTCCGCGGGATACCCGTCCGCTGGCGAACCGAGATCACGGCCTGGGAGCCGCCACACCGCTTCGTCGACATTCAGGCCCGGGGCCCTTACCGCTGGTGGATCCACGAGCACACATTCGCAGCCCGCGGTGCCGCGACGGAGATGACCGACCGGGTCCGCTACGGCGTGCTGGGTGGCGACATCATTCACGCTCTGCTCGTGGCCCCGGATCTCCGCAGGATCTTCGAGTACCGGGCGCAGCAGATCGGCAGGCTGCTAAGTTGATGGGGAGCTTCAGTCGCTGGTACGTGAGTCTTGCCCGCGCCTTCTTCTATTCTGGAAGCTGTATGCGTGCCCGATGCCCGTGTGCACCGGCGAGCCGTGCGTCCAGAGTCAGCAGCGGGGCGTCCAACGCTTCGGCCAGAGCGACGTACGCCGCATCGTAGGCCGTGAGAACCTCCCGCAGCGCCCAGATCTGCGGCAGCAGCTCCTCATGGCCGTAGCGTACGACGCCCAGTTGTGCCAGGTGCTCGAGGGCGAGCTCCGCCCGGTCGACGCCAATCGTCCTGCTTCGCACGTATCTCCGTAGCACCTGCGCCACCTCCACGTCCAGCAGGTGCGGCGCGTGCAGCGAGTCCTCGGGTGACGCGATGGCTCTGGCGACGCGACGGCCCGACTCGGTGTTCAGGATCAACTCGAGGACAGCCGAGGCGTCGAGGACGATCACCGGCCCTCGCGCTCTTCCCGGATCACTGCCGCGGGCGCCACATCGAGGTCCGGCGTCGGCAGCTCGGCCATCCGGGCCAGCAGGTCCTCCCGGGTCGGACGCTCGAGGTCGCTCCTCAGCACCCTGAGGGCGTAGTCGGACATCGACATCCCGGCCAGTGCGGCCCGCGCTTTCAGCTTCCGGTGCAGTGCATCAGGGACATTCCTGATCTGAAGCATGGTAGACATGTCGTAAGCATGGCTTCATGTGCCGCACATGTCAACCCGGCCTGTCCTATCGGCCCTCGGCTTCTCGGCGAAGGATAGGGGCATAGCCTCAACTGCCCATCAACAGCTCGCCAGGGAAGCTGGCGTAGAGGGGCGCTTTGGGATATCTGTTAGTGCGTTCGGCAGTGAGCGCTTCGACCGGGTAGCTCAGTTGGAAGAGCAGCGGACTTTTAATCCGCAGGTCGTGGGTTCGAGCCCCACCCCGGTCATTGACTTACGACCCCCCGTTGTTCTCACTGTGGGACAAACCGTGGGACGGACCATTCTATCACGCACTCTCAGCAGTTCGGTCTTGCCCCTCCCGAAACATGATTCTGTCCATTGCTTCGGCGTTCTCACCCCGATCCCTCTGCCGGGTGTAGCGACGCGTCATAGTGGGGTCCAAGTGCCGAAGACTGTGCTGCACACTGACCTCAGGACGCCCGGCATTCGTTAGGGCCTGTCCATAGAAGTGACGCAGGTCGTGTAGGGTCAATGAGGTGACCCCCGAAACTGAGGTGACCCCCGAAACCTGATCCAGTTATAATGGGACTCCTCGAGCGGGAGGAGCCCATGCGAAAGAGTCGATTCAGCGAAGAGCAGATCATCGGGATCCTGCAGGAGGCTGACGCCGGAGCCGAGGTCCGAGATCTCTGCCGACGCCACGGGATGGCCGAGACCACCTACTACCGGTGGCGGAAGAAGTACGGCGGGATGGATGTGAGTGATGCCCGCTGGCTGAAACAACTGGAGCAAGAGAATCGGAGGCTGAAGCGGATCGTGGCGGATCAAGCGTTGAACCTCCAGGTGCTGAAGGACCTCTTGGGAAACAAGTCGTGACGGCCGGGGGGCGGCGCCGGGTCGTCGGGAAGGTCCAAGCCGCGGCCGGAGTCTCGGAGCGTCGAGCCATTCGCTTCACGGGCTTCCCGCGCTCCACGATGCGTTACCGGAGCCTTCGGGAGCCACAAGAGAAGCTTCGGGCACGGATCCGGAAGTTGGCGGCCCAGCGACCGCGCTGGGGTTACCGGATGATTCACAACCTGCTTCGCCGGGAGGGTTGGTCGGTGAATCGGAAACGGGTCCAGCGGCTGTACAGGGAGGAGGGCCTCGCGGTGCGTCGCAGAGGCAAGAGACGCCGCAGCCAGATCGCACGGCCTATTCGTGA
>JBDGYA010000148.1:0-4188 GCA_039584325.1 Gemmatimonadota bacterium
ACCGTACTCTGGTCCGTTCTGCCCAGAGCCACGATGCACCCACCGCTGCCAGGAAGAAGAACAGGAAGGGGGCGTACATGCGAGCCTGGCGCGAGAACACCAGGTGCCACTCCGACAATGCCAGCATCAGCGAGGCGACCAGGGCGGCTGAGGTGCCGACGAGACGAGACCCGACGATGAAGAGCAGCGGAACCGTCAATGCGCCGATCAACGCCACCGGGATCCGATAGGAAACGTCTTCTTCGATGCCGAACAGGCGTGCCGAACCTGCCAGAATCCACGTCAAGGGCAGCGCACGCGGGTACCACATGCCTGTGGGCATCTCCGCGCCACCACCCTCGGCCATGGACCGAGCCGGGAACGCTGTCGTTTCCTCGTCGGCATAGAAACTCAGAGAGCCCAGGTTCGCCAAGCGCGGCACGGCCGCGACGAGGGTCAGCCCGACTGCCAACATCATCGTCGCCCGCCGAGAATCGGCCCACGCAGCCGTGAGCGGATTGGTCCTACTCACCTTCGGCGAGCTCATGCTGCTGGGATACCGCCGCATCGGCGGGTTCTGGCCAGCGTTACTGTGAGCTGCATGCGGCCATTCTCAGGCTCCACGCTGAGGGTACAGACGACTGGTGATTGTTGTCCGGTCATGCCTGTTGGAATCTGCCGAAGCCTCATGGTAGGGCCGGCTGAGCACCTTCGGGGGGCAAATTCGATGCCGCCTCGGCCCTCCAAGTTGGGGCGTCGGCCTCTGACTTGCAGAAAGGAGCGGTCTCACAAATGGGCGCCGAGAAGATCCCTCCTGTGTTGCACGTGATTGCCCCCCCAAGCTACGGAGGGGCGGGGCGCGTCGTTTCCGCGCTTACCCGAGGATTAGTAGCGCGCAACCGATCAGTCCACGTCCTGACCATCTTGGACCTTGGTGAGTCCGACCATCCCCTGGTCTGCGAACTTCTCACAGCGGGTGTACCTACGACGAGCCTGGAACTGGCCCCGAGAGCCTACGGTACGGAACGCGCTCACCTCCGTCGCCTCGTGCGCGAGGTCGGTGCCCGCATCGTCCACACGCATGGAACGCGTGTTGACGTGGTGGACGGGCCGTCGGCCCGTCGGTTGGGACTTGGGACCGTCTCCACCCTGCACGGCTTCACCGGAGGCGGGCCGAAGAACCGCTTCTACGAGTGGCTTCAGGTGCGTTCCGTGCGGCTGTTCGACGCCGTGGTCGCCGTGTCGCGACCGATGGCCGACCGGCTTCGGGCGGCAGGCGTGCCGGCGGAGCGTCTCTGGACCGTGCCCAACGCATGGTTCCCGGCGGGCGAACCGCTGGAAAGATCGGCGGCGCGGGCCGAGCTTGGCGTGCCTCAGGAGGGCTTTCGAATCGGGTGGGTGGGGCGCCTGACGCGGGAGAAGGGGGCGGACGTACTGATGGCCGCACTGCCGCTGATGGCCGAACTGCCCGTGGCTGTTTCGGTGATTGGTGATGGGAACCAGCAGGCACCGCTCGAGGCAGCGACGCGCGAGAGGGGGCTGGGCTCACGTGTCACGTGGCACGGTTCCGTGACGGACGCCGCCCGGTACATGCGCGCATTCGATGCGTTCGTGTTGAGCTCGAGAACGGAAGGGACGCCAATCGCGCTGTTCGAGGCGATTGCCGCCGACGTCCCCATCGTGGCGACCGCGGTGGGCGGAGTCCCGGACGTCGTGACCGTGCGCGAAGCGCTCCTGGTACCGCCGGAGGATCCGGCGGCCCTGGCGGCGGCCGTCCGAGAGCTGCACCGGGATGCTGTGAGCGGTCGAGAGCGCGCCCGTGCAGCAGCGGCCCGCGTGGCCGAGCGCTATGGGCTCGACGCCTGGCTGGATGCCTATGAGCGTATCTACCTGGCTGCCGCAGCGCGCGCGGAGCAGAGGGCAGGCGAATGATACTCCAGGTCGGTCTGGTCATGGTGGGCATGTCCGTGCTCGTCGGTGCCTATGCGTATGCCGGGTACCCTCTCATACTGCTACTCCTGCCCCCCCGGTGGCGTCCCCCTGCGGCCGCGGAAGAGGGGGATGATGAACGATGGCCGTTCATCAGTATCACCCTTGCCGCGTACAACGAGGAGAAGGTGCTGGGGGAAACCCTCCAGACGCTTCTCGAGGTCGACTACCCGAGCGACCGCCGGCAGATCATCGTCATCTCCGACGCGTCCTCCGACCGGACGGATGAGATCGCACGCTCCTTTGCCGGGACCGGCGTGGAGTTGCTCCGGCTCCCGGCGCGGTCGGGCAAGACCGCCGCCGAGAACGCGTCGCGCACCCGCATCCGCGGTGAGATCGTCGTCAATACCGACGCCACTGTGCGTCTCGCCCCGAACGCGCTGAAGCCGCTCGTGGCCGTCTTCCGCGACCCCTCCGTCGGAGTTGCCTCCGGCCGTGATGTGAGCACCGGAAGCGAATCGACACAGAACCTGGGAGAGTTGGGGTACGTCGGGTACGAGATGTGGGTGCGGGACCTGGAGACCCGTGCCGGGGGGATTGTGGGGGCGTCCGGCTGCTTCTACGCCAGCCGGCGCGACCTGCACGGTGAGATCGTGCCGGCCGCGCTCAGCAGAGACTTCGCGGCGCCGCTGATCGCCCGAGAGAACGGATTTCGCTCGGTCTCCGTGCGCGATGCGGTCTGTTTCGTTCCCCGAACGCCGTCGCTCAGGCGAGAGTACAGCCGCAAGGTCCGCACGATGGCTCGTGGCCTGGACACGCTGTTCTACAAGCGGCACCTGCTGAGCCCGGTCCGCCATGGCCGATTCGCCTGGATGCTCGTGAGTCACAAATTGGCCCGGTGGCTGGTTCCCTGGGCCGCCGGCGTCGGCTTGCTGGGCATCCTGCTGGTAGGATTCGGGCTGGCGATTCCGGCTTGGGCGATTGCGGTGGGATTTGCGGCGATACCACTCGAAATGGTGGCTGCCTGGTGGTGGCCGTCCCGTGTGGCGATGCCGCGTCCCGTGGCCGGGCCGGCCTACGTGCTGTTCGGGCTGCTCGCAGGGCTCGCAGCGTGGATCAGGGCATTCCGCAAGGAGCTGAACCCGATCTGGGAGCCGACCCGGCGCTAGCAGGCCGAGGTCTAGGACGGAAGCGCCTCCCACAGCGCGGGAATGATCCGCTCCGCGGCCTCCCGAGCGGCCGTAAACGCCGCGCCGTCGTCCCCGCCGTGGATCGGCACCACGATACGCACCAGCGCCTCCTCGGTTCGCTTGCGGAGTGCCGCGTCCTTGAGCAGGTCCCACTTGACGACGTACTCGTTGGCCTGCACCCGACCTCGCCCCTGATACCAGTAGAGTACGAGTGCCAAGCGCTGCTTGTTCTGTAGCAGGTACCGGTTCACCCGGACCGGACCGATGGGCGTCTCCACCGTGACCACCTCTGACTGCAGGGCCTCCCACCCGGCACCGGGCAGGCAGTTCCTGGGTGAATGGATGCTCTTGCCTCGCAACTGGCGCTCGTAGTAGCCCACGTACAGGGTCATGAAGTTGCTGTCCGCGGCCTCGGCCGCAGCATCGTAGACCCTGAACAGGTAGTCTGAAACCCCGGAAACCCGGATCTCAGCCTCCGACAGCTCGAAGTCCTTACCGGCCCACCCGATGAGGGAGTCTGGTACGACCTCCTCCAGCGACCGCTCCAGCTGCAGAGCTTGCTGGGTGTCGATGCCCACCACGAACAAGGCACCCAAGGCCAGAACGACTGCCGGCCCCCAGGCGAGCCAGCGGCTCGTCATGCAGGGCTCCTTCCTATTCGCTCGAGTCGGCTCAGCACCCATCCCACCCCGCCCAATGCCGCAAAGGCAATCATGAACATGAACCACCCCTCCGTGTAGTGCATGACGCCCTCGCCGAGTGCCGGATCGACGTAGAACACGAAGAAGCCGGTGAGAAACACCCGAACGCCGTTCAACGCCATCGCGACGGGAATGGTGACAGCAAGGAGGGCTATCCGCGCCCACACGCGCCGGAGCCACAGGCCCCCAATCAGGACGGCAAGCGCAAACAGCGCGGTCAGGGAGCGAAGCCCGCTGCACGCCTCGGTTACGAACAGCGACTGCCCCGGGAGCTGGATCACGTTACCCTGGAGCCTTACCGGCACGTTCCGCCACTCCAGCAGGGTAGCCCCCATCTGCGAGGCCTTCAGCTGGAGCGGGAAGGCGATCGTGTTCAGCACGACGGTAGG
>JBDGYA010000067.1:0-14562 GCA_039584325.1 Gemmatimonadota bacterium
GTCGGGCCGGTTCTTCGTCGACAGCTACTCGACGCCGGTTGATCCGCCGCGCTCGGTACTGCGCGACATGGACGGCCGTGGGGTGGTCGAGCTCGAAGAGGCAGACATTACGGCGCTGGTCGCAGAGGGCTGGCAGCCTCCGGAGCCGTTCACGGTCAAGGCGCGGGACGGCGTGACCGATCTCTACGGGCTGCTGTACCGGCCCACCGACTTCGATCCGTCGCGCTCATATCCGATTCTCAACTACGTGTACCCCGGCCCGCAGACCGGCAGCGTCGGGAGCCGTAGCTTCTCGCCGTCCCGGAGCGACAAGCAGGCCGTGGCCGAGCTGGGATTCGTCGTGGTCGAGGTAGACGCGGCGGGCACACCCGTGCGCTCCAAGTCGTTCCACGCCGCCTACTACGCGACATGGGCGACAACGGGATCCCCGATCAGATTGCGGCTATCCGGCAACTCGCCGAGCGGTATCCATGGATGGACGTGGACCGTGTTGGGATCTGGGGGCACTCGGGAGGCGGGTTTGCATCCACGGACGTCATTCTTCGCTATCCCGATTTCTACAGGGTCGCCGTCTCGCAGGCCGGCAATCACGACAATCGGAACTACGAGGACGACTGGGGTGAGAGGTGGCAGGGCCTGCTCGAGGAGTATGACGACGGCACGACCAACTACGACAATCAGGCGAGCCAGCTCGTCGCGAGGAATTTGAAGGGCAAGCTCCTCATCGCGCACGGCACCATGGACAGCAACGTACCACCGTACAACACGCTGCTCGTAGTGGATGCGCTGATCACGGCAAACAAGGACTTCGACTTGATCCTCTTCCCCAATCGCCGGCATGGGTTCGGCAACGAGCCGTACATGATGCGACGGCGCTGGCACTATTTCGTGCGCCACCTCATGGGAGCGGAACCACCGCACGCGTACCAGTTCCGGCGGGAAGCACCGCGGCGCCCGCCGTCGTGACGCTGGGTACGGATCCGGCATGAGCCTGCGCCTGGGTGGACTGCTGACCTGCTGTCTGCTCTTCGCGAGCGGGCTGGCGGCGCAGCACGCTGCGCCAAGTTGGGAGGAACTGCGCTCCCGTCCCTATCCCAAGTGGTTCCGCGATGCCAAGCTCGGGATCTTCGTCCATTGGGGCGTCTACTCGGTGCCCGCGTACAGCGAGAAGGAGCAGTACGGCGAGTGGTTCCTGCGCGGACTGCAGGTGGGGGACACGTTGCGCACCCGCGTGATGCGCGAGTGGTACGGGGATCGCTCGACGTACTACGAGCTGGCACCGCTCTTCCGCGCCGAGCTGTTCGACCCGGCGGCATGGGCCGACCTGTTCCAACGGGCTGGCGCCAGGTACGTCGTTCTCGTCTCCAAGCACCATGACGGATACGCCCTGTGGCCCAGCCGGTACGCGTCGGGCTGGAACAGCGTGGACGTCGGTCCGGGCCGAGACATCGTGGGCGATCTGACCGCCGCCGTCCGGGACGCGGGGTTGCGTATGGGTCTGTACTACTCTCTCGCCGAGTGGACGCATCCGCTGCATCGCTGGTATCGGGATCCACCCGACGCGATCGCACCGTACGTCGAGCAACATATGATCCCACAGCTCAAGGAGCTGGTGTCGACGTACGCGCCGGTCGTGCTGTTCACTGACGGCGAGTGGCTGAACTCCGCCGAGCAGTGGCACGCGCGGGAGCTGATCGACTGGTTCTATGACACGGTCGGGGACGAGGCGATCGTGAACGACCGCTGGGGAGCGGGAAGTGACATCGGGTTCCTCACACCCGAGTACAGCGCGGGGATTGACGAGACGGAGCGTCCCTGGACCGAGGTGCGGGGGCTTGGCCGCTCCTTTGGGTTGAACCGGAACGAGAAGCTCGACGCGTACATGACGCCCGAATCCCTCGTGCGTTTCTTCGTCGGCGCGGTGGCGGCGGGCGGTGGCATGATCCTCAATGTCGGCCCCGCGGCCGACGGTCAGATACCACTCCTCCAGCAGGAGCGACTCGCACAGCTGGGTGAGTGGCTTTCCGTGAACGGCGAGGCGATCTACGGCTCGCGCCCATGGATCCGGACAGGTGAGTGGCGCGAGGTCGTGCTCGAGCGCAGAGATCCGGCGGTGGACTTCGACTGGGTGCGCAACTCACCGGGAGCACCGATCGCGGAGGATCGGTTCACCGCCCGGTGGGTCGGATACGTCGAGCCGGCGTATTCGGAGCGGTACCTGTTCGAGGCTGAGGCCGACGACGGCATTCGGGTGTGGATCGCGGACACCCTCGTGCTCGACCGATGGGACGCCAGCGGGACGGACGCGGTCTCTCGTTCCATCGGTCTCGCTGGCGGCACTCGCTACCCCGTCCGCATCGACTACCGCGAACATACGCAGAACGCATCCGCACGTCTGTATTGGTCCAGCCCGAGCCAGTCGAGGGAGATCGTTCCGGCTGCTCGGCTGTTCACCGCCACGGGTGAGCGCGGACTGCGCGCGGAGTACCGCTCACAGTACCGCCACATCGCCTACACGACACGCGACGGCAATCTGTATGCGATCTACTTCGAGTGGCCCGAGCGTGAGCTCGCGCTTCCGATCCCTGCTCCGGCGCCGGAAGCCCGCGTCACGCTGCTTGGCCGCGACATGGAGGTACCGTCACGGTATGCCAACGACACCCTGTTCCTCGACCTGTCCGACATTCCGTACCGTGAAATCCCAGGTTCATGGGGGTGGACGGTCAAGCTGGACGGCTACGATGCTCCCCGCTGAACGGCGTACGACGATCCACACCCGCGGGATCCGCCACTCGTGCCTTGCACTCCTCGCCGCGCTGTGGGTCGGCGTGGCACCGGCACACGCTCAACGCGGTGCGTATGATTACGTCGAGGAGTCGGATCCGTTGGTGCGCGAGAAACTGGAGGCGTGGCAGGACTTGAAGCTCGGCCTGCTCATGCATTGGGGCCCATACAGCCAATGGGGAATCGTAGAGTCCTGGTCGCTGTGCTCGGAGGACGAGCCGTGGTGCAGGCGGTCCATGGACGACTACGGCGAGTACAAGAAGGCCTACGAGAATCTCCAGACCACGTTCGACCCAACGCGGTTCGATCCCAGACGCTGGGCCCAGGCTGCGACAGACGCCGGCATGAAGTATGTGGTGTTCACCACCAAGCACCATGACGGCTTCAGCATGTTCGACACCAAGCTCACCGACTACCGCATCACCGCGCCGGCGACACCGTTTCACGCCCATCCGAAGGCCGACGTCACGCGAGCGATCTTCGACGCGTTCCGGGAACACGGCTTCTGGATTGGGGCCTATTTCTCCAAACCCGACTGGCACAGCCCCGACTACTGGTGGCCGTATTTTGCCACGCCTGACCGCAATCCCAACTACGACATCGAGAAGTACGCCGAGCGGTGGCGGCGGTTCGTGGAGTTTACACACGGGCAGATCGACGAGCTGATGTCGGACTACGGCCGAATCGATATTCTCTGGCTCGACGGTGGCTGGGTACAGGTCATGACCGACGAGGAGATCCGGGAGCGCATGAACCGGTCGGACTACAAGTTCATGCGGCTTCAGAGCCAGGACATCGACATGCCGCGCCTCGTCGCCCATGCGCGGGTCAAGCAGCCTGGGCTCATCGTGGTGGACCGGGCCGTCCCCGGACCGTACCAGAACTACCTGACCCCCGAAGCACACGTCCCGGATCGGGCCATCCTCCACCCATGGGAAGTGCCGATGCCCATGGCGACGAGCTGGTCGTACGTGCCCGACGATCGGTACAAGAGCGCGCGGGAACTCGTGCACATGCTTGCGGACGTCGTAGCGAAGGGTGGAAACCTGCTGCTCAACATCGGTCCGGGGCCGGACGGCACCTGGCACGAGGCGGCCTACGACCGACTCGAAGCGTTGGGTACGTGGCTGAGCGTGAACGGCGCAGCGATCTACGGCACGCGACCCGTGGCTCCGCACGTCGAAGGCAAGATGCGGCTCACACGCGGAAAGGACGGCGCGCTGTACGCCATCTACCTCGCTGACGAAGGCGAGACCGAGCTTCCGCGATATTTCTCCATGACGAGCGTGCAGCCAGCGGCCGGCTCGACCGTCTCGTTGCTCGGCAGCAGAACGCCACTCGACTGGCACGTGGCGGGAACGGGTTTCGTGGTACAAGTCCCCGACGGCATCCGGACCAATCCACCGGGTGACTACGGGTGGGTGCTGAGGATCTCGGCAGACGGGCGGACGGTCGGACGGGCGGACGGTGCGGCCGTTGGTGCAGCTGGCCCAGGGCGGTGATGCGCCACAGTCGGCGGGCGAGCGTCCGAACTGTGGGTAGCGCAGGAAGCGTGGGAACCCTGGGAACCTCTGAAGCGCTGGATTCGCCGGAAGCGAGGGGAGCGTGGGAAACGGACGAAGCGTCGGAGACGTTGGAGGTGCTGGACGCGGGGGAAACGTGAGAACAGCGAGAGTCCCGCGGACTCGAGGACGGATGGGATGGTGGAGCCTCACCTGCGTGCTCGCGGCCGCCGTCGGGCTCGTGCCGACTGGCGCGGGTGCGCAGGATACCGTGCGCGTCCTGTCCTACAACATCCTGCACGGCACGGGCATGGATCGGCAGATCGACCTCGAGCGCACTGCCGCAGTGATCCGGGCAGTCACGCCCGACGTGGTGCTGCTGCAGGAGGTGGACTCATGCACCGGGCGGACTTACGGCGTGGCTCAGGCACAGACACTCGCCGAGTTGACGGGGCTTCCTCACTACGCGTTCGGCCGGTTCATGGAGTACGACGGTGGGGCATACGGCATGGCGGTCCTCTCCGCCAGCCCGATCCTCGAACATGAAACCCACGTGTTGCCGGAAGGTGCAGAACCGCGCTCGGCGCTGGCGGCGCGCATCCGTCCGTCACCGTCGGCACCCGAGCTGGTATTCGTCGGCATTCACCTGTATCGGACCGAGGCGGAGCGGTTCGCCCAGGCCAAGGCGCTCGTCGACCGGTTTGCGGAAGAGACGGCTCCCGTACTTCTGGTGGGCGACTTCAACTCCGAGCCCGGCAACCCGGTGATGCGGCTGCTCGGCACGCAGTGGAAGCTCCCAGCCAAACCCACGGACGACCGACTGACCTGGCCGGCTGACGAGCCACGGCTGGAGATCGATCACGTCATGTATCGCCCGGAGGAGCAGTTTCAGGTCATCGAGTATCGGGTGATCGATGAGCGGGTGGCGTCCGATCACCGGCCGGTATTGCTCACTGTCGTTCTGCGGTAGATCCGCACTCAGAGGCCGGCAGCGGCCTACTGCACCCTGATCGTGCTCTGTGCCAGCGTCTGAAACGACGCGCTCGCCATCGCCTCGTAGTAGCGTACGAACCGCCGCGTCTCGTCAACCTCGTAGGCCTCGAGATTGTGTGCCCACCGGTACGCAATGGGCTGATACTGCAACTCAGCGAGAATCGCGAATGGCGCGGGACCGGACACCGGCACGGTAAAGCGGACTCGGTCGGATCCATCCCGGAAGTCCGCGTCGTCCCGCGCGCCACCCTGCACCGCCACGTCGTCATCGGCAGTCGCCTTGTCGAAGCCATCTGGCAGGATACGGTTGTCTTTGAGATAGCCTACGCCGTTCAACAGCCCGGTGGTGGGGCCACCGTCGTAATGCTCCATGATGGCTTCGTAGATCTGCACCTCTTCGGCGCTGGCGATCCGCGTGTGGTGCGGCTCGTAGCGGTCGGCGTCGGTATCGTTGTCGTTGCCGACGATCGAGCCGTCGTTCCTGACCGAGCCCGATTCGAACACCAACCGACCGGCCGCATCCGTCACCGCGACATGGAGCCACGCCCGGCGTGATGGATACGCCGTGGGCAGCTTGTGCCCGGCCAGATTCTCGACCACGACGTCGAACTCGAGGCTCTCGGCGCCAAGCGATGCATTCGTCACCTGCACGGTAGCGGAGCGCGTGCGCAGGTGCTCGATCGACCTGCTCGCGGTGGCATCCAGCTCCTGCGCCAGCGCCAGAACGCCCAGCTCGTCGCGGTAGCGGTTCAAGAGCCGCGGCATGAAGAAGTTGCCGCCCCGGAAGACGTGGCGGGACACCTGCTCCCGCGGCTCTCCCAAGACCCCGGAGACCCGCACCCTCCCGGCAACCTCCGGCATGTGGCAGGACTGACACGGTTGCTCGTCCTCGGCGTATGCGCTGTGCAGCCACTCTCGGTAGGGCATCTGCTCCGGCAGCTCGCCAACCTCCTCACCCTCGGCGTTGAGCGCGTGGGTGTACAGAGTATGGCACGAGCCACAGAGGGCCGCGGACTGGACGTGCAAGGCTTGCTCCGGCTCGAAACCCGACGCCGACCGCATGATCCGCTTCCTCCCACTGTCCACTTCGAACGGGCCGAACGCGATGCGCTGCCCGATCGGCATCCGGTGGTCGACGGTAAAACCACCAGCGAAGCTCTGCGGCTCGCCGAGGCCCTCCGGTGCGATCTGGTGGCAGGTGGAGCATGACACGCCGTCCGCCGCCAGCACCGCTGACGAGGACGCGGCCTCAGCGACCGGGAGATTGGCGAAGACCGCACCCTGCTGCCCCGTCGTGTGCGCCATGTACCGTGCCATCGGCATGTGGCAGATGGAGCACTTGTCCTCGATGGCCGCTGCCGCGGTGGGATGGTCCATCGTCTCCCGACGCACGCCCGCCTGCCAATAGGGATCGCGCGCGGCGTTGGCCATCATGGACGATCGCCAGTCGAATCCGATCGAGACATCCTCCCCCGTCGGTGCCACGAGCTGATTGTGACACCCCATGCAGAGATCGGCCGTGCGGAACAAGGTATCCGCCGGCGCTATCGGAGCCTGCGCCGTGGCGCCGCCGGTTATCACCGTGGCGAGTGCGAAAACGACAATGTGGATCCGGAGCCGCATCTCATTTCCCCTTCGAATGCCCTGTGCAACGGAGTCACGGTGCACGGCTACCATCCCTGGAAGAACCCACCGTCGAACCAGTCCCATAGGATGTAGAGCAGCAGCCGCGGATATCGCGTTTCCGTGTCGTTGACCGGGATCCGGAGCGCTACGTTCGCCATGACATGCTGGCGCGTATTCAACGTCACCTGGAACTGCGGAACGATGTCCCAGTGCGTCGGCGCACCCGACTCGAACTCGCGGCCGGCGAGTACTTCCACCATCGGCGACCACGCCCGTCCCCATGGACCCTGCGTGAACGTCGTACCGACTACCCCTCGCAGTGCCCCTTCGCTGTGCCGCCCGTCGGGGTCGATCGGAAACTCGAGAACGCCCTGGAACTGGAAGAACCCGTTGAGCGGCAGGAGCTGCCCAAAGGAAACGAACGGCTCGAACACCGTCGTCCCCACACCGAATCCCCTCTCCTCGCTTCCCGTGGGCAACTTCACTTCGGCGGCGAGGCTCAGGATCGATCCGCTACGAGCGCTGTGGAACAGCGCGTGCTTCACGCCAAGTGCGATATCGCCGATCCCGCCCTGCCAACCACCGGTCGTATCCGCGAGCTGCTCGGCGAAGGCAAACGGCACCACGACCTCGAACTGGCTGCGGGCGCCGAAACGCCGCTCGTACACGATCTCGTTGGTGACGGAACCGGGGCCGTCGACCTGAGCACCGATGGTGTACACGAGCTCGTCTTCGGGATACGCCTTTTCCGTGGCCATCGCACGAGGCATGTTCAACTCGCCCACCGGCCAACCCGCATTGCCACAGAAGCCGCGAATGTGGTCGATCACCCGCTGGAGGTGTTCGGCCGATACCGCGTCGCCGAACGCCGGCATTACCGCGGCAAACCCGCGGACCGGACCACCCTGATGGGCCACGGCCACCCAGTCGGCGGTCGGCTCGCGCGAGGCGAACGAGCAGTCGGTGAAGTCGGGCAGCGGTACGTCGAAGCCCACCGTGGCCCGTGATACACCCGTACCATCAGCGCCGTGACAATTGGCACACGCTGCCCGGTAGAGCACTTCGCCGGTCATGTCGTTGATCGATGCGGTCGGGCCGGTCGAGGAAGGGTCCTGAGCGGCGAGCACGGTGGGTGCCATCACCCAGGTAGACGCGACGGCTGCCGGCAAGATGAACCACTCGAACCTGAAGAGCCGCATAGGGGATCCCCTCGAACGACGGACGTCGGATCCTGCTGCCTGCGGGCGACGCCTGGACGTCCGCACTGTCGCTACGCAGGCATGAAGCACGCGTGAGGTGACTATGAAGTTGTGCGGGAGATTGTCCTACAGGAGGGCCCCGTGACGCTTGGGGTGCCCGGGCAGGACTGCGCTACTCGAGCACGTCCAGCAGTCCCCTTCTCTCCCCGCGCTCCGCCCAGATCCCGATCAGCCGCAGCACCACCTCGACCGACTTCTCCATGTGCTGTACCGCGACCCACTCCTTCCGGCTGTGGAAGTTATGGCCGCCGGCGAACAGGTTGGGTGTCGGAAGCCCCATGAAGGACAGGCGCGCACCGTCGGTGCCGCCGCGAATGGGCTTCGTCTCCGCGGTGAGCCCCGCTGCCAGGATCGCCTCCTCGGCAAAGGACGTGGCCTCAGGACGCCGATCGAGCACGACCTTCATGTTGCGGTAGGAGGGCTTCACGTCGACGGTGATCTTGGAACCCGGATACGCGCGCTCGACTGCCTGCGCGTGCTCCTCGACCATGCGCTGTTGGGCCTCGAGCCCTTCGGCGGTAAAGTCCCGCATGAGCAGCTGCACGACCGTCCGTTCCTCGTTGCCCTCGAAGGCGTGAGGGTGAATGTAGCCGTCACGGCCTTCGGTGGTTTCGGGTGACAGGCGGTTCTTCGGCAGGCGCTCGACCAGCTCGGCAGCGAGCTTGAGCGAGTTCACCAGCTTTCCCTTGGCGTATCCGGGATGGACGTTGCGGCCGTGCACGGTCACGACCATCGTGTCGGCGCAGAAGGTCTCGTCCTCGATCTCCCCCAGACCACTTCCATCCACGGTGTACGCCACCTCCGCGCCGAACCGCGCGAGGTCGAACCTGTCGACGCCGCGGCCGATCTCCTCGTCCACGGTGAAAGCCACGGCCAGCGGCCCGTGCTCCACAAACGGGGGCTGCTGCAGCGTCTGGAGCGCCGTCATGATCACTGCGATGCCCGCTTTGTCGTCGGCGCCGAGCAGCGTGGTGCCGTCGGACGTCACGATGTCGAGCCCGACGCACTCCCCCAGCGGTGGGTCGTCCTCCGGCGTCAGCACCAGGTCGGGTGCGCCCGGAAGTCGGATCGGGCCACCCGCGTAGTGCTCGTGCACGATCGGTGCGACGTCTCTACCGGACACCTGTGGCGAGACGTCCATGTGGGCCACGATCCCGACCGTCGGGACCATGCCGGACCGCGCGGAACCCGGTGCCAAGCGCTCGGGCAGCTTGGCATACACGTAGCCGTGCTCGTCGAGTTGCACCGCTGCAAGCCCCAGCTCGCGCAGCTCTGACTCGAGGAGTCGCGCCAGATCCCATTGACATGCGCTGGACGGTGTGGTCTCACTCTCCTCGTCGCTCGTCGTCTCGATGCGCACGTATGCGAGGAAGCGCTCGAGCATGCGGTCGCGATCGATACGAAACGGCGTGCTGTGCCGTGACGGCTGGGTGGTGTCAGACATGCGCGGGTCCGGTGAGATCCGCTCAAGCGTACCGTACCTGCCGGGAGATGACCACCCCGGGGGTCAGGGGCGACGGCAGCACACCGGGCAGCGGGCACTGGGAACCCATGTGTACCCGCACAGGCCATCCCCAGGGCCAAGCGCGGGCAGCGGCCGGACCATCAATCGGCGGCGAGCCGCCGGCACGCACGCGGGCGTGCCGGCAACCCGACGTCGCTCACAACCGCCGACTGCGCACCCGGAAGTCGACGTTGTCGCTGATCCAGTCCCACAGGTCGAGCTGCGCCTCCGGATCCGCACCGGGATCGGCCTGCTCTCGCCACCCGCTCATGACCTGATCGTCTACGGTCCACATCCGGACGCGCTGGCGGTCGATGTCCCGCTCCCACGCGACGGACGCGGTCGGCGAGCCGTAGAGCAGCCGGACGGTGACGCTGCGCGACAGATACTCGAGCGGTGCCACGTCGATCTGCGCGTAGGCGTCCGTTGTGTCGCCCACCCATCGCCCCGTGCGATCCGGGATTCCGTCGCTCAGGATCACCACGTCCAGCGGTGCCAGGATGAGCCCCTGCCGTTTCACGAGGGTCGCCACACGGCCAAAGAACGCGTTGAAGTCGGTGAAGGCGTCCTCCGGAGGGAAGAACTCCCGCAACTGCGCGGTGATCTCGTCGACCGACTTGTCCTGGAAGGCATGAATCGGCTGGAACGACTTGGGCTCCCCGACCCGCGCACCCCCGACCGAGCCCACGAACACCGCCGACGGCACCCGCAGCGTACCCATGCCGTTCAAATGCCCGTACAGGTAATGCGCGGCGAAGTCGATGGCATCCTCGTAGTTCCCCGCTGCCTGGAACGAGCCGCTCACGTCGATGCCGATCACCAGCGTCGAGCGTGCCTGTCGCGGGCCGTCGGTCGGGACGCAGGACACCGTGACGGCCGAGACCAGCGCGAGCGCAAAGGAACGTCGGGCGATCCGCATCATGCGCCTCCCGCGTCGTGCGCCGGCTGCGGCCGCGCGGACGCCACCGGCCGCTTGCCGACCCCGATCCCAGGCGTCTTGACCAGGACCTCATCCAGGCTGCGGAACGGCAGCGCGAACAACGGGCGCGATCCGATGGCCACAACGGGGAAGTTCACGGCCGCCGCCACGAGCTGCAGCACTGGCAACGACACCAATTCGAACACCCGGCGGGCCTCCTGTTGGAACCACTCGGTCTCGGCCTTGAGCACGGCGACCGGTGCCTTCCAGAACTCCGGCTGCACGGACATGGGCACGTGCCCCGCGGCGCCTTCCTGACTGATGGTCTCGCGCGCCAACACGGCGACCAGCGCCGGTGTGCCGTAGCGCCCAAACAGGAACCACGTCATGCCGCGCACGCCGATCCAGCCGAACGAGGCGAGCGCGAGCGTCGCGACGAGCCCGAGCTGCACCTGCTCGTTCGTTGTCTGCGCGATCCACGGCGTGATCGCGTCGATCAGCTCACGGTACAGGAAGATCACTTCGAAGAACATCACGAACAGCTCGACGAAGGACATCTGCACGATCTGCGGGACGTTCTTCTCGCGCAGTGCCATGCCGAGCGCGTGGATGCACGCAAAGCTGCCCAGCACCAGGAAGAACAGGAATACCCAGAGCAACGGGGCCATGATGCGGGGATCCGGCTCGAACCCGGTGATCCCGGCCAGCACTTCGCTGAGCGTGGGCTGCAGCGTGTACATGAAGATCAGGGCCTCGACAGCCGACCACAGCAGCAGCGCCAGGAACGCCAGCCAGGGCACGCCGGGCTTGAAGTAGTTGCGTGAGGTCCAGTCGAGCACTCGAAGGGGTGATCGGAAGCCTGCTTTCAATGCCGCACCGACGAAGCGCGCGGCGAACCGCAGCAGACTCCACACCCACCCGAAGAGCACGACGGCGAGGCGGAGCATGCCGGCCCAGTAGAACCACGCGGTGCGACCGGCATCCCACCACGTTGTCAGCATGGCAGTGACGAATCGACCGCGATTCGATCGGAACGGTAGCGTGTACAGCGATGCCATGGTGACCCATACGCCGACCACCACGAGCAGCATAGGCAACAGCACCACGATGCGCTTGAACGCGATCTCCGGTGTCGAATCACCATACCACACGAAGTTGATCATCATCGCGTGCCACTCGGGAATCCACGCGATCGGCGCCGTCAGCAGCTCGACCGTGCCGCGCCACTCGGTGGGAACGAAGGCTTGCAGAGACTGCATAGAGTCCACTCCTCGCAAGAGCCACGAACGACGAGGGCCGGAACGGGTACGTTCCGCTACGGCCACGTCGAGCGTTTTTCGGAATGGTCAAGCCTGTGGCCGGGCGGGTCCTGCAACGATGACCTGCATCACACTCCGCAACCGTGTTTGTGCGGCGTTTGTTCGGCAGTCGCGGACCTACAAGGCCCCTAAGTTCTTCGCAGCGGGGGATCTGGCGGCCGGCAGCTCACCCAAATTCTGCGGACACCGGGATTGACGACATGGAGAGCTACGTGGGTCGACCCGCCCGGTCCGGTCAGCGACGCACGAGATTGGGAGTTGGAGACCCAGCGCGTGTGTCTGATGGTGGAGGTACTACAAGCCGTAGACGGCCGTGAGTGCAATGCTACGCGGTGCGCCCGGATTCCGTTCCTGCACGTCCACGTAGAACTGGTTGAACACGTTGGCTACCTTGAGCTGCCAGAGAACGTTGAGCACACGATAGCCGAGTCGCAGGTCGACCACCGTCATGTCGGTCCGGGTGTCGAGCGGGTAGACGAGCACCTGCTCGATGCGGCTGCGATACCGCACATCGAGCCCCGCCAGGCCGTGCAGCAGATTCACGCTGCCGGTCAGATTGTGTCGTGCCCGATACGGCAGCGGTGCACCTGTGTCGCGATCTTCCGTATCGAGCAACAAGTACGTCGCCCTGACCTCCAGCGCATTCGGGACCACTTGGGCATTCACACCCAGGTCCATTCCGGCGACGCGCGCTCGCGCGACGTTGCGGAATTGGAACACGAAGATATCGTTCGGCGCGGGAGCCGGGCCGATCAGATCCTCGTACAGACTGCCGAACAGCGCGGCATCGATTCGCACGCGCTCGAACGCGCGTACGGTGGTCCCGAGCTCCGCCGACCAGGCATGCTCGCCCCTGAGATCGGGATTGGGGATCACGCGGAACCCGAACTGCTGCGACGACACGAACTGCTCAATCGCGCTCGGCGCACGATACCCCGCGCCCAGGGAGGCCCGCACCGTGGCCCCGGGTGCTACCCGGAGCGCAGCACCCACCTTGGGGCTCACCGCCCACTCCGCGATCGCCATGTCAGCCTTGTGATAGTCGAGCCGCACTCCCAGCGTGCCCTTGAGCGCCGAGGTGAGCTGGATGTCGTCCTGCGCGAACGCGGCGAGATCGACGATCCGGGGATCACCCAGGAAGTTGGAGCGCACCCAGGTGTGGGCACCGTCGACACCGAAGGTGAACGCGTGACGTCGCCCCGGGTACCACGCCAGCTCCGCCAGCAGTCCCGGCTTGATCGCCGTATGCCAGTCGTCGTTGTCGTTGAAGTAGTTCTCGATCGAGTTGACGTTGAAGTATGGACTCAGGCGCACGAGGGCCGTCGCGCGCGCGTAGGGTGTGATCGTGGCCCCCGACAGCACCGACCGGCTCACCGTGTAATTGCCGGAAGAGGCATCGGGCACGCGAAACGGCTCGTTCTCCGATCGCCACACGAACGCCTCGCCCGCGCGATCACGGGACACCACCGCGTAGGCATCCCAGGGATGCACGCTGGTCGACGCCGACGACAGCTTGACGCGCCCGAGCCAGCGATTTGACTCGCGATTCTCCGCGTACCCGTCGCTGTTCTCATGCCCCACGAACGCTCGCACGCCGACCGAGCCCAAAGTGCGGGAGTGCTGCAGCCCAAACCCGAGGGCCGCCTGCGTCCCCTGCGACCACGCGTGCTCCGAGCGGTAGTCGAAGGTGCCCCCATGCAGCCGCGCCACCGTGCGCGGCTGCCGCTCGATCGGGGCGGTGACGAAATTGACCACCCCACCGAGGGCGTTGCTGCCGTACACGGCGGAGTACGCCCCCTTCACGACCTCGGTCCGCTCCAGATCCAGCAGTGGAATGCTGCGAAAATCCATCTCCGCGCCGTCGCCACTCAGCAGCGGGTGGCCATCGAGGAGCATGAGCACGCGGCTGCCGATTCCCCGCGCCATGCCCGTTGCGCCTCGGATGTCAATCTGCTCGTTACCCGTGGAGGTCACGCCCGGCACGAACACCAGCGCCTCATCGAGCGTCGTGACGCTGCGCTGCAGCACGTCCTGCGAGGAGATCACGGCGACACTCGCCACGGACTCGTCGGTGCGCTCGACGGTGCGACCGGCGGAGACGACCACTTCCGGCAGCATCAGCGGGACGGGGTGGAGCGAGAGGTCCACCTCGTGACGCTCACCAGGCTCGAGCAGGATGTCCACGAGGCTGTCCGCCGCGAAGCCGATGGCGACGACCACAACCCTGTACCGACCGGCCTCGAGCCGGCCGATCTCGAACCGGCCCCACCCGTCGGTGCGTGCGCTGAGCGGCGTGCCCTGCAGCAGGACCGTCGCGCCGTGGACCGGTGCGCCCGTCTCGCGGTCACGCACCGTGCCCGCCACCGACGCCCCCTGCGCATCCAGCAGCGCGGGAGCGCACTGGAGTCCTCATCGGACGCATCGCGGGATCCTTAGACGCCACGGCTCACTGCTTCTCCAGCACGAGCACGTTTCGCACGCCCTGTACCGAGGTGTCGAGCGTGAGCTCGCTGGTGGCGGCGTTCCAGCTATACGTGCCGGAGTACTGCAGATTCGCATCGAGCGTGGACTGTTGCGTCCAGGTGCCCGAGGTTGCCGTGCCCGTCGCGGTGTACGTCCCCTCGTCGTCGACGTCACCCTGGCCAGGAACGCTGAC
>JBDGYA010000149.1:0-4051 GCA_039584325.1 Gemmatimonadota bacterium
GTGGTGGGACTCTACGCCCTTTCATCCCTCGCGCTGCTGTCCGTGGTCCAGTTTCTCATGCGCTGGCTCGACCTGCCGGGCTGGGTGCTGCCAGGAGCCGTCGTCCTCTTACTGATCGGATTCCCGATCATCCTCGGCTCGGCGCTGGCGCAGCGCGGGGAAATCCGTCCGCCGGAAACCGTGGTGAAGCTGTTGACCTGGCGCCGTGCACTGCTAGGCGGCGTGGCGGCCTTCGCGCTCTTAGGACTCGTGGTGACCGGTTACACGCTGGTGGGTGGTGCTCGAGCCTCGCGGGACTCTGCCGCGGCGGCAGAGTCGGCAGCGGAAACAGCCATCGCCGTGCTGCCGTTCAGAGCCGTCGGGCCCGGCCTGGAGTATTTGAGTGAGGGAATGATCGACCTACTCTCGTTCAACTTCGACGGCGTCGAGGGATTGCGGAAGATCGATCCGGCCACCGTCATGATCGCGCTACAAGCTCGAGGGACGGCCCGCGACGATCTCGCAGAGGACGACGCGCTTACGCTCGCTGCCGAACTCGGTGCGGACTATGTCGTGACGGGGAGCGTCGTTCGAGCGGGCGACGCCGTGCGTCTGGCAGGGGAGGTCCGACCTTTACACCGGGGGCAGGCCGCCGGCTTGGTGCAGGTCGAAGGTCGGGCGGATAGCGTGATGGAGCTGATAGACCGGTTCACCGTGGAACTGCTCCGGCAGGAGCTCATCCCAGTCGATACGGGTCTCGCACAGATTCACGTGAGCGACGTCACGACTGCATCACTCCCCGCACTCAAGGCATATCTGGAAGGAGAGCGATACTTCCGTCGGGCCCAGTGGAGCGACGCACTCGCCGCTTTCCAGCGGGCACTCGAGCACGACTCGTTGTTCGCGCGGGCGATGTTGCGTGCGGCCCGGGCGATTTCCTGGGGAGGGGGTGATCTTGGGTTGGCAGCGCTTTATCGACGGCAACTTGCACCTGTAATGCATCGGCTATCCGAACGGGACGCTATGATGGTACGCGGGAGCAGCCAAGAGGACGCAGAAGGACTGCGCATCCTCCGTGCCTTCACGTCCCGCTATCCGGACGATGCCGAAGGGTGGTTCGATTACGGCGATGCGCTGCTCCACTGGGGCGGGGTCGCAGTGGAGGCAGCTGACGCGTTCCAGCGCCCTTCATCTCGAGCGCTTGAGCTGAACCCGAACATTGCAGAACCCTATCACCACCTCATCGAGTTTGCCTTCGCTCGGCTGGACAGTGCGTGGGCACGAGAACTGATCGATCAGTACCGGGAGAGATTCGGTACAGCGGGAGAAGAGGGTTGCACGTTCGACCTGGGTCACGCGCTCGTGTGGGGGAGCGGAACCTCGCGCGAATGGGCCATCGCCGCGCTCGATACCGTTTCTGCTTGGGCCTCGATGTTCGGGTGCGTGCAGGCGCCGCTTGCTGCACCGGCCGCTGCGCTGGATCCCCTTGCTGCCGTCTACGAGCGGACGCTTGGATCGGCAACTGATGCCAATGTGCTGCGGATATCGCTGTGGCGCCTGCTGCAGGTCAGGATTCCCAGGGGCCAGATCGCCGCCGCCCGCACGGTGCTACGACAGGTGGCTGAGTCACTCACTTCCCGAACGAGCACGCGATTCTTTGGAGCACGGTGGGATCTTCAGCTGCACCTGTCGGGATTCGCTGACTCGCTCTCTGCCCGCCGCGCAGCTCGAATTCTCGCGACAGAGAGCAATCCGGACAGTCTGTTTCGAGAGACGATTGTGCGGTCAGGGGGTGCCGATCCGACGGATGACTTCTGGCTCGGCCTACTCGCCGTCGAAGAGGGTCATTGGGATGAAGTCGAGCGGCGTCGGCGCGCGATCGAGGCCGCCGCATCAGAACTTCGGGATCAAGGGCGGCTGCGCGACGCTGGTTGGTCGCAGGGATATGCAGCTGTTCTTCCTGCGTACGCTGCGCTCGTGGGAGGTGATCGGAATGGACTCGGCGCGTTCGAGGGAGCGTTGCAGAGACTCCCAACTCACGGGTACAACGTTGAGCAGCCGCAGCAGCTGCTGCGGTACAGGGTCGGACGGCTGCTGCTTGACTGGGGCGAGCTGGACCAGGCCGAACGGTACTTCAGGAGCTTTCGACCGTACGACTACTTCTACACGTCGCAGGCCGAGTACCACCTGGGCCAGATCCTGGAGGCACGAGGGGAGCGTGAGCAGGCAGCGATACACTATGATCGGTTCCTCACCTGGTGGGAAGACGCCGACTCCGAGCTGCAGCCATGGCGTGAGGAGGCACGACAGGCACTGCTGCGCCTAACGCAGGAACCGAGGTAACTTCCGTTCAGATTTGGGAGCCCGCGAAAGGCCACCCACGCATGCACCATGAAGACCTGAACGGCATTCTCACGTTCCTCCAGTCCGCCGAGCGCCTCAAAAGTACCCACCGCTCGGCGTGGACGTCGGAGGGGGAACGCGAGAGCGTCGCCGAGCACAGCTGGCGGCTCTGCCTCATGGCACTCGTGCTGGCCGATCACTTCCCCGAAGTGGACTTCGCCCGACTCATCCGCATGCTGATCATTCACGACCTCGGCGAAGCGCTCCACGGAGACATTCCCGCACCCGAGCAGGGAGCGGGACCGGAGAAGGGCCGGCAGGAGCGGGAGGATCTCGGCGTCCTCCTGTCCCCGCTGCCGCAGCGGCTGCAGGACGAAATCGGCACCCTGTGGGACGAATACGAGACCGCCGCCACACCGGCAGCGCGCCTCGCCAAAGGGCTCGACAAGCTCGAGACCATCATGCAGCACAATCAGGGTAAGAACCCGGACGACTTCGACTATCGCTACAACCTCGCGTACGGACAGCGGTTCACCGATGCCGATCCTCGCCTCGCTGCGATTCGTGCCCTGCTCGACCGCGAGACGGACCGGCGAGCCCAGGCGGGTGAAGCCGATTGAGTCCATGCACGGCCCGCTGGCGGCCCGATGCCCCCGACTGCATCTTGCCATTCGCTGTCGACCATCGATTCCTTCGCGTTCCCGTTTCATGAATGGAGGCGGACGTGCGGCACGACGTCACCCAACGACGACGATTCCTGCCCGGCACTCTGATGCTGGCGCTCCTGCTACCCGGGGCTGCCCTCTCCGGACAGGGCTCGTCCTACCTGACCTTCGACGAACTCACCCGCGAGCTGCGGACGCTGGTGAACGGGTCCGACCTGGCAAGCATGCGCTCGCTTGGCCGCTCGCACGAGGGCCGGGAGATCTGGCTGGTCGAGATCGGCCGCCGTTCCGGTGCGCCACTCGAGACTCGGCCCGGTCTCCTGGTGGTGGGCAATCTCGAGGGCGACCACGTGCTGGGCAGTGCCCTGGCACTCGAGACGATCCGGTACCTTCTCAGCGGCGGTGACGGGGAGGAGAATCTCGATTCCCTGTTGCGTGAGCACGTGGTCTACGTGATCCCCCGGCTCGATCCCGACGGTGCGGAGGCGATGTTCGCCAGCCCGCAGTTCACGCGCACCCGCAACGCACGCCCCTTCGACGAGGACAACGACGGGCGAATTGACGAGGATCCGCCCGAGGACGTGAACGGCGATGGGCTCGTCACGGTGATGCGCGTGGCCGATCCTTCAGGTGACTACGTGGTCCACCCGGACGACGCGCGGCTCATGAAGCGCGCTGAGCCGAGCAAAGGAGAGTCGGGTGCCTACACGCTGTATTGGGAGGGCCGGGACTCCGATGGCGACGGGTTCGTGAACGAAGACGGCCCGGGCGGTGTGGACCTGAACCGGAACTTCCAGCACGCCTTTCCATACTGGGAGCGCGATGCCGGCCCACACATGGTGAGCGAGCCGGAGACCCGCGCACTGATGGACTTCACGATCGCCCACGGCAACGTCGGGGCGATTCTCACCTTCGGACACTCCGACAATCTGGTGACGCCCCCGGACTCACGCGGGAATCTCGCGGATGCCACCGTGCTCGACCTGCCCGCGTTCGCCCACGCATCGAATGCTGACATCTTCGAGAAGGGAGTGTTCCGCACCGCCCCGCGCTTCGGTGGGTTC
>JBDGYA010000068.1:0-14257 GCA_039584325.1 Gemmatimonadota bacterium
TGATCACGTCGGAACAGCTCGACAAGGTACTCGCGTTCTTCGACGCGGCTACCGTCGTGGTCGGGCACTCCGAGAACGGCCAGGTGCAGCAGCTGTTCGAGGGCCGAGTGTACGGCGTGGACGTCCCGGTGGAAGGGCTCGGCGGCTTCGAGGCGCTCCTGTGGAAGGACGGGACATTCCACCGCGTCCTGGTCGACGGCTCGCTCCAGGCGTTTCCGTGAGCCGAACTGCGCGGCTCTTGGGGCCGCTGCTCGTCGCAGCTGGCGCGCTCGTGACACCGCCCGACGCGCCAGCGCAGGACCCCGAATCCCCTGCGGCTACGTGCCCGGACGTACGGGCACGGGAGTTCGACTTCTGGGTCGGCGATTGGGACGTGCTCAACCGGCATCGTCAGCCGGACAGCGACGACCCGCGGTGGTACAACACGGGTGCCTCGACGAGCCGCGTGCGGCCGATTGTCGGGGGCTGCGGCTTCCTCGAGCAGTGGGTCGGTGACCTCACGTTCGATCAAATTCGCGGGATGAGCGTCCGGACCTTCGACCCCGCGCTCGAGCAGTGGCAGATCGTGATCCTCTGGCCGAGTCCGAATCAGCCAACCTTCGGAACGCTGGAGGGCAGCTTTGGCCACGGGCGCGGTGAGTTCTACACCGAGGGCATCGACCAGCACGGACGTCCCGTTCTTACCCGCTTCACCTTCGCCGACATCGCGCCGGATCGACTGCGCTGGGACGCCGCGGCGTCCGGCGACTCCGGGATCACCTGGCGCACCAACTGGATCATGGAGTTCTCCCGACATCCGGCGGGGGAGAGCATCGTTCGTCCCGCATGGGTCGACACCACGGTGCGCTGTGACTTTCCGCAGATGTTCGAGTTCGAGTTCATGCTCGGCGCCTGGGAGGGAACGGCGACGCTGCAGAACGGCTCGGAAGCGCCGGTGACGCTCGTCTCCAAGCGCACGCTCGGCGGGTGCGCCGTGGAAGATCACATGCGGGTCGGGGGCGGGAGCTGGGAGTCCTACGAGATTCGCACCTTCGACCAAGCCGTGCGCGCCTGGGTGGCCTACCGGCTCGATACGACCCGTCCCGTCCTGCAGCGTCTCGAGGGGTCGGTGCAAGGGGCGGATGCCCAGCTTGTAGGATCCCGTCAGGACGGCGAGGACGAGATTGTCGTGATGGGCCGCTGGGAGTGGGTGCGAGACAGCCTGATGCGGTACGACCTCCGGGAATCCGCCGACGGCGGAACGACGTGGTCCAGCATCCTGGAGGCCGAGCTGATCCCGACGCGGAATCCCGAGCCCTGACGAGGTCGGTCAGCTGGCCACGCGCCTGAATCTCCCATCCGCCTCGCCGCGTAGGGGACAATGATGCTCAAAGGAACCGGGAAAATCGCTGCGCTGATCGCGGTCGTCCTGCTGGCGTATCCGCTCGTGCGCTACCGAACCGCCTCGCCCTGCGGCATGCTCGAGAAGGAGCTGGTCTGGCAGATGGAGGACCGGCTCGAGCAGGCTGCCGAAGAGGCGCGGGTTCAGCTCGAGGCTATCGGCGGCGACAGCCTGGACATCTCGGCCGACGTCGGTGCTGCGCTCGAAGGCGCCGCTGCCGGCATCGCCACGGGTGCCGCCCGCGCCAAGGTGAGCCGTATGTCAGCGGGCCAGTGCACGCGCGAGCTCTGGCGCATCACGATCGGCAACGAGGATCCGTACGACGAAGGACGGTAAGGCGGGAGGACGGTAGGGTAGTAGGGGCAGTTCGGCGCGCTATCCACCGATCCGTCTTTCCATCCTACGACCGCCCGGCAGCCAGGCCGTTGCGCCAACCGTCCTCCCGTCCTACCGTCCTACCGTCCTACCGTCCTACCGCCCTCCGGGAGGTTCTCCATGCGGTCGCTGCTCGTGGTCGTCGCGAGCGTCCTGCTCGTAGCCCCGGCCCTGGCGCAGCACGGCGGCGTCGGGCTCAAGGGTGGGCTCCGACTCACCGACTACACCGGCGGCCAGGTCAGCTTGGGCATGAAGCCTGGGTGGGAGGCGGGCGTCTTCGGTCGCCTCCCGCTGACTGCGCAGGTGCTGCTGCAGGTCGAGGGAAGCTACGCGTCCCTGGGCGACCACACCCTCACCACCGACCAGGTCCCGATCGACGATCCGGTGTTCGGGCCCGTGATCGAGGAAGAGCGCACCTCACTCCAGGCGGCGTTCGTAGACGTTCCTGTCCTGGTGAGCGTGCTGCTCCCGGCGGGTGAGGGGGAACGGGTGTGGATCCGATTGGGCGCGGGTGGCATGGCCAGCGTCCGCGCACAGTGCACGATTGCCACGAGGGACCGAGTGCTCACGCCCTCGGGGGCCATCGTGTCAGAAGCCGTTCAGGAGGCCGACTGCCCCGACGGTACCGCCGGCGCCACCCTCTCGCTACTCGCCGGCGGTGGTCTGGACGTCCACCTCGGGCGTGTCCTCGTGGTGGCGGACGTGCGGTATGCGTTCGGATTGACGTCGGTCCTGCCCGACGACGACGGCTCGTTCCGTGGGCTCGCGCTGACAGCGGGAGTGGGAGTGCCGTTCTAGGCGGATCGGCGTTCCGCCTGCCGTCTGTTACGGCTCTACCGTCTCGAACTCGAGCGAGTGCGCCGCCTTGAGGAACCTCCGATCGTAGCTCGCGACCACGACCGCCTGTCCCGCCTGCCGCAGGAACTCCGCCGAGGCCAGGTGCAGGGCGTCGAGTGTGCGGACCCTGGTCGGAAACGGCTCGGTCGCGCGCGCGAGAATGGGGCGCGCTAGTTCGAGGAAGGCCAGCCGGCCGAGCAGTAGCCGCGCGGCTTCGGCGTGGGATCTCGTGAGCTTGCGGGCGTGCAGGCGGTTCCACAGCTCGTACTCGAGCAGACGGCTCGTGACGAGCGGCTCACTCCACAGCGACTCGGGCGGCCGGCGGTCCTCGGCGAGGAGTTGGGCGAGTGCCACCGACGTATCGAGGTAGATCACCGCCCGGTCCGGTCGCGTTCGAGCTCGGCCAGCAGCTCCTTCAGCGGGGCCACCGGTCGTCTGGGAGGGAGCGGCTCCGCGGCACCCACCGGCGGCGTCAACCAGCCCTGGCGCACGGCGTCGGCCAGGAACGCGTCGGCGAGCACCGGGCTGCGATCGGCCCGCGGAGGCACCAATTCGGCCACCACGCGGTCGCGGTCGGTCACGAGTACGCTCTCGCCGCTGGCCACGAGCCGGAGGTACTCGCTGAGCCGATTCTTGAGCGTCTTGATGCCCACGGCGCGCATGCCTGCAATGTAGCTACTTGTAGCTACTATCTCAATTCGCCGATGCACAGGCGGATCGGTGGATGGGTGGTTCGAGGGATCGGGAATTCACCGCCAGTCCGCCTGGACGTTGCGTTCGCTCGTGCTGTCGGTGACGTGGGCATAGGAGCAGGATACGGGCTGGGCGTCGGGGCCGGACAGGCATTCGCATGCGGGAAGGTTCGGAACGCTGCCGGTCCGCCTGCCCGCCGTCCCTGTTCCCCTTTCCCCCCTCTTTAGCCGTTCCGTCGTTCTCCCGGTGGCCTGCCCGCTGGTCCCTTGCAGGATTGCGTCACTCCCCTCCGGATGGCAGAATAGCGACACGCACCACCTGACTCCGTTTTCTTTGTCGACCCTCGCGCGCCTCGGTGGATGGCTCTGAGGGGAGGGCACACATGGACCCGCTCGATGTCCTGTTCTCTTTCAATGGGCGTCTCAACAGAAAGCCGTTCTGGCTGTACCAGATCGGGGTAGCCATTGTCACGTCGGTGCCCTTCTTTCTCGGTCAGGGCTGGCTCACTGGTGTGCTGGAATTGTGGGCACAGGCCGCACTGTCGGTGAAGCGTGCCCACGATCGGGGAAGGAGCGGCTGGTTCGTCCTCGTGTTGCTCGTTCCGCTCGTCCAGATCTGGCCCTTCATCGAGCTCTGGTTCCTGCGCGGTACCGTTGGCGACAATCGATTCGGCGGTGATCCGCTGCCGGAATACAGCCCACGATCGGAGCTGTCGGGGTCTCGGGACCTGTGACAGCGTGACCCCCGTGCTGGTGCGCACCGTGCACCGGATTGGAGGCTGACATATGGGTCTCTTCTGGGACTTGATCCAGCAGAGCCAAATCGGCGAGCAGAAGGAGCGGGCAGCCTCGCTGGAGGACCGTGTGGCGCGCCTCGAAGGCGAACAGCGGCGCACCCGCGAGGTGCTGCAGTTGCTGCTTCAGCGGCTGGAGCAGGCGATCGGCGAGGACATCGACCGCGACGGCAGGATCGGCTGAGGCGTTCCCGGCTGCTCTCCATCGTGGTGTCGTTCGCTGCCGAGCAACCGGTGGTTGCGCGGATAGGTGGATAGACGGACGGACTATCCATTACCCAATGGGGGAATAGCCAGTACCCAAGTGAGGGAGGTCCGACAGCCGAGGTGCCGGCCGTTGCACGTTGAACGCTGCCCGCGGCCGGCCCCTTTCCCTTTCCCCCAGTTCCGCCGTCCCGCCGTACATCCGTCCTGGCCGGTTATCTTATCTCGTTCTCTGCCTCAGGATCCGCACCTCCCAATCCCGGAGCTCCGCATGCGTCTTCCGACCTTGACGTTCACCCTCATGGTGGCTGCCGCGACGACGGCGGCGCAGGACGACCGCTTCGCGGCCCAAGACGTGTTCCAGCTCGAGCGCGCGGTCGACCCGCAGATCTCACCCGATGGAAGGCGGATTGTGTACCGCCGCACCGGATTCGACATCATGACGGACCGGACGCGCAGCGCGTTGTGGATCGTGAACGTCGACGGGTCGGATCACCGGCCGCTGACGTCGGGGCCGAACAGCTACTCCTCGCCGCGCTGGTCGCCTGACGGCTCGCGGCTGGCGTATGTGTCCAGCGAGAATGGGCGGGCGCAGATCTTCGTCCGCTGGATGGACACGGGGCAGGAGGCCAAGCTCACCAACCTCACCGAGTCGCCGGGCGGGATGTCGTGGTCGCCCGATGGGCAGTGGATCGCCTTCTCGATGTTCGTGGCGCAGGACGAGGGGACGCTCACCGCGGCCATGCCCCGTTCTCCGGAGGGCGCTGACTGGGGACCGCCGGTCCAGGTGATCGATCAACTGCAGTATCGCGCGGACGGAGCCGGCTACCTCGACGAGGGCTATGACCATTTGTTCGTGATTCCCGCCGACGGAGGCACGCCGCGGCAGGTCTCTTCCGGCAACTACGATCACGGCGGCTCCCCGCAGTGGAGCCGCGATGGAAGCGCGTTGATCCTCTCGGTCAACCGCAACGAGAACGTACAGGAGGAGCCGAGGAACAGCGATATCTACGCCTTGTCGCTCGCGGACGGATCGTACACGCAACTCACCGATCGCTTCGGGCCGGACGGCAATGTGCGCGTGTCGCCCAACGGCCGCCTGATCGCGTATACGGGGTTCGATGACACGTTCCAGGGATACACGGTCACGAAGCTGTACGTGATGAACAGTGACGGGTCCAACAGCCGTGTGATCTCCGGCGACCTCGATCGCGGTGTGGGCAACCCGCAGTGGGGTGCCGACAACCGCGGTCTGTTCTTCCAGTACGATGACGAGGGGAATACCAAGGTCGCGTACCTCTCGCTCGATGGAGACGTGGAAGTGCTGGCCGAGGACGTCGGCGGGCTCTCTCTGGGACGGCCGTACGGGGGCGGGCAGTACAGCGTGGCTGACAACGGGACGTTTGCGTTCACCCTGGGAACGCCGTACCACCCGGCCGAGCTGGCGGTTGGGTCGCGCGGGCGAGACGCGCGGCAGCTCACGCAGCTCAATCGGGACCTGCTGGGCCACAAGGAGCTGGGCCAGGTCGAGGAGATCTGGTGGGAGTCGTCGTACGACGGTCGCCGGATTGAGGGATGGATCACCACGCCGCCGGACTTCGACCCCGCAGGGACGTATCCCCTGATCCTCGAGATCCACGGCGGGCCGTTCGCCAACTATGGCGACCGCTTCTCGGCCGAGAACCAACTGTACGCGGCGGCCGGCTACGTCGTGTTGTCGGCCAACCCGCGAGGGTCCACCAGCTACGGTCAGGAGTTCGGGAATCTCATCCATCATGCCTACCCGAGCCAGGACCACGACGACCTGATGTCCGGCGTCGACGCCGTGATCGCGCGGGGCTACGTCGACGAGGACAACCTGTTCGTGACCGGCGGCAGCGGGGGCGGGGTGCTGAGCGCCTGGGCCGTGGGGCATACCGATCGCTTCGCGGCGGCCGCCGTCCAGAAGCCGGTCATCAACTGGTACTCCTTTGTGCTCAACGCCGATGGCCTGCCGTTCTTCTGGCGCTACTGGTTCCCGGGCAAGCCGTGGGATCACCTGGAGCACTACATGGCCCGGTCACCGATTCACTACGCTGGAAACGTGACCACGCCGACCATGCTCATCACCGGTGAAGAGGATTACCGCACGCCGATGTCGGAGACGGAGCAGTTCTACGGCGCGCTGAAGATCCAGGGTGTCGAGACGACGATGGTCCGCGTGCCCGATGCGAGCCACGGCATCGCGAACCGGCCGAGCAATCTGGTGGCGAAGGTCGCGTACATCCTCAGTTGGTTCGAGAAATACCGCACGGTGCGGAGGGGAGTCACCTAGTCCGGGTGGATAGGCGGATAGGCGGATAGGCGGATGGAATGTCCAATAGCCAGTGGGGGAATATCCAATAACCAAGTGCGGTGCCCCACTACTCAACCGCTGAACCGCTGAACCGCTCGATCGTGGGATCGTAGGATCGTGCCGTCGTCCCGCCGTTCCGCCGGACCGCCGTTCATCCGCCGTCTTACCGTTCTCCAGTCCGCGGCGTATGATTGGGTCGGGTGGACGGATGGACGGTGTTGCCACGCGCGCCCGCGGTGTGCGGCCAGCATGTCCTCGGACCTACCGCGGTGCCGTCCTACTGCCCGACCGTGTCCGTCTATCTGTCTAACCGTCTATCCGACTCTCGACCAGCGACGTTTTCCCAACGGAGCGTTCCATGGAAGTCATCATTCAGCGGGACTACGAGCACATGAGCAACACCGCGGCGCAGATCGTGGTCGAGGTGCTCAACGCCAAGCCCAATGCGGTGCTGGGGATGGCAACGGGATCGACGCCGCTCGGCCTGTATCAGGAGCTGGTGCGGCTGCACCGAGAGGAGGAGCTGGATTTCTCGCGCGTCACGACGTTCAACCTCGACGAGTACGTGGGCCTGCCGGTCAATCATCCGCAGAGCTACCACTACTTCATGCGCGAGCACTTCTTCCAGCACGTGAACATCCCGCCGCACAACATCAACATCCCCTCGGGCACGACCAGCAACTACCGCGCGTTTTGCGAGTGGTACGAGCAGCGCATCGGCGAGTGCGGTGGCATCGACCTGCAGATCCTGGGGATCGGGTCGGACGGTCACATCGCGTTCAACGAGCCAACCAGTTCCATGAGCTCCCGCACGCGGCTCAAGACGTTGTCGAAGATGACCATCGACGACAACGCCCGGTTCTTCGATCGCCGTGAGGACGTGCCGGTCTACGCGATCACCATGGGTGTGGGCACCATTCTCGATGCGCGGATGCTGGTCCTGGTCGCGAGCGGAAGGGCGAAGGCGCGGGCGATTGCGCAGGCGGTCGAGGGACCCGTCACGAGCATGGTGACGGCGAGCGCCATTCAGCTGCACCGTGACGCTACCGTGATCGTGGACGAGGAGGCGGCCTCGGAGCTCGCGATGCGCGATTACTACACGTTCATCTACGAGAAGAAGCCCGCGGCACCGCGGTTTTGACGGACAGGCGGATGGACGGTCAGACGGATAGCCGAACGGATGGATCGTTGGATTGCTGGCTCGGAGTAAAGGAGGTACCCACGCTCCTACCGTCGCACATCCTACGGTCCTCCGTGTCCCGTGGCGTTTACCCACATGCCGAGGTGCGGAACTGATGCAGTTCGATGAGCTTGACGTGGCCGTATCGGGGTTCATGCGTCGATGGGGCGTTGCTGCCCTCCGGGTGTCACTCGGCATCGTGTTCATCTGGTTTGGGATGCTCAAGCCGCTGGGGCTGTCACCGGCAGAGCCTCTCGTCCTGGCCACGGTGCGCTGGCTCCCGATCCTCGATCCGGAGCGCTGGGTGGTGGTGATTGGGTGGTGGGAGGTTGCGATCGGGGTGGGGTTTCTCATCCCGGGAGCTACTCGCTTCGCCATCGCCCTGCTGGCCCTGCAAATGGTGGGGACGCTCATGCCGTTGGTCGTCCTGCCCGATGTCGCGTTCCAGATGGGTCGGGTGCCGTATGGGCCGACCATGGAAGGCCAGTACATCATCAAGAACCTGCTGATCATCTCCGCCGCCCTGGTCGTCGGCGGGACCGTGCGTGGGGAGAGACCCCGCGGACCGCTCGCGGCGTCGGGGTGAAGGATTGGCGGATGGACGGAGGGAATGTCCAATATCCAATGGGGGAATCACCAATCACCAAGTGGGGGATGACGCCGTCCCGCCGTAGGACCGCCTTACCGTGTTTCTTGCTCCAAAGTCATAATGACTGCATATTGCAGCCATGCCCACCCGCACGCTCACCATTCGAGGCGTGCCGGACGCCGTGCTGCGCGCGCTCCGGGCGGCGGCCAGGGCCAACCGGCGCAGCCTGAACGGCGAGATCCTCTCCGTCCTCGAGCGCGCCGCGGCCGAGCGCCGCGGGCCCGCCGCTCGTGGCGTGCGGGAGCCAGCTCCGGCGGCGTACGGTGTGGCTCCGCCTGCGGAAGCGCCCTCCCTCCTCGACGTGGTGGACCGCGAAGAGCTCGGAGCGGTCTGCCGGCGCCACCACATCGGCTGGCTGGCGGTGTTCGGGTCGCGAGTGACGGACGAGTGGACGCCGGACAGCGACGTCGACGTGGTCGTGGAGTTCGAGCCGGGGATGACGCCCGGGCTCGGCATCGTCGCGGTGGCGGAGGCGTTGCATCCGGTGCTGGGTGGTGCGCGGGTGGATCTCGTCACCCGGCGCGGCCTCACGTCGCCGCTCCGCGAGCGCATTCTGGCCGAGGCGGTGGTGCTCCATGGCGCGTGACGACCGCATTACGCTCGAGCAGATGCTCGATGTCGTGCGGCGTATCCGCACCATCGCGCAGGGCCAAACGCGCGACGCGTTCGACGCCGACGAGGTGCGGCAGCTCGCGCTGCTCCACCTGATCCAGATGTTGGGCGAGGCAGCGAGCCGCACGAGTGCGGCGTTTCGTGACGCGCATCCCGAGCTGCCGTGGGTGCAGATGATCGGCATGCGCAACCGCATTGTGCACGGGTATGACCACGTGGATCCGGACATCGTGTGGCGGGTGGCCACGGAGGATGTGGAGCCCGTGCTGGCGGCGTTGGAGCGCCTGGTAAGTCAGTAAGAGGGCAGGTACTTCCCTACCGCCCGTCGTACTGGCCTGCCGTCGTACGACCTACGGCGTCTCGTAGCGGGCCGCCGGGTAGCCCCCAGGAGTCTTGCCGCGCAGCGCTCTCCGGAGTAGCGCACGAAGTGGCGTTCGCGCGGTCGCACCGATGCCCACCGAAGACACTGGCTCCTTGCCTGTGTGGTAAACAGTGTTTACTGTAGGAATACAATGTTAACCTCTTCCATGACAGGAGCGACTCGGACCGAGGCTCGGATCGTGGAGACGGCGCGGGGCCTGTTGGCTGAGGGTGGGGTTGCCGGGTGCTCCATGCGGGCGGTCGCGGAGGGCTCCGGAGTCACGCCGGCCGCGATCTACAAACACTTTCGGGACAAGACTGCACTTGTTGATCACGTTGTCGGCCTTGCCTTCCAGAAGTTCGAGAACTCGCTACTTCATGCAATCGCACCGCTGCCGGTGGGTTCGTTTGCGCGGCTCGCAGCGCTCGGAGAGGCCTACATAGGCTTCGCGCTGAAGCACGAGGCGGAGTTCAAAGTCCTGTTCATGCCGCTCCGTGGCGGGCGGAAGAGACTCTCAGACGTACCGGGAGAGGGAGGCTACCCGATTCTTCGGCAATGTGTCGTGGAGGCCATGGCCGCGGGCTCGGTCCGAGACGACGATCCCGATCTCGTCTCCTTTTATCTCTGGTCGCGAGTACATGGGATCGTAATGCTGCTGCTCGCCTGCGACCTGAGCGATGTGGTCGAGGCCGACGGGGGCCCGCACCCACTGAACCTGTTCAACCTCACTCGGTCGTTCCTTGTAGAGGGCCTTCGCGCGTGACCGCGAACGGCGTAGGTCAGCGACGATTCCTGTGGCTGGGTCTCGGCGTGGCGCTCCTCTTGGTGGCGAACGGCCGTTGGATCTTTCCGCTGGCGACGTGGTTCTTTGCGGTTGGCTGGATCGCGTACCTCGATCGGTCGCGGCCACTCCGTGGTCTGACCCTGGCGTTCGCCGCCTACGTGCTGACCTACTTCGTCATCTGGCAAGGCATCATTCCGGCGCCGGGGGTGCTCTACTACCTCGTCGCGGCCACGTATGCCGCAGCCTACTTCCTTCCTTTTGTCGCACACCGTCTTCTGTCGAGGGGTGCGACCGGTGTTCAGGCAACGCTTGTCTTCCCGCTGGCGTGGGTGAGCATCGAGCTGCTGTTCTCGCGTTGGGTCACACCCTACGGGAGTTGGGCTTCGCTGGCCTACACCCAATCCGAACTGTTGGCACTGCTACAACTGGCGTCCGTGACAGGGACGGCGGGAATCACGTTCGTGGTGACGTGGTGCTCGTCGGTGGTCGCATGGGTGTTACGTCCCGGATTGAGCGCGCATAGCAGGGTGCGTGTTGCAGCGGTGTTCGCGGTTGCCCTGTTCACGGCACTCGCATTCGGCCAGGTCCGACTCATGGATGACCCGGCGCACCCGTCGGTACGGGCAGCCGGCCTCGTGCCTTCCGCGTCGGCGCTCGACGAGCTCGAGCGATCGATGCGACCCGTACGCCACGGCGCATCCGTCTCGGATTCGGAGATGCGCGCGATCACTCGGGCCGCGGAGCACCTGAACGAGGACCTCATCCGGCGCACGCGTCGGGAGGCAAGGGCGGGGGCGCGGATCATCGCCTGGTCCGAGACGGCGGGGCGGGTGTTGGCATCGGAGGAGGACGAGTTCTTGGCACGGGTCGGGCAACTGGCTGCCGAGGAACGCGTCGTCCTTTTGCTCGCTGTGGGCCTGTGGCACCAAGACCGCTCGCCACCGTTTGACAACATGGTCGTCGCGGTGGATACAACTGGCGTCGTGGCCTGGCAATACCACAAGGCCCACCCGATCATCGGCGCCGAGGCTCCGTTCATTACTACCGGTGATGGCATCGTGAGGAGTCTCGACGGCGAGTTCGGCCGCCTGGGTGCCGTGATATGCCACGATCTCGACTTCCCCCGGTTGCTCCGGCAGCTGCGGACGCAGAACATCGGGTTGGTCGTGGCACCGTCTGATGATTGGACAGACATTGCCGTACTTCATGCACGAATGGCCGTGTTTCGTGCCGTGGAAAACGGCGTCACGCTGTTCCGCCCAACGAACGGCGGTCGCAGCATCGCCGTCGACGCTCGCGGGCGGATCCTCGCCCGTGTGGACTTCCCAGAAGACGCGTTCGTCGCTCATGTCGCTGCGCAGCGGGTCGGCACGGTCTACGGAGTCATCGGCGATCTGTTTTCTTGGTGGTGTCTGGCAGGGCTGGCGTCGATCGCGCTCCTCGCCTGGCGAGATCGGACGGCTCGGCCCAAAAAGCCTGATCCGAATCTGGCGGCGCCATCTCGAGAGGCCGCGTGAGAGGGGGACTCGGTCGCCTGCCTCCCGTCACACCAGCCCTCGCCATGATGTGCGCGCCCCACCTCCAAGCTGGTGAGCACCTCGCGCGAATCAGCCCGCCCCCGCGCGAAACTCCTCGAGCCGGGCTATGTGATGACGGTCGTCAGCGATCAGGCGTACTCGCGAATGAGCTTCGCATTCGCCTTCGCGGAGTCCGCACCAGGGTCGCTGTCGCAAAACGGCAGTTCCCCGTCTAGGATTTGCTGAGCCGCGCGCGGCGTCTCTATTCCACCCAATGAGATGCCAACGATGCCTCTCGGCCACGGCCACGTGGATCCGGACATCGTGTGGCGGGTGGCGACGGAGGATGTTGAGCCGGTCCTTGCGGCGTTGGAGCGCCTGGTGAGTCAGTAAGACGCTACGAAACGCCCTACCGCCTACGGTCCGTAGCCCCGGCACCCGCTCGGACTCCGCCGTATTCAGCGTCGCCACCGCGCAGTCGTGGGCCAGGGCGATCGCGACCGAGTCCTGCCCGAGCGACTCGAGGAACGTCGGCATGTCGACGTCCCCGCGCTCGGCGGCGATGAGGACCGAGGTATCGACGCTGCACGGACGCGTAGGCGGTCGCTCCTCGCCCCGACAACCCCATTGGGCGCGGGGGCTCTGCGAGCGACGGCGTCATTTGACGCCGTGCTGCCGGCGCTACTGGGGCTGAGGAAGCGGGAGGTCCGAGTTCCAGATCGTCGCAGTCCAGAGCCACGAGCCGTCCTGTTGCCGGCGCGAAATCCCCAGGTACTTGCCGGAGTCCGTGGTTGGCTCGCTCTCGCCCGGAAGGATGCCGGACCACGTATAGGTGCCGCGCTCGAACGCCAGCCCGTCCATCCCATCGATCTCGACCGGTGTGATCGTGAATGACTGCATCTCCAACCCGAGCTGAAACGCCTCGGCGTACCGCGCTCTGATGGCAGCCTTCTCGGCGGCGGCGGGCACGTTGGGAGGCATTTCGATGCCGGCGTCGACCCACTGGGCGGCCACGCCGTCCGCGTCGCCCGCCAGCAAGGCTTGGGTGTAGGATGCTCCGAGGGTTCTGATGGCTGCGACGTCCTCGTCGGTCAGCGGAGCGGCGGCTGGCTGACAGGCGACGGCAACCAAGAACGCTAGCGGGAGAATCATGCCGCGCATGGCTGTCTCCTTGATGGGGCTGACCGAACCTACGAGCCGTGGACGCCGCGTGGCGAGGCTGCGCACGGGCGCTCCCGCCAAAGAGGCGGAGGGTTTCGTCGTCAGGCGGGCGTCCAGACTGGGGCGTCGCTCTGGCGGCTGGGCTGGAGGCCACCGGCGCTTGTTGTTCAATGTGCCAGTATAGAGTCGCCCCGCCCACCGCCCAAGGATGGGAATTGTTCAGTTTGCATTGAGCGGGTCAGACAGTACCTACCGTCCCAATTCCCTACCGTCTTCCCGTCCTAGCGCCGGTCGCCTCGTACTGGTAAGGTATGAGTCATACCACGCGATCTTACTGGAGGAAGGCACATGCTGAATAAATGGCGTTTCACGAGTCTCGCGACGGTGCTCGCCGTCCTGCTCACGCCGATCCTGGTGGGGTGCGGGGACGGAACCGGCGTGGGAGACATCGACGGGGGCCGCGTGCAGTTCGTGCTGTCGGCCGGCGATGCCGGGACGCTCGGCCAGGCGTCGGGCGCGACGGCTGACGGGCCCCTGCTGTCCGACGGCGACGGCGACCGCGACGGCGATGGTCACCAGTGGTTCCAGTCGGCCAGCGTGACGTTCTCCAGCTTCCTGGCCCGCAACCTGGACGGCGTGCTCGTGAACGTGGACATGGAGCTGCCGGCGACGGTGGACGTGCTCGCACTGCGCGACAGCGAGGAGGTCTCGCTGCCGGCCGGGGTGCTGCCGCCCGCGACCTATGACCAGCTCGTCGTGGTGATGACGCAGGTCGAGGTGGTGACCCACGACGGAACCGGCATCGCCATCACGCCCCCGGGAGGCGGGTGGACGGCGATCGTGCCGGTGTGCCCGTTCGAGGTGGTGGACGGCGAGACCACGTCGGTCGGCCTCAGGTTCATGGGCGGGAAGGCGTTCTCGTGGCGCCATGGCCGCCACCACTTCCGACCGCACTTCGAGTGTGACGGAGGGGACCCGGAGCCGGAGCCGCAGCCGTAGCGGACGGAAGGAAGCCGGACGGTAGGACGGTACGGTGGGCGCTACTGTGCTACCGTCCTTTGTCCGCTTCCCCCAGTGCCTCCAGGTCGGCGAGATCCTTGCTCCGTTCGCTCGCGCGCTTGTTGCGGATCAGAGCGGCGCGCCCGCGCCCCTTCGCTGTTTGTAGTAGATTGTGGTCGCAGCATCGGTGGTGGTCGGCTGCGCTCCGGCATCGGATGACCTGCGGCGGCATTCGCCGCCTCGGTCGTGGCGCTGCGCCGACTCGCTGACGCTCCGGCATCGCATCAGGGGGTCGCATCCGCGACCCGGCAGGATCTGGGTAGATTGAGGTTCACGGGACGTAGCGCAGTCCGGTAGCGCACCTGAATGGGGTTGC
>JBDGYA010000150.1:0-4651 GCA_039584325.1 Gemmatimonadota bacterium
CTGCGTCTCGTCACCCGTGGTGAGATCGCGCATCCACAGGTTGTAATCGCGGATGAACGCGGCACGGCGACCGTCGGGCGAGACGACCGAGTTGGGTGGCGGATCCAGGCGCGTGGCCTCCCCGGTGGTATCGGCCTGCGCACAGCGATAGGCGCGCAGATCGCAGCTCCACCGTACACCGCCGCTGCCCCGCATGGGCCCGAACGGACTGCCGCCAACCGTGAACGTCAGCTCGTGCCCATCGTCGGATAGCTCGAAGCTACGGAACGGGAGGCTGCCGGGCTCGACCTCGCGATCCATGGCGGCACTCAGCGCCTCCGCGAGACGCGCATGATCGAACGCGGGGGCGCGGGTCCGTCGACCCGGATCGATCATGACGAACTCCGAGCCGTCGGCCGTGGACACGCGGTACCAGGCGCGACCGTCGGGCAGCCAGGTTGGCCGGCCGGGGATACCGCTGACCAGCGGGAACGTGTTGTTGCCGAGGAATTGCTCGGCGCGGGCGTAGTCCTCGGCGGTGACGGCGCGCGGGGCCTGAGCAACCGCGGCCACCGGCGTGGCGAGGAGCAGGCTGGCAATGATGTGTGTACGCATCGGAAAAAGGTGACAAGGGTGCAGGGTGAGGGCAATGGGCAACGGCGGAAGAGGGGGAAAGGGGAAAAGGGAAAGGGGATAGGGATCGTGCAACGGGCAGCGGGCAACGTGCAAGGTGCATCGTGCAGGGGTCGACGGAGGACGGTTGTTGACCGGGTGCGTGCTCAGGGGGTGAGGCTTACGATCTCCACGTTCATATCGTGCGGCGTGAGCCGGCGCACGTTGGCGGCCTGTAATACGGGTCTGGCGGCGGGCGGGATGGCGCCGAGCAGGCGGAGTCGCAGCACCGCGTCTCGTGGTGTGGCGGCAATGGTGGCGACGATGCTCCGCTCCAACTGCTCCGCGCTGCCCACGTCACCCTCGATGTCGACCGAGATCATGGGCCGGGCGGGGAGCTGGCGGAACTCCCAGTCGACCTGGTTCGCCGTGTCGTCGTTGAGCTCGAGCAGCATGTACCCCTTGGGTTCATCCCGTTCGGCGAACGACGTCCGCTCGATCGACCCGGGATAGAGAACGGGGGTCGCGAGAGGCTTCCCCCCGAGATCAGTGGTGAGCACCTGATGGCGATGCACATGACCGGTGAGGACCGCCGCGAATCCAGCCGGCACGTCCCGGTGTCGCACCACGTCCGCGGCGCTGCGGAACGTGTAGTTGGCCGGCCCGACGGTCGCGCCTTCGAAACAATGATGCACGACGAGCAGGTAGAGGTCCGCGTCCACGCCCTGCCAGCCTGTGGCGCTCACGAGGTCCGCGAACCGCGTGCGCACCGCGTCGCGTTCGTATGGAAAGCCGGCCAACGCCACGGACCGTCCCCGCACCTCCAACGTGAACGTCGTGGGCTTGTGGAAGATATGGATACCGGGATGCTCGGCGAGCAGCGGATAGGGAATCCTTGAGCGCTCGTGATTCCCTGGCACGATGACGACGGGTATGCCACGGTCCGCGAGTCGCTTGAGCGGCAGGAACGCTTGCTGGACCACAGCTGGTGGCATCCTGCTCCGATAGAACAGGTCCCCCCCGTGCACCACCACATCAACCCGTTCATCAATGCAGACTGCGAGCACCCGATTGAAGTTCGCGAAGAAGTCGTGCCCGCGCCGCCGCCGTTCGATCCGGGGCCTCATGGGCAGATCGAAGCCGAGGTGCGTGTCTGCGAAGAAGAGGGTCCTGATCGGGTGGTCGGCGGCCATGGCGGAAGATATCGGTTGATGCGAGCCGCAGCTCAACCCGCGCCCCCTTGGCGATGCCGCAGCATGCGTGACGGTGAGGGTCCCGTCGCAACGTCATCTGATTGCTGATGCACCGGATGGCGAGCGCGAGCTTCACCGCTGCACCGTCTATCCGTCTATCCGCCGATCCGTCCGCACTCACCCACCCCAGCCGAAACGGCGCCACACCGCATGACTCCGGTTACGTCATCCTGGCGAAGTGCACCGACGTTGCAGCGTGCCCACTTGCCTGCCCCCCAGCGCCGAGCCGAGCTTATGCGTATGGCAGCCCCGACGTTCTACACGGCGGACATGGTCCGCGCCCTCCCGGACGACGGAAGACGGTACGAGACGGTCCACGGGGAGCTGCTGGTGACGCCGGCCCCGCGGGCGTGGCACCAGGAGATCGTCGCCCGGATCTTCCTGCGCCTGCACGAGTACGTGAAGCCACGGCAACTCGGCCACGTCATGATGTCCCCTGCCGACATCTCCTGGGCACTCGACACCCTGGTCCAGCCCGATGTGTTCGTCGTTGATCTCGCCGAGGCACGCACGCTGGACTGGAGCCGGATGCGGCACCTGCTGCTCGCGGTCGAAGTGCTGAGCCCGTCGTCCGCGCGTGCGGACCGGTTCACCAAGCGCCGGCTGTATCAGGAAGTGCGCGTACCCACCTACTGGGTCGTCGATCCCGACCAATGTCACATCGAGGTGTGGACGCCCGATGACACGGTCCCCACCGTCGAGCGGGAGCGGGTGACGTGGCGGCCCGTGGGAGCGGGCGAGGAGCTGCTGGTCGAGTTGGGGCAGTTGTTCGAACCGATCTAGGGCGGGAGGGCGGGGCTGGGCCACAGCTCGAGACCGACTGGCAGATCGTGGCGGGAGTGCAGTTGGTACCGATCAGCTGAGGCGGAGGTCCTGCACTCGGTGACCGACGCGGCGATTCTCGCGGTCATGTCGCCGGCCCACCGGGCACGCGAGGCGCTCCGCGGCCAAGTGCGGAAGCGATAACCCATACGCCACCTCGATCTCGGCCGCCTAGCCCCCTCTCCCCACCAGCCGCACCGCCGCACCCACCCCGTCCTCGGCGCGAATCCGCTCCCCCAGCGCGGCCGCCCGCACCCGCATGCCGTCGTCGCTCGTCGCGGCCTGGATCGCGCGCGCCAGCCTCTCGGCGGTGATGCGCTTCTGCGGCACCGGTGGCGGGCCCACGCCCAAGACTTTCACGCGGTGGGCCCAGAACGGTTGGTCCGCAAAGAACGGGGTCAACACTGACGGCACCCCGGCCCGGAGGCCCGCCGCGGTGGTGCCGGCGCCGCCGTGATGCACCACCGCCGCCATCCGCGGAAACAACCAGTCGTGAGGAATCGCCTCGATCCCGAACACGTCGTCGGGGAGATCGGCGTGCTCGGCCTCCATCCACCCGGTGGACAACACACCCCGCTGCCCTGCCCGCCGCAACGCGTCGAGCGCCACGTCGAACAGCTCCGCCGGCTTCCTGGCGATCATGCTGCCGAACCCGATGTACACCGGCGGCGGCCCGGCCTCCAGGAACTCCACAATCTCCCCCGGTGGTTGCCACTCGGCCGGACGATCCAAGAACCAGTATCCCGTGACGTGGTGCCAGTCGGGCCAGTCCCGCGGCTTGGGGACCACAGCGGGGCTGAAGCCGTACAGATAAGGAATGCGTCTGGCGCGGAATTCCTTACCCGGAAGGAGCAAGGGTATGGCGGGGAGACCCAGTTCTTTCCTGCGCCAGCGGTTCACCACCGATCGCAGCGCCTGCCAGGTAACCTGTTCGTACAGGGTGTAGCTCAGGCGGTTGTACGTGGCACCCCAGCTACGCTTCCCTGCCAACGGAAAGATCGGGAACTCGCGCGTGGGTGTGGCGGGTTGAATCGCCGCCTGATAGCTGGGAATGCCGAGCGCCTCGGCGATGTGGTAACCGGCAAACGCCAAGGGCGCCCACACGATCGCCTCGGATCCGACACATGCATGCGAGGTGTCGGCCAGGTTCTGCTCCAGGAGCGGCCGGAACAGCCGCAAGAAGCGGCTGATGAAGCGAATCAGACTGTCCCCGGACTCGAGCCACGCCTGCCCCTGGCGGCCGGCGATCACCTGTTTCGGATCGGCTCCCAGCGGGGCGAACTCGAGTCCGTGTGCCAAGACGAACTCGCGAAACGGCTCGTGCGTGGCGAGCCGCACCTCGTGCCCCGCGGCACTTGTGATGCGCATGGGCTCAGCCCAACTCACCCCTTCGGCTTGATAAACTCCTGAAACGGTGGGTAGTCGCGCAGCGGCTCGAGGTCCATGTCTCTGTGAAGGTGAATCCACAGCGCGCGGCCTCGCGCATAGGCCTCGCGGAGCAGCACCATGGCCTGGTCCCGGTCGCCGAGCTGGGCGGCGATGCGCGCTTGCAGGTAGACGTCGTGCCCGAAGTCGTAGGGGTCGGCCATCCCCTCGAGCTGATCGCTGATCCGGAGCGCCTCCGCTCGGTCGCCGCGCCGCGCCGCGAGAACACCGAGATACCCTTGCGCCACCGCGTCACGAGGCGTGGCCGACGCCACCTCGCGGAACAGCGCCTCGGCCTCGTCCCAGCGTTCCGCCGCATACAGGGCGATGGCCAGTCCGATCGTGGACCACGCAGTCGCGGCCTCTTCCGACGGACGGGAGCGGAACCAGCGCACGGCCTGCTCCCCCATGTCGAGCGACGCGTAGCGGAATCCGTGCGCACGCAACTCCGCCGCGACCTCTCCCATGACACCCCCTGCGGTCACCGCCCCCTCCCGCGGCAGCAGGAGACTCTCGCCGAATCCACGTTCCACTTCGTCGAGCCTGCCGAGTGCCGCCAG
>JBDGYA010000151.1:0-3988 GCA_039584325.1 Gemmatimonadota bacterium
TCCAATGCCATCAAGTCGTTGAAGATTGAAGTCTCAGCACTCGAGCACGTTGCAGTACTGGGTGCGGCGGCGCTGCATCACGATGCTGAACTGGGCGTCAGTTGAGTCTGGACCTGGGATGCCCTGTCGATCGGCATGGACTGCCTGTTCAGCTCACCTCGTCTTCTAGCACCCGTCATCGCTCGACCGAGCCCGAGTTGCTGATGAACGACACTCTCTTGCTATCGGGTGACCACGACGGCACGTTGATGGTCCCCTGCCCGCCGTAGACGTATGCGACGATCGCCGGGCTACCTCCATCGACCGGCATCAGTCGGAGATACACGTGCTTGTAGAACGGATGATCGCTGGGATCCACGTCCGGCAGGTAGGAAAGGAAGACGATCCACTTCCCGTCGGGCGAGACGTGCGGAAACCAGTTGTTGTAGATGTCATCGGTAATCTTTGTCTGCTCTGTCCCGTCGGGCTTCATTCGCCAGATCTGCATGGTCCCGCTGCGGACGGAGTTGAAGTAGACGTACTGGCCGTCCGGCGAGTATTCGGGGCCGTCGTCAAGGCCCGGTGAATCCGTGAGCCGGATCTCCTCACCGCCCTGAACGGGAATCTTGTAGATGTCGTACTCGCCGTCGCGACCGCCCGTATAGACCACGAAGCGACCGTCGGGAGACCAGCCATGAAGGTAGGACGGCCCCTTGTCCGTCACACGACGCGGCGTACCCCCCTCGGCAGGCAGCGTATAGATGATTGACGCGCCATCATCCTCCGCGCTGTGATGACTGATCGCCAGTTGGCGACCATCGAACGAGAGGACGTGATCGTTGTTGTTGCGCGTGGCAAAACCCGTGTTGATGGCAACGGGCGTGTCCTTGTCCAGTCCGAACCGGTACAACAAGCCGTTACTGGCGTAGATGAGAGCCTTGCCGTCGGGCGTCCAGTTGGGTGCCTGCAGGGATTCGGGTGAGCGATACACGACCTGCCGATGCCCGGTTTCCGTGTCCAGTATCTCGAGGTTACTCCCGAGATAGTCCTCATAGGGTACGAGGTCCTCACCGGCCGGCACGATGATGCGCACGTTGCGGAAGACGGCCTTCTCGAGAACATCCTCATTGTGCGAGGAGACGAATATCCCGACGTACACGTCCTCGCCGAGGACGACATCCGAGATCCGCTGGCTGACCAGCGGCTCGCCGTATCGGGCTACCGACATCACGTAGCTATCTCCCTGGCGCTCCAGCTGGATGACATCGGGTCCCGCAACCTGGGATCGTATCTCCTCCGTCTCCCCTCCCACGCTCCGGCGTGTCTGAAGCGCCGCGAGACCGTCGCCGTGCACGACGGCGTTCACGTGGGTCGCGTTCGAGTCCAGGTCAGAGCGCACCATCCAACCCAGCTTTCGATGCGGATCCACGCCTTGCTCCGGAAAACGCGCACTCGCACGTACGATGAAGTCACCGCTGAGCCGCTTCCAGACGAAGTGGAACTCGTCGTGGTCAAACCAGACATTGTAGCCCGAGCCCGAAACGAGGTACTGCTGCCGAACGGTGTCGTAGGAGGCGTCCCCCGCAGTTTGGGGGTTGCCGACGTCCGTGTGGCCGTCGAATACGCCGAGCACTTGGCCTGACATGGGTGACGCGTACAGGATGGCCAGACCGATCAACCGGGTCGCGGTCAGTCTCTTCATGTGTTTCTCTTCGAAGTTGGTGAGTGTCCGTCGGTGCGTACAGCGCCGACATGAGCAATGGATTCGTATCCCGATGGTCCGGCCCAGTCGAGGTGGTGGCTTTCAACCTGTTGCGTGGTCCTCAAGAATGCTACTGTGTCACGCGGAGGTCCACATGATGAATCCTCGCGAGCGCTTTTCCATCGCCACAGCCGCTGCTGTGTTCACACTGTCCTTGCATGGCCTGGCTGCCGGGCAGGTGCTCGACTCCGGACCCCAGGTGTTGACGTTCCAATCCGACGTCGATGACAGCGAGCAGCCGTACGCACTGTACCTGCCACCGGATTTTCATGCGTCGAGGCAGTACCCGCTCGTCATCAGCCTGCATGGTGCCGGCTCGAACCACCGGTTGAACCTCCGGCGGATCTTCGGGAAGAGCAATACCGAGGGCGAAAACGACGTGGAGGCCAGCCGCTACTTTCCCGAATGGGAAGACGTGGAGTACATCGTAGCGTCTCCCTACGCACGTGGCACCATGGGCTATCAGGGTATTGCGGAAAAGGACGTTTTGGAGGTGCTGGCCGACGTGAAGCGGCGTTTCCCGATCGACGAAGACCGCGTGTACCTCACTGGATTGTCAATGGGTGGCGGTGGCACGCTCTGGCTTGGCCTGACCCGTCCAGACGTCTGGGCGGCAATTGCGCCGGTGTGCCCGGCTCCGCCGCAAGGTACCGACGGTTGGGCGCCAAACGGACTGCACCTCCCGGTACGCATTCTTCAGGGCGGTGCGGACCCTGTCGTTCGTCCCGAGAGCGTGCGGGCGTGGGTGGAGCGCTTGGAGGGGTTGGGTACGCACGTCGAATACGATGAGTACCCCGGTGTCGGGCACGATAGCTGGGTACAGGCCTATGCAGACGGCCAGATCTTCACCTGGTTCGCCCAGTTCGAGCGCAACCGCTATCCCAGCCGCGTGCGCTTCGTGAGCGACCGCTACAAATACAACACGGCCTACTGGGTGCAACTCGACGCACTGACGCCGGGCACCGTGGCGAGGATTGATGCGCGGTTCACCGCTCCCAACCGCATCGAAGTGACGACATCCGAGCTGGGGGGCTTCACGCTGCATCTGGCAGCCCATCCACGCTTCACGGCACAGGAGCCCCTCGCCATAGAGGTCGACGGGGCATTCATCGAGGTACCTGCGACGGGAGCGCTCTCGTTCAGCCGGCAGGGAGGGACGTGGGTCATCGGCCGGACGGCGGCGCGGGCCAAACGGCCTGGAGCGGAAGGCCCGATGGCCGAAGTGATTGCGAGCCGGCATGTCTACGTGTATGGCACCGGCGGCAATCCATCGCGTGAAGAGGTGGAGGCCCGCCGGGCGCAGGCGCTGACAGCCGCCGAGTGGTCGGTGGACCGGGGACCGTTCTGGGGCCGCATCATGGTGTTCCCGAGACTCGTGTCCGACGCTGAAGTGCGGCCCAGTGATCTCGAAAGCTCGAATCTGGTCCTGTTCGGCACGAAGGAGACCAACACCATCATCGCTCAGCTCAGTGACCGCCTGCCTATGCATCTCGACAGCGCCTCAGAGGAGTACGGCTTGGTGTACGTCTTCCCTCTGGACGGACAGTACGTGCTCATCAACTCCGGGCTGCCGTGGTGGCAAGCGGACGGATCGTCGCAGGACCGCTCGCCGTTTCGACGCAGTGTGCCCGCGTTCGACCTGATCGGTCTCGGCGACTATCTCCTCTTCAGCGGATCCGTCGAGAACGTGGTGGCTGCGGGCCGGTTCGACGACGACTGGCGCTTGCCGGCGGCGGAGGCGCAGACGATCGAGGCTACTGGCGTGGTCAGCCTGTCGGACCGGTGAGCATGCCGGCCAGCGCCCGCAGGCCGAGGGCGTACGACGCCCATCCGAAACCGGCGATCGTGCCACAACAGACGGCCGACATCAGGGACCTGTGCCGAAACTCCTCGCGCGCGGCGATGTTCGAGAGGTGCACCTCGACCACGGGAATCTCGATCGCGGCGATCGCGTCTCGCAGCGCGACGGACGTGTGGGTGTATCCGCCAGGATTGAACACGACGCCGTGCGCGGACGTCTGGGCACGCTGCAAGGCATCCACGAGGATCCCTTCGTGGTTCGACTGCAGGCACTCGATCTCCAACCCCAGCTCGCTGGCGACGTCCGTCAGCTTCGCGTCGATCTGTTCCAGCGTCAGCGAGCCGTAGACCGTGGGCTCGCGGTGGCCAACCAGATTCAGGTTAGGCCCGTGTAGTATGAGAATCTTCATCCTGGCTCTCCTCGGCGCTGACGATCCGCCGTCGGGG
>JBDGYA010000007.1:0-143352 GCA_039584325.1 Gemmatimonadota bacterium
GAGATACTCGGCTCACTCCATTTGCTGCCTGTGAGACTCAGGAATGGGGCGCTCGGAAGCAGCGCCCTGTTGGCGTTCCTCGAAGACAGATTGAGAGCGATCGTGCTGAGGCCGGACTACGGTTCCCTCTACCAAGAGGATGCCGTAGGATGGATTCAGATGCAGTCTTCATTTGCCGAGCTTGGGAGAGCAGCTGATCAAGCGAGCGTGCCGGCACTCTTGGTGCTGGCACCTGCATTCCACCCTGGGCATTGGGATGCCGTCGGCCATCCTGACACGGGGATACACGAGAAGGTGCGTGTGGCTGCGGAAGGCAGCGGTCTACACGTGCTTGACTTGACCCCGACATTTGCCCTCACCGGGCAGCCCGGTGAGCATTGGTGGGCCACTCCCTATGACAGCCACCCGAGTGCGGCTGCGCATCGGGTCATCGCGGAGCAGATTCTCGCGGACATCGTGGCGCACGGCCTGTTCCCATCAGATGCGACGGGGGACGGCAGCATGTAGGAACACCACCGTAACGACCACGGCGCCCGAGCCTGTCTTGACGGCGGGGCACCTCCGAGAACCGATCACGACCGTTCAGCGCGCAGCCTCGTCGTCCGTCATCGCTCGTACCAGCAACTCGAGGCACCGGTCGATCCGTCGAAAGACGCGCTCGGCCACTTCCTCCGGCTGCCCCACGGGTCACGCACCATTCGCGTCTCGATTGAGAGGGGTCGAAATCGCCGAGCAGTCCGGTGAGCTGGCCCCCGAGTCCCCGCACGGGGACGCGCTGCAGGGGATCCGTGACGACGACGAGATCGGCCTGAGTGACAAGAGGCCGAGTCACGAGGCGCGAGCGGTGTGTGGACAGATCCACGCCGCGCCGTCCCGCGACCTCCTCGGAGAGATGAGGCACACGCCGGCCGGGTCCGATGAAGCCGGCCGACGATACGTGGACACGTCCGTCCGTCAACTGCGTCAGCGCCGCCGACGCGTAGGCACTCCGGTTGATGTTGCCCTGGCATACGAGGAGAACCGACCGCACCGGCCGTGCAGCGCGGACCCTGGCCACGGCGGCCTCGCGCCGCCGCGCACGCAGCAGCCGGTCAGGCAGGTGACGTGCCGCTCGCAGCCTGGTCCGGATCCTCACATCTCACCACCGCTGAGCGAGCATGCGGCCCACGGTGCTGGTAGTGGGCTCTTACCGAGCCCCGGCATCCGCCCTGGGCACTCGACCCCTACCCGCACAGCACGCTCGCCCCATTCACGTTCACCACCTCGCCCACAACCGACGAGGCGAGGTCCGAACACAGAAACACGATCGGCCCTGCGATCTCCTCCGGCGTTGCCACCCGACCCAATGGAATCGTCCTCTCGATCTCCCCTCTCCCCTGTCCGCCTTCCCTCTCAAACGGCACCTCACACATCTCCGTATCCACCCACCCCGGCGCCACACAGTTGACGTAGATACCACCCCGAATCGCCTCTACGGCGACGGACTTCACGAACGAGATGACCGCCCCCTTTGTCGCCGCGTAGTCGGCGTGGTACGCCTCCCCTCGTTGGCCCGCTGTGGACGAGACGATCACGATACGCCCCCCGCGCCGCATGGCCCTGAGCGCCGCCCGCGTGCCAAAGAAGACGGCGTCCAGATTCACGGCCAGCGTCCGGCGCCACTGGCCCTCGTCCATCTCCGCGACACCAGTTTCCCGGGGCGGCCAGATGCCTGCATTGGCGATGAACATGTCGAGCCTGCCGAAGGTCTCGGCCGTCTCGACCACCGCGCGCTCACAGTCCTCCCGCCGCTCGAGGTCACACTTGATGGCCGCCCACTGCTGTCCGATCGCGGCAATTCGCTTCCCCACGGCCTCCGCTACATCGGCTCGTTCCCGATAGGTGAACGCGACACTCGCCCCGGCCCGTGCAAGCATCTCGGCTGTCGCCGCCCCGATGCCGCGGGAGCCACCGGTTACCAGAGCAACTCTGCCTGAAAGGTCTATGAGGGACACGTATGGCCTCCAAGCCTGGGGGCGTCACGCCGAGTGATCGGCGAAGTGAAGGGTGAAGAGTGAAGGGGCCGGATCTCCGGTCCAAGTGCAGTCCCATTCACCCTTCACCATTCACTCGTCACTTCTCAAGTATCGCCTCACCAGATCCCCGATTCTTGTCCCCACCCTCACCACGCCAACCTCCTCCATCTCCCTATCTTCGATCACCGCTTGGGGGTTCTCAACCGCCAGGATCCGGGCCGCCTCGTGTTGCCCACGCTGTGACAAATACTCGACCGCGGCAGCAACGGTCCGTGAGCTTCCATGATTGTCCGCCGCAACGATGTCGGCAAGGCCTGCACGCAACAACTCGCGTGCGCGGTGCCCGCGCGGGTTGTTCCTGGTAAGCGTGATCGCGTCCAGCTGAAGTCGTGCACCGCCGTGCCTCCAGCCTGCGATGTCCCCTACTGAGCAACGCCAATAGCGTTCGGGATGGGCGACGATGACGACGATCTCTGGATGCCCTGCCGCCGCGAGCAGCCTGGCCGCTCTCTCGGGAGACTCGCCCACGCGGAATTCGACGAGTGCGTAGCGCGAGCCGGCCAGCGTCAAACGGCGATCCGTCAGCATTCCCGGTTCCGGTGACCGATCCAGCATGACTTCGTAGCCGAGATGGAGGGATGGGTGTGCGGGGACACGGCTCTTCAGCATCTCGAGTACCTCTGCCCGCTGCTCGATTTCGTCGTCGAGGTTGGAGCTGAGCACAGAAACCGACGTATGCGGGGTCAGTACCACGTCGGTAATGCCGGCGGCGCGGAAGGCCTCCAGCACTCTGACAGACTGCTCCACCGATCTGGAGCCGTCGTCGATATTGGGGAGGAGATGGGAATGGAGGTCGATCAAGAGGGGGAAAGGGGAAAGGGGAAAGGGGAGAGGTCCCGGTCCACTCGTCCACGACGTGCCGCGTACCGCGTACCGCGTACCGCACCCATCACGAATCCCCACTCTCTTTCCCGCACGTCTCTATCTCCACCGCCAGCGTGATCAGCGCGTCGGCCGCGAGGAGCGTGAGGGCAGTTTCGCGCATCGCAGGAGCGGAGCGAGCCTCCAAACGGAGGCGATCGGCCGCGGCCCGGAGCTGAGAGGGAAGAGGGAAAAGGGAAGGGGGAACGGTATCAGACCTGCCGTCCTTTTCCTCATTCCCCCTTCCCCTTTCCCCATCCTCTTGCATTGCCTCCAGAATCCGCACCCTCAGCTCTTCCGGTGCGTCCTCGAGTCGCTCGGCCAGCCAGTCTCCGAGGTTCAGCTTGCCTCCACGCCCAGGACGTCGGCCACGATGCTTCGCGCGGCGGCGCGTGCATCAGCGAGCCTGGCCGGATCGCCTGCTCCGGCGGACGCAAAATGGGGACGGCCGCCCCCCTTTCCACCGCTCACCGCCGCGATGCGACTCACGATGTCGCCAGCCTTGACTCCGCGGGAGATGAGATCGTCCGTCACACCCACGTGGATGCCGGGTCGGTCGTCGCTCACGAACAGCACCTGGATGGCGCTCCGGCTCTTCTCACGGAACACATCCATGAGCAACCCGATCTGTCCCCGGTCCGACACGGGTGACTCACCAACCGAGAGTTCCACGTCTCCGATCTGATGAGTCTCGTCCCTTTCCCCCTTCCCTTTGCCCCCTTCCCTCAGCAGGTCCTCGACCTGCCTCTCGAGCCGCTTCTTCTCATCGAGCAACGCCTCGATCTTCCGAGCTAGATGTTCCGGATTGGTGCGCAGGGTACCGGCGGCCTCCTCGATCCGCTCCCCCAGGCTCTTCACGTGGGAGTACGCTACGGGGCCAGAGATCGCTTCGATCCGGCGCACGCCCGCCGCAACGCCTGTCTCGCCGTGGAAGTGAAACAGGCCGATCTGGCCGGTGGAGCGCACGTGCGTGCCGCCACACAGCTCCATCGACACACCCGGGATGTCCACGACGCGTACCACGTCGCCGTACTTGTCGCCGAAGAAGGCGATCGCGCCACGCGCGATGGCCTCCTTGTACGCCATCTGGTGCGTCTCGACAGGCACGTTCTCCCAGATGTGCTCGTTCACTTCCTCCTCGATCGCATCCAGCTCTTCGGGCTTGACGGGCGCGTGGTGGGAGAAGTCGAAGCGCAGCCGATCGGGCGCCACCACGGACCCCGCCTGCCGAACATGCACGCCGAGCACCTTGCGAAGCGCCGCGTGAACGAGGTGCGTGGCAGAGTGGTTGCGCTCGATGTTGTGCCGCCGCTCCCGGGCCACGACTGCCTCGACGGACGTCGGTTCGAAAGGACCTCCAAACGGGCCGACCACGACCTGCTTGCCCTCGACCTTGACGACGTCCTCGACCGGGAGCGACCACCCATCACCCTTCACGACACCGGTGTCGCTCACCTGCCCGCCCGACTCTGAGTAGAACGGGTTGTCCTTCAGAATCAGCTCGAGCTGATCCGCGCCCTTCCGAAACGCCAGGATCTCGGTCTCGGCCTCAGTTGCCTCGTACCCAACGAACCTCTGCCGCTTCCGGGGAATGACGCGCGTGAAGTGCCCCTCACCGCCGGTCCGCCGGTCCGCCGGTCCGCCCCGTTGCACCTTGCCCGTTGCACGTTGCACGGCCTCGCGGGATCGCTCCTGCTGGGCCTCGAGCGCACGCTCGAAGCCTTCTTGATCCACGTGCCAGGCTCGCTCTGCCGCGATGAGCTGGGTGAGATCGATCGGGAACCCGTACGTGTCGTAGAGTTTGAACGCCTCGGCGCCGGGAATCGTCCCGGGAACACCCTTGGTGACTTCTTCGAGGCGCCGGAGCCCGCCCTCGATCGTCTCGAGAAACCGCTCCTCCTCGGCCTTCGTTACCGACTCGATGTGGCGCCGCTTCTCCTTCAGCTCGGGGTAACAGTCGCCCAGCGTCTGTGTGACAACGGGCGAAAGCTGGGCAAGCACCGGTTCGGTCTGACCCAGCAGGTAGGCATGGCGGACGGCGCGGCGCAGGATCCGTCGCAGTACGTAGCCCCGCCCGTCGTTCGACGGGTAGACCCCGTCGGCCAAAAGGAAGCTCACCGCGCGCGCATGATCCGCCAGCACACGGAAGCCGATGCCCTCCGGCCCCCGATCGTACGGCTTGCCAATGATCTCCTCCGCCCGCCGGATGATCGGCATGAAGAGATCGGTGTCGTAGTTGGATGGAACGTCCTGCAGCACCGCCGCGATACGCTCGAGCCCCGCCCCGGTGTCAACCGAAGGTGCCGGTAGCGGCGAGCGGGAACCGTCGACCTCCTGGTCGAACTGCATGAAGACCAGGTTCCAGATCTCGAAGAGGTCGCCGGACTCCGCCAGCTCCTCGAACTCCGGAACGGACGGCGGATCGGCGGATCGGCGGGACGGCGGTCGAAGATCCACATAAACCTCCGAGCACGGCCCGCACGGCCCCGTGTCGCCCATCTGCCAGAAGTTGTCCTTGTCACCCAACCCATAGATGCGGGCATCCGGGAGTCCCGCGATGTCGCGCCAGAGCTTGCGGGCTTCATCGTCCGTGTGGTGCACACTGACGAACAGTCGATCCGGGTCTATTCCGAGGTAGTCGTCGCTCGTGACCCACTCCCACGCATACTCAATCGCGCCCCGCTTGAAGTAGTCGCCGAACGAAAAATTGCCCAGCATCTCGAAGAACGTGTGGTGCCGGGCGGTCAGCCCGACCTGCTCGAGATCGTTGTGCTTCCCACCGGCCCGCACGCACTTCTGGCTCGTCACCGCCCGGGAGTAGTCGCGGTGCTCCAGCCCCTGGAACACCCGCTTGAACTGCACCATCCCCGCGTTGGAGAACAACAGGGTCGGATCACCCGCCGGGACGAGGGAAGAGGACGGAACCGGGACGTGGCCCCGATCCTGGAAGTAGTCGATGAATGATTCCCGTATGTCGTGTGCTCTCATAGCTTTGTAAGATAACAGCCGGGAGAAGCACGCGACAAAGGCGCACGATCAAGTGCCGCGCGAGAGCTACTTTGCGCCCAAGATCTCCTGGACGGCGTCCAACACATCTCGCCCGCGATAGCCGCGACGGCCGAGGTAGGCCACCACGCGTCGAAATAGCGCGTCACGAGGCAGGTTCCCCAACTGTGCCATGCGCTTCTCCGCGAGTGCCCTCGCTGCCACCATCTCGTCCACCCCCTCCGCGTCGAGCGCGCGGTCGATGGCGGACTCGGCAACCCGTCGATCCACCCCGCGAGCCAGGAGATCCGTCACCAGCCGAGCGCGGCCGTGCCCCTTCGCTGACCGCACCCGTGCGAAGTGTTCGGCAAACTCCCGATCGTTGAGCAGCCTCTGTTCTTCGAGCCGACCGACCACCTCGGCGACGGCCGACGGATGGAGGCCACGCTGGCGGAGCTTGCGGAGCATCTCTTGCACTGACCGGGGCCGCGTGCCGAGCATCCGAAGCGCCACCCGCCTCGCACCCTCGACATCCGCCAAGTATGCGAGGCGCTCGCGGCGTTCCTCGTCCAGCGCAATCCCCTGCTCGATGCCGAGCCGATTCGCCTCTTCCGCAGGCACACATGCAAACCGGGCCCCGTCGACGTCGACCACGACGCAGTCGGGTGCCCGGGGATCGGGACGGACGCGGGTTACGAGCATGGATGGGATGACGGGATACAATATCCAATAGCCAACGGGGGAACGTGCAACTCCCAAGCGTGGATCGATGCCAACTTGGATATTGGGTGTTCTCCCATGTCGATATTGGATATTCCGCTGCTCTCGCTCACTCGCCGTCGCCCGCCGGCCCCTCTTCTTGTTCCGGCGCCGGCGTCATGCCCAGCACCTCCTTCACCTTCACCTCGACCTCGTCGGCGATGTCCTGATGGTCTTTGAGGTAGAGCTTGGCGTTTTCGCGGCCCTGGCCGATGCGCTCCTTGCCATAGGAGTACCACGCACCGCTCTTGTCGATGATCCCCGATTCCGCACCGATATCGACGAGCAGCGAGACGTGGCTGATGCCCTCGTTGAACATGATGTCGAACTCGGCCTGCCTGAACGGCGGCGCCACCTTGTTCTTCACGACCTTCACGCGGACCTTGCTGCCGGTGATCTCGTCCCGCTCCTTGACCGGTCCGATGCGGCGCACGTCGAGGCGGACCGACGAATAGAATTTGAGCGCCCGGCCGCCCGTGGTCGTCTCGGGGTTGCCGAACATCACCCCGATCTTCTCGCGCAGCTGGTTGATGAACACGACCGACGTGCGCGAGCGGTTGATGCTGCCAGCGAGCTTGCGTAGCGCCTGCGACATGAGCCTCGCCTGGAGCCCGACGTGCGAGTCGCCCATGTCGCCCTCGATTTCGGCCTTGGGCACCAGGGCTGCCACCGAGTCCACCACAATCACGTCCACCGCCCCCGAGCGCACGAGGATCTCCCCGATCTCCAGTGCCTCTTCACCGGTGTCAGGCTGCGAGACGAGCAGGTTCTCGATGTCCACGCCGAGCTTCTTGGCGTACTCCACGTCCAGCGCATGCTCGGCGTCGATGAAGGCGGCAACCCCCCCCGCTTTCTGCGCGTTCGCGGCGATATGAAGCGCCAGCGTCGTCTTGCCGCTCGATTCGGGCCCGTAGATCTCGGTGATCCGTCCCCGCGGGATTCCCCCGACGCCGATCGCGGCGTCGAGATTGATGGCCCCTGTCGAGATCGCCCCTACCTGCACGCGCGGGCGGTCGGCACCCATCCGCATGATGGAGCCCTTGCCGATCTGCTTCTCGATCTGCGAGATGGCGAGGTTGAGGGCCTTCTTGCGCTCCTCGGGGATCTGGAGAATGTCCTGCTGCTTTTCGGTCTTGGGTGCCATGGGGTCCTCGGACAGCGTGAAACGTGAAATGTGATACGGGCGCGCGACTACCGAATATAAACCGAAATGGCCATGATTTCCATGTCAAACCCGGAACGCGTCTTCCACGTGATCCAGCACTGGGCGACCAGCCGGGGACATCGTAATCCCAATTACATCAAAGCGATAGGCGTCGTCGGGCCTACCGTTGCGGTCGATCCAGGCCCTCGCCACGCGGACGATCTCCCGCCGCTTGGCCCACGTGACTGCCAGCAGCGGGCTGCCGAACGCCCCACTCCACCGGGTCTTCACCTCGAGAAAGGCGACCAGAAGGCCCTTCCTGGCCACGAGATCAACCTCCAAACGCCCCATGCGGAATCGATGGTGCAGAATGGTCCAGCCGGTAGCCTGAAGATAGCGCTTTGCGAGCACCTCACCGGCCAGGCCGCGTAGATGTCGGGGGTCGGTCCAGGTGGAGGGATCGGATTTGACGGGCATGGGGGGAAGGTACGGTCCCGCCTGCCCCCCGCCGAACCGAATGTGCGCAGCATGTATCGAAAACCCGTGAAACGTGAAGGGTGAAGCGTGAAGCGATCAGCATCCGATAGCGCTTCACGTTTCACGATCACGATTCACGAGTACTGATCAATCTGCTCCATCCCGATCAGCACTTCCCTCCCCTTTGCCCCTTCCGACGGCCCAAGGATCCCCGCTTCCTCCAGCTGGTCCATGATCCGCGCAGCACGCCCATAGCCGATCTTGAGCTTGCGCTGGAGTAGTGATGTCGAGCCGCCCTGGTTTCCGATGCACACCTCAGCCGCATCGCGGAACAGGGGATCGCGGTCTTCCGGCTCCTCTGCACCTTGGAAGGTGGGCTCCGCCTCCTCGATCTGCTGCACCACCTCGAGGATGTCCTCCTCCGGCTCGGGGATGCGCCCCTCAGCCTCGCGCTCGGCCTCCAGCTCCGCCTTGCGGTCGGCATACCACCGGGTGAGCGCCTCGGTCTCATCGGTCGAGATGAACGCCCCCTGGATCCGCAGTGGCTCGCTCTTGCCCGGCGGAATGAACAGGCCGTCGCCATTGCCCAGCAGGGCTTCGGCGCCGTTCTGATCGAGGATGGTGCGGCTGTCCACCTTGGACGCGACGCGGAACGCGATTCGGCAGGGGAAGTTGGCCTTGATGAGCCCGGTAATCACGTTCACGCTGGGTCGCTGGGTGGCGATGATGATGTGAACTCCCGTGGCCCGCGCCTTCTGCGCCAGGATCGCCAGGGGCTTCTCCACCTCGCCCTGCACCGTCATCATCAGATCGGCCAACTCGTCTACGATCAGCACGACATACGGCAGCCTACCCTCGGCGTACGTGCCCGGCTCGATATCCAGCTGCTCACCATCTGCCCCTTTCCCCCTTCCCCTTTCCCCATTCACCGGAAGCTCCAACTCCCTCCCCTCATCTACATACCGATTGAAATCGACGATTCCCCTCGCCCCGTTCGCGTGGAACAGCTGGTAGCGCCGATCCATCTCCCACATCGCCCACTTGAGCACCTGCGCCGCCTCGCGGTTCCGCGTCACCACCGGGTGCCTCAGGTGCGGCAACGCGTTGTACAGCGACAACTCGACCATCTTGGGGTCGATCATCAGCATCCGAAGGTCCTGAGGCGAGTACCGATAGATCAGGCTCGTGATGATGGTATTGATGCAGATCGATTTGCCCGAGCCGGTCGCACCAGCGATCAGGAGGTGTGGCATCTTGGCCAGGTCGGCCACGATCGGCTTGCCCTCGAGGTTGCGGCCGAGTGCCACCGGCAGGATGCCCCGGGCCCGGTTCCAATCCGGCGTCTCGAGCAGCTCGCGCAGGGTGACGATCCGCGCAGACGGGTTCGGCACCTCGACCCCGACCGCACCACGACCTGGAATCGGCGCCACGATCCGCACCGACTGTGCGCGCATGGCGAGGGCCAGGTCATCAGCGAGCGCGGCGATCCGGCCTACCTTCACCCCAGGCGCCGGCGCCACCTCGTACTGGGTGACAACCGGGCCCGTGGTGCGGCCAATGATCTTCCCCTCCACCTTGAACGTCCTCAGCGTGTCGATCAGTACCTGGCCCTGCCGCTCGATGGCATCCTCGAACGTGTGGCCGTCGTCGGCCTCGGGGGACGTGAGGAGGTCGACGGGGGGGAAGTCGGCGACGGAGGGGCCGTCGGGAATGGGGAGTTCTGTCTGTTCCGGAGGTCTCTTTCGCTTACGAAGCTTCTTCGGCGGAACGGCAGGGGCGGCGGTAGCGTCGGAAGCGTCTTCCAGCGCTTCCATCGCTTCCGCCGTTTCCGACCGGTCCCGCTCCTGCGACGCCTTGCGACCCTTCCACTGCCTCACAACCTCCACGACCCTCGCCCACCCCCGCGGCACCCAGGCGAACGGGTGCCACTCGAGCGTGTACACCGTGAGCACCCAGAGCCCGCCGAGTCCGATGATGATCGCCCCCGCCGTTCCGATCACCTCTGAGATCCCGACCGCGACCGCGACAGGAAGGAGCCCTGAGAGCTTCTGCGCCACCGTCCAGTCCTCGTATGCCGGAGGGAAGTCTCCCGGGCCGGTGGCGCCGGTGAGGATCGCGACCGCATAGGGGGCCAGCAGAATAAGACCGGCGAACAGCACGGCCACACGCTCCAGATCGAGCCGCGGGACGAGATCGAACCCGGCGAGCCCCACACCGATGCCCAGGACCGGGATTAGCGCCGCCCCGAGCCCGAACCACCTCCACAGGAAGCCGCCGGCGACTCGACCCACAGGGCCGGTAATGTCCCACGGCAGGAGTGTGAGGGCAACGAAGACGCCTGCCAGGAGCGAGAGGATGGCCAGCAGCTCCTGACGTTGCCCGGATGTCTTCGTCATGTCAGGCCTGTTCGGTGAGTTTCACCATGCGATCGTGGTACCGCGGCACGATCGTGTGCATGTCCACCTCGGTGGCCACGACGATGTCGTCGCGGTAACCCGCAGCCTTGAGCGCCTCCGCGGCGGCACTGGCGGTGACCGCCCGTCTCCACTTGTCGCCGTACCGCCGCACCAGCTCCAGCGCGGCGATCGCGGCATCGTTGAGCTCACCCGACCGCCGGTGCGCATCCGGCATGACCGCCTCGCAAAACCGGCCGGCCGCGTAGGCGTCCTCCAGGGCGAACGACCGCTCGCGGCCACTGCACAGGATCGTGAGCTCGCCGTGCTCATGGAGTACCCGCCGCACCTCCTCCACAGCTGCCGAGAAGTTGGTGGCGGCGCCGATGAACACAGGGGTGCCCGGCTCGGCGGCGACGATGGCGGCCGTTCCGTTGGTGGTCGCCATCACCAGGGTCTTGCCCGCGACGACGTCCGCCGTCATCTCCTGCGGGGAGTTGCCGAGATCGAAGCCCGGGATCGGCTCGAGCTTCCGCTCGCCGCACAACACCACGGTGTCCCGCTCGAGCTCCCGGGCCAGCCGGAGCGCCTCGTCGCCGCTGAGTACCGGGACCACGGCGCGTGCGCCGTTGGCTAGAGCGCTCACGATGGTGGTGCTGCACCGCAGCACGTCGATCACGAGCACCGGTTTGCCGGCGATGTCGTGTGGCTTGAGGCCGAGCGGCGTGAAGTTGACGGTCAGCTTCATTCCGGCTTGAACAGGTCCGGTTGACGCTCCAGAAACTTGGTGTCGACGTCTCCCGCGACGAAGTCCGGATGGCTCACGATCCGCCTGAGAAACGTGACGTTGGTCGCGATCCCCTCGATGATGAACGAGTCGAGCGCCTGGTGCATTCGCGCCAGCGCCTCCTCCCGCGTGCTCCCGTGCACGATGACCTTAGCCAGCAGCGAATCATAGTAGGGCGGAACGGTGTAGCCGGCGTAGATGTGCGTATCCACCCGCACCCCCGGACCGCCGGGCGGGTGGTACGTCGTAATGGTGCCCGGTGACGGCTGGAAGTTCCGGAACGGATCCTCGGCGTTCACGCGGCACTCGATGGCGTGGCCCCGCAACCGGTTACCCTTGAGCGCGAGCTGCACGGGCTCGCCCGCCGCCACCCGGATCTGTTCCTTCACGAGATCGAAACTCGTCACCATCTCGGTGACCGGGTGCTCGACCTGGATCCGGGTGTTCATCTCCATGAAATAGTAGCTCCCGTCGGTGTCGAGCAGGAACTCGACCGTCCCCGCCCCAACGTAGCCGATCCGTTCCGCCATGCGTACGGCCGCGGCACCCATCTGCTGTCGCAAGTCCTGGTCCAACGCGGGGCTGGGCGCCTCCTCCACAACCTTCTGATGCCGCCGCTGGACCGAGCAGTCGCGCTCGCACAAGTGCACCACCTTGCCGTGCCGATCGCCCATGATCTGAATCTCAACGTGGCGCGGACGGTCGAGATACTTCTCCACGTAGACCTCAGACGAGCCGAAGGCCGCCAACGCCTCGTTGCGTGCCAGCGAGAACGCCTGAAGGAACGCGTCGGCATCGGCGGCGACGCGCATCCCCTTGCCACCCCCGCCCGCCGCCGCCTTGATGATCACCGGGAAGCCGATGTCATGCGCGAGCTTCAGTGCCTCATCTGGATCCTCTACGGCCCCCTTCGAGCCAGGTACCACCGGGAGCTCCTGCTCGAGGGCGAGCTTGCGTGCCATTGCCTTGTCGCCCATCAGGCGGATCTGCTCCGCCGTCGGGCCGATGAACGCGATGCCTGACGCCTCGCACGTCTCCGCGAACGCCGCGCTCTCGGCCAGGAAGCCGTACCCGGGGTGGATCGCGTCGGCGCCCGTGATCTCCGCCGCCGCGATCAGGTTGGGAATCCGCAGGTAGGAGAGCCGGCTGGGCGGCGGACCGATGCAGACGTCGTCATCCGCAAACCGCACGTGCAGGTTGTCCGCGTCGGCTTCACTGAAGACGGCCACTGCCTCGATGCCCAACTCGTGACAGGCCCGGATCACCCGCAAGGCAATCTCCCCGCGGTTCGCGATCAGGATCTTCTTGAACACGGTGCTAGGTGGTCAGCCCGTCGACGCCCCCCTCCGAGCCTTCGCGCTCCATCGCCTCCTCGGCGAAGGTACGGTCGGAGGTACCCTCAATGCCCGACACTCGTAGCGCGAACTCGTTGGGGTTCGTGGCGTAGAACAGCGCCATCTCGTAGCTGATCTGCCCCTTATGATACCACTGCATGAGGGACTGGTCGAACGACAGCATCCCGTACTGGATCGTGCCTTCCTTGATCAGGTCCGGGATGTTGAGCGCCCGCTCCGGATCGCGGATGTTGTCGCGCACTGTCGCCGTGTTGATCAGTACCTCACACGCTGGTACGCGACGCTTGCCGTCGCTGGTCGGAACGAGGCGCATGGACAGCACCGCCTCGAGCGCGGTGGACAGGAGGCTCCGCACGGCCGTGTGCTCGTGCGGGGGGAAGAACGAGATGATGCGGCTGATCGTCTGTGTCGCGTCGGTGGTGTGCAGCGTAGAAAACACCAAGTGACCCGTGTCCGCCGCCTTCATCGCCGTGTCGAGCGTGATTCGATCGCGGATTTCGCCGATCAGGATCACGTCGGGGTCCTGACGCAGCACGTGCCGCAGGGCCGCCTCGAACGACAGAGTGTCCGTGCCCACCTCGCGCTGTGCGACGTTGGCGACGCCATCCCGGTGTAGGAACTCGATCGGGTCTTCGATCGTGATGACGTTGCACCTGCGGTGCTGATTGATGTGGTTGATCATCGCGGCGAGCGCGGTGGACTTTCCCGAGCCCGTGACACCGGTGATCAGCACGAGCCCACGCGGCTTGAGCGCGATGGTCTCCAGCACCGCAGGCAAGTTCAGCTCACGGATCGACTTCACCTCGTAGGGAATCGACCGGAACACGAAAGCGAGCGTGCCGCGCTGCTGGAACACATTGGTACGGAACCGGCCGACGCCCGGCACGCCGATCGCGAAGTCCGCTTCCTTGTGCTCGGCAAACTCCTTCACCTGGCGCGGCGTCATCAGCTGCTCGGCGAGCGCCTTCAGCTCCTCGGGCTTGAGCGGCTGGTGCTCGAGCTGGATCAGCTCACCCGCCACGCGCACCGTGGGTGGTCGACCGACCTTGAGGTGCAGGTCGGAAGCCTCCATCTGCACCATCTTGGTGATCGAATGCTTGAAGTTGAATCCGGATCCCTGCGCGGCTTCAGGCATTGGCATTCACCCTGAACAGAACCTGACCGAACTCCACGGGCTGCGCGTCCTGCACGCAGATCTCCTCGATCACGCCGGCCACCTCCGCATCGATTGGGTTCATGATCTTCATTGCTTCGATGATGCAGAGCGTCTGTCCCGGCGCGATGCGCGTCCCGGAGCGGACGTACGGCTCCGCACCGGGCTCGGGCTGCGCGTAGAAGGTGCCGACCATGGGCGACTTGATCTCGGTGAGCTGACTCGCAGGCTCGGCCTTCGCCGGCTCGGGAGTCGGCGGGGCCGGGGCCGCGCCCTCTGCAGGCGGCGGAGGGGCGGTCGACGGCGGGACAGCGGGAGGAGCAGCCGCGATGCTCGGATTGGCCGCCACTTGATACGTCACCGGCCCCGGTCCCTGCGAGAGCAACGACGAGTCCTTCGCCACGCGGATCGTCGTGCTCCAGAGGTTCTTGCGCACCTCGATCGCCCCCGCCTGAGACGAGTTCAGGAGCTCGAGGAGCTTCTCGAGGAATTTGATGTCGATCATACGCGCTCGAGGTACTTGTTCTCACGTCGGTCGACGCGAATCATCTGTCCCTGCTCGATGAACAGGGGCACCTGCACGACCGCGCCCGTCTCCAGTTTCGCCGGCTTGGTGCCGCCCTGCGCGGTATCGCCGCGGACTCCCGGGTCCGTCTCGACCACCTCGAGCTCGATGAAGAAGGGCAGCTCGACCATGATCACCGTGCCGTCGTGGACGAGCCCCGAGCACTCCATCCCCTCTTTCAGATACTTGAGTTGATCGTCGCCGATGACCTCCGCGTCGATCGGGATGTCGTCGAAGGTCTCCATGTCCATGAAGTGGAAGTGGTGCCCGTCGTGATACGAGTACTGCACGGGCCTCCGCTCCAGCCTCACGTCAGTGACACGCTCGCCGGCCGTCCACGTGCGATCCAGCACCGCACCGGTCTTGATGTTCTTGAGCTTGCTCCGGACAAAGGCGCCGCCCTTGCCCGGCTTCACATGCTGGAAATAGACAAGCTGGAGCAGCTGTCCGTCAATTTCGAGGACCATGCCGTTCCGAAAGTCCGCCGTCGTGGCCATCGCCGATTACACCAGTTCCCTGAGTTCCGTGTTGCCGTCCGTGAGCAGCTCCGGACCGTCTGCGGTGAGCGCGACGTCGTCTTCCAAACGAACCCCACCCCACCCCGGGATGTAGATTCCCGGCTCGATCGTGACGACCGCACCTGCCGGAAGCTCGGTCTCGCCCGTGCTGCTGAGCCGGGGCTCTTCGTGGACCTCGAGACCGAGACCGTGCCCCAGGGAGTGCCCGAAGCTATCTCCGAAGCCGCGTTCCTCGATGACGGAGCGCGCCAGGGCGTCGGCCTCCTTCCCGGTCATCCCCGCCACGATCCGCTCCCGCGCCGTGCGCTGCGCCTCACGGACGATCTCATGCACCGTGCACTGCCGATCGTCCGCCCTGGCTCCCACGACGACCGTGCGCGACACATCGGCGCAGTATCCATCGATCTGAGCCCCGAAGTCAAGGAGTAGCGCGTCCCCCCGTGCGATCTCCCGGCGGGACGTCCCGGCGTGCGGCAGCGCGGCACGCGGTCCCGAGGCCACGATCGTAGGAAACGGGTGCCACTCGCTGCCTCGTCGCCGCAGCTCCGACTCCAGACGTGCCGCGACATCCAGCTCTCGCTCGCCGACTCGGACGGTGCCGACGGTCGCCTCAAAGGCCTCCAGCGCCACTGCCCCGGCGCGTCGGATCGCCTCGATCTCCTCCGCATCCTTGCGAAGGCGCAGGTCCTCCACGAGGCCCTTGGTCGCCGCGAACCGCCACCGCTCCTCCGCCTGCAACCGGTCGGCGACGACCGCGGGCACGACGTGGCTCTCGAATCCGAGCTGCGCAATGCCGGCGTACTCGCCCAGGAGCCCGAGCAGCCTGCCAAGCTGGTCGGTGGGGATGATCTCCATCCTGGCCAGCGGGCCAACTTCGGATTCCGCCTGGACCGCATACCGGAAGTCGGAGACGAACAGCATGTCGCCCGAGCGTAGCACCGCCAGCAACGCAGATGTGCCGCTGAAGCCACACAGATAGCGCACGTTCGGCAGGTGGGATACGAGGAGCCCGTCGAGATCGCGCTCCTCGAGCTGGGCGATCAGGGCGTCGCGTCTGCCCTCCCGGCGGTCAGCAGGCACTCGGGAACAACCCCCAGCCAGCCCCAAGAATCGGCTGGAGAGCGGGCTGGGCACCGCTCGCGACCAAGGGGCACACTTAGGTCTTGAGCCCCTCGAGCCAGTCCCTGAAGTCCTCGTCTTCTGGGCCTCGGGGGCGCTCCTCCTGCTCCGATTCCGAGGCGGGGGATTCGGTCGCCTCAGCCGCCGATGAGGAGTCCTGCGCAGCATCGCCGGAGCCGAAGTACTCGTCGAACGAGAACCCGGCGCCACCCTCCGCCTCGGCAGCTGCTGTTCCGCCCGTACCCGCACCCTCAGCCTCACCCGGGGCGGACGCAAGCTGTCGCATCAAATCGGAAACGGACAGCCCTCCTGTCGCGGCAGCGGCATAGCGATCCCGCTTGGACGGGGCGGCTTCCGCCTTCGCACCCGCCGCCTGCTCCACGACCTCCGCGAGCCGATTACGGATGCGCTCGCTGCCGGGATTGTGCTCGAGCAGCTTGCCGTAGATGTCGCGCGCCTCGGCATACAGCCCCTGCGAGACGTACAATTCTGCCATCGTCTCAGTGACCACCGGCTCCGGCTCGCGGATCCCAGGCTCGTCCAGCTCGGGCGCCACCTCCTCGGGCAGGATGATCGGCAGCTCAGGCCGGGCTTCCTCGGGCTCCTGCTCCGCGACCGGCGGGGCCTCGGCGGCTTCCTCCTCCGGCTCGGGCTCCTCCTCCACCTCGGCGGGCGGTTCGATGAAGCGCACCTCATCCTGCTCGTCTGGCGGCGCCGACGCCACGGTCGGCTCGAACTCCTCGGCCGGCTCCGGCTCCTGCGCCAACTCGGCCTCCCCGGTTTCGCCCGCGAGTAGCGTGTCCTCTTCGAAGGCCGCGGCTGGCTCTGGCGGCTCGGTGTACTCCTCCAGCTCCGGGACCCCCGCGAGCGCTGTCTCGGCCGGCGGCTCAGGGGCTGATGGCTCGATTGCGGCCGCGCCAAGACCCGTCACGGGCTCGGCTTCTTCCGGTCGAGGCTCGAACTCGAGGGATTCCGGCGTGGCAAACGGCCGCTCCTCAGCGGGCACCCCCAGCTCGTCCCGTTCGGTGAGCTTCTCCGGAGGCTCTTCCGGCGGCGGCTCCTCTGCCGGTCCGGCGTAGCCCGGAGGCTCCAGCCCCTCGACGGCCGCTGACTCGACATCGCTCGGCGCCTCGAACTCGGCAGGCTCCAGGTCGACGATCGGCTCGATGGCATCTGAGGCTCCGGCGGGCTCGGTGCTGGCGGCTGGTTCTTCGGCACCGACGGGCTCGACGGATTCCTCCTCAACTCCCCGTCGCGGCGCCTCCACTTCGTCCGCCGCTTCGGCCACCTCGGGCTCGGGCAGGGTGAACCCCTCCGGTTCGGAGGACCGCTCGATATCGAGGGACGCGTCGACTGCCTGTGCGACCGGGGGCTCCGCGGGTTCGGCAGCCTCCAGGGCTGCGGCGTCTGGCGCGGGCTCCTCAGCTTCCGCCGTCTCCACTGCAACCACCTCGCCGGTCTTGGGCCTCCCGACGTTCTCGAGTGCCTCGCGGGCCTCCTCGTTCATGGGATCCGCATCGAGGAGCCGCTTCAGCCACGTCCGCGCGCCGTTGAGGTCACCGCGCTGCTCGGCGATCTCGCTGAGCGACTTGAGCGCAATCACGTTCTCCATGTCGAGCCTGAGCACATTCTCGAACGCATTGGCCGCATCGCCAAGCCGCTCCTGATCGAGCAGACACCGGCCCAGCACGATGTAACCCGAGGTGTAGTTGGGACGCTTGTCGATCCAGGCGTTCAGGAGTTCGAGCGCCATGTCCACGTCACCCGCCTTGCGGTACTGGTCGGCGAGCGCCGCGAACCACTGCTCGGGTTTCTCGCGGAAACGGGCCTCGAGCTTCTCGATTTCGCTTTGATAGACCATGGCGTGGCGGGTGGGAGAAAGGAAAGCCAGGGAACGCTGCAACTTAGTGATTCTCCGGGACAACTGTCAACAGAAATCGCGTCGTTGACGCTTGAGATTCCGCCTTGAGATACTTAGACTTAGGCCCCTTGAGGGATGGCGTGCCGAGCCGTGACGCGCACCGCCGGCCGCCTACCACCCACCATGGTTTGACCAGGCAGGTTTCCGACTCATGATGCGGTCAATGCGCGGCATCGCGCCTTGGATCATGCTCGTCGTCGCTGTGACGTTCGTCGGCTGGATGGTGTTCGAGGTCGGCATGGACATCCAGGGACAGACGTCCGGGGGCGTGACCGACGAAGTCGCCCGGGTGAACGGGCGTAAGATCGACTACCAGACGTTCTACACGGCGGTCCGCAATACCCAGGAGCTGCAGCGACAGCAGGGTGTCCCCGCCCCGGCCACAATCGAGGAGCAGCGGGAGATCGAGGACGCCGTCATGGAGCAGATCGTCCAGGAGATCCTGCTGGAGCAGGAGTACGAGCGCCGGGGGATCACGGTGAGTGACCAGGAGCTGCGCGACGCGCTGCTCAACGCCCCGCTGCCCGAGATCCAGCAGATCCCGGAGTTCCAGACCGAGGGCGAATTCGATCTGGCCAAGTATCAGCGCTACCTCCGCTCGGGGGCCGACCCCGGCTTCGCGCTTGCACTCGAGGCGCGGTATCGAGCAGAGATCCCGCGCCTGAAGCTGTTCGACCGCATCACGACCGACGTGTACGTCTCGGACGCGAAGCTATGGCGCATCTACCAGGACCAGCACGACAGCGCGAGTGCGCAGGTCATCACCCTCGTTCCACAGGTGGTGGTGCCTGAGCAGACGATCGAACTGTCGGACGACGATCTCGCACGGTACTTCCGCGAGCACCGCAGCGAGTTCGAGCGACCCGCCCAGGCCTTCTTGAGCTTCACCGCGTTGTCGCGCAGGCCAGAGGCCTCGGACTCGGCCGCGTCGCTCGAGCGCGCACGCGAGATCCGGCAGGAGATCCTCGAGGGCGCCGACTTTGGCGACGTCGCCCGTCGGGAGTCGGCCGACTCCGGGTCCGCCGAGCGGGGAGGGGATCTGGGTGAGGTGGCGCTCGGCACGTTCGTCCCGCAGTTCGAAGAGGCTGCGCTCACGCTCCGTCCGGGCCAGATCTCCGAGCCCGTCCAGTCGGAGTTCGGGTACCACATCATCAGGCTCGAGCAGAGGCGTGACACGCTGATCCACGCGAGTCACATCCTGATCCCGATCGAGCTGCACGGCGAGCATCTCGACCGCGTGGACCGCAAAGCGGACTCGCTCGACTTGTTCGCCGCCGAGATCGACGACCCGACGATGCTGGATACGGTCGCGGCGGCGATTGGGACGCCGGTCGCTCCCGCCCCACCAGTGTTCGAGGGAAACCGTTTACAGCTGGGCCGGTTCCTCATCCCCGACGTGCACATCTGGGCGTTCGAGACCCAGCAGGGGAACACGTCCCAGGTCATCGAGACGGATTGGGCCTACTACGTGTTCCGGCTGGACTCGCTCAACCCGGCGGCCGTGCCTCCCCTCGAGGACATCCGCGACGAGGTGCGACGCGGCGCGCTGCTCGAGCACCAGTGGGCAGAAACACGCGACCTCGCCGCCCGTATCGAACAGGCGATCGACGGCGGCATGGACCTCGCGGGAGTCGCCGACGCGTTCGACCTCAGGACCCGGCGCTTGGGCCCATTTACACGGCTCACTCCGGCACCCGAACTGCGAGGCGCACCGGGGGCGATCGGCGCCGCTTTCAGCGGCACCCTCGGCGAGCCGAGCGGCCCGTACGAGGCGGAATTCGCGCTGTTCTTCGTCGAGCCGTTCTCTTGGTCGTTCGCCGACAGCGAGGCCTTCCAGGAGGAGCGGGAGCAGCTCCACGCACAGCTGATCCAGCAAGCCCGTCAGGCCAAGGTGCAGCTCATCCTGCAGGCGTTGCGGGAGCAGGCGGATGTGGTCGACCGGCGCCGAGAGGTCGAGCAGGCGCTCCAGCAGCAACAGCAGCAACAGCAGCAGGGCCAGCAGCTACCGGGAGGACCGCTAGGGTTCTAGGCGGATAGGCGGTTGGACGGTTGGCAACTGAAGATGCCGACCGGCCGCAACAGGCCAGATCCAAACGGAGAGGCGGCGCGGGGATTCTCCCGCGCCGCCTCGTTGTCTAGCTGGGTCGGAATCCTGTGACCCCCGCGCTACTACCTCCGATCAGACGATCCCTCGATCCACCGATCCCTCGATTCGCCGCCTACTCCGACAGCTTCTTCGGCTCACCGCTACGCGACGACTCGCCAGGAGCATCCAGTTTACGCGGGGCCGGATGGTCCTCTTCCTCGATGCTGTCCTTGACTTCGCTGATGCTCTTCTTGAACTCGCGAATCCCCTTCCCCATGGACGACCCAATCTCCGGCAGCCGTTTGGCGCCGAAGACGAGTAGCAGGAGGGCGAGGATGACCAGGAGCTCCGTCATTCCCAGGTTGAATGGCATGCGGACCTCACGAGCATTGGTGGTACCCTACCCGCATGCCGTCCCAAGCCCTCCAGGACGTGTTGCGGGCGTCGGCTCTCGCTAAAACAACGATCGGGCCAGCAGGTATGCCAGGACGATGCCGACGAGCCCGAGCAGTGACACCTGCAGTGCGAGCGGACCGACCGTCAAACTGAAGATAATCAAATCCAGGTGCAGCGGCCCGATGGAAGGGCTCACCGTCCAGGTGAAGAACTCTTTCGCCGGCCCATCCGGCAGGAACCTCGCCAGGAGCGCAGACAGAAACCCCCCGATCACGAAGCCCAGTGTGAGCACCGTGACGTAGAAGAGCGGGCGGCGCGGACCGATCGGCACGGGCTACTTCCTCCGCTGGACCACGTAGGTGACGCAGTCCCGGAGCGCCTCGCGGCTGGCCGACTCCGGCAGCGCGTTCAGCTCGTCCTCGGCCCTGAGCGCGAGCGCCTGCGCGCGCTCATGCGCCGCTGCGATACCGCCCCGACGCTCGACGATCCGGACGATGTCGGCGATCATCTCGTGTGACGGCTCCGGGTCGTCCATCAGTGCGACGACCTGCTGCCGCTCCTCGGGGTCCATCTCGTGCAGCGCCAGGATGAGAGGGAGCGTGATCTTGTGCTCGTGGAGGTCGAGCCCTGCCGGCTTCCCGGTCACCTCCTCCGAGCTGGTGTAGTCCAGCACGTCGTCCGCGATCTGGAACGCCATGCCCAGCGCCCGGCCAAAGCGGCGCATCGGCTCGCGGAAGGCAGGATCGGCGCCGAGCACCCCGACCTCGCAGGCACCCGAGAGTAGGGAGGCCGTCTTGGCATCGATCATCCGATCGTAGTCGTCGACGGAGTAGTCGAGCACGTCGTGGGCTTCGATCTCCCGCATCTCGCCCACCGTCATCTCCGTAGTGACGCGGCTCATGACCCGGAGTGGCTCCAGGTCGTCAAGCTCCACCAGCTCCACGATCGCCCGGGAGTACAGGTAGTCGCCCATGATCACGGCGATCTGGTGGCTGAACAGGGAATTGACGGTCGGTTGTCCGCGGCGTAGCACCGAGTGATCCACCGAATCGTCATGGATGAGCGTCGCGAGATGGATCAGTTCGACGACCGCCCCGAGCGTTACGGTGCGCGGCCGGAGATTCTCCGTCGCTCTCGCCACGAGCAGCAGCAGCGTGGGCCGGAACAGCTTGCCGCGGATCTGAAGCAGGTGCCGGTTCACGTCGGCGATGAGAGGGAACTCGGCGCGGATGATGCGGCCCAACTCGTCGAAGACGTGCTCCAGCTCGGGACGGATCTGTTGCTGGATCACCGGGAGCGAGACGGGTGCCACCTCCTGATGCGTCACTGGCTCACCGCCCGGGTTCCGCTGACTGCCGCACCCGCTCCTCAACGTCTTCGAAGCCGACATCGATACTGAAGACCCGCTGGTAGTGCCCCAGGGCCTCCTCGGTGCGGCCCAGCTCCTCCTCGCACCGCCCCAACCAGTAGAGCAACCCGATCTTCGCCTCATCGCCGCCGGATTCCGAGTCTACGGCTCGTCGCAGCACCGTCGCCGCGACTGAGTGCTGCGCCTTGTCGTAGAAGCACAGTCCCAGCGCCTCGGCCGTCTTCAGCCGGCCCTCCGGGGCCCGCAGCGCCTTCTGGAACTCGGTGATCGCCTCGTCGAGGAGCCCCATCTCCTTGAACGCGACCCCGAGATCGTAGTGCGCCTCCCAGTCCTCCTCGGCGAGGTTCGCCTCGATGCCGCGCTTGAACTCGCTCAGCATCTCCTCGAAGTCGCGCTGCTCGTCGCCGGTTGGCTCCTCGTCCTCGATCCGCATGCGGGTGTCCATGACCCGCATCTGCTCGTCCTCCAGAATGAGCGCACCGAGGTCGACGAACTCGTCGTCCAGCGGGCTGCCCGTCGCAGCCGCGGGGGCTGCCGGGGCCACGCCCTCCTCGACGGTCTCTTCCTCCGGTTCGAGCGTGACCAGGCCGAGCCTGGCACCCTCGCTATCGGGATCGTGCTCGAGGACACGCTGGTACACGGCGCGCGCCCGCTCCGTAGCTCCCTCCCGCAGCAGAGCGTCGCCCAGCCCCAGGTAGGCATCGGCGAGCGCGGCTTTGTCTCCCCGGTGGAAGGCCAGTTCCACCCGCTTCTGGTGGTGGCGCACGCTGTTCGGTTCGAGGCGCAGGATCTCCCGCACCACGCCGTCGGCGGCGCGCCATTCCTCGCTCGACTCGAACAGGCGCTGCGCAATCTCGAGCTCCTCGAGACCGCGCTCTCGCTCGCCGGTCTCGATCAGGGCTTCGGCGAGGCCGCGATGCAGCTCCGCATTCTCCGGATCGTCCGCGACCATTGCCTCGAGGCCCGCCACGTCCGGCGGAGCGGTCTCCTCCTCGACGGGCTCAGCCCCAACGGCAGGCTCCACCGATTCAGCGAGTTCCTCGGGCTCCGCGTCGCGGCCTTCCTCCTCGATTTCCGCCGCGATGTCTTCTTCGTGGAGATCCAGCGTCGGCACACCCTCCAGGGCGGCTGGCTCCTGCTCGTGCTCGGCGACCTCTTCGTCGAATCCGCCCAGGTCGAGCTCCGGCACCTCCAGGGCCCCGGCTTCCGAGTCGTCCCAAACCGCATCGTCCTCGATGCCAAGAGAATCTCGGCCCTTCGACTCCAGGACCTCGACGGTGTGTTCCTCCACCTCAACCACGAGGTCGCGATCCTCGAGTTCCTCCTCACTCGGCGCGGCCGGTGCCTCCTCGGGCTCAACCGGCTCTTCCTCCCCGGACACCGCCTCGAGCTCCGCCCGCTCCTCGACGTCCATCGCAGGCTCTTCCACCGCCGGCTCGATCTCGGGCGGGGCCGCTTCGACCTCTTCCTCCTCGACCGCCTCCGGCGCGGTCTCGGGAACGTCTGCCGCCTCCAGCACAGTGGGCTCGACATCGAGAGTTGGGATCTCCGCCTCACCGGGAGCCTCGAACTCCGTCTCGACATCGAGGCCATCCACCGCCGGCACCTCCGCCTCGGGCTCGGCGTACTCGGAGGTGATGCGGTCGACGTCGACGTCGGTCTCGTCCACGCCCTCCACCAGCGACGTGGGCTCGATGTCCAATGACTTGTACGCCGACGCCAGCGCCTCGGCGGTTTCCTCCTCGAGTGACGTGGGCTCGAGCTCGAGTTCGCGCTCCGCTGCAGCCTTCGCCGCCGCGGGCTCCTCCCGCTCCTCCTCCTCGGCAGCCGGTGCCTGCGGCGCGGGCTCGGGGGTCGGCTCGACGAATGGAGGCTCGACGGGTGTCTCGACGGGCATCTCCACCTCGGGAGCGGCTGCGGCAGGCGCCGGCTCGTCCAGATCCAGGAAGATGAGGTCCGATGTCTTCTTGCGACGCTCTACCTTCGGCTTCGGCGCAGCCTCGACGTCATAGTCCGGATCGATCACGCGCATCTTGTCCAGCGTCGCGCGGGTCTTCCTGTGGTCGCCCGTTGCCTCGACCTCCGCGTACAGCTTTGACAGCTGCTCCCGGGCCTCATCGGTCCGGGCGGCCGCCTTGAGCTGCTCTGCGAGCAGCAGCCTGATCTCCTCGTTATCGGGCGAGAGATCCGCAAACTCCTTCAGGGCCGTGAACGCCTGCTCGAGCTGTCCCGCCCGCTGCATCCGCTCAGCATACTCGAGGAGGTTGCGCTTCGCCTCGGTCGCGAACCCCCGCTCGAGCATGAGCTTGGCGAGCTTGAGGTACATCGGTGTCCGCCCCGGCGCGTTGCGGAGCACCTTGTTGCACAGGGCGATGGCATTGTTCGGGAAACCACTCTCGGCGTACCGGTTGGCCGCCTTCTCGTAGGTCTCCACCGCGTCCGCGACTCTGCCCGCCTTCAGGTAGAGATCACCAAGCTTGTTGTACAGGGCGAGCTCGTTGTCAATCTCGGACCGGGTCTCGAGATCCGTGATCACGCGCTCATAGACGTTGATCGCCTTGCCCCACTGCTCCTTGATCTCGTGCTTGCGAGCTTTGTCCTTGGCTCTTTCGATGTTCAGGATGAACCTCGACCGGCTGAGGAGTGATTCCAGACGCGGATAACGCTATGCACAACTCATTCAAACTATGAAATTTACGGGCGCCTCGCCCGAGTCACAAGGCGCCCCGCCTACCCAGACCTGTTTCACCAGGTTGGCCCCGTACCAGTATACGATCTCCCGCCAGTCCCGTGCCGCCGCGAGCACCATATCCGCCCGAAACCCCTGCGCGATCTGCCCCCGCGTGGCAGCCTCTCCCACACCCGCCGCCCCGTTCACCGTCATCGCCACCACGGCCTCCGCGGGCCGGAGTCCCGCCAGCGACACAGCCAGCGTGCCCATGAGCGGAAGGCTCAGCCCCGGGGAGCTTCCCGGGTTGAAGTCCGTCGCCAGGGCGACGGCGACGCCCGCGTCGATGAGCCGGCGACCCGGGGCGTGCTGCGTGCGACCCAGGAAGATCATGGTTCCCGGCAGGAGCACGGCGATCGTCCCGCTCGTCGCCAGCGCCCGGATTCCCTCGTCCGAGATCGCTGCCAGGTGATCGGCGGTCACCGCACCGAGGCTCGCCGCCAGTTCGGCACCCCCAGACGGATCCAGCTCGTCCGCATGCAACTTGAGCGCCATGCCACGCCGCTGGGCGGCTTGCAGCACCCGCCGCGACTGGTCGACGGTGAACACGCCGGGCTCGCAAAAGACATCGCAGAACCGCGCAATCCCCTGCTGCAGGACGGCCGGCAGCATCTCACCGATGACGATCTCCACGTACTCGTCGGGATGCGCACGGTACTCGGGTGGCACCTCGTGCGCGCCGAGGAAGGTTGGTACGAGATTGGGAACCTCTTCATCGAGCGTGGCGATCACCTCAAGCTGCTTCAGCTCCGCTGCAAGCTCCAGTCCGTACCCTGACTTCACCTCGACGGTGGTGGTGCCGTTGGCCAGCAGGTACTGTAGACGCCGGCGGGTGAGATCGATCAACTCAGCCTTCGAGCGCGCCCGTACGTCGCGCACCGACGAGAGGATACCACCCCCCGCTGCGGCGATCTCCTTGTACGAGGTTCCTCGGGCGCGGCGCTCGTGATCCGCGAGCCTGGCATCCCCGAAGACCGCATGCGTGTGGCAGTCGACGAAGCCGGGAAACAGCACACCATCGACCTCGATCTCGTCGGCGCCATCGGCCTGCGGCACGACATCCCGGTACCGGCCTACCGCCGCGATGGTACCGTCGTCGTCGATCAGTACGACACCCTCATCGAGGACTTCGAGCGCCTCCATCTCGCGGCCTCGCCGCGCGCGCAGAGGCCCGCGGCAGGTCACGACCTGTCGCGCACCGACGATCAGCGTGCTCAGGAGTCCCGCTCCCGCATCGGCAGCGTGAGCCCGTGCCGCTCTGCCGCGTCGATCGCGTCCGCGTACCCCGCATCGGCGTGGCGCACGATGCCGATGCCGGGATCGTTGGTGAGCACGCGCTCCAGCCGCCGCGCCGCGCCTTCGGTTCCGTCGGCGACGGTCACCTGGCCAGCGTGCAGGCTGTTGCCGATGCCGACGCCGCCGCCGTGGTGGAACGACACCCACGACGCACCCGACGCGGTGTTGAGCAGCGCGTTCAAGATCGGCCAGTCGGCGACGGCGTCGGTACCGTCCTTCATCCCCTCCGTTTCCCGGAACGGCGAGGCAACGGATCCCGTGTCGAGGTGATCCCGCCCAATCACGATGGGTGCGGAGATCTCGCCGGAGCGCACCAGCTCGTTGAGTGCCAGGCCGAACCTGGCTCGCTCGCCCATGCCGAGCCAGCAGATCCGCGCCGGCAGTCCCTGAAAGGCCACGCGCTCGCGCGCCATCCGGATCCAGCGCACTAGGTGCTCGTCGTGGGGGAACAGCTCCAGCACCAGCTCGTCGGTGCGGTGGAGATCCTTCGGATCACCCGAGAGCGCCAACCACCGGAACGGCCCCTTTCCTTCGCAGAACAGCGGGCGGATGTACTCGGGTACGAACCCGGGGATGTCGAACGCGTTCTCCACGCCGTTGTCCCTAGCTTCTGTCCGGATGTTGTTGCCGTAGTCGAAGGTGACGGCTCCCTTGCCCTGCAGGGCCAGCATCGCCCGCACATGCCGGGCGATGGAGTCTCTGGAGCGCCGTAGGTACTCGTCGGGGTCGGATGCTCGGAGCTCTGCGGCGGCGGCGACAGAGAGCCCGGCCGGCACGTATCCGTTGAGTGGATCGTGGGCCGACGTCTGGTCGGTCAGGAGGTCCGGCACCCAGCCGCGCCGCGCCATCTCGGGCAGGACGTCGGCGCAGTTGCCCAGCAGACCCACTGACACGGCCTCACCCCGATCGCGCGCCGCCGTGAGCGTAGCCCACGCTTCATCGAGGGAATCGGTCATCACATCGAGGTATCTCGTGTCGAGTCGCCGCTGGATGCGATGGGGATCCACCTCGACTGCGAGGATCGACCCTTCGTTCATCGTCGCTGCGAGGGGTTGGGCGCCGCCCATGCCACCGAGACCGCCCGTCACCGCGATGCGTCCCTTCAGCGATCCACCGAAGTTCCGGCTCGCGACCGATCCGAAGGTCTCGTAGGTGCCCTGGAGGATGCCCTGCGTGCCGATGTAGATCCAGCTGCCGGCCGTCATCTGCCCGAACATGATGAGTCCGGCGCGCTCAAGCTCGCGGAAATGCTCCCACGTGGCCCACCGGCCGACGAGGTTCGCGTTGGCGATCAGGACCCGCGGCGCATCCTGGTGGGTCTTGAAGACGCCGACAGGCTTGCCCGACTGCACGAGGAGGGTCTCGTCGTTTGCCAGCCGCTTGAGCGTGCGCACGATCGCATCGAAGGCCTCCCAGTTGCGCGCCGCCTTGCCCGTGCCTCCGTAGATGATCAGCTCCTGCGGCCGCTCCGCCACATCGGGATCCAGGTTGTTCATCAGCATGCGCATCGCGGCCTCCTGGATCCAGCCGCGGCAGGAAATCGTCGTTCCGCGCGGCGCGCGTACGGTTCTCGACTCGGTTGCGGTCGTCATACCAGCGCCTCCTGGGCAGCCGCTCGGGCCACTCGCTCGATGTCCGGCGCGACGGGGCGGTCACCATCCAGCGCCGGAACGAGATCGCGGATCCGGGCGTGCAGGCGTGCCACACCGGCCCCGGGGTGCAGCGGTGTGCGAAACTCCAATCCCTGCGCAGCGGACAGCAACTCCCCGGCCACTACCCGCTGGGCATTGGCCAGCACGCGGCGTGCCTTCCAGGCCGCCGCCATGCCCATCGGCACGATGTCCTCCTGCTGTGCGTCGGTGGGTATCGACTGGACGCTGGCCGGCATGCACAGGGTGCGGCTCTCGGCCACGAGCGCAGCGGCCGTGATCTGCACCATCATCAGCCCCGAGTGCAGCCCGGCGTTGGCTGTCAGGAACGGCGGGAGCCCCTGGGACAGCTCGGGGTTCATCAGCCGGTCCAGGCGCCGTTCGGAGATGCCCGCTAGCGTGGTGAGGGCAATCGCCAACACGTCGAGGGCGAGCGCGACCGGCTGGCCGTGGAAATTTCCTCCGGAGAGGAGGTCGTCGCCGATCACCAACGGATTGTCGGTAGACGCGTTCAGCTCGATCTCGACGGTACGGGCCGCAAACTCGATCGCATCGGCGACGCTCCCGAGCACCTGCGGCGTGCACCGCAGGCTGTACGCGTCCTGCACCCGCGGATCGTCTGTGCGGTGCGACTCGCGGATCTCACTTCCCTCGAGCAGCTCGCGCAGTAGGGCCGCCGCCGACTGCTGACCGTGGTGCGGCCGGGCATCGTGGATGCGCGCGTCAAAGGGGACGGGCGTTCCGAGCAGCGCCTCGAGCGACATCGCGGCCGCTCCCACCGCCGTGCGCCACAGATTCCGCGCATCGTTGACGGCCAGACCGAGCACGGCCGTCTGCACCTGAGTACCGTTGATGAAGGACAGCCCCTCCTTCGCTTGAAACACGATCGGCTCCATACCGGCCGCCCGCAGCACATCGGACGCCGGTCGCCTCGTGCCGTCGCCCGCCAACACGGCACCGCCCCCCATCATCGCCCACGCGACGTGGGCCAGTGGCGCGAGATCGCCGCTCGCACCGACGCTGCCCTGCTCCGGTACCACGGGGTGGATGCCGGCATTCAGCATCTCGACGATGTGACGGACCACAAGCGAGCGCACACCCGACGTCTCGCGCAGGAGTACGTTGGCCCTGAGCAGCATCACCGCGCGAACGACCTCCGCGGGGAGCGGGTCGCCCACACCGGCAACGTGACTCAGGATCAGGTTGCGCTGCAGCTGCTCGATATCCTCCGGCGCAATTCGGACAGACGCGAGCTTGCCGAATCCCGTGTTCACCCCGTAGAGCGGTTCCCCGGATGCCAGGATCCGCTCGACGGCGGCGCGGGATACGTCGGCGTTCGCAGCAGCCGACTCGTCGATGCGGACGGAGGCGCCGTCGCGTGCGACGGAGACTAGATCCTGCAACGATAGGGAGGCGCCGTCGATGACGATTTCAGGAGGCATTCTTGGAAATATAGAGGGAGGGAGCGGGGGAAGTAGGGAAAGGGGAAGAGGGAAAGGGGAAAGGGAAAAGTGGATACGGGACGGGGAAAGGGGAAAGGGAAGAAGGTCAGGCTCCCGGGGTCTTCGCGCCGAGCTTCTTCAGCAGGCCCACGAGCAGTCCGATCAGTCTGCTGGTGTCACGCATGAGACGCTCGACTTCCGCACCCTCCACCAGCGCGATGGAGCTCAGCAGCTCCAGGTGCGTGTGTAGCTCGGCCGCCGAGCCGAGCGAAATCCGGAGGGTACGTATCAGCTGGGGTGTCGTTCCCAAGGCATAGCCCTCGGCGATGTTCGCCGGGATGGAAACGGCCGCCCGCCGTATCTGATCGGTGAGCCCGTAGTGTCGTCGCATCTGGGGTGCCAGGGTCAGCCGGTAGGTGCACCGGGACACCTCCCTGGCCGTATTCCACGCCTCGAGCGATTGGAGCTGGTGCATGTCAAGCGAAGCGCCGCCGAGGTCGGGGATTCCAGCCAATCCCTCGCTCGACGGCGCCAAACTCGCCGGCTCCCTTCACCCTTCCCTTTCCCCCTTCACCTTTCCGCAGACCTACCGCCGCTTCACCACCACTCCCTCGGGTATCGCATTGTACACCCCACCCCCGACCGCCAGCTCCGGGTTGCCCGGATCGGTCTGGTAGCTCCAGTCGAAGATGATGAAGTCGCGGCCGACATGGGTCACGCGGATCGCACCGAACCGGGCAAAGCCGTCGCCGCCGTCCATCTCGAACACGTACCCCAAGCGCGGCAGTGCCGGCCGCGGCGCAGTCGAGTAGCCGTTGATCGGTGCGATGTCGATCGAGGTGAGATCGGCGATCGGCTGGTCGCTGTACAGCGCGATCGACGTGCCGGCACGCACGGGCTCCAGGAAGAAGGCCCCGGTCCCGTCCCGGGTGACGCGGAAATCGATGTCGGTCCGGTTCCCGTTGCCGATCAGGCCGAGCTCGAGTGGGTCGGCCAGGCCGTCACCGTTGGTGTCCTGCCAGAACCGGAATCCGGCTATCGTGGCGTCCACGGACAGAGCAGCCATCACGACGTTACGTGCATCGGGGCGCGGCGTATCGGCGCGAATCGGCGACCAGAGGCTCTCGTATCCCTCAATGCTCTCGGCCGAAACCGCGAAGCAGCGCGGCCCGCCGTTCTCGAGCGCTCCCGACACGAATTCCGGCGCCACGGTGGTGCCCTCGAGGCTCCAGAACTCGCCGCACAGGTTGTCGTCGAGAGAGTAGGTCGCACTGTACACCCGATACTGCTTGAAGGCATCCGGCTCCGACGCGTAGGGATTGTCCGACCACGCGAGGTGGATGGCCGCGTTCAGGCTCGTGCTGAACAGCGAGTTCGGCGCTTCGAGCCGCAGACGCTCGTCGACGACGATCGAGTTGCTGCCCTCGCTCTCGAGGCCATTGATGTCGACAGCCACCACGAAATACTCGAGATCCGGATCCCCGCCGTCGTGGAACGTCGGCGACGTGGTTTCGCCGCGGAGCCCAAAGGACTCATTCGACGCCGCGCGCGAATACACGCGGTACACGAACAGATTCGGGTCGGTGATGTGGTCCCAGAAGAGGAGGATGCCGAGCGGTGCGTCCGGGTCACCGCTAGCCTCCAGCTCGTAGAACAGATTCTGCGGCGCCGGGAGGAGCGGCACGGCAACGGGGTCGCTGCTGCAGGCCGCGAACGCCAACGCCAGCGTGATTCCGACTGTAGCTCTTCGCATCAGATCATCCTCGGCACGTTTCTGAACGCATGAGGTGCACGGACCGTGCCCACGCAGCGACAGAGTTAAGGTGTTTTATGTCAATAGTTTACGGGGACCGACCTCCGCTGTGATTGTCTCCGAATGGGGACACGCCCCCGCCCACTCATTGATCGATCCGCGATTGAACCGGCGGCTCGGCCGCCTGTCACTGGCGCGACGTCCCCATCGATCCGTTGACCCTTCGATCGTCGATCCACCGATTCCTCGATCCACCGATCCGCCTATTGCCGTACCGTCCGTTGATCCCACTGAAACTTCATCTCCGGCTGATCGCGCAGGGAAATGAAGAAGTTGAACGCGAAGTTGCCGTTCGGGGCCTTGAGAAAGGCAAACGTCGCCCGCCACCGGTGCAGCGTCCGCTCGAGCCGCACGACATGTTGGCCGAACTCGTTGAGCGTGAGGTTGTACTGGGAGTTCCACGACACAGACCACATCTCGCTCGGCGAGAACGAGAGCGACCACCCCACGGTGCGGTTGGCGGCCTGTTCGAGCACCTGCCCAAGGGCATCCTCACGCGGCCGCGTGCGCTGATCGTCGTACGTGACCGACGCCTGGAACCCGCGGCCCCGTCGGCCACCGTAGTCGTCGCCGAAGCTCCGGTCGAGCCGAGTGGACGGCCCCATCGCGGAGCCCCGCGGCATGATCGGGTCGTCGTACAGGTCGGCCTCAGGATCTTCGGGCTCCGCTTCCGGCTGCGGCCCACCGGTCACGAGCCCCAGGATGCTCGCGAAGGTCCGGGATGATAGCGTAAACCGCGCGGAAATGGACGTCATGAACGGATCGAATCGGCAGGTCCTCCCGGCCTCCGGGCAGCCCGCTTGGCTATACCCGACCGGTCCATCCCAGAGGTCGTGCGACATCGAGAGTGAGAACCCCGGCAACAGATCGCTGGTGAAGCTATTGTTGAGACGCTGCGTAGCCCATCCGTTCCTTCCCGGCTGCTTCGCCTGCTCGAAGTCGTACACGATCGGTGATGTCTGGATGGACAGGAGCTTCACCTTCCGCGCCGGACGCTCCGCTGCCGCCGTCGTGGTGTCCTCGGATTCCTCCTCTCTGAGCTTGCCCTCGAACGAGTTCGACATCGCGAAGCTCAGCTGCATCACTGGTGGACTCTGGCGGATGTCCGCCGTGCCCGTCGGGTCGAGCGCCCGTGCATACTCTTCGGGCACGGTGGCGCTGGGCGCGTAGTTCCAGCTCACGAGCGGCGAGAAGGCGTGCCGGATGCGGGACAGCGGTCCGATCCCCGGGAAGAACCCGAAGAATGTGGGCGTGAGGCTCGCGGACAGCGACAGGCGTTTCCCCTGCGAGACGAACTGGCCTCCGGTGTAGCGGTTGCGGAGCAGGAACGGTCCACCGGTGGTGTTCCGGATTCCGATGCTCGGCTGGAGCTTCCAGGACGACGGGAACAGGGCTGGGAGATTGATCCCGGTGTTCCAGTCGATCTCCGTCCGGAAGTCCTCGCTATAGAAGCGCGTGACTGAGTCGTCCGGGTTTTCGGGATCCGGCAGGACGATCGGGCCGGACGTCCGGGACGTCCAGAAGTCGGAAACCGACACGTCGTTGCTCCAGTTCCACCGCCCAATCCGGAATGGCGTGCGCATGCTGAACTGCGTGGTGCGCGCATCGATCAGAATCGTGTCCGCGCGTGGCTCGCCGTTCACGGGTGGCAGCGGGATCACGGCGCCGGGTGCCTGGTTGAGTACCCGCGAGTTGTTGAACGTGAACGATGGCGACCAGGTCGCGCTGCTCCACAGTTGGATCGGCGAGGGGGTGAGGCTGATGCTCGGCAGCGCCTGGGTCACGGTCCCGCTGCTCAGGTCCTGCGTGTAGTTGCCGCCGAGTGAGAGCGTTGCCCAGCTGAACTGCTTGCTGAAGTTCAGGCGACTCGTGAGCGTGGAGGTCTGCAGAAACGGATCCACCGAGTTGCGCTCGACCACTCTGGCGCTGGTGGCGTAGTCCACGTTTGCCGTCAGCCGCGTCCTCGAATCGAAGCTCTGCAAGTGATTCCACTGCAGACGCAACGAGCGTCCGCCGGGTCCGCCCTCGATTCCCTCCTCGAAGATCCACGACGCCGACACCTGCCCCGACAGGAATCGATTCAACCACCGATATCGCGACGCCCCGTTGAATCCGATGTAGTTGCCCGCAAACCAGTCGATGGACGCCTGGAAGTCGAAGTAGTCGTTGATCGCGAAGTAGTATCCGATGTTCGAGACGTGCCGCCGGTACCCCTCGTTGGGGCGGACGAGGTCGTTGAAGCCGAACCGCGGCACCAGCATACCGCTGCGGCGACCTGGCCGCACGTCCTGGAAGATGAACGGCAGCCACAGCACGGGGACGTCGCGCACGTAGAGAACCGCGGGGCGCGCCACGATGACGTTGTTACTGACCCACTTGACGGTGCTGGCGCTGATATGGTAGTGCGGCGTCGGTTCCTCGCACGAGGTGATCTCGTTGGATGCTCCGTAGATCCTGGTCGACGCAGAGTCGGCCTCGAGGCCACCCCGCAGGTACCAGGTGACGCCCGACTGGTCGAAGCTCGTGAGGGCGGTGGGCACGGTCCCACGGTGGAGGCAGGTGTTGTATCGCATGTTCTCCCCGACGAGGACTGTGCCGGCATCGAACAGCGTCGGCGTCGGGGTGCCTCCGGCAACGAGCCGACAGTCGGACTCCTGGAAACTCACCGTGCCGGCCTCGAGCGTACTGCCGTCCCGCTCCACGATCGCGGAGCCCACGAGCACGATCTCCTTCGTCTGCCCAAACAGGGTGATACTGTCGCCGGCGTACCGCGTGGCCGAGTACCCGTCGAGCCGGAGTAGCGCGCTCAGGAGGGTATCCGGCGAGGGGAATGCCCGGGACGGCTTGGTGGGCAGTCCGAGCTTCCTGGCCGCCGCGGTGTCGAGGGGCTGCAGCAGCGAGTCACCCTGGAGCCGCACGGAGTCGCGCAGCCCGAGCGAGTCGCGGCGGGGTGGCCGCACGGGTCGCTCCTGGGCGGCGACGCCCGGGACCGCACCCAGGATCAGGAGCGCCACGAGGGCGGAAATCCCGAGGGGCCGCGGGGCGCGTTTCATCGTCACGTCCCGATGCTGCGAGTCGCTCCCCGCCGCAGGAGGATGGTCGAGACGATGATCCCGATCTCGTAGAGCACGAGGAGGGGTGCCATCATCATCGTCATCGAGAAGACGTCGGGCGGGGTCAGCATCGCCGCCGCGATCGCGGCCAGGACCACCGCGATGGGCCGCTGTTTCCGGAACGTCCGCGGATGGATCAGCCCCAGGGTCGTGAGCAGCACCATCACGATTGGGAGCTGGAACATGATTCCGAACGCGAGAATGAGCTGGGTCGCGAACCCGAAATACGCGTCCGCCGTGATGATCCACTCGATATCGCCGATGCGGAACCCGTATAGGATCCGGAACACGGCGGGAAGCACCCACAGGTAGGCCATCAGGCCGCCCGCCAGGAACAGCCCCAACCCGGCGATCAAGGCCGGAACGATGTAGCGCCGCTCGTGCTCGTAGAGCGCGGGTGACAGAAACCGCCACAGCTGGGCGAAGATCACGGGGGACGCAAAGACGGCCCCCAGCACGACGGCGAGCTTCAGGGTGATGAGGAACGCGTCGGTTGGACGCGTGATGAACAGCTTACCCTCGGGCAGGTACGGCGAGATCGGCTGCTTGAGCAGTGTGAAGACGTCGAACCGCTGCAGGAGGTAGAAGCCAATCACCGCCCCGACGACGAGCGCAACGAGGCTCCAGATGATGCGCCACCTCAGCTCTTCGAGGTGGTCGAGAAAGGGCATTTCGCCCCCGGCGTAGCGCTTCTTCCTCATGCGGAATCCGGCGAGGACCGCCGGACCTCACCCCTCGGGGTTCTCGAGCTTGGATCGCGCGAGTTGCGCTTCCTCCGACCGAGGGTAACCCGCGATGACCCGACTGTAGTACACCTCGGCGGCACGACGGTCCCCGGCCCGCTCCGCGAGCAGGCCGAGCCGGTAGAGCGCGGTCGGCGCCCGACGGGAGTCGGCGTGGCGCTGGACCACCTGATCGTATGCCACCGCGGCCGAGTCAGGGTTTGCCTCCTCCCACGACTCTCCCAGGAAGAACCACGCGTCGCCCGCGAGGGGGTGCCGGGGGTAGTCCTCCAGAAACTGCCGGAAGCCCGCCCGGGCAGTGCCGGGACTGCCGCGGCGCAGCTGCTCGAGCGAGACGTCGAACATCTCCTGCGCGCCGATGTCCGCACCGCCCGCTCCGGGATCGCCAGCGGCTGCGGAGTCGGCGCCCGCCACAAACCCGACCACGGCACGCGCGTCCATCCGCGCCCGCAGCTCCGTGAGGCGCTGCTGGCTCTGCCCCGTCAGTTCCTGGACGGCCACGAGCTGACGCTGCACCTCCGTCATATCGGTGCGAACGTCACCCTGAAAGGCTACCAGACGACGCTGCAGATAGGCGAGAGAATCCAGCTGCTGCTGCTGCAGGTCGATGACCTCGTCGAGCATGACGGCCCGCACCGAATCGCTGCGGGCCGTCTCCGTTCGGAACTCGGCGAGCTGCTCCTCCACACGGCGCACGTCACCCTTGAGGGCACAGCCCCCAAGGGTGACGGTCGCCAGTGCGAGAAGCGGGAAGGACCTCACATGCCGGGCTTGGTGAGCCTGTCGCCGCCGGCCGTGACATTGAACTCGTCACGCCTGTTCTGGGTCCAGGCCTCCTCGTTGGAGCCCATCGCGATCGGGCTCTCCTCACCCATGGACCGCACGGTGACCCGGCCCTCGGCAATGCCGCGGTCGACCAGCCACATCTTCGCGGCGGTCGCACGACGCATGCCGAGCGCCATGTTGTACTCGTCCGAGCCACGCTCGTCGCAGTGCCCGACGATCTCGATGCGGAGAGCCGGATTCGCCTGCATGATGTCCAGTTTGCTCTGCAGGACGTCCGTGTCGGTACCCGGCCGGATCTCCGACTTGTCAAAGTCGAAGTGGATGCGAGTGGCAACCATGTTGCGCACCTCTGCGGCCATCGCGAGGGCGCGGCGCTCGGCCTCCTCACGCTCGCGACGGAGGCGGTCTTCCTCCTCACGGGCCCGCCGCACACTGTCCTCGTACGCCCGCCGCTGCGCTTCCAGCCGCGCCAGCGAATCCCGGATGGCCGCAGAATCCACTGCCGGCGCGACCTCTTCCGGCTGACCGCCGCCACAGGCCGCCGCGACCATCATCACGGCCATTCCGCCAATGAGAAAGAACTTGAGTTTCATCGTTGCTCCATGCTGAGGGGATTTGGGAATCTACGGTTGCATCGGTTCCTGTATTCGCGGAGACCACGCCGGTAGCCTCGCATCGCCAACCGTCGTGAGCTGGCGCACCCGCCCGCTCTCAACGTCGATGATCCAGACCTGTCGCCGCCCCGTCCGGCTCGAAATGAACGCCAGATGTCGCGCGTCCGCTGCCCAGGTCGGATCCTCGTTGCGTCCGTAGCTGGTGAGCTGCCGTACCACCCGCGAACGCACGTCCATGAGGAAGATCTGCGGACTCCCCATGACGTCCCGATGGAACGCCACCTGCAGTCCATCGGGCGACCACTCCGGGGCATTGGAGTTTCCCGTCACACCATAGTCGAACGGCGCGAACAGCTCCTGCCCCGTCCCATCCGCCGACATGACGTAGATCTGCTGTCCACCCACCCGGGTCGTCACGAACGCAATCTGCCGTCCGTCGGGACTGAATGTGGGTGATAGGTTATCGGAAAAGCGCCCCACCGTCAAGCGCTCTAAGCAACAGTCACGCGCGAGGTTATAGCGATAGATGTCCGTGCCCTCCTCGCTGCTCCGCGAGAAGGCCACGGTCGCCCCATCGGGAGCGACGGCGGCCGTGTAGTTGAGCAGCTGCTCGGTGGCGGGGACCACACGCCTGGTGCCCGCCGCGACGTCGTGCACCACGATCCGGCCCCAGCCGTCGTACAGCTCCGTGTACACCGCCGTAGTCCCCGTGGGGTCCCACGCCGGCGAGAACGTCGTGATGCCCGGACCAGAAACCATCTCGCGCCTGGCGCCGTCGGCGTCGACGCGGAACAGCCGACCGTTCGATATGAAGAGGATTCGCGACGCCGCGAAGCCGGGCTCACCCGTGACGACCCGGACGATCTCGTCCGCGGCCCGGTGCACCGACATTCGGAGTCGCTCGTCGCCGGGCTGCGTGCCGATGATCGAGAACCGGCGCCGCTCCGTCTCGCCCCGCACGTCGTACACGGCGACGACTGTCTCGAGCGGGTCGGACGTGGGAAGCACCGCCACCGCGTACTCCGCGCCGAGCGCAGCGTGCAGGGAATAGTTCACGAACAGATCGCCGTCCGCCCGCATCACGCCGTCGGCCGAGCCCGAGGATATCCCCAGCACGATACTGTCGCCCGTGGGGAGCGTGATCATCTCGAACCGGTCGCTGTGGTCGAGATCGCGCCGCAGGATGGCCCGGATCGAGTCCATCACGTCTGCCCGGGGGCCGCCGAGGACCATGAGGCCCGGCCGCAGACCGGGAGTGTACGTGATGCCGATCCGCACCCCCTGTTCCACCGGCGGCACCGGATCCTGGGCCAGGAGGGAGACGATGGGCAGCAGCAGGAATACCAGAGTGGTCGGTGCGGTACGTCGCATCATCTCACGCTGGAAGGATCGAAGAAGAAGCTCACGGGCAGCACGTCGGAGGGGTACCCCTCCGGGAGCGGGCCGAACGCGTTGGCGGCGGCTTCGATGGCGCCCTGGGCCTCGAGGTCGAACCCGAAATTGCCGGAGCGCTTGACGAACTGAAAGTTGGATATCGACCCGTCACGGTGCACGACGAACAGCACCTCCGCCCTGAGCGACACCTGCCCCGAGGGACGTCGCCACCGCCGGTACACCTGTGCCACGATATTACGCAGGTACTCCGGATACTGGAATTCGACACCGCTCGTCTTGACCGTCGCCGGATCCGCGCCGGTCGATGGTTCCACGTCGGGCGCTGGCTCCTCAGGAGGCGTGGTGCGCGGTGCCGGCTCACGCTCCTCCGTGGGCGTCGGGGGCGGTGGGGTCTCCGCCACCGAAGAGCGCCGAGGCCGCGGCCTGCTCTGGACCGGCGCCGGCTGCTCCGCGGGTCGCTGCACCGTCTCCGGTGCCCGCCGCTGGTCCGGCTGGGGCCGAGGAGCAGCTACCAGTTCGACCGAGTACACCGGAGGAGCGACGCGGTTGACGAGGGACGGTGCCGAGAAGAGGAGCACCACGGCGAAGACGTGCACGGCGAGCGTCGATGCCGCCGCCAGGCTCGCGGAACCGCGGTCTCGACCCCGCCTCGCGCGCCCCCGGCGGACCTTCACCGTCCGATCTCCTCCGCTTCGGCAACCAGGCCCACGTCTCCCACACCCGCCGCGCGCATCGCCGCGAGCACTCGAACGACCAGACCGTAGCTGATGCGCTGATCCGCGCGCAGGTACACCCCCGAGGGTTCCCGCGCGGCTACCATTGCCGGGAACGCAGCCCGGAAGTCCTCGTACGAGAGCCCGGTCTCGTCCACGAAGATCTGGCCGTTGCGGTCGATCGACACGACCAGGCCTTCCTTCGGCTGCAGCGGCCGCGCTTCGGCGCGGGGGAGCTGCACGTCGACGCCCCCCTGCATGATGGGGGCGGTGATCATGAAGATGATGAGCAGCACGAACGCGACATCTACCAGAGACGTGACGTTGATGTCGGCGGCAGGCCTGAGGTCACCGGTGCTGCGCAGCCCGAGCCCACGCATGCGTTAGATCCTCCCCTCACGCGCCATGGTCCCGACGATCTCCTGCGCGAAGCCCTCCAGCTCTCCTGTGAACACACCGAGCCGGCTGACGAAGAGGTTGTAGCCAATGACCGCAGGGATCGCCACCGCCAGTCCGAGGACCGTGGTCACGAGCGCCTCGGCGACGCCCGGTGCCACCGCTGAAATATTGCCCGAGCCGCCAGCGGCAATCCCAATGAAGGCGTCCATCACTCCGAGCACCGTGCCCAGCAGACCGAGCAGGGGACTCACCGAGCCGATGGTCGCCAACCACATGATAAACCGCGATACGAGGTCCCGTTCCGCCCCGACCTCCTTGGCCAGCACCATGCGCAATACCTCGAGCTGGGTCGGGCTCAGCGCGGCTCCTTCGGCCCCCTTTTCCTGTTTGAGTGCCCCAGGACGCAGCTCCGAGAAGAAGTTGACCCCTTCCCGCAACAGTCGGCCGTACGGCGACGGGGGAAGCTTCATCACCGCGTGATAAGCGTCCTCCAGCCGACTCGTGCGCTCCAGCGCGTCGAAGAAACGATCGCCGAGACGACGCAGCCGACGGAACTGCACCAGCTTCAGTACGATGATGAACCAGCTGACGAGCGAAAACACCGAGAGGACGATGAGCACGCCCTTGATCGTGGGGCTCGATGTCGTCACCAGCTCCCAGGCACTGGTCGGCAGCGCGCCTCCCACCTGAAACATCATGCCGCCTCCTCGGCCAGCCAGTCATAGGTCTGCTTGAGGCCGTCGGCCAGCGTCACGGCCGGTTGCCAACCCAGACGCTCGTGGGCCTTGTCCCACGTCACAGCACTGCGCTGCAGCTCGCCCGGCCTCGCAGGCGCGGAACGGACTTCGCCCTGCCCCCCCGACGCACGGATCATGGTCTGCGCAAGATCATTGACGGACGTCTCCACCCCCGTCCCGACGTTGAACGCGAGGTCGTCGAGTGAGCCGACCGTCGGAGGGGTCCAGCGCGTGGCCGCGACGTTCGCCGCGGCGACGTCGCCGACGAACACGTAGTCGCGGGTTTGCGCTCCATCGCCGAACACCGTGAGCGACTCTCCCGCGAGCAACCTGCTGCCGAAGATTGCCACCACCCCGGCCTCACCATGTGGGCTCTGCCTCGGGCCGTAGACGTTCGCGTACCGCAGCGACACCGCCCGCATACCGTGGAGCTTTGCGTACGCGGCCAGGTAGTACTCGGAGCTGAGCTTACTCACGCCGTAAGGGGACACGGGAAGCTTCGGCGCGGTCTCACCGTGCGGCAGGTGGTCGCTCTCACCGTACACGACGCCCCCCGAGGACGCGAACACCACGCGCCCGGTGCCGCCAGTTCGCGCTCCCTCGAGCAGATTGAGCAGCCCCATGACGTTCGTGTCGGCATCGAAGACGGGATCCGCGACGGACACGCGCACGTCCATCTGCGCGGCGTGGTGGTTCAGCACCGCGAACCCACCATCGGCGAGCAGCAGCCGGGCTTCCTTCGAGCGCACGTCCGCCTCGACGAAGTCGGCGCCGGTGGGAACGTTCTCCCTTCGCCCACTGGAGAGGTTGTCGAGTACCGTGACCCGGTACCCTTCCCGGAGATAGTGATCGGCCACGTGCGAGCCGATGAAGCCCGCACCGCCGGTGACCAGAACCCGCTCAGCCATGTGCCGTCCTTGAGAGTTGTCTTTGTCACTCCCCGCGTGGCCCGCCGGCCCCTTCAGACCGTCGCGGGCACGGGTAATCTACACGATGTCGGCCTGGAACAGCGGCACGGGGCGCCGGCCGAAACGGCAGACAGCGGAACGGCCGCGGATGCGGCCGTTGCGCTGTCGGTGGAACATCGTGCTGCGTCGTCGGAGAGACCGCGCCGACGCTTGTTGTCACGAAGGCATCTTCTGCACGAGCTGCACGGTCGACCCCGCCTCGATACCCAAGCCCATGACGGCAATGATGAGTCCGGTCGCAGACAGATCGCGCGCGTGTACAATCCGCACGTACCCGATCGTCTGGGGCTGCATACCCTCCTCCTCGGAGGGCTTCAGGATCGCGAACACGTCACCCACCTGCACGCCGGCATTCCGGCCGAGGTCGATGAAGACGATCTGCTGCATGCTCGGCACAGGGTTCAACTGGCGCGGTTCGACAATGGACCCCATCATGCCGTTCTCCACGGGAACCGGCATGACGTTACCGGGATCCGGGAACGCCTCAAGCGGCAGCGCCACCTGGCCATCGGTAATGCGATTGAATTGGGCCACCACCTCGGCAACGACGCCGGTGGGACCGATGTCCTGGACCTCGGCAATGCCCGTCGGGTAGACGATGTCACCCCAACCGACCACCGTGCGGAGCAAGCCGGCCAGCAGAAGCGAATCGCCGACCTGATACGTGGCACCCGCGGGCGGCACGATGAGAATGTTCTCGAACATCCCGGCGAACGAACTCTCCGGCACGCGCGCCAGCGTCGGCCGGTCGATCGCGCCCTCGACCGACGCCCACGGCAGCGGCTGCTGCTCGGTGAGGAATCCGGACGAGTAGAACTCGTACTGGCGTGCGGCCCGCTCGTCATAGGCTGCCCCGCCTATCACCCCCATCGCACCCCGCGCCTCCCGGGAGAAGATCGTGGGCCCAGAGGCCGACGGCGGCGGTGGTGGTGCCGCCGGAGCCGGCATGGCCGGCTGCGCGACCGGTTCGGGCTGCTGCTCCCCCGGCCGCGGTTCCGGCGCCGGCTCGACCCCAGGCTGGGGCACAGGCTCGGGTCCGACCATTTGCTGCCCGGCCGCAGTGGGAACGCCGCCCAGGCGCAACTCCTCACCCGGGAAGATCCAGTGTGGGTCTTCGACTACCGCCGTATTCAGGCGGTAGATCTCCGGCCAGAGGAATGGATCGCCGAAGTACCGCGTTGCGAGATCCCATAGCGTCTCGCCTTCGGACACCACGTGTACCGCTGGCGGCGGGGTCTCCTGCGCGTGCACCGGCGCTGCTGCCGCCAAGACGACGGCGCCCAGTACGGCGATCCAGCTAGAACGGAAGATCGTCCTCTTCCTCATCGAGGGCCTCCGGGAAGTCGTTGTAGGACTCCTCAGCCGAGTCGGGCGCCGCAGCCTTCGCTGCTCGCTGCGGCGCATTCAGACCGGCGTCATCCCCTGCGCCACCACGCGGCGAGAGCATGATCATGTTTTGCACGCTGATTTCCGTGGTGTACCGGGTGTTTCCGTCGCGATCCTCCCACGTGCGGTACTCGATCCGCCCCTCGAGGTAGACCTTATCGCCCTTCTTGACGTACCGCTCTGCAATATCCGCCAGCTGGCGCCACAGGACCGCGCGGTGCCACTCCGTTTTCTCCTGCCTCTCTCCCGACTGATTGCTCCACGACCGAGAGGTTGCCACGGACAGCGTCGCGACCCGGGTCCCGTTGGCCGTCGAGCGCACCTCCGGATCGGCTCCAAGATTGCCGATCAGGATCACTTTGTTGAGACTGCGACTCACGCCTACCTCCGAAAGAAATATACAGGGTTCCGGACCCGGACGGGGTCAAACTATAGGGATCGCAAGTCCTTTTGTCAACCAAAGATACGCGCTTTGGACCCCTTCGTTGCGGGAGATTTTCGGGGCCCCTGTGAAGGGGGTCACCGGAATCGGCGGATTGGGAATGCAAAGAGTGAATGGGGAAGAGGGGAAGGGGGAAAGCGGAAACGGAAAAGGTGACTGGGCAGACGGGTGGACCGCGGAAGGTGGTACCGGCTCACCGCCGGGCCACCCACCGCGCACCGCGCACTGCGAACCGCGTTCCCCGCTCCACGCGCCGTTACTCCTTCCGTCCCTGGAGCACCTTCAGCACCTCCTTCGCCTTCTCCCCGGCACGGCGGGCGAGTTGCTCGGCTTCGCCCTTGGTCCGGTCAGTGAATCCCTTGTCCTCGATGTCCCGCAGGTTGATGACGACGTTGCGCTGGCAACCCCAGATACCCGTCTCGAGCGCGCGCGCGCCGACCTCGAGATCTGACTTCATGGCGATATTGACGTGTGCCGCCAGGGATACCATGGCGTCCCAGCACTCGTCCGCGATGCGCATGGTCGTGAGCGGAACTTCAATGGCGCTCTTGAGCCCCCGCTGCATGGCCTCCTGTCGGGCGCGGCGTTCTACCTCAGTCTCCTTCGGCATGGCGACCGCATCCATGTAGTCACTGAACGCCTGGGTGTCCCGGTCGATCATCGGGACCAGGCGCTGCATCGCTCCGTAGACCGGTGGGATGTTCTCACGCATGACCCCGTCGACAGCCTCGAACTTCCGTCTGCCATAGGAGAGCCAGCCGACCATGGCACCAAGGGCGGCACCCATCGCCGCCATCAACGCCGCCGCGGAGCCTCCGCCCGGCGCGGACGTGCGTGCGCCGAGCTGCCCGACGAAGCTCCGCACCGACGCGTCCGCCAGGGGCGTGTCGGCCTCTTCCTCGATCATGTACTCGATGATCCGCTTGTCGGGATTGAACCGTGTCAAGGAGTTGAGCCCCAGTCGCTCGATGGCGAGGCGGATCTTCTGCCGCTCGTCGAGGATGAAGAGGTTCTCCCGCTCGATGTAGTAGTCCGCAGCCAGCAGCATCGCCTCCTTCGGAATGAGCCCGACCAGCTCCGATCCCGCGATGGCGACGTCGATTGCTCTGGCACGCTCAACGCACGCCTCGAACGCCACGTGCGGCGGTAAGACACGGTAGTCGTCGAGGTTCATGGAGACCTGTGCTAGACCATACTCCTCCACGTACCAGCCGATGCCCTTGACGGCTCTCAGCATCCCGGGTTCATCCGGTCCGCGTCCCTGCTCGCGCACGTCGAGTGCAATCCGGTGCGCCTGCTGCTGGGTCCCCAGCACGTTGACGTTGTAGGCGATCAAGAAGAACCGTGCGCCCGCCGCGGTCGCTCCCCACTCCGGCACGAACGTGGCGGGGCCGAAATCCGGCTCCCATTCCGGCTTGACGATCTTCTCTCTCAGGCCTTCGTACTCCCCGGCCCGGATGTCCTTGAGCGCCGTCCGATACTCCCGGTCGGCGGCGGCCTCGTACAGGTAGATGGGAATGCCCAGCTCGTCGGCAGCGCGTCGCGCGAACTCCTTGGCACACGCGACGCACTCCTCCATCGTCGCACCAGTCACGGGCACGAAGGGACACACGTCCAGCGTCCCCATACGCGGATGGGCACCGTGGTGCCGGCGCATGTCGATGCGCTCACGCGCAACGCGCGCCGCGCTCAGCGCTCCCTCGACCACTGCCTCGGGAGACCCGACGAAGGTGTACACGGTCCGGTTGGTCGAGTCTCCGGGGTCGACGTCGAGCAGCGTACAGCCCGGCGTCTCCCGCATCGCTGCCGCAATCGCCTCGATGGTCTCCCGGTTGCGACCCTCGGAAAAGTTGGGCACACACTCCACGATCTTCTGCATCACGCTCTCCGCCCGTCTCAAAGCCACAGTTCACACTTCAGTAACGATCTAGGTTTCACGCCGCCACCGCGGTCCCGCGTTTGAAACCCGCCACCGCGGTCCCGCGTTTGAAACCGCGGCTCGGCACCGACTGTCGCTGAAGCGACGCCGCCGCACGTCACGGTTCACGCTTCACGTCCCCTTCCCCCTTCCCTTCACCCATTTCAACACTAACGCATCCTCCAGCGGTTGCTGGTAGTACCGTCGCCGCCGACCCACCAGCTCGAACGCCAGTGTCCGGTAGAGTGCCTGGGCGGCGGCTCGAGAAACACCTGCCTGACACCGCTCCTCACCAGCGAGTGCCGCGCGTGCTCGACGAGCGCCCTGCCGATCCCGCGCTGACGGTGTGCGTGCGCAACGGCCACGTTGAGGATCTCGCCGACGTCCTCTACGCCAACGCCAAAGACATATCCGACGATCTCCCGGTCGTTCACGACCACCACGAACGCATGGTGGGTGAGCAGGCTGCGGAAACTCTCTTCCGACCAGGGGTCCGAGAACGCACCCTGCTCGATCGCCACAACCTCAGCGAGGTCGCGGTCAGTCGCCGGCCGGATCCGGTAACGGCCGTCCATGTGTCGCTTCCCAGCGATCCTGCGCTGCCGCCCGACGGCCGTATGCCGGCTCGAACGCGCCCACGTCCTCCACGGTCCGCACTCCGCCCCGGACTGCGAGCAGCTCGATGAGCGCTCCGGCCGAGGCACCCGTGTCGCACCGCACGGTTGCCGCCGATCCGATCCAAGCGGAAACGGCATCTGCATGGGCTGCAACCCCGTCTCCTGCGACCACGTCGGGCACCGGCAGCGTGCCGAGGTCCCTGACCGAGGTCAGCCGAGGTTCGATGACGACTTCGACCGCCCGCAGGGCGAAGTGATAGACGGCGACGAAGACGTCGCCGCGCAGTGCATCGTAAAGCGTCGCCACGGTCCCACCACCGGCCTTCCGCGCGGCCCAGGCCGTTCCGAGCAGCGAGGGGGTGGCAAGCAGCTGCAGGTGCGAGTGTACGGCCACAATCCCCTTAGCTGTCGCCAGGCCTATCCTGAGGCCCGTGAAGCTCCCGGGCCCGTCTGCGACCAGCAGGCCGGACAGATCCGACCACTGTATGCCCGTACGTTGTAGCAAGTCGGCCATCGCAGGCATCGTGCGCACCGCGTGCATCCGATTCGGGATGGCGATCTCGTGCAGCACATCTCCCGGCTGGCCGATCGCGACGCTGCCTCGATCGGTCGCGGTGTCGATGGCCAGGAACGGGCTCACTCGGTTCTCTCCACCAGGCGCCTGTCGGGATCTTGCGCGTGAGCGAAGCGCAGATGCGCGTCCGGTACCGGTGCGAACTCCCCGGCCCGCTCCGGCCATTCGATCAGGAGTAGACGAGCATCGCGGAGCAGCCCGGGGAAATCGAGATCCAGCGCTTCGCCAGGCTCCCGCAGCCGGTAGCAGTCCGCGTGGATGACGGGGCCCTCGGCGCTCACGTACTCGTGTACCAAGGCGAACGTGGGGCTCCGCGCCGGCTCCGCCCCTCCCGCCCGGCAGACCGCCTGAACGAACGTCGTCTTGCCGGTCCCGAGATCGCCCGAGAGCCATATGACGGCCCCGGCGGGCAGCTCGCGCCACAGGACCTGGGCCAGCGTCTCGAGACCGGTCAGGGACAGAGGATCAGCCACGGCTGCGGGCTCGTGCCTTTCCCCGCGAGACACCACGCGGCACCCGGCGTTGCGGGTCCTTCTCCGAGCGAAGCTCGAAGACCTGATCGCGCAGCTGCGCGGCCAGCTCGAAATCGAGATCGGCAGCCGCCTCCCGCATCTGCTCCTCGAGCACCTCGATAAGGGCCTCCCGATCGAGCGGTGCGGCTGCTTCCTCCTTCACCCGCGACTCGGCGACCTCTCGCGCATCGGCGACTCTGGTTACCAGCCGCACCTGGTCCACCGATTTGCGGATCGAGACCGGCGTGATTCCGTGCTCGCGATTGAACGCCTCCTGGATCTCACGGCGCCGGCTCATCTCGTCGAGCGCGCGCTGCATGGAGCCCGTGGTCCGATCCGCGTAGAGGATCGCCCGTCCCCTCAGATTCCGGGCTGCTCGACCGACCGTCTGGATGAGGGATCGGTCGGAGCGCAGGAACCCCTCCTGATCCGCATCCAGGATCGCGACCAGCGCTACCTCCGGCAGGTCGAGCCCCTCCCGCAGAAGGTTGATCCCCACGAGCACGTCGAACTCGCCGAGCCTCAGGCCCCGGACGATCTCCATGCGTTCGATTGCATCGATGTCCGAGTGCATGTACCGCACGCGCACGCCCGTCTGCTGCAGATAGTCGGTGAGGTCCTCGGCCATTCGCTTGGTGAGCGTCGTGACGAGCACCCGCTCGCGCACTGCCTCGGCGGCACGGATCTCACCCAGCAGATCGTCGATCTGGCCTCGGACCGGTCGCACCTCCACGGCCGGATCGACGAGACCGGTGGGACGAATGATCTGCTCGACCACGACGCCCCCGGTCATCTCGTCCTCGAGCCGACCGGGCGTCGCCGACACGAAGATCATCCGCGGGGTGAGGTCCACAAACTCCGTGAAGTTGAGCGGCCGGTTGTCGAGCGCCGACGGCAGGCGGAACCCGTACTCCACGAGGGTGAGCTTCCGGGATCGGTCGCCCTCGTACATTCCGCCGACCTGTGGCAGCGTGACGTGCGACTCATCGACGAACGTGAGGTAGTCCTCGGGGAAGTAGTCGAGCAGGCACGCGGGGCGCTCGCCAGCGCGCCGGCCGTCGAGGTGTCTGCTGTAGTTCTCGACCCCAGCGCACGTGCCGACCTCCAGGAGCATGTCGATGTCGAACAGGGTGCGCGACTCGAGCCGCTGGGCCTCGAGGAGCTTGCCCTGCTCACGGAACGACCGCAGCCGCTCGCCCATCTCCGCTCGAATCTCCCGCACCGCGCGCACCAGCTTCGGGCGGCGCGTCACGAAGTGGGTGGCCGGGTAGATCGCGCAGCGCGTGAGTTCGGCGATCACGTTGCCGGTCAGTGGGTCGATCTTGGAGATCCGCTCGACTTCGTCGCCCCAGAACTCGATGCGGACCGCCTGCTCCTCGTACGCCGGCAGCACCTCGACCGTGTCCCCCCGCACCCGGAAGGTACCGCGCTCGAGCACGGCATCGTTACGCCGGTACTGGATGTCCACGAGGCCCTCGAGGAACTCGTCCCGCGGCCGTTCTTCGCCGACCCCAAGCGTCACCATCAGGGCGCGGTACTCGACCGGGTCGCCCAGGCCGTATATCGCCGAGACGGTAGCAACGATGATGACGTCGTCCCGCTCCACTAGGCTCGAGGTCGCCCGGAGGCGCAGGGCGTCGATGTCTTCGTTGATAGAGGCGTCCTTCTCGATGTACGTGTCGGTGGACGGGACGTAGGCCTCGGGCTGATAGTAGTCGTAGTAGGAGATGAAGTACTCGACGGCGTTCCGTGGAAAGAACGACTTCAGCTCCCCGTACAGCTGGGCCGCCAGCGTCTTGTTGTGGGAGAGCACGAGCGTCGGGCGCCCGTAGGCGGCGATCGTGCTGGCCATGGTCACTGTCTTTCCGGAGCCTGTGACGCCGAGCAACGTCTGGTAGCGATCATCCCGGCCGAGCCCGGACACCAACTCCGCGATCGCCGCCGGCTGGTCGCCGGCCAGCGCGAACGGCATCTGCAGCTCGAATGTCGTCACGAACCCCAGGACGGGGGACTGCAGATGACAGATTGCAGATCGCAGATGGCAGATTGGAAACTGACGATTGCAGATTGGAAGGCGGCCCGGCGTGTAGAGGCACTCCAACGCACCGCGTACTCGATCCGCATTCTGCACGCTGCACGCTGCACGCTAACCTCTCACTCCGTCCGCGAGGGTTCTCGCCGCTCGACGCCCTGAACACCTCGCACGCGCCGCATCGCCCGCAGTACCTTTGCGAGGTGCGAGTGATTCTCGACCTCCACGAGCACCGAGCCAAACATCGCACCGTCCTTGCTCGACAGCTCCGCGCTCTTGATGTTCGTGCCGGAATCGGAGACCGCCTCCATCAGGTCGGCATAGAGGCCGCGCCGGTCCTCCCCGACGACCCCCAGACTGACGACGAAGACCTCGCCTTCGACCTCGTGCCAGTCGATCTCGACCCGCCGGTCCGGATCGCTCGATACCGTGAGCAGGTTGGAACAGTCGGACCGGTGGATGGAAATACCACGCCCTTTGGTGACGAAGCCGACCACTGGATCTCCCGGAACGGGCTGGCAGCACTGCGCGTAGCGGACCATGAGCCCGTCGACGCCGTGCACCTTCACGCCTCGGCCGAGACGGATACGGTCGATCACCCGTCCGAAGCGCGTCGGCTTCGGCGCCTGAAGCTCGGCGGTCGCCCGGTCCGGGAAGAGGGCCTTCACGACCTGGCCGATCGGCGTATCGCCGCGCCCGAGCACCGAGTACATCGTCTCCGTCGAGCTCAGCGAGAGCCGCTGGGCTGCTGCCTGCAGCACGTCGTCGTGCGGCATCGCGAGCCTGCGGCGCCGTAGCTCGCGCTCGAGGATCTCCTTGCCCAGCGCCGCGCTCCGCTCAGACTCCTCGCGGTTGACCCACTGCCGAATCTTCTGCCGTGCCCGCGCCGTGCGCACATGGCTCATCCAGTCCTTGCTGGGGCGGGCAAAGGGGCCGGTTAGGATCTCGACGGTGTCTCCGTTCCTGAGCGGCCGGTGCAGCGGCGCGATCCGCCCGTTCACCTTGGCACCCTGACAACGCAGGCCGACCTCCGTGTGCACTGCGAAGGCAAAGTCGATGGGGGTGGCGCCGGTCGGCAGACGCTTCACGTCTCCCTGCGGTGTGAACACGAAGATCTCGTCCTGATACAGGTCGATCTTCAGGAACTCGAGGAACTCCTCACTACCTGCATCCTGCTGCAGCTCCAGCAGCTGGCGGAACCACTCGAACCGGGAGTCCAGCTCGTCGCGCCGGCGATGCTCCTTGTACACCCAGTGCGCCGCGATGCCGTACTCCGCCGTGCGGTGCATGTCACGAGTGCGGATCTGGATCTCGTACAGCTGTCCACTGGGGCCGAACACCGTCGTGTGCAGCGACTGATAGCCATTGGACTTCGGAGAGGCGATGTAGTCCTTGATCCGCTCCTGCAGCGGTGTCCAGTGGTGGTGAATGATACCCAGCACGTGGTAGCAGTCCGGCACTGATCTCACGAGGACTCGGATCGCCATCAGGTCGTAGATCTCTTCGAACGGACGATTCCGGAGCCGCATCTTCTTGTAGATCGACCACAGGTGCTTGGGCCGGCCGGTCACGTCCACGTCTCTAATACTGGCAGCCTCCAACGCCTCTTCCAGCGGCCTGCGGAGCCGTTGGATCATCTCCTTCCGCTCGTTCCGCTTTGCCTGCACCTGCGAGGCGAGGGCCTCGTATTCCTCGGATTCCAGGAACTTGAATGCGAGATCCTCTAGCTCCGACTTGATACCCGCCATGCCAAACCGATGGGCCAACGGCGCGTAGATCTCCCTGGTCTCCAGCGCGATGGTGTGCTGCCGTGGCTCGGGCAGGTGCTCCAGGGTGCGCATGTTGTGGAGGCGATCGGCCAGCTTCACCATGATGACCCGCGCGTCCCGCGCGACGGACAGCAGGAATTTGCGGTAGTTCTCCGACTGCTCTTCCTCCGCGGAGCGGAACGTAAGCGTGGAGATCTTGGTGAGGCCGTCCACGATGTCCGCCACCTCGTCACCGAACTCCGTCCGGATCTCGGAGAGTGTCACGTCCGAGTCTTCCGCAACGTCGTGCAGGAGGGCAGCGGCCACGGTGACGGAGTCGAGCTGTTGATCGACGAGGATCTTCGCGACCTCAATCGAGTGCGAAATGAAGTCCTCGCCCGATAGCCGCTTCTGTCCGCGATGCGCCGAGAAGCTCAGCTGGAATGCCCGCTCGATCATCTCGGCGTCGAGACGATCGCCCCGTTCGGTGACGGCGCGAGCGAATTCGGCGTCGACGGCGTACAGCCCGGTGCTCACAGCAGTCCAGCCTCCGCGAAGCTGAAGTAGCGATCTCCGGCAACGACTACGTGATCATACACCGGAATGTCGAGCAAGCGCCCGGCCTCGACAAGCTGTCGCGTGACAGCCCGGTCGTCCGGTGACGGCGTCGGGTTCCCGGACGGGTGATTGTGCACCACGATCACAGCGGCCGCGGCCTCGGCGATCGCCGCCCGAAACACCTCTCGCGGGTGCACGAGAGAGCTGTTCAGGAGGCCCCGGGTGATCAACAGATCCCGCGTGATCCGGTTCTGGCTGTCGAGCGTCAGGAGATGAAACTCCTCCACGGGCAGATCACGCAGGGTGGGCGCACACCAGCGCCGAATGTCCGCCGGCGACCCCACCTCAAAGCCGGGAGATGCACCCTCACCAGCAAGCCGGCGCCCGAGCTCGAGCGCGGCAGCCACTCGTGCTGCCTTCGCCCGACCCATACCCGCGACCCGCACCAACTCCCCGATGGGCCGGCGAGCCAGGGCGCGCAGCGACCCTCCCGCGAGATGGAGCACCGCCGCCGCGACATCCAGCACGTCGCAGCGGGACGTCCCCGTCCCTAGCAGAATGGCGAGGAGCTCGACCAGCGTCAACGAGGCTGGCCCGAGCTCTAACAGGCGCTCGCGAGGTCGATCGCGCGTACCGGTTTCGGAGAGGCGTCGGGGAGCCATTACTGGCATAGTGGGGGATTCCGGGTTCCAGGAGGTAATCGAAACTGCGCGGGAGGAGGTCGGACGGGCGAACCGAGTGACCGGTCCCTCGACTCACCGACCCAACAGCCTCCCCGCCTATCCGTCTACCGCCTACCCGCCCGCTCCATGGCACTTCTTGTACTTCTTGCCGCTGCCGCAGGGGCACGGGTCGTTCCGCCCCACCTTGGCGACAGAACGCGCCGCGGGACGGGACGGGGCATCCCCGGGATCGCCGTGGGTGGCCTGCATTGCGCGCGGGGGCGAGGGCGCCCTCGCCCCTGCACCGACCATGAGGTCGGACTCCGCCGCCGTCGACACCTCGGGCTTCTCGACCCGCATCGCGGGCTGCCGGACCTGGCGGGGCTGCGGCGGCTGCGCGGAGATCTGCACCTGGAACTTCAAGAACCGCTCGGCGAATGTCGACCGCAGGTCTGTGTTGAGGTCGACGAATATCTCGAACGCTTCCTTCTTGTACTCGACCAGCGGGTCCTTCTGTCCCCAGGCGCGGTACTGTATGCCCTGACGCAGATGGTCCAGCTCAAAGAGATGGTCCTTCCACTTCTCATCGATCACCTGCAGCATCAGATGCGAGAGGAGCCGTTCAGAAAGGTCCTCCGCGCCGTGCCGACGTCCCAGCTCCTCCCACGTGTCGATCTTGGCCTGAAAGGCCTCACGCCCGGCCCGCACGAGCAGCGTCTCGAGCGCCTCGACGTCGGGTATCTTGTCCTCGTCGCGAATGTCCGGTGCGGAGACGAGATACCGCAATAGCAGGTCGTTGTAGATGACGTCCCGGTCCCAGCGCTCTGGCAGCTCCGCTCCCTGCTCCTGCGCGAAGCGACCGAGCGCGTCGGTGAGCATCCGCACGGCCTCGGCCTTCAGCTCCTCGCCGCCCTCGAGCGCGAAAAGGCGCTGGGAGTAGATGACCTCGCGCTGCTGGTTCATGACGTCGTCGTAGTCCAACAGCCGCTTCCGTGCCTGGAAGTTCTGGTACTCCACGCGCTTCTGCGCACTCCCGATCGCTCGGGTCACCAGCGGATGGGTGAGAACCTCTCCCTCCTCGGCACCCGACTTCTCCATGATCTTCGCGACCCGGTCCGACCCGAACAGCCGCATCAGGTCATCCTCCAGCGACAGGAAGAACACGGTCTCACCGGGGTCCCCTTGGCGCCCGGAGCGCCCGCGGAGCTGCCGGTCGATCCGCCGCGATTCGTGCCGCTCGGTCCCGATCACCACGAGGCCACAGGGCGGATCCTCGTTGCAGTCGAGTTCCTTGATCTCTGCCTGGGACAGGTCGGACTCCTCGACCACCTGCCCAAAAGGCGCGAGGCGCGCCCGGATCCCGCATACCTGGCACCTGCGCACGCCGGGACCCAGCTTGATGTCAGTACCGCGGCCGGCCATGTTGGTCGCGATCGTGATGCTCCCCGGCCGGCCCGCCTGGGTGACGATCTCGGCCTCGCGCTGGTGCTGCTTGGCATTCAGCACTTCGTGCCTGAGTCCCCGCCGCTTGAGCATGCGGGCGAGGGTCTCCGAGACATCGACGCTCGTCGTGCCAACGAGGATCGGTAGGCCGCGCTCGTTCTGCCGCGCGATCTCGTCCATGATGGCGTTGTACTTCTCCCGGCGGGTCTTGTAGATGAGGTCGTGCCGATCCACCCGCCGCACAGGCCGGTTGGTCGGGATGACCATGACCTCCAGTCCGTAGATCTGGTAGAACTCCGTCTCTTCGGTCTCCGCCGTACCCGTCATCCCGGACAGCTTATCGTACATCCGGAAGTAGTTCTGAATAGTGATCGTGGCGAGCGTCTGCGTCTCACCGTGGATCGAGACCTTCTCCTTGGCCTCGACCGCCTGATGTAACCCGTCCGACCAGCGCCGTCCCGGCAGGATACGGCCGGTGAACTCGTCGACGATGAACACCTGGCCATCCTGCACCACGTACTCCACGTCCTTCTCGTACAGCGCGTACGCCTGCAGCAGCTTGTGGATGATCTGTAGCTTCTCGCTCTTCGCCGCGTAGTCAGACTCCAGCTGCCGTCTCTGCTCGACCTTCTCCTCGGCCGACAGGCTCTCGTCGTGCTCCAGGCGGCCAAACTCCTCCGAGATATCCGGAATGATGAACAGGTCGGGGTCGTCGGGGCTCATGTGCTCGACGCCCTTGTCCGTCAGGTGGACGGAGTGCCCTCGCTCGTCGAGCACGAACAACAGCTGGTCCTCGATGTCGGCCAGGCGCCGCTGGTTCGCGGGCAGCTTGCGGTCCGCGACCCGGTCCAAATCGACCCGCTGAAGGAGCTGCTTGGTGCTCGCCTCCTGCAGGTACTTCATGAGTTTCTTGTTCTTCGGCATGCCCAGCTGCGCCTGGAACAGCTTGACGCCCATGTCGTAGTCCAGGTCGCCGTTTTCCTTCACATGGCCGTCGACGCCCGCGAGGATCTCGTTCACGATCGCGGTCTGACGGCGCACGAGATTCGCTACCTCCGTGTTGAACTCCCCGTAGCGGGCATCGTTCTCGTTTCCCACCGGGCCGGAAATGATCAGCGGCGTGCGTGCCTCGTCGACGAGGATACTGTCCACCTCGTCCACGATGGCGAACGTGTGTTCGCGCTGCACGCGCTGGTCCAGCGAGAACACCATGTTGTCACGCAGATAGTCAAACCCGAACTCGTTATTCGTGCCGTACGTGATGTCGCACTGGTAGGCGGCTCGCCGCTCGGGTGACGACGGCTCGGTATCGTCGATGCAGCCGACGGTGAGGCCGAGCCACCGGTACACGTGCCCCATCCACTGCGAATCGCGGCGCGACAGGTAGTTATTGACCGTGATGAGGTGCGCGCCGTTACCCGGAAGCGCGTTGAGGTAGAGCGGCAGCGTGGCCACGAGCGTCTTTCCCTCACCCGTTGCCATCTCGGCGATCTTTCCCTGGTGCAGCACGATGCCGCCGATGAGTTGCACGTCGTACGGCACCATGTCCCAATCCAGCTCGTGGCTCGTCACCACGACCTTCGACCCCTGCAGGCGGCGGGCTGCTTCACGCACCGTGGCAAAGGCCTCAGGCAGGATGTCGTCGAGTGCTGCGGCCGTTTCCTGCTTCAACCGCTCTTCCAGCTCACTGGCCTCACGGTTCAGCTCGTCCCGCTCGTCCGGATCCGCGCAGTCGTGGCGCGCCTGCTTCTTCTCCTCGAACGCACGACGCAGGGTCCCCAAGCGCTCATCCAGCAGACCGCGGAGCTTGGCAGTCTGCCCCCGGACGTCGTCGTCGGAGAGCGCTGCGAGCCGCTCTTCGTGCTCGTGGATCGCGTCGATGATCGGCTGAATCCGCTTCAGCTCGCGCGCGAACCGCGTTCCAATGACTTTCGTTACCAGCGTCTTCAGCATCAGTCTCTTGCGCGATACAGTCCGTGCGACGCGATGTACGCCGCCACATCAGTCGGCACGAGTCCCTCGATGGAGTCACCGCGCCGTATTCGTTCTCGAATCTCCGTCGCCGACACGTCCACGGCGGGCACGACGAGTGTCCGATCGACCGGCCGATGATCGGGCAGTGCCACGTCAGGGCGCGTCAGCACCACGATACGGGCCAGCCGACGCAGCGCATCCGCCTCGCACCACGTCGGAAGGTCGGCGGCCGCATCGGCACCAACCAATAAACATAACGAATCAGTCGGGTACTCTCGTTTCAGCTCCCGCAGAGTATCGACCGTGTACGACACACCTCCGCGCCGGATCTCCCGGTCGTCGGGGACGAGGAGCCCGTCTCCGATCACCGCGAGCCGAAGCATGGCCATCCGCTGCTCGGGCGTGGCCTCGTGGAATCCCGACTTGAACGGCTGATCGGATGCCGGTACGAGGTGAACCAGATCCAACGCGAGATCGGCGGCCGCTGCCCGGGCGACGGTGAGATGGCCAACGTGCACGGGATCGAACGATCCGCCAAACACGCCGCGCTGCATGTCAGCCGGAGCGCTGGCTGGGCGGAACGCCCCCGGATCCGGCCGACACCCCGGACGCTGGTGTCGTCAGGCGCCCGACGAGCACCGCTCCTCGACCCCTCCGGTGCCGGGGTAGTATTGGCGGAGGTAGAGACACATCTGGTCCCGTTCCTCGACGTAGCCGATGCGGTCGTACGTTTCGATCAGCTTGACGACCGACTGCGCCGCGTAATCGGACGCCGGGTACTTCAGCACGACGTCTTTGAAGTAGATCATCGCGGAGTCAAACGCCTTGAGACGGTAGTAGAAGACGCCGTTCTTGTACCCCTTTTCGGCAAACATTTCGTTCAGATCCGCGATGCGGAGACGTGCCCGCTCCGCCGCCGGGCTCGTGGGAAACCGGCCAATCAGCTCGGTATACGTGGCAAGCGCGGTTTCGCCGTACGTTGGGTCCAGCTCCGCGTCGTTCCACAGCTCCGCATAGGCATCGCCGGCCCGAAGCAGCCCGTCCGGCGCCAGCGGGTGCCTGGGGTAATCGTCCGCAACACGTCGGAACTGCATGGCTGCTTCGAGTTCCTCCGCCTGCTGCATCATGCACTCACCCAGGTAGTAGCGGACGCTCGCGTGGCGCTCATCCTGCGGCGGCAGCTCGAATACCAGGCGCTGGAACCCCTGTCGCGCCATCCGGCAATCGCCCGTGCGGTATGCTTCCACAGAGGCGTCGTACAGGGACTCCGCCGTCGGGTACAGCTCGGGATCCAGGGTCCTGCTGCACCCTGCCAGGAGGGGAAGCACGAGGATCAGTGGGGTGACGCGGGGCATTGCGGGGAGGTTATACCCTCTCTAGTACTCGAGTTCCGCCGAGAGCCGGGGCGCGCCGGCGCGACAGCACAACCTACACGGTCTCAGCGGATCTCTGAAGGGGGACGAGCGATGCGGTTGAGGCGGTCGGCGACGATCGTGTACAGGGAGTCGCCGGGACGTGCGCCGGCCCGGGCCTGCTCGTAGGCTTCGATCGCGCCGAGCACGTCCCCGAGCGCGAACCGGACATCGCCGAGACCCAGGTACGCCACTCGGCCGGTGGGCGAGTCACCCGCTCGGCTGGCCGCCATCTCGAACCAGGTCTCCGCGCCTGTCGGGCGCCCGGCGTCAAGTGCCGCCCGACCGAGCCGGAGCGCGCAGGTAACCAGACCCGACCGCGCCGTCCCGGCGATACTGCGCGCCCGCTCCCGGAATACGAGGCTCTCGAATACGGTCACAGCATCCGCGCAGCGCCCGGACCGCTGAAGCATCCTGCCGTAGACCAGCATCAGTGAATCCTGCACCCGGGCGTCTGGGGCCTCAGCAGCCGCATGGAGCAGGACGGTGAGTCCCTCCGCACCCTGGGGCAGCTCGCCCAGGGTCGTCACCGCTTCGGGAGCGAAGCCGCTCAGCACCGCCTCCGGGGCAACCTTGTCGAGGCCGTCCAAGGCGGCGACGAGGGCGGGACGCTCGCGCCGCTCGATGGCGGACCGGGCCACCCGGATCAGACCATCGGTCGCCTCACCGCGCCGCTCAGCATCCGCGGCGAGCCCGGATGCAGTGAACTCCTCCGCGGCAGCCACCAGATCGCCAGCCCGCAGTGCGGCGGCACCCGCCTTGAGTCGCAGCTCCGCAGCCGCCTCGTTCCCGTCGATGGCAAGCCGGTACTCCACCAGGGCGTCACCGTAGCGCCCCTCGGCGTAGGCCTGGTCCGCAAACACCTCGTGATCCGCCGCAGCACCGACGCAGCCTGCGGAGAGTCCGGATATCAGCGCGCAGAGGGTGAGCGCTCTACCGCGGCGCACTCGTCCCCCGCTCGAGGAGGCTCAGGTAGGCCCGCACGCGGGGGTCCTCCGGAGCCTCGCGGCAGAGGTGGTCCAGCACCCGCTGTGCCGTCGCCAGTTCTCCGCAGAGATAGCAGGCCAGGCCGAAGGTGGCTTGGGCGTCGATGAGATCCGGCCGCGCATCTACGACCACCTGCAGCTCGTCCCGGGCCTCGAGGGTGCGGCCCGCATCGATCATGTGCCGGGCCATGCGGAGCCGTAGGTCGTGAAAGGCGGGAGCCAGCTCCAGCGCAGTCTGATACTGGGCGATCGCCCTCCCCAGAGCACCCGCCTCGGCGTACGCCTCGGCGAGATCAGCGTGCTTGTTGGCGAGCGCGGCCGCGTGGTGCACGCTGATGCCCCCGCGGTCCTCACCGCCGGCCTCGCGGGCCCGTGCAAACGCCTCGTTGGCCTCCTGCTCCCGCCCCATCCCCGCGAGCACGATCCCCCGGTGGACGTGCGCCTCCACATACCGAGGGTTCAGTCCGAGCGCGCGCTCGAACGCGCCGAGGGCACGTTCCGGCTTACCGAGGAGCTCGTAGGCGAGACCAAGCAGGTGATGGGCGTCCGCAAAGGAGCGTCCGTCTTCGATCAGCTCCTCGAGCAGGTGGACGGCCCCATAGTAGTCCTGCAGGGCGACCCGTTCCTTGGCCAGCTCAACCTGTTGTCGCGGACTGAGTTCCATGGTAATTCCTGAACCACTCGACGAACGCGGGAATGCCGTCCTCAATGGCCACGGACGGAGTATAACCCAGGTCCCGCTGTGCCTTCGAGATGTCCGCATACGTCCGGCGAACGTCCCCGGCCTGGTGCGGCATCTGCTCGACCCGCGGTTCGACCCCGAGCGCCGTGGCAATCAGCTCGATCAGGCGGTGCAGCGTGACGGTGTTCGAGCCCCCGAGGTTAAACACCCCGTATGCCGGCTCGTCGTCCTGCACCCAGCGAATGGCTCCGAGCACACCCTGGAGAATGTCGTCGACGTGCGTGTAGTCCCGTTCGGAGGAGCCGTCCCCGAACTGCTGGATAGTCGCACCGCTCGCCATGAGCCGCGTGAAGCGATGGATGGCGAGGTCGGGTCGTTGTCTCGGACCGTACACGGTGAAGAAGCGCAGCGACGCGATGCGCATGCCGTACAGGTGCTGGTACACCTTGCACAGCAGCTCTCCGGCCCTCTTCGTTGCCGCATACGGGGATATGGGATCGACCGCCGGAGCGTCCTCGCGGAACGGCGGCTGCGTGGTATCGCCGTACACCGAGGATGAAGACCCGAACACGAACCGGCCGATTCCCATTGTTTGACAGGCCTCCAGCAGCTGCACCGTGCCTTCGACGTTGATCGAGGAATAGAGCACCGGCTGCTCGATGCTGGGACGCACGCCGGCCCGAGCGGCCAGGTGCACGATCAGGTCGACGCCACGCAACTCCTTCCGCACCAGCGTTGCGTCCCGGATATCCCCTTCCACGAATCGGAAGCCCTGCCGGCCCTGCAAAGCTGAGAGGCCCTCTTCCTTGATCCTTCGGTCGTAGAAGGGGTCGAAGTTATCGAGCCCAACGACCTCGAAGCCCTCGTCGAGCAGTCGGCAGCAGCAGTGAGCCCCGATGAACCCGGCGGCGCCCGTGACCAGCATTCTCATCACGTACCGACCTTCGATCTGAAGTATTCGATGGTCCTCGAGAGCCCCTCACGCAACCCCACATGGGGGCTCCAGCCTAGTTCGGCCCGGGCCTTCCGAATGTCGGGCCGCCGCTGCTTGGGATCGTCAATCGGGAGGTGCTTGCGTATCGTTAGTGAGCCGCTCCCCGTGAGTTCCAGTACGATGTCCGCGAGCTGGCGCACCGTGAACTCGTCGGGATTGCCGACGTTCGTCGGATCGTGCCCGCCGCGCTCGAACAGCCGGACGATCCCGTCGATCTCGTCTTCCACGTAGCAGAACGACCGGGTCTGGGAGCCGTCCCCGTAGATCGTGAGCGGTTCTCCCTCGAGCGCCTGCACGATGAAGTTCGACACGACGCGCCCATCGTGGGGCCGCATGCGGGGGCCGTAGGTGTTGAAGATTCGCACGATCCGCGTGTCCACCCCGTGATAGCGGTGGTACGCCATCGTCATCGCTTCGGCAAAGCGCTTCGCCTCGTCGTACACGCCGCGGGGCCCGATGGGATTCACATGTCCCCAGTACGCTTCGCTTTGCGGATTGACCTGCGGGTCGCCGTACACCTCGCTGGTGCTGGCGAGGAGGAACCGAGCCCCCTTGTCCTTGGCAAGGCCGAGGCAGTTGTGGGTGCCAAGCGCTCCGACTTTCAACGTCTGGATCGGCAGATCGAGGTAATCGATCGGGCTCGCGGGGGAGGCGAAGTGGAGGACTCCATCGACCTCCCCATCGACCTCGATGAACCTGGTCACGTCATGCTGCCTGAAGCTGAAAGCCGGATCGTCTTCAAGATGGGCGATGTTCCCCCGGTCACCCGTGATCAGGTTATCGAGCGCAACGACCTCGTGCCCATCGGCAATCAGGCGCTCCGCGAGGTGCGAGCCCAGGAAACCAGCCGCTCCCGTCACCACAAGGCGCACTAGACAGCCCCTCTACCAATGGAGTGATAGGTGAACCCTTGCGAGGCCATCCGTGAGGGATCGTACAGATTGCGCCCGTCAACCACGATCGGGGTCTTCATGAGACTTCGGATGCGCTTGAAGTCAGGGTTGCGGTACTCGAGCCACTCGGTCAGGATCGCCAGGGCGTCGGCACCGCCGACCGCGTCGTATACCCGCTCTGCGTACTCGATGCGATCACCGAAGAGGTGCCGGGCGGAATCCAGGGCCTCCGGATCGTGTGCCTTCACGGTGGCACCGCCATCGAGCAGCATCTCGATGAGATCGATCGCCGCGCTTTCGCGCATGTCGTCAGTGCGAGCCTTGAACGCGAGACCCCAGACGGCAATCCGCCTCCCGCTCAGCGAACCGTCGAACAAGTCGATTAGTTTGCGGCCCAGCACTTTCTTCTGGCGATCGTTGACGGCGTCCACGGCCCGGAGGATCTCGAACTCCACATCGTGCTCCTTTGCCGTCCTAATGATGGCCTTGACGTCCTTCGGGAAGCAGGACCCACCGTAGCCGGGACCAGGGAACAGAAACGCCGGTCCGATTCGCTCGTCGCTCCCGATTCCCTGCCGAACGAGGGTCACGTCAGCGCCAACACGCTCACAGAGCGCCGCGATCTGGTTCATGAAGGAGATGCGGGTCGCCAGCATCGCATTTGCCGCGTACTTAGTCAGTTCGGCTGACGCGATGTCCATGAAGACGATCGGATTGCCTGTTCGTATGAACGGGGCGTACAGCTCCGCGAGGGTCTCCCTTGCCTCCTCCGAATCCGTCCCGATGATGACCCGATTCGGCCTCATGAAGTCATCGACCGCGGCCCCCTCCTTGAGGAATTCCGGATTGGAGGACACATGGAACGTTTCGCTCGTCCGCTCAGCAATCACCCGACGGACCTTGCGAGCCGTACCGACGGGCACCGTACTCTTGGTGACAACGATCTTCGGAGCATTCATGTGGTCGCCGATGGTTCGCGCGACATCCAGCACGTGTTGCAGGTCGGCAGACCCGTCCTCATCGGGCGGCGTGCCGACCGCGATGAAGATCACCTCCGAGGCCTCGAGGGCTGCGCCAACATCGGTGGTGAAGCTGAGGCGACCCGCCTCCTGATTGCTCACCACGAGCGGCTCCAGCCCGGGCTCGAAGATTGGCATTCGATTCTTCTTGAGCGCCGAGATCTTGCCGTCCTCCACATCCGCACAAATCACGTCATTCCCGGTCTCCGCGAGACAGGCCCCGACCACCAAGCCGACGTATCCTGTACCCACGACTGCGACTTTCACGACACACCTCGCTTCATCAGAGCGTTCCTGGTATCCACCACACGCCTTGCCGATCTGCCGACCAGCCCGTAGTCGAGCGACGAGTGGTCGGTTGCGATCACGACGCAGTCGGCTTGGGCAACCGCGTCCCTGTCGAGTGCTACGCTCTCGAGGTCGATACCGTCCTCATTCAGCTGGGGCACGAACGGGTCGTGGTACGAGACGCTCGCCCCCTGCTGGAGCAGGAGCCGGATGATGTCGAGCGCAGGGCTCTCGCGCACGTCGTCGATGTCCTTCTTGTACGCGGCGCCGATCACCAGTACACCAGAGCCGCGGATCGGCTTCGAATCCTCGTTCAACCCCTCGGCGATTTTGCGGACCCAGAATGCCGGCATCTCCGAGTTGACCTCCCCCGCAACCTCGATGAACCGCGTCTTGTAGTTAAGAGCGCGCATCTTCCACGCGAGGTAGTGCGGATCGATCGGAATGCAGTGCCCGCCAAGTCCGGGGCCGGGCGTGAACTTCATGAACCCGAACGGCTTGGTGGCGGCGGCATCGATTACCTCCCACACATCGACGCCCAACCGGTCGCACACCATGGCCATTTCGTTCACCAGCCCGATGTTGACGCTGCGGAACGTGTTCTCCAGCAGCTTCACAAGCTCCGCCGCCTCGGGAGAGGAAACGGGGACCAGGGTATCGAAGACGGGCTCGTAGAGGGCCATCACGACCTGCAAACAGGCCGGCGTCACCCCACCAACCACCTTCGGGGTGTTCTTAGTCTGCCAGGTCGGATTGCCCGGATCGACGCGTTCCGGGCTGAACGCCAGGAAGGCATCCTTGCCGACCTCGAGCCCCTGCACCTCTATTCGTGGCAGCAGCAGCTCTCGGGTGGTACCAGGGTAGGTCGTGCTCTCGAGAACGATGACCTGCCCGGCACGGATCGCCTTCGTAACGGCCTCGCCGGCGGCCAGCACGTACGAAACGTCGGGATCCTTGGTCTTCGAGAGGGGCGTCGGCACGCAGATGCAGATGACGTCCACCTCGCTTAGGCGATTCATATCTTCCGTCGCCGCAATCCTGCCCGACTCCACCAGAGGCCGGAGCCGCTCAGTAGGCACGTCTTGGACGTGAGAGCGCCCTGCGTTGATGCCCTCGACCACCGACGACTTGAGGTCGAAGCCCAACACTGGGTACCCGGCCCCCGCTACCTCCACCGCCAGCGGCAATCCCACGTAGCCCAGGCCGACCACGCCGAACAGCGCCGACCGATCCTGCGCCTTCCGCAACAGTTGCTGCTCGCTGTTCATGCCCGCACCTCTGACCGTAGATCCGATAGCGCCATCGCCGCGCCGCCCTCCCCAAGTGAGCGGGATGCCGCCTCGAGGATCTGCACCACGAGGAGACCACTGCGCCCGTCGACGCGCGCCCGCTCATCCCCCCGGGCCACCCGAATGAAGTGCCGCAACTCGGCAGCCAGCGGCTCCGCGTTGGGCACCTTCGGGATCGTGATGTCACCCTCCCGGACAGCCAGGCTCTCACCATATGAGCCGTACTCCGGCGGCCGGTCCACCCCCTTGTCGTAGACGCGGAGTTTCTCACGGGTCTCCATGTCGTCCAGCACCACCATCTTGCGAGAACCGACCACCGTGAGCCGCCGCTCCTTGCGGGGATCCAGCCAGGACATCTGCACGTGGGCCATCACGCCCGATGCGAACTCCATGGTCATGAAGACGACGTCCTCTATCCCGGGCTGCAGGTAGCTCTTGCCGATGGCGGACACCCTCACGGGCGCTTCCCCGAGCAATTCGAGTGCCACAGAGATGTCATGGGGCCCGAAGCTCCACAGGGCGTTCTCGTCGGGCCGGACCTGCCCGAGATTCACGCGCTGGCTGTACAGATAGTACACGTCTCCGAGGTCCTCCGAGTCGATCATGGACTTAAGGCGCTCGACGGCAGGATGGAATACCAGGAGGTGCCCCACGACCACGGGAACGTCGCGAGCCTCGGCCAGCGCCACGACCTCCCGTGCCTCGCCCGAGGACAGGGCAAACGGCTTCTCCACAAGCACCGGCAGCCCACGCTCGATCGCCCGGCTGGCCAGGCCCGCGTGGCTGGCCGCCGGCGTCGCAACAACGACGGCTTCGGCCACGTCGAGCGCTACGGCAGCGTCGCCGGTTACGACGGCACCGGGATACTGCCGGCTCATGGCATTCCGTACCTCGGGGTCCACGTCGCAGATCGCCGCGAGTTGCGCCTCGCCGAGTGCGGCAACGCTTCGGACATGGTTGCGGCCCCACTTCCCCCCACCGAACACCGCCACCTTCAGCTGGCTCATCCGAAGAACTCCTTCACCACATCCACGACTCGGGCGTGCTGCGCGTCGGTCATCTCCGGGTAGACCGGCAGTGACAGCACCTCCCGGCTTGCCCGCTCGGCCTCCGGCAGATCACCCTCGCCGTAGCCAAGGGGTGCAAAGCACGGCTGGAGGTGGAGACACTGCGGGTAATAGACGGCCGAACCGATCCCCTGCTGGCTCAGATGAGTCCCCAGCGCATCGCGCCGCTCCGCACGGATCGTGTACTGGTGATAGATGTGCTCGTTCGCCGGGTCCGTGACCGGCCTCTGGATGCCGTCCACGGTCGCGAACGCCCGATTGTACACCTCCGCATTCGCGCGGCGCGCCGCGTTCCACTCGTCAAGATGCGCGAGCTTGGCGAGGAGAACGGCGGCTTGCAGCGTGTCGAGGCGGCTGTTGAATCCAACCTCTTCGTGGTGATACTGCTTCGCCCCACCGTGCACCCTCAGCTTCCGCAGCCGTTCCGCACGAGCCTCGTCGCTCGTCACGATCATCCCGCCGTCACCCCAACCGCCCAGGTTCTTGGACGGGAAGAACGAGAACGCGCCCGTGGTCCCAAGTTTCCCGGCCTTCACCCACTCCCGCCCGATCGTCCTGCGCGCACCGATGGCCTGGGCCGCATCCTCGACGACCGCAAGACCGTGACGCTCTGCCAGCACGGACACGGCCTCCATGGGCACCATCTGCCCGAACAGGTGCACCGGCACGATCGCTCTGGTGCGCGGTGTGATCCCCTCCTCGACGGCGTCGAGAGCCAGGTTGTAGGTTAGCGGATCGATGTCCACGAAGACGGGCGTACCGCCCGCATTGGTGATCGCTCCCGCCGTCGCAAAGAACGTGAACGGCGACGTGATCACTTCGTCTCCCGGCGCGAGATCCAGGGTCTTGAGAGACAACAGCAGCGCATCCGTGCCGGACGCGCAAGCGATGCCGTGCTCGACCCCGCAGTAGCCGGCGACTGCCTGTTCGAGCTGCTGCACGGCCTCGCCCATGATGAAGCGCTGGCTCTCCACCACGGCCATGAGCGCCGGCACCACCTCATCCCTGATCGTCTCCAGCTGCGCTCCGAGATCCAGTAGCGGCACCTTCACACTATCCCCCGGGATCGAGATCGGACGAAACGTAGAAGCGCGCTCAGCGCTCGGCAATTGGCGCGAGCGCTCCAGATTCCTCACGGTAGGCCGCTCCACACTGTTCGCACGTCGCTGCACCATCGTCGAGGTGCAGCCGCTCCCCGCACTGGCACATCCAGCCCACGCGCCTCGCGGGGACACCAACCATCAGTCCATACGGCGGCACGTCCGAGGTCACCACCGCGCCCGCTCCGATGAACGCGAACTCGCCAAGTGTTACGCCGCAGACAATCGTGGCATTGGCGCCGATCGAGGATCCCCGCTTGACCAGGGTCGTGACGTATTCGCTCCTTCGTGACACGTGCGACCGGGGATTGGTGACGTTGGTGAAGACGCATGACGGCCCACAGAATACATCATCCTCGAGTATGACCCCCTCATAGATCGACACGTTGTTCTGGATCTTCACATTGTTGCCCATCCACGTGCCGGGCATCACCACCACGTTCTGCCCCAGGCTGCAGTCATCCCCGATCACCGCCCCCGGCATCACGTGACAGAAGTGCCAGATCTTGGTCCGTTCCCCAATCTCCGCACCCTCGTCCACGAACGCACTCTCATGCACGAAGTATGTGCTCATCAATCGCCGCCGCTCAGCCGTTCACGTTTCACGTTGCAGTTTGCGCCTTCCACATGCACCCCAGCCCCGGCACCCCTCGCCTACGCGCCGCGCACCGCGTACCGCATACCTATCCTTCACTCTTCACCAACGACTTGCACCTCGAGCTCCAACTCCACTCCAGACTCCGCCAGCACCCGCTCCCGCACCGTCTCGATGACTCCCAGCACATCCGAGGCCGACGCTCCCCCGACATTCACGATGTAATTTGCGTGCACGGACGACACCTCGGCGCCGCCGATACGGAGTCTTTTGAGGCCGGCGGCGTCGATCAGCTGCCCGGCGGTGCGTGGGCCAGCGGCCGGAAGTGCCTTCGGTGGCGGGTTGCGAAACACCGACCCACAGCACGGCTCGTTGAACGGCGTTCCCTCCTTGCGCCACTCCAGGTGGCTGCGAATGTCGTCTTCGAGCTCGGCACGCTCTGCGGGAACGAGTCCGATCGTCGCCGCCAGCACAATCACACGGTGGAGCCCGCTCGAGCGATATCGCCACTCGATCTCCGGGCCACTAACCTGTTTCCGCTCCCCCACCTGATCGATCACCGCGACCGACCGGGTTGCAGACGCGAAGTCCTGGCCGTGTGCACCAGCGTTCATGTAGACACCACCCCCGATGGTACCCGGCACTCCGACGAGGCGCTGCACACCGGCCAGGCCCGCCTGGGCGGTGCGTCTCGCCAGGATGGGCGTCGGCAGGCCGGCACCCACCCGCCAGACATGGCGATCGCCCCCGATACCTTCCTCGACACCGTCGAGTCCCTTCCCCAGCCGGATGACGACGCCGTCGAACCCGGAGTCCCTCACGAGGATGTTCGAGCCGAGCCCGAGGGCCATCCACTCGAGGCCACGCTCCGCCACGAACCGCAACGTCCGGACCACATCATCGGCCGATGCTGGATGCACCAGCGCAGCCGCCGGCCCGCCGATCCTGTAGGTGGTGTAGCCGGCGAGGGGCTCGTCGAACAGCACCTGCCCCTGGAGTAGTGCGGACAGATCGTCCATTCGCCCCTGGATCACCCCGCCCAGAACCTCACTCCAGCGCCCCCATCTCCACCCTCGTACGCGCGACCTCATACCACTCCTGCAGGCACCGGACCGCGCCCTTCCGACTCTTCAGCGCCAGCACGGCGTCACACGCGGCACTCGCCGCCGACATGGTAGTCACGTACGGCACCATGTGGGCGATCGCAGATCGCCGCATCAGGTAGTCGTCCCGCTGGGTGAGCTTGCCCAGCGGCGTGTTGATGAGCAGCTGTGTCCTGCCAGATACGATCAAGTCCACCACGTTCGGTCGGCTCTCGTGTACCTTCGAAACACGCTCGGCCGGAACGCCGCGCTGGCGCAGGTACCGCATCGTGCCGTCGGTGGCGATGATCCGGAATCCCATCTCGTGGAACCGGCGCACGATCGGCAGGACGGTCGGCTTGTCATAGTCGTTGACCGTGACGACGATGGTCCCCTCGAGCGGCAATTCATCGCCTGCGCCGGCCTGCGCCTTGGCGAAGGCCATCCCGAAGCTGTCCGCGATTCCCATCACTTCGCCGGTGGAGCGCATCTCGGGGCCCAAGATGACGTCGACGTTGGGAAACTTGGAGAACGGGAACACCGCCTCCTTCACCGCGACATGCGGCATTGGCGGCTCGGACACGAGTCCGAGTTCCTCGAGCGTCTTCCCCACCATCACGCCGGAAGCCAGCTTGGCAAGGGGGACACCCGTCGCCTTGCTCACAAACGGCAGCGTGCGGGAAGCACGAGGATTCACCTCGAGCACGTACACCGTGCCATCCCTCACCGCGTATTGGACATTGAGCACCCCAACGACCCCAAGTGCCTTCGCGAAGGCCTTCGTGTGCTGGCGCATCTCGTCGACGGCCTGCTCCGTGAGCAGATACGGCGGAAGGACGCACGCCGAGTCGCCCGAGTGCACGCCGGCGTCCTCGATGTGCTGCATGACCCCGCCGATGACGCAGCTCCGCCCGTCGGCGATGGCATCCACGTCGGCCTCGAAGGCGTCCTCGAGAAACCGGTCGATCAGCACCGGGTGAGCCGGTGACACGCGCGCCGCGCGCTCGAAGTAGCTCCGCAACGCCTGCTCGTCGTAGACGATCTCCATCGCGCGCCCACCCAGTACGTATGAGGGACGGACGAGCACCGGGTACCCCACCTCACCGGCCACCGCCACAGCCTGCTCGATCGTGACCGCCGTTCCGTTCGGTGGCTGTGGAACGCCCAGCTCCCTCGTGAGCTTATCGAACCGCTTGCGGTCCTCGGCGAGATCGATCGACTCGGGGCTCGTTCCCAGGATCGGGATTCCCGCCGCCTCCAGGCCCTTGGCCAGCTTGAGCGGTGTCTGCCCTCCCAGCTGCACCACGACGCCTCGCGGTTGCTCCAGCGCGATGATCTCGAGCACGTCCTCGAGCGTGAGCGGCTCGAAGTAGAGTTTGTCGGAGATGTCGAAGTCGGTAGAGACCGTCTCGGGGTTGGAGTTGATCATGATGGTCTTGAGGCCCAGCTCCCGGAACGCCAGGCCGGAGCGAACGCAGCAGTAGTCGAACTCCACTCCTTGCCCGATCCGGTTGGGCCCGCTGCCAAGGATGACGATTCCCGTCTCACCCGTCGGCTCGGACTCGTTTTCCTCCTCGTAGGAGGAGTAGTAGTATGGCGTCGCCGACGGGAACTCACCGGCGCAGGTATCGACCACCTTGTAGCTCGGACGAATGCCCAGCGCCCAGCGCGCCTCGCGGAACGCGGTCTCTGGCATCTCGCGCAACTCGGCGAGCTGACGGTCGGAGAATCCAAGCCGCTTCATTCGACGCACCAGCGCGGCGTCCACCTCGGTAGCGGCCTCGAACTCCCGCTCGGCAGCGATCAGGTCCTCCAGCTGCGACAGGAACCAGCGGTCGATGCCGGTGAGGTGGGCAATCTCCTCGGAGGGGATGTCCGCAAGCAGCGCCCGCTTGATTTGGAAGATGCGCTCAGGAGTCGGACGGCGCAGCTCGGCTCGCAGCTCTTCAGGGGACTCCGATTCGAGCCGGTCGTCTGCAAGTGCCTCGCCGATCGTCCAGCCCGGCCGGTCAATCTCAAGGGACCGTAGTCCCTTCTGGAACGCCTCCTTAAACGTGCGCCCGATGGCCATCGACTCCCCGACAGACTTCATCTGCGTGGTGAGCTGGGCATCGGCCGACGGGAACTTCTCGAATGCGAACCGTGGAAACTTGGCAACCACGTAGTCGAGCACGGGCTCGAACGACGCCGGCGTGGTCTTCGTGATGTCGTTGGGAAGCTCGTCGAGCGTGTACCCCACGGCGAGCTTGGTCCCGATTCGCGCGATTGGGAAGCCCGTGGCCTTGGACGCGAGCGCGGACGACCGCGAGACCCGCGGGTTCATCTCGATCGTCAGCATCTCACCGGTGTCGGGGTGGAGCGCGAACTGGATATTGCACCCGCCGGCATCTACCCCGACCTCACGGATGATCGCGATGGCCGCATCGCGCATCACCTGGTACTCGCGATCGGTGAGGGTCATCGCCGGCGCCACCGTGATCGAGTCGCCAGTGTGCACCCCCATCGGGTCCATGTTCTCGATCGAGCAGACGATCACGACGTTGTCCCGCCGGTCACGCATGACCTCCAGCTCGAACTCCTTCCACCCGAGCACGGAACGCTCGATGAGCGCCGATCCCACCGGAGAGAGAGACAGGCCGCGTCGCACCAGTTCCTCGTACTCCTCGATGTTGTAGGCCACGCCGCCACCGGTCCCGCCGAGCGTGAAGGACGGGCGGCAGATGGCGGGGTAGCCGATCTCCTCGACGAGGGACAGCGCCTCGTCGTACGAGGAGACCACTGCGCCCTCCGGCACCGCCAGACCGATCCGTGCCATCGCGGCCGCGAACTCTCTGCGGTCCTCCGCGATCCGGATGGCCCGCTCGTCGGCCCCGATCAGCTCTACCCCGAAACGTTCCAGCGTGCCGTCCTTGGTGAGGGCCATCGCCACATTGAGCGCCGTCTGGCCGCCCATCGTCGGGAGCAGCGCATTGGGCCGCTCACGCTCGATCACGTGCGCCACCCACTCCGGTGTGACCGGCTCGATGTAGGTGTGGTCCGCCAGCTCCGGATCGGTCATGATGGTGGCGGGGTTCGAATTGACCAGGACGACCCGGTAGCCCTCTTCCTTGAGCGCCTTCACCGCCTGGGTACCGGAGTAGTCGAACTCGGCGGCCTGGCCAATCACGATTGGCCCGGACCCGATGAGCAGGATGCTCTCGATGTCAGTCCGCTTGGGCATGCACGACCTCAGTCAGGGCTTCATTGAGCGATCGCGTGGGCTCCCAACCCGTGAGGTCCCGGAGCTTCTTCACATCACCCACCAGGTGTGGAATGTCGGCCGGGCGCACCAACTCGGGATCGGCTACGGGCTCGGCGTCGACCCCCGCGATGCCTGCCAGTCGCCGGAACAACTCCCGGAGCGTCACGACTTCCCCTCCGGCGACGTTGTACGCCTCGCCCGGGATCCCGAAGTGAACAAGCTGGAGGTAAGCCTCGACAACGTCCGCCACGTGCAGGAACTCCCGCACCGGATCGAGATTGCCCACCGAGACCTCCCTGTTCCCCAACCGTTTCGCCTCAACAAGGCGGCGTGCAAATGCGGGGGCCACGAACCGTTCGTCCTGCCCTCGGCCGGTGTGGGGGAACGCACGTGCGACCACCACCCTCAGGCCCATCCGGCGACGCACCTCGAACGCCGCGTTCTCCGCCCCCAGCTTGGATGCCGCATACGGGGAGCAGGGAGCGGTGGCATCGGTCTCGAGCCTGGGGCGCTCCACCCCGGCACCGTAGACCTCGGCGGTGGAAGCCACGAGAAGGAGGGGATCGGTCTTCCCCGCTGACCGTTCCCGCGCCAGCTCTTCCGCCAGGCGCGCCGTGCCCACAGTGTTGATCTCCCAGGCCTGCGACGGCTCCCGCCGAGCATCGCCGCCCGAGGCCACGGCGGCCAGGTGGATAACGGCATCGAACCCAATGGACACGATGCCCCGCACCGACGGCCCGTCCAGCAGCTCGAACGGCACCGTGTTGACGCCGGTACCCCACGGCGCCGGTATCCCTTCCGAGAACAGCGGCCGGTCAGGCCGCACGGCGGCGATCACCTCGTGCCCGGCTCGATGCAGCCGCTCCACCATCCAGATTCCGACGAACCCGTCGGCGCCCGTCACGAGCACCCTCACCGACCGCCTCCCAGCTTCGCGAGGTCGTGGTCAACCATCATCCGAATCATTTCCTCGAACGACACCGACGGCTTCCATCCGAGTTTCTCTCGCGCCTTCGCCGGATCGGCCAAGAGGTGCTCGACCTCTGCCGGGCGCGCCAGCGCCGGATCGACCCTGACAAACTCCTCCCAGTTCAGCCCGACGTGCGTGAAGGCAATCCGAACCAGGTCGCGCACCGAATGCGCGATCCCAGTACCCACGACGTAATCGTCGGGCTCGGGTTGCTGCAGCATGCGCCACATGGCGTCCACGTAGTCGCCGGCGTACCCCCAGTCGCGATGCGCCTCGAGGTTTCCCAGTGGCAACTCCGATGCCAGCCCGAGCTTGATGCGCGCCACCCCATCGGACACCTTGCGGGTGACGAACTCGAGCCCGCGCCGGGGCGACTCGTGGTTGAACAGGATGCCGCTCACGGCGTATAGCCCATAGGACTCCCGGTAGTTCACCGTGATCCAGTGTCCGTACACCTTGGCCACCCCGTACGGCGAGCGCGGATAGAACGACGTTCGCTCATTCTGGGGCGTCTGCTCGACCTGGCCGAACATCTCCGACGAGCTGGCCTGATAGAACCGTGCCTCGGGATGGGCAAGCCGGACTGCCTCGAGAATGCGGGTGACCCCGAGCGCCGTGAACTCCCCCGTGAGCACAGGCTGACTCCAGCTGGTAGGCACGAAGCTCTGAGCTGCGAGATTGTAGATCTCGTCCGGTCGCGTGTCCCGGATGACCGAGGTCAGCGAGTGCTGGTCGAGCAGATCCGCGGGCTGGATCCGGATTCGGCCCAGCAAATGGCCGATCCGCTCGTACGAGTCGTGGGAGGTGCGCCGCACGATTCCGACGACGTCGTAACCGCGCTCGAGCAGGAACTCGGCGAGATAGGAGCCGTCCTGGCCAGTGATCCCGGTTATGAGTGCTGTCGGCATGGCTCGCCTATCGCCCCTCGGGCACGGCTGGAGCCGGTCCGCGGGGGTTGTACGGAGGGAGTGGGATGATTAGCATTCTTCGCTTGCCGAGGGCAGGCACTGGTCGACTCTTTGAATCCAACGGATCTAACCAATCATGGCACGCGTTTGCGATATCTGTGGCAAGGGACCTTCATTCGGTCACAATGTGAGCCACGCGAACAACAAGTCCAACCGCCGCTGGTATCCCAACCTGCAGCCGGTCCGCGCCCTCGTCGACGGCGAGGTCAAGCGGTTGAAGGTCTGTACCCAGTGCATCAGGGCAAACCGCGTCGTAAAGGCCCCTCGCCGCCCCGGATCCGTCGCTGTGAGCTAAGCACGGACCGACACCAAGATACAAAAACGGGGACCGCGAGGTCCCCGTCGTGTTTCCAGCGGTCGGTCCGGACGTCACTCTCCAAGCAACTCGATGCGCGCCAGATCGGCCCCGTCGCCGGGCCGGTGCCCCAGCCGCAGGATGCGGGTGTAGCCACCCGGTCGCGCGGCGAACCGCGGGCCGATCTCACGAAACAGCCTGCCCGACGCGTCGCGGTCGCGGATATGCCGCTCCACCTGCCGTCGGGCGTGCAGGTCGCCTCGGCGGGCAAGCGTGATCAGCCGTTCGGCGAACGGGCGCAACTCCTTTGCCTTCGTGGTCGTGGTGACCACCCGTTCGTGCTTGAACAGGGATGTCGCCATGTTGCGCAGCATCGCCCGCTTGTGCGCGACGGTGCGGCCGAGTTGGCGCCCCTTGTGCCGATGGCGCATCGCCCTATTCCTCCACCGGCTCGGCGCTGACACCAAGGTCGATGGCTTCCGACGTCGCCACCGCCACCGGCGCGGTGCCCTCATTCACGACGACCAGCTCGCCGTCCCGCTCCTCGAACTCCATGCCGAAGTTGAGGCCTTCGCGCCGCAGCATGTCGGCGATCTCGCCCAGGGCCTTCTCGCCCACGTTCTTCACCTTGAGGAGGTCGTCCTCGGTAAACCGCACGAGGTCACCCAGGGTCGAAATGCTCGAGTTCTTGAGCGAGTTGATGGACCGCACCGACAGACCGCACTCGTCGATCGGCTTGGCCAGCAGCTCACGCAGCGGCGTCAGGACCTGACTGCCCTCCTCGACCTCGTCCCCCCCAACCGTTACCACGGGTGTCTGGCCGAACTCGATGAAATACCGCAGATGCTCCAGCAGGAGTGCCCCGCCGTATGCGACGGCATCCTCCGGTGCGATCGCGCCGTTGGTCTCGACCGAAAGCGTGAGGCTGTCGAAGTCGGTGCGCTGCCCGACCCGAGTCTCCTGAACGGTGAAGTTCGCCCGCCGGACCGGATTATAGATCGCATCGATCCGGACCAGATCGATCGGCAGGGATCGGTCGACCTCGTGCTGCTCGGCCTCCACATACCCACGGCCCTTCCGCACGTACAACTCGCCCGTCACCTCGCGATCCTCCTGCAGCGTGAAGAGCAGGTGCTCGGGGTGCAAGATCTCGACAGCCGGGTGCGGCTGGATGCTCGCGGCCGTCACTGGTCCAGCCTTGCTGGCCTTGAGCTGCAGCACGGCCTCGGTGTGATCGCCTTGGAGCATCAGGGTCAGGCCCTTCAGTCGCTGAATGATCTGATGGATGTCCTCGGCGACTGCGGGAAGCGTCTGGTGCTCGTGCACCACCCCCTCGAGCCTGAACGCCCAGACGGCCGTTCCAGGCAGTGAGGAGAGGAGCATGCGGCGCAGCGCATTCCCCAGCGTGTGACCGTAGCCACGCTCGAGCGGCTGCAAACGGAATTCGGCGGCAGTTGGGATGTCTTCCCGCTTCGTCATCTCGACGACGTGGGGACGCACCAGACCGGAGAGATCAATCTTCATCGTCACTTGGAGTAGAGCTCCACAATCATCTGTTCCTGCGCGGCGATCGGGATCTGGTCGCGCGTGGGCAGCTCGACCAGCTTCCCGACGGCCTTATCGGTATCCACGGAAATCCACGACACGGGGGCGGCGCGCGACAGCGCCTCGAGCGACGCCCGGACCATGGTGAGGTCTCGGCTCGACGGGGCCACCCGGACTTCGTCGCCCGGACGAACCTGGAACGACGGAATGTCGACCGTCCGCCCATTCACTTCGACATGCCGATGGCGCACGAGCTGGCGCGCAGCCCGACGGCTCTGGGCGAATCCCATGCGGTGCACGAGGTTGTCCAGCCTGGTCTCGAGCCGAACCAACAGGTTCGCGCCCGTGACACCCGGCAGCGCGCGGACCGTGTCGAACGTCCGGCGAAACTGGCCCTCGGAGAGGCCGTAGATGCGTTTGACTTTCTGTTTTTCTCGGAGCTGCCGCTGATACTCGGAGGACTTGCGCCGCCGGCCAGCGGCCTGGCCGTGCTGGCCGGGGGCGTATGCCCGCCGCTCAATCGCACACTTCTCCGTCAGACAGCGCGTGCCCTTGAGGAACAGCTTGGTGCCCTCGCGACGGCACAGCTTGCATACGGGACCGGTGTAGCGTGCCATGACTCAGACCCGCCGCTTCTTGGGTGGCCGGCACCCGTTGTGGGGGATCGGGGTCACGTCGCGGATCGACTTGACGTCGAGCCCCGCCGAGGCGAGCGCCTGAATGGCCGACTCCCGCCCCGAGCCCGGCCCCTGCACCCGCACGTGCACCCTCCGGACACCGAGGTTCACGGCCTCGCGCGCGCACTGCTCGGCAGCGACGGTCGCGGCAAACGACGTGGACTTCTTCGATCCCTTGAACCCCGACTTGCCTGCCGAACCCCAACTGACGGCGTTCCCCTGCATGTCGGTGATTGTGATTAGAGTGTTGTTGAACGTCGCCGTGATGTGGGCGATGCCCTCCGCCTCGACGGCCTTCTTGGAACGCTTGGAACCGGACGCCTGAGCCATACGCTACTTCTTCATCGCTTTCTTCTTGCCGGCGATGGCACGCCGGGGCCCCTTCTTGGTACGGGCGTTGGTGTGGGTGCGTTGTCCCCGGACCGGCAGGCCCCGCCGGTGGCGCGTACCGCGGTAGCTGCCGATGTCCATCAACCGCTTGATGTTCATCGCAACCTCTGTGCGGAGCGCGCCCTCGACCTTCACCTCGCGCTCGATCGCCTGACGGAGCCGCGCCACTTCCGCGTCTGTCAGCTCCCGAACCCGCGTATCCGGACTCACCGCCGTGGTGTCCAGAACATGCCGGGCCGTCGGGCGACCGACTCCGTAGATGTAGGTGAGCGCGATCTCGACGCGCTTCTCGCGCGGCAGATCCACACCAGCGATACGTGCCATACTCAGCCCTGCCGCTGCTTGTGCTTGGGATTGCGCTTGCAGATGACCCGCGTCACTCCTCGACGGCGGATCACCTTGCAATACTCGCAAATCGGCTTGACGCTTGAACGGACCTTCAAGGCTGCCCCCAGCAAGTGTCCAGGAAACGAGCCTTGGAATATAGAGGAGGCTTAATGCCGATGCAAGCTGGAGTTAGGGGGTGACGCGAACCTCCCGCAGCCGCCAGATCCCGGACAGCTGCCGGAAGCCGAACAGGATGCGCTCGCTGCGCTCCTCGGCGGTCCCCTTCACCACGTACGCCCGGGCCAGCTCGGCATACGCATGGTCGTCCGCCAGGCGGCGGATCCGGACCAGGTCGAGCTCCACTTCCTCGGCCGCCTTGAGGTACTTCTCCAGCAGCACCGTCGCCTGTCCCGGACGCATCGACGCTGACTTAGCCGTGCCCGGCACGTTGAGGCGGACCGTGTCACTATGCTCCAGCAGGGCATCGACGTCGTGACCGAGCCAGGCAGCCCGCGCCCGCTCGACGGCGAGGTCCAAAGCATCCTGGGCCGCGAGCGGCGGGCCGAGCAGCGCCGCCGCCAGCCCGAACATGGCAAGTCGAGATCTCACTTCGGTCTCCCTGTCGTGTCCCTGTCGCGGCTCAAGATACCGCCGCGGCTATGGATTCATACACCCGTCGGGGATATTCGGACCGCGTGATTGGGCGGCCGATAACCAGATGCGTGGCTCCGGCGGCTACCGCCGCCGCAGGGTCTGCGGCACGCCGCTGGTCATCGAGTGCCGCCCCCGCCGGTCGGATGCCCGGAGTCACGATCCAGCGATCTGGGCCAATTGCCCCGCGGACAGCTCCGACCTCCTGGGGCGACGCCACCACGGCGTGAATCCCTGACTCCGCCGCGATCCGGGCCAGCCGGGCCACTTCAGTGCCCAGACTCCCACCCGGTCCGCGGCCCAGCAGATCCCAGTACTCCGCCTCCCCATGTGAGGTCAGTACGGTTACGGCGGCCAAGCGCAGTCCCCCGGCTGCCCTCACGGCCTCGCGCAGCATTTCCGGTCCTCCCAGACCGTGCACCGTCGCGAGGTCCACGCCCAGCTCGCCCGCGGCCCGGACCGCCTCGGCCACGGAGTTCGGGATGTCGTGCCACTTGAGATCCAGAAACACGCTGAGGCCGCGATCCCTGAATCTCTTGATCAGGTCTACACCGGCCCGTAGGTACAGCATCGGCCCGATCTTCACCCAACTCAGACCCGGCAGCTCGCCGACCAGCCGTTCCGCCTCGTCGGCCGACCGGACGTCCAGTGCGACGATGATCTCAGCCACTGTCCCTCCAGGCTTTCGCGAGCCGCTCGGGTACTCGAGGATCCGCCAGACCGGCCGTGCCCACGGCCACGAGGGAGGCCCCCGCTTCCAGATACTGCCGGACATCGTCCATCCACCGCACGCCACCGACGCCGATGACCGGCAGCCCGGTCCGCTCCGAGACCAACCGCGTGGCGAGGACGCCGACCGGCAGAAGCGCGGGGCCGCTCACCCCACCGCGTCCGTAGCCCAGGCGTGTTTGCGGGTCTACTCCGGGCCGTGCCCACCGAAACAGGGTGCCCGGGATCGTGTTGACGAGTGTGAAGCCATCGGCACCGGCACCGGCGGCCGCTTCAGCAACCCCGGTGATGTCCGACAGCGTGGGTGCGAGCTTGACTATCAGCGGCCGATCGGTCGCGTCCCGGCACCGACGGATCAGATCGCAGAGTACGGGGCGGTCGGCACCGAACTCCTCCCCTCCCCGCTCGGTGTTCGGGCAGGAGACGTTCAGCTCGAACGCCGTCACGACCGACGCCTCGGTCAGACGCCGAACGACAGTGGGATAATCGTCTGGCGCGAATCCCACCACGTTGACGATGACTCGCGCGCGCCTGAGATGCGATGCGAGCCACGGTAGCTCCTTCCGGGCAACCCGCTCGAGGCCGGGATTGGCGAGCCCCACGGCGTTCAGCATGCCTCCACCGAACTCCGCGACCCGTGGCGCCGCATTGCCCGCACGCGGCAGCGGACTCACCGCCTTGGTCACTATTCCGCCGAGCGCATCCAGATCGACGATGCCGGCCAGCTCCCGGCCGAAGCCGGCCGTCCCGGCGGCAAGCAGGATCGGATTCTGGAACGTGGTTCCGAAGACCGAGATCTGCGGCGCGGCTGTCGACCTCACCGTTCCTGCCGCCGGTCTCTTCGGAGCTCTTCTTCGGCGGCCTCCGGCGTCACGCCAATGCTGAGGCGCTGTCGCTCCACCTCGAGGAGCGTTCGAAGGGAGTCCTCCAGCAAGGCGAACTGCGCTGCAGCCTGCCCCCGCAGCGCCAGCGTGTAGGGGGAGTAGGGATACTGTCGCTCGAGCATCCCACCGATCGAGTCGGCGCGCGCCGGATCCAGCAGCGCCGCCGCCAGCAGCGCCTTGGGCGCGAACTGCGATCCAGGATGCTGCTCCGCCAGCGCCAAGAAGATCTCTACCGAAGCTCGCGGGGCATCGAGCGAGTCGCGGAACATCTCCCCAACCACAAACAGCTTGAGATCCCGTGCCGGAACAGCGGAGTCCTCGACCACCTTCCGCGCCGTTTCCACGGCCTGGAGCACCGGCCGGGCTGTCCGCGCCGCACGGCCACTACCGACGGTGGCGGCTCGGAGTCGGTCCTGGACGTCGGGAAGCTGCTGCAGATCCTCGAGCGACCGCACCGCAGCGACGGCCAGATACGCCCGGGCTTGTGCGCCTTCCGTAGAGTCCGCCGCGACCGAGTCGACCCCCTCATAGCGAGCGAGCGAGCGCCCCAGATCCCCTCGCCTCCACCAACGCTCTCCGTCGGCGAGGTACAGGCGGGCTCGCTGCCCAGCCGTCAGATCGTCCCGCGCGGCAAGCCTATCCACGACCCCGGCTGCCTGGTCCGGGCCCCGCTCGCCAAGCTCGGCGAGAACCGACGTCCACTCATTCTCGGAGTATTCTCCCACCGCAGCCAGCCCCAGCACCCGCTGCGCCTCGTCGAGCTCTCCGAGGGCGGTATATGCGCGGGCCAGGTCGAGCCCGCCGACTTCGATGGGGACTCGCCGCAGATCATCGACCGCGCGTTCGTAATCGTCCGCGGCGAGGTGTGCTCTGCCTCGCAGCCGCAGGGCCGGATAGACGTCCGCGGAGTCCGCGCCCGACAGCAGCGGCTCCACCGCCGCAATCGCCTGGCCCGGTTGACGCAGCGTCAGGCGACAGTCCGCCAGCAGCAGCCGCGCCTCACGGCGCAGGCGTGTATCGGGTGACGAGTCGACGGCGAACGCCAGCGGGGCGACGGCCCGCCTGCAGTCACCGGCCTGCGCAAGGCCCTTACCCCACAGCAGCAGTGCGTCGTCCCGATGGCGGCTTCCAGTGTAGCGCGTCGCCACCGATTCCGCCTTCACCGCCGCCTGTGCCCAGAGCGATCGGGCTTCGCCCGGGCGCCCCTCCCGCTCGGCGCGCGCGGCATCATCAGCGAGCCGGTTTGCGTTGTACAATCCATTGTAGTAGGCACACCCCGCCGCGACGCCGAGGAGAACGAGCGCAGCGGTTCGGGCACGCATGGTCATGGGCCTGGGCTCGCGAGGATCTTCTTCTCGTAGCGACGCAGGTACTCGACGACACCCTCGGCGATCGCGGCGGCAACCTTGCGCTGTCCATCGGCCGAGGCGAGGAATCGTCCGTCCTCCCTGTTCGTGGCAAACCCCGTCTCCACGAGCACCGCCGGGCGCGTCGCTGTAGCGAGCACCGTGAATCGCGCCTGCGCCACCCCCCGATCGCTTCCCGGGTGCGCCCTCGAGCCCCTGTTCTGGACCAGGTCGGCGAGCAGGGCGGACTCGCGCAGGAACTCGTTGGTCTGCAGGTCACGGAAGATGAACCCGATGTCTCCACCGCGCGGGCCGCCAGTCTCGTATCGGAGCGCCTCGTCCTCCATTGCCGCCACCCGACGCGCCTCCTCCGTAAGGGCGTCTCCGAGGAAGTATGTCTCGAAGCCGTTCACGCGCTCGTACCCGCTGCGTCGCGGCAGGCTGTTCACGTGAACGGAGACGAAGAGATCGCAATCGGCGCTACACATGGGCGCCCGGTCGCGGAGTGCGATGAGGGTGTCGGTTGTGCGGGTCATGACAGCCTCGACCCCGCGCTGCCGCAGCTCCTCGCGCACGTTGGTCCCGATGGCCAGCGTAACGTGCTTCTCCTTCACCCCGCGTGGCAGGTAACGACCGGGGTTGCCGGGGTCGGTGCCCCCGTGCCCCGGATCGACCACCACTTTGTGTGCGAGTCGCAGGCCGTTGGCGCGCGCGGCCTCGGATCCGGGCCGCCCGGAGACGGCTGGGACGGTCGCCGTTCGCGCTGCGGCCGCGGCCACGGCCACCCGCGTTTCCTCGAACCGGCCGCGTCCGGTGTCGTAGCGATAGCCCTCGCTGAACACTCGGGGCACATACTCGGCGAGCCACTGCAGAGGGACAAAGAGCGTGTCACCGACCACATACGCTCCGCCCGCCAGCGGGTACACCCGATCTCGGTGCACCAGGACCGGGGCCCCCAGCAGGAATCGGAACGGCTCGCCGGCAAACGCGACGAGCGCCCAGTTCTCGATGATCTCGGATGTCACCGGCAGAACCTGGCCGAGGGTGGGTAGGGACAGTGACGCATGGCCGAGGTCTGCCCGCACCGGGACCGACACCTCGCCGCGCGACGTCGCTACCACCACCGCTGACGGGACCGCCGGAGGCGGCGTCAGCGCGGAGGCGAGGAGGGCCATCGCGACGACTGGCTTCATCGGCGGCCTCTCGCCCGGGCTGCATCACGCTCTTCAGCCCGGCGCTTCAGGTCCTCGCGCTTGTCGTGCAGCTTCTTCCCCTGCGCCATCGCGATCGTCACCTTCGCCCACCCTTCACGGAGGTGGAGGTCGAGCGGTACCAACGTGAGCCCCTTGCGCTCCACTGCGCCGATCAGCCGTCTCAGCTCGTGACCGTGTACCAGGAGCTTGCGCGAGCGGGTCGGGTCGTGGTTGGCGTATCCGCCCGACTCGTACGCGGCGATGTTCATGCCCTCGAGCCACAGCTCACCCCTTCGCACCACGCCGAACGCGCCCTTCAGGCTGACCTTCCCTGCCCGCACCGACTTGATCTCACTGCCGGTGAGGACGATCCCCGCTTCCCACGTGTCGAGAATGTGGTAGTCGTGCCGCGCCCTCCGATTACGGGCCACGACGCTGCCGGATTCGGCCTTCACACGAGGTGTTGGAGACACGAGCTAAGTCCAATGTAGAAAACCGCTTCCGGCCGGTCAAGCAGTACGGTTGACCCCGGTTAGCGCCGCCCTCTATATTCCGTGCCCCAACCGAAGTTCCGCGCCGAAGTGGTGGAACTGGTAGACGCGCTGCGTTCAGGGCGCAGTGGGCGCAAGCCCGTGGGGGTTCGAATCCCCCCTTCGGCATCCGCACAGGAAGGGCCCGGCGATTCCCGCCGGGCCCGTGCCGTTCGCGCAGGATTCAGTCCGGTCTCAGTACCGGGGCATCGTGGAATCGATCCGCTGCGCCCACTGCTCGACCCCGCCCCGAAGACTCCGCACTCGCGGCAACCCGGCCGCGCGCAGCCTTTCGACCGCGCGCAACGATCTGATGCCGTGGTGACAGACGGTCACGATGTCACGTCCCCGGTCGAGCTCACCGATGCGGCCTTCGAGCGTCCCGAGTGGCATCAGCACCGATGGTTCGATGTGGCAGATCCGCCATTCCAGTGGCTCCCGGACATCGAGCACGAGCGGTGCAGCGTCCGATTGCAGGGCCTCCGCCAGTTCCTCCACTGAGACCTCCATGTCGGCGCCAGCTGCCGGTGGCGTAGCACCGCAAAAAGCCTCGTAGTCGATCAAGTGGGTCACCGTGGGTGCTCCGCCGCAGACCGGGCACTCTGAGTCGCGGCGAAGCTGAAGCTCCCGGAACTCGGACGTCAGCGCGTTGAACACCAGGAGCCGACCGGCCAGCGAGCGGCCGGCACCCGTTACCCACTTGATCGCTTCGAGTGCCTGCAGGCTTCCGATGACACCCGGCAGGACGCCAAGCACTCCGGCCTCGTCACAGGACGGCACGACACCCGGCGGCGGCGGATCCCGGAACAGGCAGCGGTAACACGGCCCTTCGGGTGCCGCGAACACCGACACCTGCCCGTCGAAGCGGAAGATCGCTCCATAGACGTACGGGATTCCCACCAGCACGCACGCATCGTTGACGAGGTATCGGGTCGGGAAATTGTCGCTGCCGTCCACCACGATATCGTATCCGCGGAACACGTCGAGGGCGTTTGCCGATGTCAGCTGCCCGTCGTGCGGAGCGATATCGATGTGGGGATTCAAGTCGTGCAGCCGCGCCCCAGCCGACCGCAGCTTCGACATTCCGACGGCGGCCGTGCCGTGCAGGATTTGGCGTTGCAGATTGGCTTCGTGCACGACGTCATGGTCGACGATCCCCAGCTTTCCCACGCCGGCGGCGGCGAGATACATCGCCGCCGGAGAGCCGAGTCCGCCCATCCCCACCACGAGCACACGAGACGCCTTCAGTTTCTGCTGCCCCTCGACCCCCACCTGCGGCAGGATCAAGTGCCGTGAGTATCGAAGGAACTCCTCGCGGGTGAGCTCAGCAAACGTCATGGAAGGTGGTTGCGCGCGTGGTCGCGGGCAGGGCCGGCCTCGCGAGGACGGGGGGCCGGGCGGCAACCAGGCATGGCGGAGCGCGACAATGCCGCCGCCGTGCTCGACAGCCGAACACTCGACCGGTGCATTCCCGCGCCCTGAACCGCGAACTCAGGAGGCGACGAGGCTCTGGACCTCCGACTCCTCCGCCATAAGATCGGCCAGGGTAACGCTCGAGAGCATGTCGTCGATCCGCCGCTGCAACTCCCGCCAGACGGGACGGATGCTGCAGTCCCCGTCGGGCCCGCATCGCGTCAGATTCACACGATGGGCGTCACAGTACACTTCGAAGGTCCGACTCTCGGCGGCTTCCATCACGTTCTTGACGGTGATGGTGCTGGCATCGCGGGCCAGGTAGTAGCCGCCCTTGGCGCCTCGCACGCTCTTCACGAGCCCCGCCCTTCGGAGCTTCAGCAGAATCTGCTCCACGTAGTCGGCAGGAAGGCACTCGCGCTCCGCCAGATCCCTCGCGGGTATCGGCAAATCGCCGCCTTCTCTTGCCAGGTGGAGTGATACGATCAAGCCATACTCGGCCCACGTCGTGACACGCATGGCTGCCTCCCCTCTGCCCCCAAATATCCGACGCTGACGCTTGCAATGCAAGACTGTTGCGTACGTCAGCGGCCCCTTCCCGCCCCGGGCACCCCTGGCTCGGTCATGGCTCGCACATCCAGAATGGCGTCAATTTCTGTCGGGGTCAAGGAACCCTCGGACTCCACCAACTCCCGAACCGTTGCCCCCGTGGCCAGCGCGTCCTTGGCCAGCCGAGAGGCCTCGGCATAGCCGATCTTCGGTGCCAGGGCCGTCACGATGGCCGGACTTCGCTCCAGCCAATACGAACATCGCTCCTCGTCGGCCTCGATCCCGGCAACGCACCGATCGGCGAGGAGCCCAATCGCATTCTCCAGAAGCCCGATCGAGAAGAACAGATTGTGGGCGATAACGGGCATCATGACGTTCAACTCGAGTTGCCCCGCCTCCGCAGCGCTCGCGATCACATGGTCGTTTCCGATCACCTGAAGACAGACCATGTTGGTCATCTCGGCGATGACTGGGTTGACCTTGCCCGGCATGATGCTCGAACCCGGCTGAACCGCCGGCAGCCGGATCTCCGCAATCCCCGTGCGAGGACCGGAGGAGAGCAGTCGCAGGTCGCTCGCGATCTTCGTGAGATCGACGGCACAGGTACGAAGCTGGGCGCTGAAGGCGGTGACATCGCCCATCGATTGCATGAGCTGCAGGTGGTCGCGTCCCACCTCGAGCTCGAGCCCGGAAATGCCCCGTAGGTGCTCCACGATCAAGGTCGGATACTCCGGCTCGACGTTCAGCCCGGTTCCGACCGCCGACCCGCCGATGTTCAGCTCCCTCAGCCAGACGGAGGTCTGCTCGATCCGGTCCCGGTTGCGCCGGACGGTCCCCGCGAAAGCCGCAAACTCCTGCCCCAGGCGGACCGGGGTGGCGTCCTGCAGATGGGTCCGCCCGGACTTCAGCACGGGGTCGAACTCCTCGCCCTTCGCAGCGAGCGCGTGGGCGAGCCGGCCGGCCGCGTGCAGCAGACCGGGCATGAGCGCCAGCGCGCCGAGTCGGATCGCCGTCGGAATGGTGTCGTTCGTGCTCTGTGCCATGTTGACGTGGTCGTTCGGATGCACGGGATGATACTCCCCGCGCGCGCCACCCAGGATCTCGTTGGCGCGGTTCGCCAGCACCTCGTTGACATTCATGTTGTGGCTGGTGCCCGCGCCTGCCTGGTAAGGATCCACCACGAACTGGTCGCGGTGCCGGCCTCCGAGGATCTCGTCCGCGGCCTGCACGATGGCGTCGGCCGACGCCGATGGGAGCCGACCCGTCTCCCGGTGCGTGAGGGCCGCCGACCGCTTGATCCAGACCATCGCGTCGACGAAGACGGGTAGCGGGCGCAATCCGGAGACCGGAAAGTTCGTGCGGGCGCGCTGCGTCTGGGCACCGTACAGCGCCGACGCGGGGACCTCGACCTCGCCCAGCGCGTCGCGCTCCACCCGCAGCTCGCCCGGGGGTCGCTCGGCCCGATCGTCAGCGAGGTAGGTTGCCGATACGTTCATTGGGTACCTCCGGAGCAACGGCGACGCAGTATCGACGGGCCGGCAGCACCACCTAGAGTGCGAGCGCCCGTCGCCTGGGGATTCGCGGCGTCAGCGGGTCACTTCAACGTGCAGTGCGTCGTTGAAGCGATTGAAATAGGCGAACAGACCCGCGACGAGAGTGATCTCCACGACTTCGCCTTCATCCCAGTGTCGTGCAAGGTCACGGTACAGGTCGTCCGTCACCGCATGACCGCTCTCGGTGACGGACGCCGCATACCGAATCGCACTCAGCCACGACGCTTTGAGTCCGTCGAGCGAGGCCGACACGTCGGCCTCTGCTTCCGGCGATTCATGTCGCACGGCAGCCAGCCACGCTTCATCCGCACCCAGCCGCCTTGCCAAGGCGGTGTGGGAAGCCAGTCAGTACCGGCACCGATTGATGGAGGACACGCGCACGGCCACGAGCTCTTTCAGCAGCGGCGGCACAGTGCCCTCGTTCATCACCGTCCTGAAGTGGGTGATCAGCGTCCGGAGGTGCGTCGGCCGCACTGCGACCGTCCGGAACATGTTGGGGACGTTGCCACGCTCCTGCAAGTACAGATCGAAGATGGAGCGGACCTCTCCCTCGGCTTCCGACGGCCTTCGCGGCCGTATCCTGGGATCAGACATCGCAGTCTCGCGGATCAATCAGAGCAGTCGCCGGTAGGGTAGACGACGCCACAGTTCGTGCACGGATTCCTGCAGCCCCGGGCTCGGCACTGGACCTCGAAGCCGCAGCGGAGGCATCGTGTCTCGGAGACATCCGTCAGCGCAAACCCGCGAAGCAGGGCGGGATCGCCGCCCCCGAGGCGCGCAGCGCGCGGCAGACGCTCAGTCAAGCGGAAAAGCTCCGGTGAGGAAGGGGTTCGATGCACGCTCCCGTCCGATCGTAGTCTCCGGCCCGTGGCCCGAATAGACCACGGTCTCGTCGGGGAGCGTCAGGAGCTGCTCCCGGATGCTCCGCAGCAGCGTCGCGCCGTCACCTCCCGGTAGATCGACTCGGCCGACTGATCCGGCGAAGATTGCGTCGCCGACCAGCGCGATCCCGTGCCCCACGAACGCAACGCTCCCGGGGCTGTGCCCCGGAACGTGCCGCACCTCGAACTGGAGCCCGCCAATACTCACCCGATCGCCGTGCGCCAGCTCATGCTCGGGCGGGGGCAGCGGCTCAACCGTCAGCCCGAACCAGGCACCCTGCGCTGCGGCGCCATCGTACAACCGCCGGTCGTCAGGATGCAGGGAGACGGGCACCCCAGTGGACTCGACGATCCGACGGACACCCAGCACGTGATCGAGGTGCGCGTGGGTGAGCCAGACTGCCCGCAGTGTCAGATCTTCACCCTCAATGGTCTGAAGGAACCTATCGGCCTCTTCACCCGGATCGACCAGGGCGGCATCGCCCGTCTCCCTGTCCGCGACGACGAAGCAGTTCTCCTGGAACGCGCCGTTGGGGAGGCTCACGACCTCAAGTCGAGGCAACGTGCTGGCGCTCCTCCCCACTCCCCTCGCGGTCCCGGCGCTCGGCGAGATATCTCTCCACCGCGATGGCCGCCGTCGTCGCATCGCCGACTGCAGTCGTTATCTGTCGCACCAGCTGTACCCGAAGATCGCCCGCGGCGAACAGGCCCGGGATCGACATCATCATGTTGGAGTCGGTGTGGATGTAGCCCCCTGCGTCATGGTCGAAGTGTCCCTTCACCAGACCGGAGTTGGGGGTGAAGCCGATGAAGATGAAGACACCGCCGACAGCGAGGGTCGAGCGCTCAGCGGTCACAGTGTCCCGCAGCAGCAACTGGTTCACGCCGCGCGCATCACCCTCGATCTCCTCGACTACCCTGTTCCAGATGACCTCGATCTTCGGGTTCCTGAAGGCCCGCTTCTGGATGATCGGTGATGCCCGCAACTCATCGCGGCGGTGAATGATGTACACCTTCTCGGCATACTTGGTGAGGTAGTCCGCCTCCTCGACAGCGGCATCGCCTCCCCCTACCACAGCCAGCACCTCCCCCTTGAAGAAGGCGCCGTCACAGACCGCGCAGTAGGATACCCCCCTGCCGGCATACTCCTGCTCGCCGGGAACATCAAGCTTTCGCGGCGTGCCACCCGCGGTCAGGATGACCGCCGGGCCGCGGTACGTCTTCCCAAGCTGTGTCGTGACGTGGAAGTCACCGTCCGGCTGGCGCTCGATCGCCTCCACCGTGTCCATGACAAACTCGGCGCCAAACTTCTTGGCGTGTTCCGTCATGAGCCTGGCCAGCTCTGGTCCCTTCACGCTCTCGAAGCCGATGTAGTCCTCGATCAGATCCGTGTTCAGCAGCTCGCCTCCCGGCATCCCCCGCTCGATCACCAGCGTCTTAAGCATCCCGCGTCCCGTATACATCGACGCACATAGTCCCGCCGGTCCGGCACCGACGATGATGACGTCGTGCATCTCCAGTCCCTGCTGTGAGTCGGCCTTGGTCACGATGTCCTCAATCGGAGTGTTGGCGGTGGGCCTCCGCGAGCGAACGCTTTCTCGAGCGTCGTCCGGAACCCGACCGTTTCGAACTCGATCGCCGGGTGCTGCTCCCCGGCGAGCTTCTCGAGCGCTGCCCCACCCACGACGCGCACGCCGTGCTGGTTGTCACGCTCACGGTGGAGCAGTGCGGCAGCAGCCTGAATCAGGCCCTGCAACACGCGCGCTTCGCTCTCATCCGGCACCGACCGCCAGATGACCTCCAGCTCCTCGTGGGCATCCCAGAAGCGTCCGGCATTGAACAGCTCCGTCGCGCGCCGCGCGTGCGCCAGCCGATCGATCGCCTCCGGCCGGTACCGACGCGTCGGGTGCTTCCGCAGTCGGTCAGCGCGATCGTGATCCGCCACCTGCTGTCGGTCAGGCGTCCAGCGCCGCGAGGACCTCGTCGGCACCGGGCGCCCCCCGGGCGGCGAAGACCACGGTCCCGTCCCGCTCGATCAGCACCACCGACCGCTGGATGCGCTTTCCGTCCTGCTTCAGTGCCCCGTAGGCCGCGCATGCCTCGCGCTCCGGATCACTGAGCAGTGGAAACGGGAGCTTGAGTTTCGTCTGGTAGCGATAGTGGGCGTCGACGTCGGCGAAGTTGACGCCGAACGGCCGTACACCCGCTTGCTTGAACTTGCCGATCTCATCGCGCACGGCGGAGAGTTGGCGGTTTCAGCCAGGCGTGTTGTTGCCCGGATAGAACACCAGCATGACGCGGGACGATGTCAGCAGGTCGCTCAGCCGGTATGTCTTGCCGTCGGACGCCGACAGCTCGATACCGGGCGCGCCTTCTCCGACGGTGATGAGATCAGTCATCCTCCTGCCTCCGTTGCTCGTCGTTCCAGATTCAGCCTATCGAGTGCCACCAGCCAGGGTTCCGGCACTCGGATCGAGCCGAGTGGCGCCCGGTTCGATTCGCCGGCGGGCTCCCCGTGCCAGTCCGTTCCTCCCGTGCGAAGCATACCCGTTTCCTCTGCCAGCCGGTCGATATCCGCCGCCCGGTGATCATCGTGGATCGGGTGCCATACCTCCACCCCATCCACTCCCATCGCGAGCAGCCTTTCGAGGTTCCCGCGGGTGGCACGGTCTCCGAGATGGGCCGCCGAGGTCACGCCGCCCACGCCTCGCACGAGCACGGTCACCTCCTCGATCTCCGGCAGATCCTTGGGCACGAACGCCGGCCGCCGCCAGCCGATGTACCGGTGAAACGCTGACGGAACATTGGGAACATGCCCTCTGCCCACCAGCGCCCGCGCCACGTGTGGCCGCCCGACCGCTCCGCCCCCGGCCTCGGCGAGCACCTCGTCGAGCGTCACCGGCACGCCAAGCCCCCCGAGCTTGCCCACCATCTCCTCCGCCCGCACGCGCCGCTTGCCCCGTTGCTCCCGCAGGAAGAGCTCGACCCGTTCGCCCCCGCTCGGCAAGAAGTAAGCGAGCAGATGCATCTCGCCCCATCGTGCCCGGGCCGAGAACTCACAGCCCGAGATCACCCGCACGCCGAGCTCGTCCCCCGCAGCCGTCGCGTCAGGGACGCCTGACAGGGTGTCGTGATCGGTCAGCGCAATCACGGTGAGTCCGGCCTCCGCTGCTCGGCGCACGACTTCAGCCGGAGCGCAAGCTCCGTCGGACGCCGTCGAGTGCACGTGAAGATCGATCAAGGGAGCACGGCTCAGGGACGTCTCCCGTAGGAGACCTCGGGACTCGTCGCGGCGGGTTGCGACTGTCGGAAGAATTCTTCGAGCCGGGCTTCAGACAGCTGCGTCAGCGCCAGGTCCCACCGGCGCGAGCCGAGCGGGGAGTAGCGGCTGATCCGGCGCACCCGATCGGGACCGGTACCCCGCTCGAACACGATGCCGAATTCGTCTCTCTCATACTGCGTCACCCGTCCGGACGGATACACGTGCCACCGTTCGCCATCGACCTCGATCGTCCGCCGCGCCATCGTCACACCACCTCTTCCGGAAAGTTCTCCAAGTCGCGCTTGACATCCACCATGAAGCGATCCGCGTCGGCGCCGTCCACCACGCGGTGGTCGTATGACAGCGAGAGGACGCCCATGGTGCGGATGGCGATGACGTCCTGGCCGTCGTCGAGCGTGATGACCCTGGGTCGCTTCTCGATCGAGCCGATGCCGAGGATCGCTACTTGGGGCTGATTGATGATGGGTGCCCCGGCATACGAGCCGAACACGCCGGGGTTCGTGATCGTGAACGTGCCCTGCTGGACTTCGTCGGGCGACAGTCGCTTGGTGCGTGCGCGCTCTGCGAGATCTGCCACCTGCTTCCCGATCCCGAGCAGCGACAGCTCGTCAGCGTTCTTCAGAACGGGGACAATGAGCCCCCAATCGAGAGCCACCGCGATGCCGAGGTTGATGGACTGACGATAGATGATGGAATCGCCGCTGACCGAGGCGTTCACGTTCCGATGCTTGCGCAGATTGTCCGCGATGACCTTGATGATGAAGGTGAGGTACGTCGGATTGGAGCCGCGCTCCTGGTAGCTCTTCTTGATGCTGGCACGGATGCCGACGACCCTCGTGTAGTCCACCTCGTAGAAGCTGGTCACGTGGGCGGAGATCTTGCGCGACATGACCATGTGAGCGGCCGTGAGCTTCCGGATCCGGCTCATCGGCACGACCTCGTCTCCGGGCCATGCCTCGACCGACGGATGCACGACCTCACCGCTCGGGGCGGCCGCCGCCGAAGCCACCTTGGCAGGCAGTGGGGCTTCAGCATCCGTCTCGCCCCGCCGCTCGATGTAGACCACGAGGTCCTTCTTCGTCACGCGCCCCGCATGGCCCGTGCCCTCGACCTTTCCGATGTCCACCTTATGCTCGGCGGCCATCCTCCGCACCAACGGTGTCGACCTCCGGCGAAGACGTTCTTCCGCCGACTCGCCTTCCGGCACCGCGGCAGCCACTGTCTCCGGCAGGGGCTCCGGAGCACGCTCCACCGCCGGCTCCCTCTCCACCGTCTTCTCCGGCTCCGCCTTCGCGTCCTTCTCGGCGAGCCCCACACCCGCCGCCGCCGCCTCGCCCAGCGTGTCGATCACGGCCACCACGGTCTCCACCGCAACCGTCTCACCCTCATCCACCTTGATCTCAGTGAGCACGCCTTCGGTCGGCGAGGGAATCTCCGCATCGACTTTGTCAGTCGAGATCTCGAGGATCGCCTCGTCACGCTTGACGGGATCGCCGACCTTCTTCAGCCAGCGGGATACGGTTCCCTCGGCGATCGACTCCCCCATCTGGGGCATGATTACGTCAACGCGTGCCATCCGTGATCTCCTGCGCGATCACTCCACGACCGCCCATTTTCGTTGTCGGGTACCGGAGTGTGCCTCCCGCGGCGATACCGCGAGACTGGGCACAGCGAACCTATAAGATAACGGGAGCCCGACAGGTTCTGCGAGACGAGGATCAGTAAGCGAGGAGGCGCCGGGCCTGCTCGACAATGTCTCCGGTTTGCGGCAGCACAAAATCCTCGAGCGACGCCGCAAACGGCAGCGGTGTGTCCTCGGCAGCCACGCGCAGAACCGGACCGTCCAGCCACTCGAACGCCTGCTCGTTGATCCGTGCGGTGATCTCCCCCGCGACTCCGCCCGTGCGCGTATCCTCGTGGACCACCAGCGCCCGGTTTGTCTTCCGGACGGAGCGCACGATGGCCCCGTCGTCGAGAGGAAGGAGTGTGCGGAGGTCGAGGACCTCGACGGACACGCCGTCCTCGGCAGCGAGCTGATCGGCCGCCTCCTCCGCTTTCAGCGTCATGGCAGACCAGGTCACAACGGTGAGGTCGGTCCCCTGCCGCGCCACGCGGGCTTCCCCAAGGGGCGTGAGAATGTCCTCGTCGTCGGGCACGTCTTCCTTGATCCGCCGGTAGAGATACTTGTGCTCGAAGAATATGACCGGGTCCTCGTCTCGGATGGAGGCCTTGATCAGCCCCTTGGCGTCACGCACCGTCGCGGGGCACACCAGCTTGAGCCCAGGGGTGTGGAAGAACGCCGCTTCGGGCATCTGGGAGTGGAACGGCCCACCGCGCGCATACCCGCCCGACGGACCGCGGATGACGATAGGCGTCGCTAGGCCCGCGCGGTACCGAGCCGTTGCGACGTAGTTGGTGATGATATCGTAGGCGCAGGCGATGAAGTCGATGAACTGCATCTCCGCGACCGGTCGAAAGCCCATGTGCGCGGCACCGGCGGCAGCACCCACGATCGCGGCCTCCGTGATGGGGGTGTCGATGACCCGGCCGGCGCCGAACGTCTCCCGGAAGCCGTCAGTGAGCTTGAACGCACCGCCGTACGCGCCGATGTCCTCCCCGAGCAGGAAGACTCGATCGTCGCGCTCCATCTCCTCCCGGAGACCCTGACGCAGGGCCTCGAGGTAGGTGACGACCGTCATGGGGAGACCGTCGCGCGGAACTCCACGGCCCAAGCGACAATCGGGCTCACCAACGTGCGCGCGTCACGTCGTCGAGGCGCCGTAGCCAACCGCCTCCACCGCAGCCACCAGGGTCGGCACGTCCGTGCGGCCACCGTCGAACTCCACCTCGGCCGAGCCGCCCTCCTGATCCACGAACACGCCGAACACCCCATCCACGCCCTTGAGTGCGTCCTCGACCTTCTGCTTGCAGTGTCCGCACGTCATTCCCGTGACGGTGAGATTCGTTGAAGCCATAGTGCTGCGATCGTCCTCCGTAATGATCGGCGGTGCGTCAGTACGCGCCGCGCGCGACGTGGCGTTCGTCGGCCCGCGTGTGCACGATGGTGAGGAAGCGTTTCCCACTCTTGTCCGCCTCGCTCTCCCCCACTCGATCGGTACCGAGCGTCACGAGGGTGTAGTGGCCGCCCTCTGCCTCGACCTTGAGGGTGATCGTGCCAATCGTCCCCTCGTAGGTGCGCGAGCGGTCACTCTGCTCACGGGTCTCGAATCGCTCACCGAAGTAGCGGTCGGCTTCGGCGAGGACGTCATCCGGTGACACCGTCGTGCGATGGAAGTAGCGCATAGCTAGTAGTCGGAAGGGGTGAAGGTCCGCAGTCGTAGGCTGTTGCCGACGACGCTCAGACTGGAGGCGGCCATGGCAGCACTCGCCACGATGGGACTCAGCAGTACGCCGGTGAACGGATACAGCACCCCCGCCGCTAGGGGGATTCCCAACACGTTGTACACGAAGGCGAAGAAGAGATTCCCGCGGATGGTACGCATGGTGCGATGCGACAGCTCGATCGCCGAGACGACGCCCCGCACGTCGCCCCGAATCAGCGTGATGTCCGATGCTTCGACCGCGATGTCCGTGCCGGTGCCGATCGCGAATCCGATGTCCGCCTGTGCCAGTGCCGGCGCGTCGTTCAGCCCGTCGCCAACCATCGCGACGACATGACGCTCTTCCTGCAGCCGTTTGATCTCGTCACTCTTGTCACGCGGATTCACCTCGGCCAGCACCCGGTCGACACCGATCTCACTGCCGACGAGGCGGGCAGACACCTTCGAATCACCGCTCAGCAAGTAGACCGCGAGTCCTTTCGCCTTGAGCCTCTCGACGGCGTCCTTCGCGCCGACCTTGATGGAATCGGCCAGGATCACTGCGCCCTGCACCGTATCGTTGACCACCACGATCACCGGTGTCCGACCGGCCAGCACCTGACGCTCGATCTCTTCGCTGAGCGAGCCAAGCGACAGACTGCGCTCCTCCGCGTGACGAACGCTGATGACCTCGACGAGGTACTTGCCCACGATGCCGCGGGCGCCTCGCCCCTCCATCGCAACGAATCGCTCAACTCCACTCGCGACGATCTCTTTCACCTTCGCCGCGTCGACGATCGCCTTGGCAAGCGGGTGCTCCGACCGAGCCTCCACCGACGCCGCGAGACGGAGGACCTCGGCGGGATTCGCCGCGGTGCCGTCGGGCCGCTTGATCCCCAGTACTTGCGTGACAGCCGGCTGGCCCTCGGTGATCGTCCCCGTCTTGTCGAACACCACCGTGTCGATCCGCTGCACGCCTTCGAGCGCCTCGCCGCCCCGGATCAGGATGCCGTGCTCCGCTCCCTTCCCCGTGCCGACCATGATGGCCGTGGGCGTGGCGAGCCCCAGCGCGCACGGGCAGGCGATGACCAGAACGGTCACGAGCGCCACCGTGGCATAGACGACGTGCGGGTCCGGTCCGAGCACCCACCAGCCGACGAACGCGGCGATGGCGATCGCGATCACCACCGGGACGAAGACGCCGGCGACTCTGTCGGCCAGCCGCTGCGCCGGGGCCTTGGTGCCCTGAGCTTCCTCCACCAGTCGGACGATCTGCGCGAGCGCGGTATCTCTCCCGACGGCCGTCGCCTCGTACATGAAGGAACCGGTCGTGTTGACCGTACCTCCGAACACCTCGTCGCCCTGTCGCTTGTCCACCGGCATTGGCTCACCGGTCAGCATCGCCTCACTGACGCTCGACTCACCCGACCATACCACGCCATCGACCGGCAGGATCTCGCCCGGACGCACCACGACGCGGTCGCCGACCGCAACCTCCTCGATGGGGATCTCCTCGTCCTCGCCGTGGCGTTGGACCGTCGCGGTCTTGGGGCGTAGCGACAGGAGCCGGCGGATGGCTTCTGAGGTTTCCCCCTTGGCACGTGCCTCGAACAGGCGGCCCAGCAGGATCAGGGCGATGATCGCCGAGACCGCCTCGAAATACACGTCAGCGGGTAACCCTGCGCTCTCGAACACCCACGGCAGGAGCGTCGCAACCGCCGAGTACAGGAACGCGGCTCCCGTCCCCACCGCGATCAGGGTGTTCATGTCGGCGCTGCGATGCTTGATGCCGCTCCACGCGCCGCGGTAGAACTGCCAGCCGCTCCACAGCATCACCGGCACGGTCAGACCCATCAGGATCAGCTTGAGGAGTTGCGGCTGGTCGGCGGCGAAGTCGTACAGGCCGGGAAGCATGCCCGCGACGAGCGAATCGAGCGGCTGCACCAGCCGCGCGATCATGTCGTGCTCCTTGGCCTCCATGCCGCTCATGAGCGGCATGGAGCCGATCATCGTCACGAGGGCAACGACTGCGGCCAGGGCGAACTTCCAGGCCAGCGCACGGATCTCCCGCGCTCGCTTGAGCCGGTCCCGCTCGACCGGGTCCTCCTCGGCGACGGGCTCGGCAACCTGGAACCCAACCTCCTCGACCGCGCGTTCCAGGTCCTTCCCAGTGACGAGCCCCGGAACGTAATCCACCCGCACGTCCTCGGTCGCCTGATTCGCGGATGCCGACAACACACCCGGTAGCTCGAGCAGGCGTTCCTCGATCCGGCCGACACCCGCCGCGTAATGCAGTCCGTCGACCCCGAACGTGACCGTACTCTTGGCGCAGTCGTATCCCGCATCCCGCACCGCACCCACGAGGTCGGCGACGCGGACCGCGCCGTCATCAATCACGACCGTCGCCTTGCCGGTCGCGTAGTTGACGGCAGCCTCCCTCACGCCCTCCGCCTGTTGGAGTCGCTTCTGCACGGTCGTCGCGCAGGCACTGCACGTCATGCCCTCGACCGGCAGCGTGACGCGGGAGTCAGGCATGCTTCAGATGTCCCTTTCCGGCATCGGCCCTGGCGCGGTCGCCACCGACCTGGGCGACAACGAGGCCCTTGAGCACGTTCTTGCCGCACCGGAACCGGTAGTCACCCGGCTCGGTCGGTGTAAAATCCACCGCCGTGGTCTCGAAGGCCGGAAGTTCCTGGTCGATGCCGAGCTGCTCGAAGATCACACGTTCCGAGCACTCGGCCGTCTCGTCCCGCTGAAACAGGAGGCGAACCGGACGGCCCGCCTCGACGAAGATGGTGTCGGGATCGTAGCCACCCTTCACCACGACGCGGACTTCCTGTGCCAAGTCATCCTCGGGCCGTGGTTCCGGGGCCGGGCGGGGGCCGAGAAAGAACCAGAGCTCACCGGCGATCAGCGCGACGCCGAGAACGACGATGAGGACGTCGATGACCGTCACACCGTCTCGTATTCGTAGTATTCGACTCCAAGGTGGGTGATCTGCTCCTCACCCATGAGCCACCGCAGCGTGTTCTTCAGCTTGGTGTGCTGGATGAACAGGTCGTGCTCCGCCCTGAGTCCCGGTGCAGCCATGGGGCTCTTGAAGTAGAATGACAGCCACTCCTGGATGCCCGCCATCCCAGCCCGCTGAGCGAGATCACTGAACAGGGCGAGGTCGAGAACGATTGGAGCGGCGAGGATCGAGTCCCGACAGAGAAAATCGATCTTGATCTGCATGGGATACTCAAGCCACCCGAAGACATCGATGTTGTCCCACCCCTCCTTGTTGTCACCACGGGGCGGGTAGTAGTTGATCCTGACCTTGTGATAGATATTGCCGTAGAGATCCGGATACATCTCCGGTTGGAGAATGTGCTCCAGGACGCCGAGCTTGGACTCCTCCTTGGTCTTGAAGGATTCGGGATCGTCCAGCACTTCCCCGTCGCGATTGCCGAGAATGTTCGTGGAGTACCAGCCCGCGAGACCGATCATTCGGGCCTTGAGCATCGGCGAGACGACGGTCTTGACCATGGTCTGACCAGTCTTGAAGTCCTTGCCGCCGATGGCGACACCCTTCTGCTCCGCCAGCTCCAGCAGCGCCTCGGTATCCACCGTCAGGTTCGGTGCGCCGTTCGAGAACGGGACTCCCTCCATGAGGCTCGCCCACGCGTAGAGCATGGACGGCGCGATGGCAGAGTCGTTCTCGTCCATTGCCCTCTCAAACGCCGCGAGGGACTCGTGCGCCGCACCCGGCTTGATGAACACTTCCGTGGAAGCGCACCAGACGATCACCATCCGGTCACAGTCGTGCTCTTCCTTGAAACCGCGAATGTCCTGCCGCAGCTGCTCTGCAAGATCCCGCTTGGTCTTTCCGTGCTTGACGTTGGACCCCGTGAGCCGCTTCACGTACTCCTGGTCGAACACCGCCTGCATGGGCACGATCGACTTCAGAAAGTCGGCGATCGGCTCGATGTGGTGCGGGTCGAGCACCCCCGCGACTTTGGCAGATTTGTAGCCGTCGTCCGGGATTGGATCCCACGCGCCGAACACGAGGTCGTCGAGCGACGCGAGTGGAACGAAGTCCTTGATGAGCGGGGTGCGCTGCTCCGTGCGGCGACCCAGCCGGATGGTAGCCATCTGGGACAGTGACCCGATCGGCTTGGCCCGACCCCTACGAATGTTCTCTACACCTGCAACGAAGGTCGTCGCGACGGCGCCCAGCCCAACAAGGAGTACGCCCAGCTTCCCCTTTGCCGGCGTGATTTCCCGAGCGGTTGCTTCAGTCACTTCGCCTTTCCTTTCATCGGCATGTCTGCGACGGCGGGCTTCACGATCCCCGCCTGAGTTCGTCGGCCCTGCCGACGGCTCGTGATGCGGTGCACGTGATAGATGCGCTGCCCGACGGTGATGACGGCCAGCAGAGCCAGGATCGCGACAACCCCCAGCAGCAGGAACCCGCCTGGCCCCGCTCCGAAGAAGAGTGTCGGTGCGCCGAGCCCCAGGATGCGCTCGGCGCGCTGCGCCACGCCGACCTTGCAGTCCATCTGCAGCCCCTCGGCGCGCGCCCGAGCGTAGGAAACGACGAGCCCAGCCGAGAGCGCGATGAGGGTCGTCACCAGCGCCGCGATGCGCCACTGTTCGGACACGCCTCCCGCCACGAAATACACGGCGATGCCGCCGTAGAGCGCCGACTCCCCGATGCGGTCGAGGGTGGAGTCGTAGAAGGCGCCGAACTTCGAGACGATGTTGCCACCCCGGGCAACCCGGCCGTCCAGCATGTCCATGACGCCGCTGAGCAGCAGCAGAAAACCTCCGAGGTGTACCCACCCCACCCCAAACGCAAACCCCGACCCCACCAGGATCAGCGTCCCGATGGTAGTCAGCACGTTCGGATTCACCCGGGCGCTGATCAGGCCGGACACGAGCGGCGAGAGCAACGCCTCGAACCCGCGGCGAATGGGACTCGGTATGATCGTCATCGTCGTGGCTACAAGGGCCTAAGGATAATGTTCACAACGGGCTGCGGCAATCATCTGCCTGCAGCACACTGCGACGCGGCCGCGGTGCTACTCATACAGCAGCGTAGCCTCCCGATCGCCCCGGAACGTCGCGAGCGGCCGGTTCCAGCGCGCCGCAATCTCCCTCGCAGGGGCGCCGTCGAGGACGAGCTGCCATACGTCCGCGGTACCGATGAGTCGGGCAAGCCGTTCACTCCTCACGGTGAGTTCGCTCGCGTGGTGCCGCTGGATGGCCGCGAGTAGCGCCACCGCCACGGCGACGGGGTCGTAGACCTCCCGATCGGTGACGCGCAGCCGTACCGCCGGAATCTCCGCGCCTGGGTACTTGCCGTCGGGTGGCGCGACGGGGAGCACCGAGGTGTCGGAGATCGCCACACCGGCCTGCTCGCCAGCGAGCTCGACGACTCCGGCCGGATCAAGCCAGGGCGCCCCGAGCACCTGAAACGCGACGGGCGTGCCCCGCCCCACCGAGAGGTTCGTGGCCTCGAAGATCACTGTCCCGGGATAGTGCGTCGCGCTCTCCAGATCCGGCATGTTCGGTGACGGGCGAATCCAGGGCAGGTCGGTCTCGTCGAACCACATGGCGCGTTGCCATCCGGCGGCCGGTACGACAGTGAGGTCGGTTCCGAGGTCGAGTTGCCCGTTTCCCAACCAGGCCAACTCACCGAGGGTCATACCGTGCCGCATCGGAATCGCCAGCATCCCGACGAATGAGGCGTGCGCGGGATCGAGCAGCGGACCCTGCACCCGCGTTCCGCCGATCGGGTTCGGCCGGTCGAGGACAGCGACCGGGACGCCCGCCTCCGCACACGCGCGCATCGCGAGCAGCATTGTGGACGCATAGGTATACGGACGCGCGCCGATATCCTGCAGGTCAACCAGCAGAATGTCGATGTGTGCCATCATCTCGGCCGTGGGCTCGCGTGTCTCGCCGTAGAGCGAGTACACCGGGATGCCAGTCGCGGAATCGATACCGTGCCCGATATCAGAACGATCGAGCACACCCCGGTAGCCATGCTCGGGCGAGAAGATTGCAGTAACTTGCGCTCCGGCATCTCGCAGACGCTCGAGATCACCGCGCCCCTCAGAGTCGATCCCCGTGTGATTGGTGAGGAGACCGATGCGGCGGCCCTCGAGCAGTCGTGCCGAATCCGTGAGGAGGACGTCGATGCCGGGTCGAACGGCCTGGGAGGTATCTCCGGCCGCGCACGCGAGCAGACAAACGATCGAGACGTAAAACCCCAGGGGAAGAAATCGATGCGCCATCTGTCCGCCTTCGTAGCGGTGGGAGTACTCGTCGTGGCGTGCGCGCGCGCGCCGGAGCCGGAGATTCCGCCCGTGGTGCCGGATCCGTATGCCGTGCTGCCGCCCACCGATGTCCAACGAGCACCAAAGATAACGGCCGACGGGCTGCTGGAGAGATTGAGCGTCCGGCAGAAGGTCGGTCAGCTCGTGATGCCCTGGCTCCTCGGCAATTACGCCGCCTTCGACAGTGAAGAGTACGACAGCCTGGCGGTGTGGATCGATTCCCTCGAGGTGGGCGGCATCATTATCTCGATCGGACCCCCGCTCGAGATCGCGGCCAAGCTCAACCAGCTACAGGAGGCGTCACGCCTCCCGCTGCTGATCGCGGCCGACCTGGAATACGGGTCGGCGATGCGACTCCGCGGCGGAACCGCGTTCCCCGTGCCCATGGCGATCGCCGCCGGAGGCAGGGTGACCGATGCCTACGAGTTGGGCCGCGTCACGGCGGAGGAGGCACGGGCGGTCGGCATCCACCTCACCTTCTCCCCGGTCGCCGATCTCAACAGCAACCCCGAGAACCCGATCATCAACACCCGGGCATTCGGGCAGGATCCCGAGCGCGCGGCCCCCTTCCTCCGCGCCTACGTCGCGGGGGCGTCGGAGTATGGCCTCTTCACCACGGCGAAGCACTTTCCCGGCCATGGCGACACGGAGCTCGACTCCCACATCGAGCTGCCTGTCGTCCGCGCATGCTGGGACCGGCTGGACAGTCTGGAGCTGGAGCCATTCCGAGTTGCGATACGGGCCGGTGTCACCGCCGTGATGACCGCTCACGTGGCCGTCCCCTGCGTCACGGACGACCGGCCCGAGCCTGCGACCCTGTCGCGGCGGGTGATGACTGAGATCCTGCGGGACTCGCTCGGGTTCGACGGGCTGGTGGTCACCGACGCACTGACGATGGCCGCGATCGTGCGCGCGCACGGGCCGGGAGAGAGCGCCGTGCGAGCCTTCCTTGCCGGCAGCGACCTCTTGCTCATGCCCGCCGACCCACAGGCCGCCATCGACGCGATGGTCGCGGCGGTGGACGCAGGTCGGATTGGCATGGAGCGGCTCGACCAGTCGGTCCGGCGGATGTTGGAGCTGAAGGAGGCGGCGGAGCTGTTCGACCGAAGGACGGTGCCGATTGACAGCGTCCCAACGGTGGTGGGTGGACGCGAGTATGTGGAGCTGGCCGAGGACATGGCAGCCCGTTCGCTCACGCTCGTGCAGGAAGGACCGATCCGGTCGTTCCGTGAGAAGCGCGGCCGGACGGGCGTGATCATCTACGGACGGGAGACGGACCTATCAGCCGGGCGCGAGCTGATCCGGGAACTGCACCGACTGGGTGATACCGTCTCGAGCTTCCGGCTGTATCCGGCATCCGGCCCGGCCTCGTACGATTCTGCCAGGGTCCTCATCGCCAGCAGTCCACGCGTCCTCGTTGCCGCGAACGTCAGGGTCGTGTCCGGGCTCGGACACGTGGCTATGCCGGATTCGCTGACAGCGTTGATCCAGCATGCCGACGACACAAAACCGACCGTGCTGGCGTCGTTCGGCAACCCGTACCTCCTTTCCGTGCTGCCGGATTTCGACGGTGCGTATCTCCTCGGGTGGAGTGGCGCCCCCGCCGCCGAGGAGGCGGTCGCCGAGGCCATCGCGGACGGGGCACCCGTGCCCGGCCGGCTCCCCATCACGCTGTCGGAACAGTTCCCCTTGGGTTGGGGCATCTCGTTGCCGCGAATCCTGACGGGGGGCGAGAGCGTTCCTCATCGCGCGATCACGCCGGTACTCGACCCGGCCTTTGACTACCGGACACTGGATAGCACCCGCATCTACCTCGAGGCGCGCGTCGCGGACGGTGCGTTCCCCGGTGCGGTGCTGGTGGTCGGCCACCAGGGTGCCGTCGCGTACGTAACCGCCGTCGGACGCTACGGCGACGAGGACTTGCGACCAGTCACCGACACGACGGTCTACGATCTCGCTAGCCTCACGAAGGTGATCGGGCTGACGACCGCTACCATGCTGCTCGTGTCAGAGGGTTCGCTGGAGTTGGACCGGCCAGTGATCGACTACCTGCCCGAGTTCGACGGCCCCGGCCGGGACAAGGTGCTCGTGCGTCACTTGCTCACACATACCTCCGGGCTACCGGCGTGGGTGCCGCTGTACGAGGAAAGCGACACTCCCGCTGCGGCGATCGAGCGGGTCCTCACGGCACCGCTCGAAGCGGTACCAGGGGAGCAGTACGTGTACTCCGACCTCGGTGCGATCACGCTCACGCAAATCGTGGAGCGGCAGGCCCGCGTGCCGCTGGACGAATTCCTGAAGCAACGGGTCTTCGAGCCCCTCAGCATGTCGCGCACGCGGTACCGCCCGCCGCGAAACTGGGTCTCGTTCATTGCACCAACTGAGCGCGATCCGTGGCGCGGGCGGCTGGTGCGTGGCGAGGTCCACGACGAGAACACGTACCACCTGGGAGGCGTGTCGGGGCACGCCGGACTCTTCTCGACGGGGTGGGACCTGAGCCGCTTTGCCTTGTGGATGCTCGACGCCTGGCACGGTCGCCTGCCAGAGGACGGCCTCGTCTACTTGCCGCACGACATCGTGCGCCTGTTCACGCGACGTCAGCCGGGGCCCGAGGGGTCGACGCGGGCGCTCGGATGGGATACCCCATCCGACTCCGGACGCAGTTCCGCCGGCACCCTGCTCTCCCGGGAGAGCTTCGGCCATACCGGGTTCACCGGAACGAGTATCTGGATCGAGCCCGAACGCGAGCTGTTTGTGATCTTGCTCACCAACCGGGTGCACCCAAGCCGGGAGAACCGGGCCATCCTGGACGTCCGGCCCGCGGTGGCGGATCTCGTGGTGGCGGCGTTGAGATAGACTGGCGGAGCACGGGAGGCGGGACAGCGGTCGGGCAGGCGATCCTCTCCGAGTTTTTCCGTTGACTTTCGACCCGAGACGTTGGTATGATGCGCGGTGAGGAGGAGTTACCACATGACGACAACTGATCGACCCGACACGACCGTAGACATCACCCTCACCGAGGCCGCGACGGAACAGGTGAAGAACTTCCTGGCTCAGGAGGATGTGCCGCCTGAGACAGCGGGCCTTCGCGTTGCCGTGATGCCGGGTGGATGCTCGGGCTTCAAGTACGGCCTGATGATCGAGGAGCAGCCGGCTGAGGACGATCTCGTACTCGACGCGAGCGGGATTCGAGTCTTCGTGGATGCGTTTAGCGCCCAATACCTTGGCGGGACGACCATCGACTACGTGAGCACGATGCAGGGCTCGGGCTTCACGTTCAACAACCCGAGCGCCACGGGCGGATGCGGGTGCGGCAGCTCGTTCACCGTCTGAGGTCTCGATCCCTCCACCGCCATACAAGGGGCCTGCTTTGATCGCAGGCCCCTTGGTCATTGGGGGTGCGCCGTGACCCTGCTGGATGTCGCTGTGATGGCCATCTACCTGGTGACGGTCATCGGCATCGGCATCTACTTCTCCCGCCGCCAGCGCGACGCGTCCGACTACTTCCTCGGGCGCCACGCCATCCCCTGGTGGGCCGTGATGCTCTCCATCGTTGCCACCGAGACCTCGGCCCTCACGGTCATCTCGGTACCTGGCCTCGGGGCCCGCGGCGACCTCACCTTCCTCCAGCTCGCCATCGGCTACCTCGTGGGGCGGATCGGCGTCGCCATCTGGCTCCTTCCGGGCTATTTCACGGGCGAAAACGAAACCGCCTATCAACGGCTGGAGAACCGGTTCGGCCCAGCCACACGCAGAGTGGCGTCCGGCATCTTCATGGGAATCCGGGCGCTGGGGGACAGCGTTCGCGTGTTCGCAACCGCGATCCCACTTCACATCGTGACCGGCCTGTCGATTCCGGTGAGCATTGCCGCCGTCGCCGCTGCCACCCTTCTGTACACATGGACCGGCGGCATCAAGGCAGTGGTTTGGGTCGAGGTGCTGCAGCTGATCATCTACGTACTCGGCGGCCTCGCGGCGCTCTCGATCGGCGCTGGACTCGCCGGGGGTTTTGGGCCGATGCTGGAGCGGGCGGCCGACCTTGGCAAGCTCAGAGTGCTGGACTGGTCAACCTCGTTCAGCGACACCTACACGGTGCTCGGCGGGATCGTGGGCGGGGCACTCCTGTCGGCGGCCTCGCATGGGACGGATCACCTCATCGTCCAGCGGCTCCTCGCTACCACGAGCCTGTCAGACGCCCGGCGCGCTCTCGTCGGCTCGGGCGTGCTCGTGATCCTGCAATTTGGCCTGTTTCTCCTCGTCGGGACCGCGCTCTGGGCCGCGGGCTTGGCGGATCCCGGAATGTCTGGCGACGAGCTGTTCCCCGCATTCGCCGTGACCCACTTGCCGTCAGGGTTATCGGGGCTCGTCATCGCCGGTCTCCTGGCCGCGGCGATGAGCACCCTCGCCTCATCGCTGAACTCCCTCGCATCCGCTACTACGCACGACTTTTATGCCCCGCTCACGGGGCGTCGCGATCAACGACACCTGCTGGGCGTCGGTCGCTGGGCTACGGTGCTGTGGGCCGTCGTGCTCGCGGCGCTCGCGCTGTCCTTTGCCGGATCGAGCGACACACCCGTTGTGGAGCTGGCGCTATCGATCGCCTCGATCACGTATGGGTCGCTGCTCGGCACCTACATCCTCGGTGGAACGGTCCGCGCCGTACGACAGCGCGACGCCATCCTCGCGATCGCGGTCGCGTCGGGCGCGATGCTCACGCTCTTCCTCATCAAACCGGGTCCGTTTGCCGCCCTGGCGTGGCCCTGGTACGTACCGCTCGGCACGGCGATCACCCTGACCGTCGGATGGCTCTCCAGCAGGATCGGCGCTGGGAGGAGTGACCCGTGAGCGTGCTGGTTGGCATCGATGCCGGTGGGTCCCACACCGAAGCCGTCGCGGGACCTGCACCCAACCAGATCCTCGCTCGGTGGCGTGGCGGTCCCGGTGCCGTGCGACCCGGCCGGGAGTCCCTCGCGGTCGAGCGGTGGCACCAGGCGGTTCAGCAGCTGGTGGCCGAGACCCCCGGGGAAGCGGTGACGCACGTGGTGGTCGGTGCTGCGGGAACGGGTCAGGAAGCCGCGCGCCTGGAGGTCGAGCGGCGTTTCGCCGAATGCCTCGAGGGCGCGCCTCGGGTGCGCGTCACCACCGATGGCGTGATCGCGATGGAGGCAGCGTTCCCCGGAGGGCGGCCGGGTATCGTGCTGATGGCCGGCTCCGGCTCCATCGCGTACGGCCGCGACGTTCACGGAGGCGTCTTGCGACGCGCTGGCGGCCTCGGGTGGCGCATCGGTGACGAAGGCGGTGGCTACTGGCTCGTGCGGGAGGCACTGGCAGCAGTGGGGCGAGCACTCGACGAGCGGGGGGAGCCCACTGCGCTCGCCGATCGGTTGGCCGCGGCGGTTGGAACTGCGGCGCCCGAGGATCTGGTCCGGTGGACTGTCGCTGCCGGCCCGAGTACGATTGCCGCGCTCGCACCCGTTGTCGTCGCTGCCGCGGTCGAAGGCGACGGCGTGGCAGCTCGGCTCGTGGAGCGCGCAGCGCATGAACTCGCGGCGTTGGTCACGGCCATACGGACCCGGTCGCATGACGCTGTTGCCAAGGAGGTTGCACTGGGTGGCGGCCTCCTGACCTCCGGATCGGCGGTGCGAGAGGCCGTCGTGCACGCCTTGCAGGACCGGGAGTCGGCTATCCGGGTGCTCGACGGGCCAGTGGATCCTCCCCTCGGCGCGCTCGAGCTTGCGAGCAGGCTTTGACGGCCCGCGCCGACGATGACGGCTCCCGGGGGACCCGGCAGTCGCACCGGGGCACCACGTCCGGCAGGATCGGGATCAATGAACGGAGGAGAAGGGGCTCAGATGAGTGACCGGCAGGAACGGCGAGCAATCGGGTTGGGCATAGCGCTGATCCCCGTGGTCTTCCTGGTGGCGGCCTTGGCCGTTGTCATCAGCGTGTTCGATCTTCCGCCGCATATCCCGCTCATCAGCGCGGCCGCTGTGGCGGGCCTCGTCGCCGCCTTCCACGGCGTCCACTGGAAGGAGATCGAGAAGGGGATGGTCCACGGCATCAACCTGGCCATGGGGGCGATCCTCATTCTCATGGTGGTGGGCACGATGATCGGGACCTGGATCCTTGGCGGCGTGGTACCCACGATGATCTACTACGGCCTCAAGATCCTCTCTCCCGGGATCTTCCTGGTGGCCACGATGATCATCTGCTCGATCGTCTCGCTCGGCACGGGTTCCTCGTGGTCCACGGCCGGCACGGTGGGAGTCGCCTTGGTCGGGGTGGGGGCGGCGCTGCAGATCCCGCTCCCGATGGTCGCCGGTGCCATCATTTCGGGTGCCTACTTCGGCGACAAGATGTCGCCCCTCTCCGATACGACGAATCTGGCTCCTGCCATGGCCGGGACGGACGTGTTCTCGCACATCCGGCACATGGTCTATACGACGACGCCGGGGTACGTGCTCGCGCTCGTGCTCTACGGCTTCATCGGCACCCGCTACGCGGGAGGACAGCTCGAGGCGGCGCAGCTCACAACGATGCTCGAGATGATGCAGGACAACTTCTTCATTCATCCGGTGCTGCTGCTACCACCTATGCTCGTCATCGCCATGGTGATCCTGCGAGTACCGCCCCTTCCTGCACTGCTCGGCGGCACGTTGATCGGGGGAATCTTCGCGGTCCTGACTCAGTCCAGCTCCCTGACCGACGTTATCGCCGCGGCGCACTCCGGATACGTCTCCACGACGGGGGTTGCGGCGGTGGATGAACTCCTCACACGGGGCGGTCTCCTGAGCATGATGGAGACCGTGGCCCTCATCATCTGCGCGCTCTCGTTCGGCGGCATCATGGAGCGGACGGGCATGCTCGAGGTCATCGCGGGGGCGTTGCTCAAGCTGGTGAAGAGCACCGGCTCCCTCGTGACAACGACGGTACTGACCGCGATCGGCATGAATGCGGTCGCCTCCGATCAGTACATGGCGATCGTCATCCCCGGACGAATGTACAAGAGCGCCTTCGACCAGCGCCGGCTCCATCCGAAGAATCTTTCGAGAGCACTGGAAGATTCGGCCACCCTGACCTCGCCTCTGATCCCGTGGAACAGCTGCGGTGCCTTCATGTGGGCGACCCTGGGCGTCTATCCGCTGGCCTATGCGCCGTTCGCGTTCATGAACCTCCTGAACCCCGTCATCTCGATCTTCTATGGGTTCACCGGGATCACGATGGAAAAACTCCCCGAGGAAGAGCAGTCGTCTCTGGCGGGTGGCGTAGGATCGGACGCGGCAGCCGTCGCCGCGAGCTGAGGCAGGTAGCCCGACCGGATTCCGCTACAGGGTGATCGGGATGATGATGTGGCCGTCAACGGGACGGCCATCGAGGGTACGGGCCGGCGTGAACTGGAACTGAAACATCTGATCCAGGAATTTGCGCCGGTAGGCGGCGTCCTCGATATCGGGATCGACTTCGACCTTGGTGACCTTCCCGCGCCGGTCGACCCAGAAGTGCACGCGGAACTCCATGCCGCGGACCGATCCCGGCCGATCCGCCGGCACGACGATGAACTTCGGCTCGGGTGGAAGCACGGAGCCGCCCTCGCCGCCGCCTCTCCCGGGCCCCACACCCCTACCGGCCCCGGTGCCGGTTCCGGACCCCACACCGCCCCCCGTACCGCTCCCCGAACCGGCGCCGCCGCCTGTTCCCCGTCCCTGACCGATCACGGGAGCGGGAATCACCTGCCCGAGCGAGGCGGGGCTGACCGGCGTCTCATTCATCCGGGCCACGGTGGGTTGGGGAAGCGTCATCTCCAGTGGGGGGCGGCGCTGCTGCTCGTCGCGGGGAGCCGTGGGGCGGCCGGCCGCGGCGATCGACGGAAGCTCGACGTAGCGCACGACGGAGCCGCCCCCACCACCGCCACCGCCCCGTGGCCCGGGCCCGCCGATGTTGCGGAGGACCTCGGTGCTGGTGGCTACCGCGATCAGGAGCGCGGCAGCGCCAGCGCCGTGCAGCACGGCCGACACCACGACGCCCCGACCGAAGCGCTCGGTCGACCCGGGAAGCCTGAAGTCCGGAACGTCGGGACGTTGCGCCATACGTGAAGTATACCCTTCCACCATACACCACGGGCGCGGGATCCTTCCGGTTTCCCGCGCCCGCCGCGCTGCTGCTGGAGGCCCTTCCGGACGGCTGTCGGACTAGCCCCCTGCCTCAGCCGTAGACTCCTCGGGCGGCGTGAAACCAATGACCTGCACACCGGCCCCGCGCGCAAGGTCCATCACATCGACGACCTCCTGATACAGCCGGTTAGGCGCAGATCTCACGAACAGCAACTTGGCCGGCCGGTTGTCGTAGATCTCGTGGAATTTGGTGTCCAGCACCCCGTAGTCCACGGGCTCCTTGTTGATCTCGTACCCGCCGTCCTCCGTCAGTTCCAGGACGATGTTGTTGCTTGGCCCCGCGCTCTGCGTCTGCCCGCGCGTGTCGGGTGGGACCTGGACGTCCATCGCCTTCCGTGACAGCGGTACCTGCATCATGAAGATGATGAGCAGTACGAGGAGGATGTCGATCATCGGAACGACATTCGGCTCGTGATTGGGCTGGTTCTCACCGCCTTGCGGCAATTGCATCGCCATGAGACCTCACCTCCTCACGCCACCGAGGACACCCGACTCCTCGCCGCGCCGTTCATCGATGACCGTGGCCAGCACGCGAACGCCTGAGGAGCGCGCCGTCTCGATCGCGTCCTGTACCCGTCCGAACTGCAGGCCCTGGTCCGCCCGGAAGTACATGATCTTGTCCTTCGTGCGGCTGTCGAAGATCTGCCGAAGCACGTCCTCCAGCTCGGCTTCCCGCACCGGATGTGTCTCACCCGTTCCCGGATCGAGGTAGAAGTTCCCGTCTCGGTCCATCCCGAGCACGACGTCACCGGGATCCTCGGGGCGTGGCTCGATATGCCTACCCAGCGGCATCTGTGCCTGGAAGCCGGAGCTGATCACCGGTGTCACAATCATGAAGATGATCAGCAACACCAGCATGATGTCGATCATCGGCACCACGTTGGGTTCCGACTTGACTCCGCCTTCGCCGCCGCCTACTTGCATGCCCATAGGTCAGCTCCCTCCTGCCAATAGGATTCGCAGAGGACCGGCTACTGCTTGGGCTGGCCGGTCGAAGCCGCCTGCTGAGCCTTGAACTCCTTGGTGAAGATCGAGCGACCGAACTCGCTGCCGACACTCTTGATGAGGAAGTCGACCAGCTCTTTCGACGTGTACGTCATCTCGACCGTGAGATTCTCGACCTTCGTCTGGAAATAGTTGTACAGCCACACGGCGGGGATGGCCACCGCAAGCCCGAACGCCGTGGTGATCAGCGCCTCGGCAATGCCCGCGGATACCGCTGCCAGACCGCCACCGCCCGACTCCGCCATGCCGGTGAACGAGTTGACGATGCCCATGGTGGTACCCAGCAGGCCCACGAACGGGGCGGTCGCACCAACGGTCGCGAGGATCGCGAGGCCGCGCTTCAGCTCGGCGAGCAGAATCAGCATCTGCCGCTCGATAGCACGTTCCGCCGAGTTGATGTCGCCGGTCGTGATCGCCGCTCGGTCCCGCAGCAGTGGCTTCACCTCGGCCAGCGCCTCACCCAGCACGCGCGCGACGTGGGAGACCTTCTGCTTCTCGGCGACTTGGATGGCCGAGTCCAGCTGCTCTTCCTGCAGGAAGCGCGCGAACTCCGGCGCGAACTTCCGGGTTTCCTTCATGCTCTTGCGGAACCGCCACCACTTCTGGAATCCCACACCGAGCGAGAAGACCGACATCATGATCAGCAGAATGATGATGCCCCGGGCGAACCACCCTGCGTCAAACCAGAGCTGAAGTAGTGAAACTTCCATGGTTTCCTCGGCCTCCGTTGGAGATGACTCGCACTCAGTTCAACCGTCGCACGACGGGACGAGCTCGTACCCGTTCTGACCTATCCTCTACCCTGCAGCGTGAACACGATCGGCATCTGCACCAGTACGCGCACCGGATTGGCGCGGACGCGCCCGGGGCGGAAGAGACACTTGGAGATCATGTCCTTCGCCGGTCCCTCGAACGCGCGATGGCTCGCCGAGAGCACCTCGATGTTCTCATCCTTCACGTGTCCGTCCGTCTCCACGACGAACTGCAGCAGCACCTGCCCCTGGATATTCGCCTGCTGCATCATGCGCGGATACTCGGGCAGCGGACAGGAGATGCGCTCCGGCACCTCGTCCACCACCGCCTCGGCAAAGACCTGGGCCAGGTCCACGACCGGTCCCGTACCGCCTTCCACACCCTGGAACACACCGCCCTCGACGCCCACGCCGCTGTAGTCACGGGGGTCGAAGCGCTGCTCGAGATTGACCGGCGGTATCTCGGTGGGAATGTCGACCGGCGCCGTCAGGACCTGGAATCCCTTGGGAGGAGGATTCAGTGACGTCACGATTGGAGGAGGCTCTTCCGGCTGCTCCTCAGGCTGCTCCTCGGGCTCATCGAGTTGGAGCATGATCGTGTCGATATCGACCGCTTCCGACACTTCCTGCGCCACGCCCATCGTCGCGTACACCGCCGCAACCATGACCGCCGCCTGGAACACGGTCGAACCGAACATCCCCATGATGGTGCCCTTGACGTCCCGCCGCCCGCTTCGATTTGACTCGACAAGGTTGTCAAACACGCGGAACCTCCAAGTACTCGGTTGGTGGCCTACAAATGATACCCGCCGTGCATGACGGCAGTAAGGGGATAAGCGAGCAGATCACTAACCCAAAGATTACAGAACAATTACAGCCGAGTTACGGATCACTGACGCGTCATGGCCTCGTCTCCGAGTCGGTCCTGCTGGAACTGGTTCCCGGCCCTCCGCATCGGGGCCGAGGGGGGTCAATCGCCGCCGGATCGAGGTTCGGTCCGCAGAGTCACGGCGAACGTCGTCCCACGCCCCGGCCGGCTTTGCGCCGAAATGGTACCGCCGTGTGCTTCGGCAATCCACCGCGAGATGGCCAACCCGAGTCCGGACCCCGGCCGCTCGCCCGTGCGGCTCCGTGCGGGGTCGACCCGCCAGAAGCGGTCGAAGATGTACGGGAGATCCCCCGGTGCGATTCCGATACCCGTGTCGCGGACCGTGATGGTCATCTGCCGCACGTCTCTCGCGGCCTCGATTGTCACCAACCCGCCAGCGGGAGTGTACTTGATCGCGTTTGTGACCAGATTCAGCAGCAGCTGGCGGAGCCGGCTCGGATCTCCCTGAATCGGGAACTCCTCATCCGGCACGTCCACCTTCACCTCGACCGAGGCCTGCTCACCCAGGATGCCGGCGGTTTCCGCAACTTCCGCGAGCAAGTCCCTCATTTCCACCCGTTCGGTGTGGAGGCTCGCCCGGCCTTCATCCGCTCTGGCCAGCGTCAGCAGCGAGTCCACCATCTCGGCCATACGGTTGACCTCGAAGAGGGTCTCTTCGAGGATCTCCATGACATCGTCCGGCGTATGCGGGTGGGTGAGCGACCGCTCGATGCCGCCCCTGAGGACGGTCAGCGGCGTCTTGAGCTCGTGGCTCGCGTCCGCCGTGAACCGGCGCAGGCCCGCGAAGCTGCGCTCGAGCCGTCCGAGCATGTCGTTGAGAGTAGCGGTGAGCCGCGCCAGCTCGTCGCCGCCCACCGGCTGACCGAGCCGTTTGTGCAGGCTGCGCCCGTCCGTGATCGCCTCGATCTCGTCGACGATGTCCTCGACCGGTTTGAGATTACGCCGGATCAGCGTCGTGGCAAGGAGGAGCGAGGCGGCGATCACGAACGGAGCCGTCCAGAGCATGGCCGTCAGCAGCGGGACAAAGCCTGAGGTCGAGACGGCGGAGATGACGGCCGTCACCTCGTCCCCCGCTTCGGTCACCGGGCGCACGAAGTAGCGGACGCTTCCGACCGACCCGCCAAGGTCTGCCGAGCCCAGGCGCCGCTCCCCGCCTGACCTCTCGGCGACATCGATCAACCCCTCGTAGACCTCGAAGGGGAGCTGGCGCGCATCGGCCGAGAGCCACAACACACGGCGCTCCCCTCCGAGCACCACCACGACGCCGGGGACCCCCTCAAGGAGACCGCGAACCTCGGGGGTGAGCGCGAGATCACCCGTCGCCGGATCCGTCGCAACGATGAAGTCGCGCGCCCGGAAGGCCTCCCCAAGGATGCCCGTGATCAGATCGGACTCGAGCTGCACCCTGGCGTCGAGGATATCGCCGAAGCGTCCGGAGCCCTGAACGGAATACGTGATCGTCGCGAACAGGACAATGGTCGCACCGAGCAGGACCGCGTAGCCAGCGGCCAGCCGACCCCGGATGGTCCGCATGGGACGTCAGTCCGCCTTGAGCATGTAGCCCACGCCGCGCACGGTGCGGATCAGCTTCGTCTCGAACCCATGGTCGACCTTCTTGCGAAGCCGGGTGATCACGACATCGACGATGTTCGTGCCCGGATCGAAGTGATAGTCCCACGCATACTCGGTGATCAGCGTACGGGACATGACCCGCCCCGCATTCCGGGCGAGGTACTCGAGTACCGAGTATTCCTTTGGCGTCAGGTCGATCACCTGCCCCGCGCGCTCCACGCGGTGCATGCCGGTGTCGACCACCAGCTCTCCCACCCGGATGATCGGCGGCGCGATGCCCTTGGGTCGCCGCGACAGGGCTTCGACGCGGGCGAGAATCTCTTCGAGGGCGAACGGCTTGGTCACGTAGTCGTCGGCGCCGTTGCGGAGCGCTTGCACTTTGGATTCGAGCGCGTCCTGGGCCGTGAGCACGAGCACCGGCGTCTCGACACCCCGGTCCCGTAACGTACGGAGCACCTCCATTCCGGAGACGCCGGGCAGGCGTAGGTCGAGCACGATGAGATCGTAGGTGCCCTGCGTGGCGCGCTCGAGCGCCTCGTCACCGTCGACGACGAGATCCACGTTGTGTCGGTGCTCTTCGAGGCCGCGCTGGAGGAACCCACCTACCGTGCGGTCGTCCTCCACGATCAGGAGCTTCATTCCCCGTCCTGTAGCGGGCGAACGGGCAACGTCACCCGGAAGATCGAGCCGCGCCCGATCTGGGAATCCACCAGAATGCGGCCTCCATGCTCCTGCACGATCCCGTAGCAAATCGAGAGGCCGAGGCCGGTTCCGCGCCCGGGCTGCTTGGTCGTGAAGAACGGCTCGAAGATCTTCGGCAGCGCGTCCCGCTGAATACCCGGTCCCGTGTCCTCGAACTCGGCCATCACCTCACGGCCGGTCTTGTACGAGGCGGTTCGGATAGCAAGCACTCCCTTCCCCTCCATCGCATCGATCGCATTCAGCATCAGGGAGAGGAACACCTGGATGAGCTGCTCGTGATTCGCTTCGATGACGGGCAGCCCCTCGGTGAGCTCGCGCTCGAGCGTGATGCCGCGGTATTTGTGGTGGTGCCTCACCAGGAACAGCGCGTCCTCGACGATCTGATTCAGCTCGGCGTGTCGCTTCACCCGCGCCTTTGGGCGGGAGAAGTCGAGCAGGCCGTCCACGATCGATTTGCACCGCTCCAGCTCGGAGCCGACGATCCGGAGGTACTCCTCGAAGCCCAGTGCCTCAGATCGCGGTAGATCTTCGACCCGCAACGTGAGCGCCTCCACACACGCCCCGATCGTCGCCAGGGGATTGTTGATCTCGTGCATCACACCGGCGGCGAGCTGACCGACCGCCGCGAGCTTCTCGGTCTGGGAGACCTGATCCTGCACGCGTTTCCACTCGGTGATGTCTTCACCGATCGTGATCACGTGGGTGACGTCGTCGTCGTCGAGGCGCATCGGGACCTTTGTCAGCCGATAGAACCGGGACTCACCGGATGCGGTGGACTCCACGTCCATTTGCGTCATCTCGCCGTGGCCGAAGGCCCGATCGAATTCGGCCTTGAGCAGGTTGCGTGGCTGGCGGTACAGCACGTCGAACACACTGCGGCCGATTACCTCTTCACGATCAACCCCCTGTGTCCCACTTTCGCGCTTCCGGTTCCAGGCCTGGATGCGGTACTCACGATCCACCACGTAGAGGCCGACGGGGAGCGAGTCAATGATCTTCGAGGTGAAGCGTCGTTGCGACTCGATCTCGCGCGTTCGGAGCGCGATCTCGGACGCGAGGTCCTCCGACAGCTCGAACGAGGCAATGAGGGGAGAGAGGATGTTCGCGGTAATCCGGAGCACCTCGACCATCGCGGGATCGCCGTCGTCCCCCGGCATCTCGGCCTCCAGCAGGCCGAGCCGCTCACCTTCGTGCAGCAGGGGCATGCGGAAACGCCCCTCCTCGACGCGCTCCTCCCTGCCCGTGAACCAGCCCTCCGTGTCCCGCCCTGGGACCTCAGGAGGCGATTCGTACCCCGGGCCTACGATCGCCCGGAACGCCGCCCCGTCCGGCGTGCGCACCCAGACGCGGCATGCTCGGCCGCCGAGACCCCGGCTGAGCACCCCGGTGACACCGGACACGACGTCGTCCGGGCCCATCCCGCGGGCCAGGTAGCTCGAAACACTAGCCACGACCCGCAGCGCGCGCTCGGACAGCGGCTCCGGGTATCCTGACGGGCCGGTGGATGTCACATCAACCCCACTCATCGACGGGAACGTACCGGTCGCCGGTCGGCGCCACAAGACGAGCAACCGTGTTCCGTGGAGGGCAGCCGGACGTCAGTTGCCGGCTGTTGACCTGTTACCTTTAGGACCGGTCGCCTCGGCCAGTCTGGACGACCCTGGCGACAACAGCGATGCAATCTAGCGACTTCCCGATGGAGGCATAGCTCGTCATGGCTCACGAACTCCCGAACCTCCCCTATGCATTCAACGCCCTCGAGCCGCACATCGACGCCCGCACGATGGAGATCCATCACGGCAAGCACCACGCGGGCTACGTTGCCAAGCTGAACGGCGCGCTCGACGCTCACGCCGACCTGCAGCACAAGTCGGTCGAGGAGCTGCTGGCCGGCATTCACACCGTGCCGGACGAGATCCGGACCGCCATTCGCAACAACGGCGGCGGCCACGCCAACCACTCGCTCTTCTGGACCGTCATGAGCCCCGACGGCGGCGCCGAGCCCGCTGGAGCCCTGGCCGATGCCATCACGCAGGCCTTTGCCGACGTTGCGAGCCTCAAGAAGCAGTTCTCCGACGCCGCGGCTGGCCGCTTCGGCAGCGGCTGGGCCTGGCTCGTCGTGAGCGGTGGGAAGCTCGCCGTCGAAAGCACGCCGAATCAGGACAGCCCCATCATGGACGGCAAGGTGCCGATCCTCGGATTGGATGTCTGGGAGCATGCCTACTACTTGAAATACCAGAACCGCCGACCCGACTATGTCGAAGCGTGGTGGAACCTGGTGAATTGGGACGAGGTCGCGAAGCGGTTTGACGCAGCCTCCTGACCTCACCGCATGGCGGCGCCTGTTCGGCGCGGCCGCCCTCCTGGTGCTGGCGACGGGTGTGGCTCACCCGCTGCCGGCGCAGAACCAGGCCCTGGTGCTGTCCGTGCACGGGGGGCGGCACAACCCGCTCGTCGACCTCACCGACGCGGGCGACGACCTGGCAGCGGGTTTTTCCTACGGCGGGGGCATCGCGCTCCAGCTCAATCCGAACGTCGCCTTGCGGGGCATGGTGACGCGGCACCGCACGCGCTATCGCGGGTCGGCGGCAACGCTGGCCGACTCGGCGGCCTCGCAGTTCGTCGCGGCGGGCGACGTCCAGATCGGCTGGCCGGGAACCTCGGCCCTCGTCCCCTACATCTATGTCGGCGGCGGCGGCGTCATCACCGACTGGGACGATCCCGTACAGGACAGCTCTTCTCGCTTTGCAGGGCGATTCGGAGTCGGCCTCAACCGAGTGAGCGGTCTGGGCGCGTTCTTCCTCGAGATCGGCGGGCTCATATACGAGTTCAAATCGATCGGGCTCAAGCATGTGCAGTTCGACGTCGAGACCCGGCTGGGATTCGCGTTGGCGTTGGGTCTGTAGGCACGTCGGGATGGAGCGATCCCCGTCAGGTCGGCTGCGCGCTGGCCCTGAGTCGCTCACGCAATTGAAACCAAAACTCTAGCGCATCCGGATGACGTTTCCCTTTCTTGACAGTTCCCTCTGCGTGTCCCAACCTTGCCGCGGAGTTTCACCCTTCAGGCCACGCAGAGTCCCCGAACGATCCGCGTAGGGCCTCCCGAGCCTCCTCCCTATCGCGACGGGAGGGGCAGGCGCGTGGGGAGGTGATCCATGCACATGCGATGTTCTCTGTGGGCGGCGGCATTGCTGTTCGCCGCTTTCGGCTTGTGCCCGGCACAGCCAGCTGCAGCCCAGGACCAACCGTATGTCATCCAGGGAGTGGTGCTGGACGCACAGTCGCAGCAACCGCTGGCGGAGGTGACGGTAGCACTCAGCGGCACCGCGCGTGGGGTTCAGACCGACGCCCAGGGACAGTACAGCTTGCTCGCACCCGTGCCACCGGGCACGTATCAGTTGAACTTCACACTCCTGGGCCGCAAGCGCGCGACCCAGACCGTGCAGTTGGGGGCTCAGCGCGCGGTCGAGTTCCCCGCGGTGACCATGGAGCTGACCGCCGTGGCACTCGACGAGATCGTGGTCACTGGTGTCGCGGCACCGGCGGAGCGCCGCGTCCTGGGGAACACGATCGAGACGGTGCGCGGTGAGGAGATCAGCGGGGCCGCCGGTGTCAGTGCCGTCGACCAGGCCCTTCAGGGCAAGGTGACCGGCGCGCTCGTCTCCGAGAACTCCGGCCAGCCCGGCGGCGGCGTCACCATCCGCCTCCGCGGCACGAACTCGATCCTCGGTGGCGCCGAGCCCCTCTACGTAGTCGACGGGGTTTTCGTCGACAACAGCAGCGAGGCACTGGTCAGTCTGTCCGGTAATGCGGGCCGAGGTGACCAGGCCATTACGAACCGGATGGCGGACATCGACCCGGCAGACATCGAGCGCATCGAGGTCCTCAAGGGCGCCGCGGCCGCCGCGTTGTACGGCTCCCGCGCCAACAACGGCGTGATCCAGATCTTCACGCGGCGGGGACGCGTCGGCACGCCTGAGATTCGCTTCCTCACGGAGTTCCGGGCGAACACACCACCGAAGAAGTATGACCGCATGATGGACCCCCGTGCCACAAATGCGGACGTGATCTGGGGTGGAGCGGACTCTGTGCTGGCCACCGTCGAGCGGTTCGACGTTCAGGATCAGATATGGCGGACAGGGTACTCCTCCATCAATCGCTTGTCGGTTGCCGGAGGTACGGACGTCGCCCAGTACTATCTGGCCGGGAGCTATGGCTACGAGCAGGGCATCCTCGAGGCGAACACGTACAAGCGCCTGAGCTTCAGAGCCAACGTCACGTCCCAACTGTCGGACCGGGTCGAGGTGTCGGCCCGGGCCGGCTACATCAAGTCCGAGGCGGACTACGTGATTGAGGGCGAACAGGCAAACGGGGGCGTGCTCACGAGTATCGTGTTCGGCCCGACGTCCTGGGATGCGAACTTCGACGAAGACCTCGGCCGGCACCCGTACAATCCGATCCTCGGTTCCAATCCGCTGGACGTGCTCGAGAACTGGGACACGCCCGAGAAGGTGAGCCGGTTCCAGGGCAGCATCGAACTCAAGGCTGAGCCGTTCCGCAACGTGACGGTTCGCTACCTGGCCGGACTGGACGACTACCGCCAGGAATCGAAACTGCTCAGACCGCCGGGGTCCGTGTCCGCATCGGACGGCGGTCTGGTCCAGAACCCAGTTCGGTTCTCGAGGTTGTTCAACAACGACGTCTCCCTGAGCCATCTGGGCCAGGCCACGCCCTCACTCGGATTCACGACGACGCTGGGGTTCCGCTACACGGATGACCGGAGCGAAGTGATCAGGGCAACGGCGTCCGACCTGCCGCCGGAACAGACGCTCGTCGGTGGTGCAACCCAGAGCGCGTCGCAATCGGTCTTCGAGTTTCGCACTGTGGACTGGTTCCTCGAGGAGCGTGTGGCGATCAGCGACCGCCTTTATCTCACCGGCGGTGTCAATCTCAACGCGTCCTCCGCCTTCGGCCCTGACGAGCGGTGGCAGCTCTTCCCGCGGGCAAGCGTGTCGTACTTGCTCGGCGAGACTGATTTCTGGCAGAACGCCCTCGGCGGCACCATCAGTTCCATGCGGCTGCGGGGCGCCTTCGGTCAGACAGGCGGGCAGCCTCCCGGGCTCTACAGCCGATTCGAGAACTACTTCGACATTGCCTACGGTGGTCTCGCGGGCCTCGTGCCCAGCAACACGGCCGGCAACCCGAACCTCAAACCCGAGCGCCAGACCGAGTTCGAGTTCGGACTCGACGCCGGCCTGTTCTCCGACCGGGCGAACCTGGAGTTCACGTACTACAACAAGAAGACGACCGATCTGGTGCTCGCCGTTCCCGCACCGCCGAGCCTCGGCTTCCAGAGCCAGTTCCAGAACATCGGCGAGCTGAGCAACCGCGGTTGGGAGGCAGCCCTCAACACGGTCAACATCAGCAGTTCCAGCGTCAGCTGGCGCATGCGGCTCCAGTTGGCCGCCAACCGCAGCAAGGTCCAGAAGCTCGTGACGAGTGCCGACACGCTGATCTCCGGCTACCTGAACGCCGTCGTCGAGGGACAACCGATCGGCGTGTACTACGGCGGCATCTACGCGCGGGACGCCAGCGGCAACATCGTCTATGACGCTGCCAGTCTGCCGGTGCGTGCTCGTGACACCTTGCCCGACGGCAGCACACCGTTTGCCCGCCGCATCATCGGCGATCCCAATCCGGATCTCATCGCCAGCCTCGGCAATGAGCTGGACGTCGGCCGCCATATCACCATCAGCTTCCTGTTCGAGGGTCGCTTCGGTAACGACGTGGCGAACTTCACCCGGCGCATCACGGAGTACTTCGGCTCGGACCAGATCGTGGAGCGCGAGGTGAACGGCGACACGATCCCGCGGACGTTCGTCCTAAATCCGAACGGACGCATCAACGTCTACGAGGAATACATCGAAGACGGAACGTTCGTGAAGCTCCGCGAGCTCGCCGTACAATTCCGCTTCGACCAACCGTGGATTCGGCGCATCGGAGCACAGAGCATGACGCTCCGCCTGGCGGGACGCAATCTGCTGACGTTCACGGGATACCGCGGCCTGGATCCGGAAACGAACATGTTTTCGGCCAGTACCGTGGCTCGCTCGGTGGACTTCGCAACCACACCGCTACCGAGGTCATTCGCCATGAGCCTCGGCCTCAACTTCTAGGAGGGTGACGCCATGACAAGCACACGACGAACGTTGCGCTGGCGTGGTCGCATCCTGCTGGTCGCCCTCCTGGGCCTCGTGGGATGCAGTCTCGATCTGGAGAACCCCAACGCGCCGACCGAGGAGGCGGTCTTCACTTCACTGGAGGGCATTGTGGCCGCAGCGGTCGGGATGCAGAGTGAGTACGCCTCGGACATGGACGACTTCCTGGTGCCGCCGGCGCTGGTGACCGACGAGTGGAGCACACAGTCGCGAGCGCTCATCTCGTACTACTCGATGGTCACGGGAGAGAACTTCGACCAGGCGTGGGGAACGGTCGAGGCGCCCTGGGCGGCCGCGTATCGGACCATCAAGACCGCCAACAACCTGATCGCCGCTGTCCCCACCTTCGAGCTGGGTGCGGGCTTCGAGACGGGGATGATCTCGCTCGCCCGGCTGTTCAAGGCGATGGCATTCGGATCGCTCATCACCATCTATGAGCAGGTCCCGATCGACGTCAGCGTGGACGCGCCGGCCCTTGCTCCTCGCAGGGCGGTGCTGGACACCGTGTTCGCCGAGCTGGAAGCGGCCCGGGCGGCCCTGGCCAACGTAACGGACGACGCGATGTCCGAGTTCTATCGCCGCGTCGTACCGTCGGGCTTCGACTTGCGAAACACGGTTGACGCCATGCTGGCGCGGTACTACCTCGTCGACGGTCAGTACGACAACGCGATCGACGCCGCCGGCCGGGTCGACCTCGGGGTCCTGTCGGTCTTCTCCTATCCACCTCCGACCCGCAACCCGGTCGAGAACCTCGCCTACCAGGCCCTGTACGTCGCGGCATTGGAGAGCTGGGCGCTTCAGGCGGAAGCCAACGACGCTCGCGTCAGTTACTGGGTGGATGACGGCGCGGTTCCGTTCCCGGGCAACCCGGACTCGCTGCTCCTGCCGCTCCGGAAATACTCGACGGCGAATGAGCCGTTTCCGGTCTACCTGCCCGACGAGATGCGGCTGATCCAGGCCGAGGCCTACACTTGGCTCGGGCAGTTCCCTGAGGCACGGACACTCGTGAACGCCGTGCGCACGCAGAGCGGCAGCCCATTGGACGAGCCTGTGGCAAACTTGCCGGCCATTCCCGATGCGAACCTGGATTCGGAAGCAGAGCTGCTTGCCCAGATCGCCTACGAGCGCCGCTACGAGCTGTACATGCAGGGGCTCCGATGGGAGGACACCAGGCGGTTCGGCACAAGCATCACCACGACACCCACATTCCAGTGGCTGCCCATCCCGCTGCAGGAATGTGACGCCAACCCGGGTGAGCCGTGCGGCTGATCCGGCCGCGCCAGACTGGGCGCTCAATGACCGTGTGGGCCGTTGCACTGGGCACGCTCGCCGTGCTCGGGGCGGCGGCCCCGTCGCTTACCGGGCAGGATCGCGCCGAGCGGCTGTTTTACTACGTGGACCGCGAGACCAGCTATGAGAGCCTCGTGGCCCACATCGACCAGATCACCATCCTGAGTCCGTCGGCATACTCGGTCGACGAACAGGGCATCGTGTGGGGAGACATCGACCCGCGGGTGCTCGCGCTAGCGCGCGAGCACGGCGTCGGCATCATGCCCCTCATCGTGAATCCAGGATTCAATCAGGAAATGCTGCACGATCTCCTGGTGAACGACGATGCGCGCGCCCGGACGGTCGCGAGCATGCTGGAGCTGAGCCGGCGCCACGGGTTCCGTGGCATCCAGTTCGACTTCGAGAATCTGCACATCAACGATCGCGAGGCGTTCACGCGGTTCTATCGCGAGACGGCCGACGCGCTGCACGCAGAGGGATTCGAGCTGTCGATTGCCGTCGTGCACCGTCCGGACGTGCTGCCGGGTCCCGCCCCCTATCACGCGTGGCTCATGGACAGCTGGCGTGGGGGCTATGACCTGCGTGCCCTCGCCGAGATTGGGGACTTCATTTCGGTGATGACCTATTCGCAACACACCCGGCGGACACCGCCGGGACCGATCGCGGGAATCCCTTGGGTGCGGGAGGTGGTCGAGCACTTCCTGCAGCACATGCCGCCGGAGAAGCTCTCCCTCGGCATTCCCTTCGGCGGGCAGCACTGGTACACGTCGTACGAGGAGCGCATCACGCCGGAACTGGCACGCTCCTACAGCAGAGGTGTCAGTCACACGTGGGCGCTTGGGCTGCTCGAGAGGAACGGCGCGGACGTCCTGTGGAGCGAGGAGCACCAGGTACCGTACGGCTTCTACTCCCGAGGCGGCACCTTCGAGTGGATCTTCTTCGAGGACGTGCGCAGTTTCCGGGCGAAGCTCGCCCTGATGGGCGAGTATGACTTGCGTGGCTTCTCCGTGTGGGTGCTGGGGCCGGAGGACCCGCGAGTGTGGGAGGTGTTGGAAGCGAGACGGTAGACGCGGCCGAACACCGCCCTGACCGCGGGCTCACTCCAGTCAACCTCTAACAAAGCGACCCCTGGAGCACGATGCTCCAGGGGTCATCTCATACCGCCAGTCAGCCTACTGCCCTACCGTCCTACCGCCCTTCATGGAGCGGATGGGATTCGAACCCACGACCCCCGGCTTGCAAAGCCGATGCTCTCCCAACTGAGCTACCGCCCCAAGGGCCTGCATCCTAATCAGAGGCCGCCCCGTCAGGCAATCCTGCTGTTGCGAGCATGTCCCTACAGCGCCTTGGCTACCAAGCGATCCCGTAGTCCTCCCCGTAGTTACTGGACCCGCCCCAGAAGGTGCCGTGTACCCAGTCGAAGTACACGGCGTTGATCGGACCCGACGTCAGACGACGGTAATCGAGCCGGTACCCCATGTCGTCCAGCTCCTGGCGCACCCAGGGGGGGATGGATTCGTTGAGCGTGAGCCGGCCCGGCTCCTTCTCGTGATCCCCGAACGAATCGTGCAGTTGATAGCTCGCGATATTGGAGGCCTCGGCTGCCTCCTGCACGTTCATGCCGAACTCGACCATGTTGAGGAAGAACTGCAGGAGATTCTGATCCTGCGTGTCCCCACCCTGCACCGCCGCGGACACATAGGGCCGCCCGTCCTTGAGCGCGAGCATCGGCGTCAGCGTCGCTCGGGGCCGCTTGCCGGGCTCGACGACATTGAAGGGATTCTCCGCCGGGTCCGTCACAAAGCTCTGCATCCGCTGGCTCAGCCCGACCCCCGTTCCGCCCGCAATCACCGCCGGCACCCAACCCCCGCTGGGCGTCACGGACACGACCCAGCCGTCGGCGTCGACCGCCTGGATCGATGTCGTGCCGAGATAGAACGTCTCCATCCGGTCTTGCGGCTCCCTAGCAGCCTCCGTGGTGGTAGTCGCACGCTCCGGTGGCCAGTCGTCGATGACATCGAGATATGGATTGGCGCCACCCATGAACGGGTACGGATCGCCTGGCTTGACGTTGGGATCATTCCGCTCCCAGCCGATCTGCCCGGCACGCTGCTTTGCGTATTCCTTTGACAGCAGCCCCTCGATGGGCTCCTCGGGTGGGTAGTAGGGATCGCCGTAGTAGAAGTCCCGGTCGGCAAACGCCAGGTTCATCGCCTGATACAGCGTATGGATGTAGCGGCTGCTGTTGTAGCCCATCGCTGTCAGATCGAAGTTCTCCAGAATGTTGAGCGCCTGGAGCATGACCGGACCCTGCACCCAGTGAGTGAGCTTGTAGACCTCAATGCCCTTGTAGGTGGTCATCACGGGCTCTTCGATGTACACCTGCCACCGGTCGAGGTCTTCCATCGTGATGAGCGCGCCCTCTTCCTGTGCACCGCGGACGAGTTCCTCGGCAATGTCACCCCGGTAGAATCGGTCGTACGCAGCGTAGATCGCCTCCTTGCGGCTCCTGCCGGCCTCCAGCGCCTGCCGCTCCGCCTCCACGAGGTTGCGGAGCGTGTTGGCAAGGTCGCGCTGCCGAAAGATCTCTCCCGCTCGGGGGGCCTCGCGCTCGTCGCCGGGGTGCGTGAGGTAGACCTCCCGAGAATACGTCCACTCCTTGATGCGGTCCTTGTGCCGCTCGATGGAGTTCGCGGTCTGCGCCTCGATGGGATAGCCATCGGCCATCTCGATCGCGGGTGCGAGCACGTCGGCGAGACTCATGGTTCCCCACTCGGCAAGCATGGTCATCAGCCCACCCGGAGTCCCTGGTGTCACGGCCGCGAGCGGGCCGTAGCGCGGAGGGTACCGCATGCCTTTGGAGCGGAACAGGTCCGCTGTCGCCCCACTGGGGGCCACACCCAGGGCGTTCACTCCGATCACCCGCTTCTCATCGGGGTGGTAGATCAACGCCTGCGTCTCACCGCCCCAACTCAGCACATCCCACATGGTCGCGGTCGCCGCGAGCATGGCACAGGCAGCGTCGACAGCATTGCCGCCCCGCTGGAAGACCATGGCGCCCGCCGTCGCCCCGAGAGGCTTTCCGGTAATGGCCACCCAGTGCCTGCCGTGCAGGACCGGCTTGACCGTCTGCTGTGCTTCGACGTTCACAGCGCCTCCAATTGCCAGGAGTACGCACACGACGGAAAGCGAAGCCCCAATGCGCTGATGCCAATGCATAAATGCCTCCGGCGGTATCGCACGATGACGCGGAGTCGCAACGGTGTGGTCGTCATTCTCGGTCCCGGTCGCCGCCCTACGGGAAGATCCCCAGTTCCTCGTATGCCGCCGCGACCTTCTCGATCGCCACCATCATGGCGGCCGTCCGCAAATCGACCTCGCCATCCCGGCGCCGCCACGCATCCCGCAGGTCCCGGAAGGAGGCCACCATCGTCTCCTCGAGCCCCGAGTCCACCAGATCCAACTCACTCGCTCCGCGGGCAAGGCGGCCTACGTCCTCCTCGGAGAACTGCCGACCGGTGAGGTTTTCCATCGCGTTCAACAGGCGAGCGTGGGAGCCGGCATCGAAGCGGCGCTGCATCCGCCCAAAGCGGATGTGCGAGATGTTCTTGATCCACTCGAAGTAGGAAACCGTCACGCCACCGGCATTCAGGAACAAGTCGGGAATCACCACGACGCCACGCTGCCGCAGGATCTCGTCCGCCTCCGTGGTGGTCGGTCCGTTGGCCGCCTCGGCGATGATCTTCGCTGAGACTCGCGGGGCATTCTCCTCGGTGAGTTGACGCTCGAGCGCCGCCGGCACGAGGATGTCGCACTCCAGTTCCAATGCCTTGGCCGTTTCCGGAATGTCGGTCGCCCCCGGGAATCCGAGAATCGACGCGGTCTCTCGGCGGTGTGCTACCACTTGCTCGAGATCGAGCCCGTCACGGTTGTAGATGGCACCTTCGTATTCTGCCAATCCCACCAAGACCGCTCCACCCTCCTGCAGATACGTGGCCGCGTGATACCCCACGTTCCCGAGTCCCTGCACGACGACCCGCTTCCCCTCGAGGCCGGGCGACAATCCAAGCTGTCTCATGTCCTCGGCGACGGCACAGGCCTCCCGAATCCCGAAGTAGACACCGCGTCCCGTCGCTTCCGCTCGACCGGCAATGCCCCCCTGGCTGACAGGCTTGCCCGTCACACAGGCGATGCCGTTCAGATCGCCCTGCTTGAGCTGCATATACGTGTCTGCGATCCACGCCATCTCGCTCGCGCTCGTGCCGTAGTCGGGCGCTGGCACGTCTACCCCGGGGCCCAGGAAGTCCTTCCGCACCAACTCGAACGCGTAGCGCCGCGTGATGCGCTCAAGCTCTGTATCGGAATACCGGTGTCGTGCAATCCTGACACCACCCTTCGCACCGCCGAACGGCACATCCACCAGGGCGCACTTGTAGGTCATGAGCGCCGCGAGCGCGACGACCTCGTCCTCGTTCACAGCCATCGAATAGCGGATCCCGCCTTTGGTCGGCGATCGGTGGTGGCTGTGCTCGGCGCGCCACGAGTGGATGACTTCGATGGATCCGTCGTCCCGGCGAATGGGGAAGCTCACGTAGTAGACGCTGTTGCACGCGCGGATCTGGCTCAGCAGCGTCGGATCGTGGTCCAGGTGTGCTGCGGCCCGGTCGTACGCGAGATTCACCTGAGCGAGGAAGCCGTCTGGTGAGGACATCGTCTCAATCCCTTCCGGCGGCGGTGGATGCGCCCTGGCGATCACTCGGAACCCCTTCCCCGCCATCCGCCCCGAGCGACCGCTGCCACAGGTAGCCGGGAAGAACTCCCAAGTGGTTGATGACCATGATTTCACATCAGCGTGCGTGGCGGATATGATATCTCCAAACTCACTCTTCCGTCAGGTCTCGCATGCCCCGTTCGCTCCATAACACCCTCACGCTGCATGCCGGCGTCTGGCTTGCCGTGGCCGGTGTCCTCTCCTGGTCCGATCTCGATGCCCAGTCTCTCGATCGGCAGTCCGTCACCGTCGACCCGGCGCTCTTCTCCGGACTGCAGTACCGGATGATCGGGCCGTCGCGCGGCGGGCGCGTGACTGCCGTCGCCGGGCACGCGAGCCGATCTGGCACGTTCTACATGGGCGCGACCGGCGGCGGTGTGTGGAAGACGACCGACTTCGGCCAATCCTGGGAGAACGTGTCCGATGGGTTCTTCACCACGGGCTCCGTCGGCGCGATCCGGGTCGCAGACTCCGATGCGGATGTGGTCTACGTGGGGACGGGATCGGATGGTCTGCGGTCCAACGTCATCACCGGACGAGGAGCGTACCGGTCGGACGACGGAGGGGCCACGTGGACGTTCCTCGGGCTCGGGGACGTGGGGCAGATCGGTGCGGTGCTCATCCATCCGCGCAACCCGGATGTCGCCTACGTCGCCGCGATCGGGCACGCGTTCGGTCCGAGCGCGGCAAGGGGCGTCTACCGGTCCAGAGACGGCGGCATTTCCTGGGAGCAGGTGCTGTTCGTGTCGGACTCGACGGGCGCGGTGGATCTGGAATTCGCACCTGATGATCCCCGGACAGTCTATGCCTCGTTATGGCGCGCTGAGCGTAAACCTTGGACGATCATCAGCGGTGCGCGAGAGGGTGGCGTGTACAAGTCGATCGATGCGGGCGACACGTGGCGCAAGCTCGGTGGCGGGCTTCCGGACGGGCTCGTCGGCAAGAGCGACCTCGCGGTGTCCACAGCCGAGCCCGACCGGCTCTACGTGCTCATCGAAGCCGACCCTGGCGGTGGGCTGTACCGCTCGGACGACCGGGGCGAGCACTTCAACCTGGTGAGTACGCAGCGGGGCATCCTGAACCGGCCCTTCTATTACACGAACGTGGACGCCGATCCAACGAACGCCGATATCGTGTACGTCAACAACGAGGGCTTCTACCGGTCGGAGGATGGAGGCGGTTCGTTCGAACGCCGGTCCACACCGCACGGCGACAACCACGACATGTGGATCGATCCCAACGACCCGGACGTCTTCATCCAGTCGAACGACGGCGGCGCGAACGTCACGCGGGACGGCGGAGCGACGTGGTCCACGCAGCACAACCAGCCCACGGCCGAGCTGTACCAGGTGGACATTGACGACCGGTTTCCGTACTGGCTGTACGCCGGCCAGCAGGACAACTCCACCATCGCCGTGCCGAGTCTCCCACCCGTCTCTCTACCGGGAGGGGCGACCGCGTACTGGCGCTCGATGGGCGGATGTGAGACCGGGCCGGCCGTACCGAAGCCAGGGGATCACACGATCGTCTACGCCAACTGCAAGGGGCGCTTCGGGCGGTACAGTACGGTCACCGGTCAGGAGCAGCAGTTCTACGTCGGCGCGGCGAACATGTACAGCCACAATCCAGCCGACCTGGCGTACCGGTTTCAGCGCGTGTCGCCGATCGAGGTGTCTCCGCACGATCCGGACGTCGTGTATCACGGCTCCCAATACGTGCACGTGACCCGCGACGATGGGCGCACGTGGAAGACGATCTCTCCCGACCTCACCGCGTTTGCGCCCGACAAGCAGGTGATCTCGGGCACGCCCATCACCCGCGACATCACCGGCGAGGAGTTCTACTCCACGCTGTACGTGATCGAGGAGTCGCCGCTCGAGCCGGGGCTGATCTGGACAGGCGCGAACGACGGGCCGATCCACGTCACACGTGATGGCGGTAACACCTGGACGAACGTGACGCCGCCCGACCTACCCCGGGGCGGACGCGTCCAGCACATCGACCCGTCACCGCACCGTCCGGGCAAGGCATACGTCGCCGTGTATCGCTACCTGTTGGGCGACTGGCAGCCGTACGCGTACCGCACCACCGACTACGGGGCGAGCTGGACACGACTCACCACCGGGGAGAACGGTGTTCCGGCCGACTACCCCACCCGGGTCGTACGGGAGGACCCGGACCGCGAGGGGCTCCTGTACGCCGGGACGGAGTTCGGGATGTTCGTGTCTTTCGACGACGGCGCTTACTGGCAACCGTTCCAACTCAACCTCCCGGTGACGCCGGTTACGGATATCAAGGTGCACCGGCAGGACCTCGTGCTGTCCACCATGGGACGGTCGTTCTGGATCCTGGACAATCTCACACCGCTGCATCAGCTGAACCCCCTGACTGCCGATGCCCGTTACCACCTGTACACGCCCCGCACCGCGTACCGCATGCGGTATTCCGCGCAGCGCCGAGGGGCCGGCGATCCCGAGTATCCACCGCCGGGAGCGGCGATCGATTACTACCTGGCAGACGAGCCGGACGGGGACGTCCGTCTGGACATCGTGGACGACGCCGGGAGCGTGATCCGATCGTTCGCGGCGCAGTCGTCGCCGGAGGCCGCGGAGCAGGAAGATCAGGGCATGCGCGGTCCAGTATGGCGGAGGACTCCGCCTCAGCGTCTCGAGCGGAGCCCGGGTATGCACCGTTTTGTGTGGGACCTGCGGCATGAGGGAACCAGCGAGCCGTCGACCGGCCGGAGTCGGACTGGACCCATGGCCGTTCCCGGGCAGTATGGTGTGCGGCTGACCGTGGGTGACTGGAGCAGAACGCAGCCGCTCGAGCTGGTGACCGACCCACGCGTGGCAGCCGACGGCGTCACGCAGCAGGACCTGGTCGCGCAGCTGGAGTTGAGCCTGGAGGTTCAGGACCTCGTGACCGCCGCCTCGGCGATGCTCAGCGCCATTGACGAGCGGTTGCACGATGCGGATAGCGCGTCGGAGGCGGCGGACGCGCTCCGCACGCTCCGCACCGAGTTGGCAACCGACGAGGGCATCGCCTACCCACAACCCATGCTGATCGACCAGATCCGCTATCTGTACGGCATGATCGCAGGTGCCGACCAGCCGCCGGGCGACGAGGCCTACGCGCGCCACGCCGAGCTGGAGGCGTGGCTCGCGCGGGTCCGTGCACGGCTGGACGCACTGGGGGGTTGACCGCGGCTGAGAGCCGCCGCTCGACCAATTGTCGGTGACGGGACCACTCGCCCGCCGCTAGGGATTCCGCCATGATGCCGACCCTCAGCTTCACGCCGAGGTCGGCGGACCCGGGCCCCGCCTCATCACGCGACCGCCGCTCCACCGTTCTGCCGAGCTTACGCTCACCTCCATTCCGCGACCCCGACCCGCACGAGGTCCTCGACGTAGCGCGCGACGACCGGCAGCGCCACCGGACCGAACTCCGCACTCAGCACCTCCCGGATCTCGCTCACGCTGCGGCGCCCGTCGACGAAGTTGACCAGCTCGAAACGCGCGTTGCCGCTCAGAGTGAACTCCGGCGATCGATACCACGACGCGGCGTCGGCGGGCAGCTTGCTCTCCGGCAGGCCGAAGTCCAGCGGTCCACGGGTCGTGCGGGCGGGCACCCGAGCATCGGTGGCCGCGGCGACACCCGACTCCGCTCTCTCCACCCCCAACATGCCAAGCAGAGACAACTCCTGGTCGGTGAGGATCGCGTTCAGCTCACCGACGGTTTGGCGAGCCGCCGGCGACGCATTGAAGCTCAACACGCTGGACACCGCGTCCCGCTCCCATGCCGCCGCGTGGCGCAGCGTGTGCCTGGCCTCGGCCGGACCATGTGATGTGAGCACCGCGCGCGCGCGTCTCGCGGCATCCCCGAGTCGCCGGGAGCCGCTAGCGGCGACGAGGTGCGCGAGATCTATCGCTTCTGCGTCGGTGAGATCCGACAGGAACAGCATCGCCGCCGCGGCGATGATCTCACTGCGTTCGAGCTCGACGGGATCCACCATGTCCGGTGTGTCATCCGAGGTGTGGTGCGTGTAGTCGGGACTGTGCCCCAGCATCATCCCCGGGATCTTGCGGTCGATGAACATCATGTGATCGCTGCCGCCGCCGTACCCGGCGACCCGGTAGTTGAACCGCGACCGGCTGCCGCGCGGGGACCGGACGCTCATCCGATCGACCATCTGCGCCATGTTCTCGACGACGTCGTTCAGCGCGGATGGAACCGACGACGGAGTCTGCGTGAGGATCATCGCCGAATGAAGCAGCTCGAGGTGCTCGCCCACCATGTCCAGGTTGATGTTGGCGAGGTAGCTGCCACCCAGCTCCGGTCCGACCATCTCCGGGTGCGCGTCGATGTACGCCATGGTGCCGTGCCACTCCGGCACCCAAAGGAACCGGATGGAGCGCTGCGGACGCGGCAGCCGACCCTCCTCGATCAGCCGCTGCAGCGCGATGGCTACGTCGAGCATGGCGGCCGAGCCGCTGGCGTTGTCGTTGGCCGACTCCTTCGGATGGTCGAGATGCGCGCTGAGCACGAGTTCCTCCTCGGGCCGCTCACCGCCTTCGATCCGGGCGACCACCACATCCATCTCGTAGGGCTCGAGCCCGATCCCCCGCACCTGTCCCCTGACGACCACCCGACGTCCCGCCTCGAGCATCCGCCGGAGCCGCTCACCCTGACGATTGCTGAGGTTGAAGCCAAAGGTGACACGTTCCAGTTCATCGGGCTCGGGCCACATGCCGGTGTACTGCAGGATGTCGGGATGATTGGCGGCGCGCGCGTCGGCCAGATAGCACACGACACCCGCGGCGCCGTACTCGAGCACCGCATGCCGATGCACCTCGCCCCCGTAGCCCGTTGCGAGCACGAACTTGCCCCTCACATCCTTCCCCGCGTAGTCTCCCGGGCTCGTCCCGGTACCCACCCACACGAGTTCCGCGGTGACATCGCCGGGATTCGAGTAGGTGATGACACTCATCGCAACCTCGGGGTAGCCAACCAGTCGCTCCTCCACGGGCTCGATCAGACGCAATTCGGCCCAGTCGATATCCCACCCCGAAGGCGACTGCCAGGTCTGGTACTGGATGCGCCCATCGGATGGAAAGGACTCGATGAATGCCGCGTCGGCCGAGTACCCCGCCCCGCGGAGCCGGTCCAGTACGTACTCCGCGGCATCCCGGTAGCCACGCGAGCCTTGAATGCGGTGGTGGCGGGTGATCGCGATGACGTGATCCTTCGCGCTCTCCCCACTCAGCGCCTCGTGCAGCACGTCGCGGCGCTCATCGCCCAGCAAGGGGCGGAAGGCCTGAGCTGCGGCGGACGCGGCCGTGAGCATCGAGAGAGCGAGCACGATAGACGAAAGCCGCGCGAACATGCAGCTGTTCCTCCGGTATGGTGGCGCGTGGGTGGGTGTTCGAGATCAAGCATACCCCCGATCCACCGAAGCAGCCAGCGAACCGGTGACGACGACGACCGCAGCGTGCGCGGCGGATTACTCCAGCCGCAGCTCGCGCCGCATCTCTACCAGGAGCACGTCCGGCACATCGAAGGCCTGGTTGAATGCCGCCCCCTCAGCCGCGGACGTGCTCTCCAGGTACAGTCCGCGGTAGCTCTCCCCCAGCGTGGGAGCGTACCGGTCGATCAGGAGGGCGCCGCACCGGACGGCGCCGCGGCTACTGACGCCGCAAACCGCCAGCCAGACTGCGGTGTCTCCTCTACCTGCCCTCGCACCGCCGATCGAGCGGGCAGCAGCAGCACGAGCACCAGCAGGCCAGACGCTCCCCCTCCGCAGGACGTCAGGAAACCCCCTTTTCAACCGGGTAGCCGCGTTCGATCCAGTCCACCATGCCGCCGAACACGAGCGACGTCTGCTTACCCGCACGTTGCATCACCGAGGCGACGTAGGAGCTGCGCACCTGGTCGCCGCAGACCAGTGCCAGCGGCTTGCTGTCGTCGGCAGCTTCGAACGCCGCCCACGGCTCCGTCCACTCCAGCAAGGTGGCGTGCGGGATGTGACCGAATTTGAACTCGAACCGCTCGCGCGTATCGACCACCTGATAGCCGTCGAGACCATCCTTCAACTGATCGACGTCAATGAGCGGCAATTCCTCGACCGGCAGGTTGGCGGCCTTCCACGCCTTGAGCCCCCCTTCGAGGAATCCCACGACCGTGAATCCGGCCTCGTGCAGCAGCTTGACGGCCACCTTGGCAATGGGATCGGGCTCGGCGTGGATCACGTAGTCGTTGTCCTGGGGCAACGACAGCTCTGCCCGCTCAGCGAGATCCGCTCGGTTGAACTGGAAGTTCACCGCTCCCGGGATGTGCTCTTTGGCAAACGGCTTCGGCGGTCGCATGTCGAGAACGACGGCACCCTCCTGGGTCGCCTCGCGCACCTCCTGCGGCGTCATACCCCGGCCTCCTTCAACGCATCCTTGGAGATCAGTCCGAGGTTGTACGACTTGATGCGGGCGTAGTTGTCCGGGAAGGGCTTGGTCGTCTCCTTCACGAACAGGCCGAACGACTCCGCGTCGGGCTGTCGCATGGCGAGATTGAACCTCTTCTCGAACGCGATCGTCGAGCTCGCCTTGCCACTCATGTTGACCCCGCCGCACGTCGACCCACCGTAGTGGTTGGGGAAGACCTCAACATGGTCCGGGAGGGTGAAGATCTTGTCCGTCACGCTGCGATACTGTGTAGCCGCCCGCTCTACCTCGTCCATGACATCGAGGCTCTGATCGCCGACCAAGAGATCGGGGCGCCCCACATCACCCACGAACAGCGAATCGCCGGTGAGGATGAACCAGGGCTCCTCGGATCTCGCAGTATCCGTGATGACGTAGGCCGTGTGCTCCGGCGTATGTCCCGGTGTGTACATCGCCTCGATCCGCACACCGCCGATCTCGAACGCCTGTCCGTCGCTGATCGGCGTGAAGTCGTACTTCACGAGGCCCTCGGCGCGCTCGTGCAGATGGTGCGGCACACCGTTCATCTCTGCGAGCTCACGAGCGCAAGACACGTAGTCCGCGTGCACGTGCGTCTCGAACACCCCGACGATCGCCAGCCCCAGATCGGCAGCCTCCAACACGTAGAAGTCGGAACCGAGATCCTCGATCGGATCGACGATCACGGCCTCCTTCGCACGGGGGCACGCCACGAGGTACGATGCCTGGGCGAGTGGCTCGTACCGAAACTGTTTCATGATCACGGCTCAGTCCTCCTCTTCGACCTTGCGCACGTAGAAGACGAGCGTCTTGTCATCCTCCTCGTGCCACTCCATGAGCTCGTGCCCGGTGTCGTCCGCCCACGCAGGAAAGTCCACGATCGATCCTCGGTCGGTAGCGAGGATCTTGAGCACCTCTCCGGCCTCCATGCCCTTGATCTCCTTGTTCGCCTTCACGATGGGCATCGGGCAGAGCAGACCGCGGGCATCCAGGGTCTTGGTCTCTTGTACTTGGGCCATCCTTCCCCCTTTTCGTGCGGTAGTTGCAGTGGCTAGACGAACAGCGTGACGTGTGCCTTGCGGGCCTCGGACAGGAACGCTGCGGCACCACCGAACTCGACGCCATCGAGGAAGTCCCCTTCCACATAGCCGAAGACGTCCATCGTCATCTGACATGCGATCAGGCGGACATCCGACTCTTTCGCGACCTCGATCAACTCTCGGATCGTCGCCACGCCCTTCTTGCTGAACATGTTCTTCATCATGCCTGTCGCGAACGACGTCATGCCCGGTAGGGACGTCACGATATCCGGCATCGGCAAGGGCATCGGCATGCCGGGGTTCGCGACCGGCGAAACCTTGAGCTTCGTCTCGAAGTCCTTCCGGATCACGTTGAGGCCGTAGAAGGTGAAGAACACCGAGACGTCCATGCCCGCTGCCGCACCGGCGGTCGCCAGAATGAACGGGGGATAGGCCCAGTCCAGCGTCCCCTTCGACGAGATGATCGCCATCTTCTTCTTGGCCGGGTCCTTCTTGAATGCCCGCGCGATCTCCTCGCGGACGATGTTACGAACGGCGTCTTCCGTGAGTCTGCTGTCCTGCGTCTCAAGCATGTGGAGCCCCCTCGAGTGTCAGTGCGCGGAGCAAGTCCGCCGTGTCATGGGCCCGTGAGACCCAGAACCGGGAAACTGCCTCGTCTTCTATCGTGTCGGCGTGCAGGCGACTGGCTCGCTCCGCCTCGTCGGCCAGCCACACCAGTGTACGCTCGGCATCCTGATCGAGGAACGCTCCGAGCACGAAGCGACGCTCCCCCGCCCTGAGGCCCACACCGATCTCCCGTGCTCCCCGTGCCAGGTCGGTCTTCGTCAGGATCATCCCGGAGCGGACCGGCGCCAGGACCTGATCCAGCAACGTGACCCGCTCGTGTCCGGGCTGGAACGGTGGCGCTTCGCGCAGGTGCAGCGGCAACGCCGCGGCCGCCCCTAGGCTCTCGACCTCGGCGCCGAGCGCCTGGGCGACCACCCGGCCCCAGCCGCGGTAGGGCTCCCGCGCGAGCGCATCGAGCTTCGCGAGAAACACCGGTAGCCAGCTCATCAGGTGCTCCCACAACAAAGCGGTGCGGGCACGGGCCCAGCCGGCACGCCCCTTCGGATCGTCCGTCCCTGCGGCCAGCTCGCTCACCCTCGCATAGAGCGCCAGCAGCACCGCCAGATGGTCGGGCTCCGTCGGCGGGACCTGGCCGATCGCGCGCCAGAAGCCGGCGATGCGATCGCGTGCCTCGCCGCCGAGCATGCCTTCGCTGCCGAGGTAGACCGACGCGTAGGGATAGAGCTGAAACGCGAACAGCTCCGCGTACGCCGAGGGAGTCGCCTCGCCCTCGATCTCCAGCAGCGAGAGGATGCGCCCCGTCTCGGGACCGGGTGGCTCCGCCACAACGGCCAACGCTCGGAACAGCTCCACGCTCAGTCCGCCCCACTGGCTCCGGTCGGTGCCGGCGTCTCGGGGAGCTTGAAGTACGTCTTCGCCGGTTTCAGTGGCCGCAGCAGCCAGAACGGCCGCCGCGTGCGGTCGGGCGAGAACTGCAACGCCGATCGCGTCTTCGCTAGCCACGCGCGGTACGCTTCCATGCTCTTGCTGGTATCCACGACGACGTCTCCGTACCGGTCACCCGGCTCCGCCTTGCGGACTCGCACGGGCTGGTGCCAGCAGTGCTGCCCGGAGACGGGGTCCGGATGCACGGGGAACGTCATGTTCTGGTGCACGCCTGCGTCGGTCCACCAGATCCGCGCCGTGTCGGGGTCCGAGGTGCGGTACGGCTCCACCCCCCGCTCTCGGGTGAGTCCCCAGCGTGTCCCCTCGTGAGCGAGGTCCACGGTCGCCATGAGTTGCCGCTGGCCGTCATCGTGAATCTTCCAGCGACCCATGTGGTGACTGCACGCCACGACCCCCGGCCGGATGCCCTCGGTGACCCACGCCCTGGCCACGAAGTGTCCAATCTTCGTCTCAACCCGTACGAGATCGCCGGTCGACAGGCCGAGCGCCTGCGCGTCGCCGGTGTTGAGCCACACTGGGTTCGTGTGAGCGATCTCGTCCAGCCACTTGGCGTTGGCGCTCCGCGTATGGATGTGGACCGGCAGTCGGAACGTGGAGATCAGCGCCTTCTCATCGGATCCGAGATGGTCCGGGTGGACATGACTCTTGATGTACGTCGGGATCGCGTGCTCGGGCCATCCCCACTGCGCGAGCGTGCGGGAATAGAACTCCAGGAGGCCGCTAGGCGTGGGGAAGCCACGGTGGACCGTTCCGTCGATCCTGACCCCCACGGGCCTACGTCCGTCGGAGTCTCCTTCGGGGCTCGGCACCGGCACGATGTTCAACGACGCCGGCTTGGGGGCTCTGGTGAGGACGCGCCCATACCGATCGTCCACGGTGTCCTGCAGCTCTTCGCCTCCGACCTCCTCTTCGTAGCGGGCGCCGACGCGCCGCGACACCTCGAATGCACCGTAGCGCCGCATGTACTCGAGCGGTGTCAGGTTCTCCGTGGCTGCCCTGGCCGGCAGGCCGGGCACGGAGTGCTCGAACAGGTAGGCGTAGTACTCGTCGACCGAGAGCTTGGCTCCCGGCTCTCGCTTCGATTCGACGTGCCGGCGAATCCCGAGACTGCCGTCCGGATCGATGCGCCAGGTGAGCTCGATCCAGAATTCGTTCTCCTCCCACACCTCTCCCGGGTTCACCTCGCGGGTATCGGCGACTGGCTGCCCCAGCCGATTGCGTAGTGCCCGCATCACCGGCTGACGGAACCCGATCCACTGCCCGTCGTGCGTTTCGTAGGAGTGGATGTCGTGCCGCTCCGGCGCGTGGCCCATCGGTAGAACGTAGTCAGCGAAGTACGCCGTTTCGTTCCAGGTCGGCGTCAGGGCCACGTGGAGGTTCATCACGCGCTCATCGGTGAGCACTTCGATCCACGAGAAGCCGTCAGGATTGGTCCACACGGGATTGTACACGCGCGTGAAATACACGTCGAGCACGCCCCTGCCCTCCTTCAGGAAGTGGGGCAGCAAGAAGGACAGCTCGTTCATCGCGAGCGGGTACTCGACCGGCCACGTGAGCTCGTTCCACGTCTGCGGGTGCGGCGGGGTATGGATCGGCTTCGGGACGAACTTGTTCCACGCGTTGGGGAACGTACTGCCGGAAGTCGCAACTGCCCCCATGAGCGCGTTCAGAAAGAAGATGGTACGCGATACCTGCCAGCCACCCTCGTTCCCGGCCGCCGCACTGCGCCAGTTGTGGGTCGCCAGCCGGGTGCCCGCCGTCGCCACGGTCATCGCAACTGCCTCGATCACCTCGACGTCGACGCCCGCCTCGCGGGCCGCGAACTCGAACGTATAGTCCGCGTACAGCTGCCGCAGCACCTGCTCGAAGTTCTCGAAGGTAGGCTCGACCTCCGGGTGTTCGACTTCGAGATATTGGCGCCAGTTCCACCACCGACGCACGAAGTCCCGGTTGTACAGGCCATGCCGGATCAGGTAGCTCGCCACGGAGAGGAGCACGGCGGGCTCCGACCCCGGATACGAGGGGACCCAGTAGTCGGCATGGGTTGCCGTATTGGAGAGGCGCGAGTCGAACACGATGAGCTTCGCACCGTCCTTGCGGGCCTCGATGATCCGCTGGGCATGGGGGTTGAAGTAGTGCCCCGTCTCGAGATGGGCGGAGACGAGCACGATGACCTTTGCGTTGGCGAAGTCAGGGCTCGGCCGGTCGAAGCCCATCCAGTACTGGTAGCCGGCGCGACCGTTCGAGGAACACACGTTGGTGTGCGAGTTGTGGCCGTCCACGCCCCACGCCGCGAGGATGCGCTCGGTAAAGCCGTCCTCCCCGGGCCGGCCCACGTGGTACATCACCTCGTTCTGCCGCTGCTCTATGATCGCCTTCCGGACCCGGCCGGCGATGTCATCGAGCGCGTCGTCCCAGGACACGGGTTCCCAGGTGCCGGAGCCGCGCGGGCCAGTCCGCTTGAGCGGCTGCAGGATGCGGTCGGGGTCGGTTACTTGGGTGAGCGTGGCAGGTCCCTTGGCACAATTCCGCCCGCGAGAGCCCGGATGTTCGGGGTTGCCTTCGAACTTCCGCACCTGCAGCGACTCCCGGTCGATGTAGGCGAGCAGTCCGCACGCCGACTCACAGTTGAAGCAGGTCGTCGGCACGAGGGTGTAGCGGCGCTCGACACGCTTCGGCCACGCCTTGGCGTCCAGCTCGACCCAGTCGTCCCACCGCTCCTTGGGTGGGAATGCCGCGAGATGAATCCGGCTCGGTCCCGGATAGAAGGTCTCACCCCTGGCTTCGACCTCCGCCCGGGCCGCACGGATTCGATCGTTCAGGTTCTCGAGCGGCATCATCCCCTCCTCACGCCAGCGGAACGGCTTGGCCGGCCTGGACGTACGCGTGCTCGTGGAGCAGCAAACCCACGAGGGCCGGGATGGCCGCGAGCCACCCGATCCACGGAGCCGACACCGCCACGAGCGTCAAAACGGTCCCCAGCCAGAACACCGTCGCATATCGACCGTGATGCATCTCCCACGACGCCAATCTCGCATGAGCCGTCGGATGCGTGAGCGTGGCCTCACCCAGCAACATGAGGACGTGAAGCAGTGCGCTACCCGCCAGGATCCACAACAGTGCGGGCACGACCGCCGACTCGAGCACCGCGGCTGCAGGCAGCAATGCTCCCGCTCCGGCCAGACCGGCGTGCACCGCGAGGTGCAGCGGCAGCAACGGATCCTGCCAGAGGTCCCTCGCCTTGGCTTGCGCGAACAGATAGGCGGTGTAGACCGCCGTCATTAGGGAGAGCGGAATGCCGGGGAACAGCATCCACGCCTGCAGTGAGCCATTTCCAACGACGCTGCCTACAAAGTGCAGAGCGAGGACCGCCGAGTAGCCGCCGATGATGAATCCGCCGCGCACCAGCCAGCTGCGCCACTGAGGGCGAAGGAACAAGTAGTAGAAGCGGAGTGGATGCTCGAGGTCCCAGATCAGCAGGACGCCCGTGGCCCCGAGGAATCCGCCGGCGACGATCGGCGCGACCCACTGCCAGAGGACGCTGGCCGGCGGCAGCACACTCAGGGCGACGAGGAGCGCCGGAATCAGATACGCCCCCGCCGCGACCCCCTTCGTCCAGGTGTACAGGCTCACGCGCCAGTCCCACGGCGCCTTGTGCGGCACGTCGTACGCCAACAGCGCGGCGGCCGAGGAATTCGCCGGTGCGGGGTGACCCGAGACAACCGCCATGCCACCCGTTTTTTGCTCGCTCCACATGAACAGCCCGCCCTCGGGCCGGCGCGCCGCAATCGGATCGAGCGTGGTTTGATGCGCACCCTTGTAGAACAGCTTCGGACGGGTCTCCTTTTCCGGCCGCCGTACGGCAACTGCATCCCGATGCACGAACTGGCCCACGTACGATGTCGTGTCATGCAGATCACCGACCAGAATCGCCTGGGTCGGGCACACCACAACGCAGGCCGGCTCCAGCCCCATGTCCAGTCGGTGCACGCAGAAATTGCACTTCTCGGCCGAATGGTCTTCGGGATTGATGAAGATCGCGTCGTAGGGGCAGGCAGCGATACACGCCTTGCACCCGATGCAGATCGACTTGTCGAAATCCACGATCCCATCGGGCCGCTGATGCATCGCGGCCGTCGGACAGGCCGCAACGCAAGGCGGGTCTTCACACTGGTTGCATCGGGTGACCTGGTAGGCCCGGCGTGCCTGCGGAAAGAGTCCAACATCGACGTACTTGACGTAGGTACGGTTCACGGACAGCGGGACTTCGTTCTCCGACTTGCACGCGGTGCTGCAGGCATGACAGCCGATGCATCGCGAGTGGTCGATGACTTTGGCCCACTGGACCGACAGTTGCCCTGCCGGATCCGCCAGATCAATCATCGGCAGCTCCTGTGCGCCCGGCCGATACCACCCGGCCGTCTTCGTGTATCGCTATTGTTGGGGGAGGTCACACGAGCGAATGCAGGCCAGGATGGCCATGACCTTCGGCTCGGTGATACGGTAGAACACCCGCGCACCCTCGCGGCGGTTGTCAACCACCCCTCGCGCGCGCATTGTTGCCAGTTGTTGCGACACGGCCGCCTGCGTGGCGCCGGCGTAGTCCTGGAGCTCCGAAACGGTCGTTTCACCGCGCTCGAGCGCCTCGAGAATACGGAGGCGGAGGGGATGCCCGAGACACTTGATGACCTCTGCCGCTTTCGAAAGCACGTCCGCTTCGATAGCGACCCTTTCGGTCGGCGGGGCGTCGACCATCAGTCCGCACCTTTCCGCTGGGCACTGATATTACGAATATATTAATATTGCATTATCCATGACCGCTCGACAACCCCCCCCCGAGGATGAGCTGACCGCTCCTGCCGACGCACGACCACACCCCCTCCGGCCCTCTGCGGGCGACGTGGTGGCCGGCCTCAGCGTTTCACTCGTGCTGATCCCGCAATGCCTCGCGTATGCCGAGCTCGCAGGCCTGCCGCCGTACTACGGACTGTACGCCGCCATGTTGCCACCCATCGCCGCAGCGGTCTTCGCCTCGTCACCGTACCTCCAAACGGGCCCCGTTGCGATGACGAGCCTGCTCACGTTCGGCGCTCTTGCCCCACTGGCTGTGCGGGGCGGAGCGGAGTACGCGGCCCTCGCCGCACTTCTGGCGCTCGTGGTCGGGGTGGTGCGCCTGGTCGTCGGATCGCTTCGGGTGGGCTGGATATCCTATCTGATGTCGCACCCGGTCCTGATCGGATTCACGGCCGCGGCGGCCCTCCTGATCGTCGCCTCGCAGCTGCCGACGGCACTCGGTGCCGCAGCGCCGGACGGACGGATTCTGGTGCGAGCAGCCTGGGCCATCACCCACATCGGTCAGTGGGACCCGGCGTCGGTCGTGCTCTCCGCCATCACCGTGGCGCTGGTGCTCTGGGGGCGACGGCTGCACGCGCTCTTTCCCGGCGTATTCGTCGCCGTCCTGATCGGCATCCTGTACAGCGTGCTGAGCGACTACGCAGGCCCCCGCCTCGGAACGATTCCGGCGGGGCTGCCGCCGTTCTCGATCGCCGTTCCCTGGGGATCAGTTCCTGACCTGCTGGTGCCCGGCGCGGTGATCGCACTGGTCGGGTTTGCCGAAGCGGCGGCGATCTCGCGGGCATTCGCCACGCAGGACCGGAGTCTCTGGAGTCCAAACCGGGAGTTCGTGAGCCAGGGGGTGGCCAACCTCGCATCCGGGATCTCGGCGGGGTTCCCGGTGGGAGGGTCGTTCTCACGCAGCTCCATCAACCGGCTTGCAGGTGCCCGGTCGCGCTGGAGCGGCGCGATCACGGGTCTCGGCGTCCTGGCATTCATGCCCGTCGCCGGCGTCGTGGCGCCGCTGCCGAAGGCCATCCTCGGTGCCATCGTGATTGCGGCAGTGGTCAAGCTACTGGATCCGCGGCCGCTGTTCGCGTCGATCCGTCACTCCTATCCGCAGACCGCCATTGCCTGGACGACGTTTGCACTGACGCTCCTCCTGGCCCCACGAATCGATCGCGCCGTCGTGATCGGGGTGATCCTCGCGGTCATGATCCATCTGTGGCGGGAGTTGCCCGTGCTGGTGAAGTCTCGGTACGAAGATGGCATCCTCTACATGATTCCGCAGGGCGTACTGTTCTTCGCGTCGGCACCCGGCCTGAACCAAGCCCTCACCGAACACCTCTCGGCCCATCCGGACGCCGATCGACTCGCCATCGACTTGCGGCAGCTCGGACGAGTGGACTACCCCGGTGCGCTGGCACTCAAGCAGGTCGTTGAAGATGCCTTAGTCGTCGGCCTCGAGGTGGAGTTCGTAGGCGTGCCGCAGCACGCACGCCGCATCCTGGGAAGGGTCTTCGGCACGGACTCGCCGCTGCTTCGCAGGGCCGACCGCACGCCGTTCGAAACGGTGGCCCCCAGTGTCGCGCGTAGGCTCTCCGGGAAGGAATAAGGACGTTCCGGCACACCCGTCGGGACTGTCACGAACTCGCTGGCCGAAGATTCTTTCTCGGTACAGTTCTCGTTCGCGACGCGCGGCGTCATGTAGCCGGAGTATTCCTCCGGACGTCGTCACACGGCCCCGCCCGGCTCTGCCGGGCGGGGCCGTTGGCGTTGATGGTGTCGGAGAGGGCTCAGGGTGCCGGATACGCGCAGAAGTAGCCGCCGGCGCTCCCGTAGTTCATCGCCGCGCTCTCCCAGGTGCCGCCGAACGCTCCGTTGTCGACCCACGAAACGCGGAGGACGGTGTAGCCGCCGTCGAACAGCACCTGGTCCCGCCGATTGGAGTACTCGCCCAGCCGCAGAATGATCTCCGGAGACGCATCCGCTCCGGCCGCTCGGCTCTCGAGCACGAGCACCCCGGGGGCGTCAGGGTCGGTGGCGCCGAGCGAGCCCGTGTTCACGGCGTCGACCGCTCCCCCTACGATGTCGGTCCAACCAAACAACGGCGTCGTCACATTCGGGTTCGGCACACCCATGCTCACCACGGTGGTGTGGGCCGAATCGTTGGGCTCGAGCGTGAGCCGACCCTCGGCGCGGCGACCCGTGCTGTCTCCAGTCGTTGACACCACGGTCAGGTGATACGGGCCCGCGAGCTCGGCGGCTGACACACCGGCGGCGAAGGGTCCCGTCTGGGCCGTGCACGCCTGGCGCTGGGTAACCTCGTCACGCTCCGCCGGGCGGGCGCAGCCAGCCAGAAGGCCGAGCGTTGCCACAGCAAGCGGCATGGCGACCGGAAACACTCTGCGGCGGCTCACCGGCGAATCACCCTCATCACCCGACCACCACGCTCGACCACGAAGATCGGGCCATGGGCCACATCGTCCATCATGCGGATCGTGGTGCCGGCGGCAGCAGCCAGCGCAGCCGGAGCAGGCAGCACATACGCGTCCGACGCAGCGAATGTGACGAGGTAGCCCAGATCCAGCATCGACGCGATCGAGACCCTGCTCAGCGGATTGGCGACGTGCGCGTTGAGCGACGGCGTCATCAGCTCGGTTTCGAATAGCGACTCGCGCCAGTGCGCGTCGAGGCTGCCGGATCCGTACACGGCATTGTTGTTCTCGACGGGTACCTTCTCCCCGATGTACGTGTCGCCGCCGGCCCGGTCGAACGCCCAGATGGCGTCCGGCCCGTCGAAGTGCGTATCCGCACCGAGTGTCCCGCCGTGCGCGGTGTCGGACGGGTTCTGCAGCAGGCCCAGGATGTCCCAGATGGTTCCGATCCCCAGCACATGCCCCATTTCGTGTACGGCCACTTCGTCGAGCAGCTGCAACCCATCGAGCGTGGCTAGGTCCGCGATGTCGAAGACCATCCCTCCCATGACGGTATGCCCTGAGACCGGCCGGATCGCGCAGGGTCCGGCCCGGCCGACCACGCCGTCCGGACCGTCGATGGGCTTCAGGTCCACGAAGATCAGCACGTCGTCCACCGGTCGATCGGTGAACGTGCCGGGATTGACGCCGGCACAGAGGGTATCGGTTGGGCTCTGCGGTAGCGGCCACGTGAGCTGCCAGTCGATCAGATCCCCGAAGATCACGTTCTCCCAGCGGGTCTTGGCGTCCCGGAACGCACCTTCATACTGCGGATCGGACCCGCCCACGAATACCAGCTCGATGGTGAACGCGGCACTCTGCCCCGTGGCCGCGAACGTCACAGGGTTCCCCGCAACGCCCGACCCCGTGACCGTGGCGGTGAGCGTGTTCGCGCCGCTACCCAGCGTCCAGCTGCCGACTTCGGCCAGCCCGTCGGCATCGGTGGTGACCACGGTCCCGCTCGCGTTCCCCGCCCCTCCCGTCACCACGAAGGTCACTTCGGCTCCCGGGAACGGTCGTCCGGCACCATCACGCACCAGAACGGCCGGTGGAATGTTGATCGGGTCGGCGATCAGGCCGGCCTGATGGTTGCCCGCCGACAGTTCGACGCTCGCCGGCAGTGCAGCGACTGCCGTGGCGCCGAACACCACGGGACTCCCCCTGAGACCGGCCGCCGAGGCCTCGACGGTCTGCGGGCCCTCGGCGAGCCCGAGCGTCCACGTGGTCGTGGCAAGTCCGGCGGCGTCCGAGACGGCCGGGCTCGGGCTCACCGAGCCGCTATTGACGCCCGGTGTGAAGCTGACTGCCTGGTCCGGCGCCGGATTGCCATACTGATCCACGACACCGACGGCAATGGTCAGGTCCGCACCGACCGTCCCGATCTGCGGGTCATCCCCCGCGATGAACATCGAGTCGGGGGCGTCGGCGAGCGCCGTGCCGGCGAATGGAGTGGATCGGCCTGACGCGGCTGCGACGACGGTATGGACGCCAGACACCGTCCCGAACGTCCACTGCGTCGAGGCGCGGCCGTCAGGACCCGTGACCGCACTCGTCGGGGTCACGGTGCCACCGTCGGTGGAGGCCGAAAAGGTCACGGTCACGCCCTCGACCGGGCTGTTGCCGGCGTCGCGCACGAGCGCCACGATCGGATTCGTGACTGCCTGTGTCACGGGAGCGCTCTGCCCGTCACCGGCGTCACGGACGATCGCGGCCGCTTCCTGTGAGACAGTGACAGCCGCCGAACCAGACGCCGACCCCGCCGTCGCGGTCACCTGCGCGGTCCCGTTCGCGACGGCCTCCACGAGTCCGCTCGGACTGACCGTTGCAACCGCCTGACCTGACGTCGACCAGGTCACCGCAACACCGGTCATCGCGTTGCCGTTCTGGTCGCGAACGGATGCCGAGAGCTGCTGGGTGGCACCGAGAGCCGTGAGCGACACCGTGCCCGGTGAGACCGCGACGGTCGTCGGAACCGCGGACGGCCCAGAACCGGACTCACTGCAGGCAAGCCCAAGAACGACGGCGGCGGCCGCAAGCAGCCTGGTTCTCGGGTGCGCGATATCGACGTCCATGACGGTATTCGGCACTCGTGCAAGATCCTCAGGAATGGTAGACAGGCCCGTGATTCCACACAATCGGCGCCCGCACACCGTCTACACCATGATCCTAGTCACGTTTCACGCCCGCCGGATCTCGCGTCCCCACCGCCACCTTGCGCCAGCCTGCGACTGGGGCTCAGCTTGCCATCATGAACCGCAGCGTGAGATGACGATGCACATCCGTATCCGCCTGACCCGCGGATCACTGCTCGGGACGGTGTGTTGGGCTCTGACCGCGTGCGGGACCCCACCTCCGCGCGACGCCGCGTCACGAGCCCAACCGGTGGACACCACTCAGACCTCGTCGCCAGTGGGCCGCTGGACGTTGGAAGTGTCTCCCGAGCCCGCAATGCCAACCCACCGACTGCTGATGGAACTGAGAATCGACTCCGTGACCGGTACCCGGGTCTTCGGCGCGCTCACCCACTATCTCGCGGGGGACGTCGGCATCGATCCCAGCGCGTTCCCCAAGTTCGAGGGGCGGGTGGACGAGCAGGGATTCATCACGCTGCGTATCGGGCACGAGGATCCCGCCATCTCGGGATTCGTGCTCGCGGGACGTCTCGGGGGGGATACTGTCCCGCTCGACCTGTTCGTCGTCGGCCCCGACACCGCGAGCGGGCGCGACCGCGAGTGGCGTCTCGTGCGGCAGCCGTCCGCGCCCTGATCTGACGGCTCAGTTCTGGAACCTGAGGCTCGAACCGGCCACAGTCGGCAGCGAGTAGTCCGGGGCCGCCAGCTCAAGAAGCTGTATCGAGTACGGATCGCGTACCCCCCGGTCGGACACGGTGACCCGCACGACGGGTCCCGCACCGAACCGTCCGGTCACGATACCGCGGATCTCGCGATCGGTCACGCGGGTCGTGTACACGGCGCATCCGGGACACGCCGCCGTCGCAGTCTCGATGGTGAACGGCTCGAGCGCGCGCGTGACGAACGACGCGGCACCCAGCTCCGTCACCGGCGTCACGATCTCCGCCACGATCTCGCCGGCCTTGGGGCCGGAGTCGCAGGATCCGAGTGCAGTGCCGAGCCCGAGCACCGCCGCCACAGTCACGATCCGTGTCCGCATCACGGCTGCTCCTTCCCCGCCGCCTGCAGCACGCGGCGCATTTGCTCGGCGGATACGGCCCCGCCGGTGGTCTCGACCCAGGCCAGGAAGTCCCCCACATCGAGCCGCTGGTTTCGGTTGCCCACCAGATCGAGGTAGGTGATCTCATCCGCCGACAGCGTCTGGCCCACCCCGGTCACGTGGGCCACGACATCGCCGGCAACCAGGGCCGGCGCGACAACTTCGAGCTGCACCGGGAACTGCACCGACTGCGTTCCCGACACGACGCGCACCGTGAGTGGGAAGGTGCCCGTCTCTTCCGGCCGCCCGGACAGCACACCGTCGCTCCACAGGCGAAGCGTGGGCGGGAGTGTGCCGCTCACGACCGACCAGGTCTTCGCGTCGACGCCTCCGGCCGCGGAGAACGTGAACGAGTACTGCGCCCCCATCACTACGTCGGTGGGAGTGCCGTCGACGACAGCGAGTGGTGCGGCGAACACCGCGGCAACGTCGTACGGGCGCTGCATACCGAGCTGGAGCGTGGCTGCGCTCGCGGTCGTGTCGCCGGTCCAGCCCTCGAAGATGTGGTCCGGCAGGCTCACCGCCGCGACGAGTTGCACGATCGTCCCTGCCTCGAGGAACTCGCCACCCACGTAATCCACGGCCGGCGAGGCCGTGACCCCACCACCCGGCCCTGATACTTGCGCCCGCAACAGATGCTCGGCAGCAACGTCGGCAATGATCGTGTCACCACCCGTCGCGGTGTACGTATGGGCGCGAGGAAGGCCGTTGGACCACGCCAGCCACTCGAAGCGGCTGCGGTCTCCATTCACGAGTTGCACAGAGTCCATCTCGAGCTGGTGCGGCGAGCCCGGCTCCAACAGATCCGTGAACACGCGATACTCCTGGCTGTCGAGTTGGAAGACCGCGTTCGTATCGGTGGCGAAGATCCGGATCGGATTGCTCCGAATCCGAGCCGACATCGTGAGTGACGCCGGGATCTGCCGGATGGAGTCTACGGCGACATAGCTCGCCGACCCGTCGTTTCGCGCGCTCGACGGGTCGGTGCCACCCGCAAACACCGTGTTGCCGGCGGAGCCCGGGAACGGATCGCCGCTGTCCCCCCGGGAGCTGGCCGAGCCCAGCATGTCCGACCGGCCGTCGGCCTGCTCCAGCGCGAGACCGTGGGGGAGAAAGCCGTTGATCGTGTTCGACGGCCAGCGGCTCGCGATCCGCGCGGAATCCACGTGCCAGACGAGCAAGCCGGGGGCCTTGAGGTTCACGTCGGATCCCAGCCGCTGCCGGTTCTCGAGCAGGAAGTACTCATCGCTGTCGGCTATCGGTACGACGAACGCGGTGTCCGAGCTCTCGATCGGGCTCAGCTCGATGGTCGTGTCACGGGGAACGACGATCTCGGTCACCCAGCCCAGCTGTGCGCGCGACCACGCGCCCATGTGCGCCGGGCTGTTGGCCTTGTTCCAGTTCCCCGAGCCCATCAGCCCCCAGAACCCGATGCCCGCCGTGATGCCGTTGACGTCGTACAGGTCGGGAAGCCCGAGCAGATGGCCGGACTCGTGCGCGACGATGCCCATCGCGACGGGCTCGTCCGCGGTGCAGCCGCCGTCGCCCTGGATGATGTAGTCGTTCACCCGGATGAACCCACCACCCGCAGCCCCGTCCGCCGTCGCCAGCGGCGCACCGGCTCGAGCCGCATACGACCACCGGTGGGCCCACACGTTCAACACTGCCGGGGGCGTGACATTACCGCAGGCTCCGTCAACCTCGGGATGGATGAGGACGATGGCGTCGACGATCCCGTCG
>JBDGYA010000069.1:0-27879 GCA_039584325.1 Gemmatimonadota bacterium
CGTTGAACTCACCCGCCCTGGCCCTCACTTGGGTCGCTTGACCGTCACACCACCATTCGTCGTCAGGATCTTGACCGGCGGGCCACCGTCACCCAGGTCCACGGCGAGACGCTTGTCGATCCGCCCCTGCACCGTGACGGGGGAGTCCACTCGCATTCCGCCGTTGGTCGTCCCGGTCTCGAGGTGCGCGGAATAGTCTTCGGGTACGACAACAGTCACGCCGCCGTTCGAGGTCCGCACGTCCAGGCCGGAGCCCATCCACGTATCCCCAGTGAGCGCGACGGTCACGCCGCCATTCGTCGTACGGCCCCCGACGTTCCCCGCAACCCCTTCGAGGCGAACACCGCCGTTGGTCGTGCGGAACTCGATATCACCGTCGACGCCACTCACCGAGATGCCGCCGTTGGTGCTCTCCAGTCCGAGGTCCGTGCGAACGGGTACCGACAGCCGGAAGCTGGCCGACCAGGAGCGATCGCCCTGCATGTCTGGCCCGGACGCGCCCAGCTCCTCACCATCGAGATTCAGCCGGATCGCGGAAACGATCTCCCGGGCCTCGGCCTCGGTGTCGGCCCAGGCAGAGACGCGGGCGCGCACCAGTACGTCCGTGCGGCTTCCGCCCTCGACCCGGATGCCACCATTGGGCGTGGCATCGACAGCCACGCGCCCGGATGCGGGGAGGGTGACTTCGCGAACCTCGCAGGCGTATGCCCGGTCGCTCTGGCCGCTGCGTTCACACCATTCGTCGTCTGTGCGCACCTGGACCTGTGCCCTGGCCGGCGCCACGAGGACGCTCCAGGACAGCACGGCGCCAATGCAGACGGCGATCGCGTTTCTGGCAGTCATGGATGACTCCTTCTGAAGGTCTCTCTGTTCGACATTGTGGCGGGACGGATGGTTGACGCTCCCGTCTGGAGACCCTACGGACCGTGTCGCGCGCTGTTTCGCCTGGGTAGTCCTCACTCGGTCGCTGAGCGGCAGAAACACCGAGTAGACCCCGCGGAGATCCCCAATCGCAAAGCCGTGGGCCCGGTCATCCGGATAGCCGTGCCTCACGAACTCCGGACGCTCTTCGAGACTGCCGCCCCCTTCGCGATCCCAGCACCGGGACGCGGCCGTGGCCAGCGCCGTGCTGCTGTCCGGTGAGGGCCCCGGTGGTACTTTTGTCGGCATGATGGGGCTGATCGAAATCCTCGGCAACGTCTGGAATGTCGTTGCCGCCATCCTGACGGTCGTGCTGAGCGTCATCGCGTCGGGCCACGCCGTGCTCTACAAGCGCGACAGCCGGGCGGCGATCGGCTGGGTCGGACTGATCTGGCTCGTTCCGATCGTCGGCGCGGTCCTGTACGCGCTGCTCGGCATCAACCGCATCAGACGCCAGGCAGCGGATCAGCGCGCGCAGCATCCGATCCTGAGCTCAGGTGCGTTTCTCCCCGTGGTCCGGCCCGCTGCCGGCGGCTTGACCGCGCCCCTGGAGCATCTGCAGAGCCTCGCCGATCTCGTGGACCGCATCACCGGGCAGCCACTCACCGCGGGCAATGCAGTGACACCGCTCGAGAACGGCGAGCAGGCGTACCCCGCCATGCTGGAAGCGATCGACGACGCCGAGACGAGCATCGCCCTCTCGACCTACATTTTCGACAACGACTACGCGGGCAGGCTGTTCACGGCTGCCCTGGAGCGCGCCGCGAGACGCGGTGTGCAGGTCCGTGTCCTCATCGATACCGTCGGGGCGCGATACTCACGCCCGTCCATCGTGAAGGCCCTGACAGATCGGGGAATCAGGGTCGCGCGGTTTGGACGCACCGTGCTGCCCTGGCGCATGCCCTACATGAATCTGCGGAACCACCGGAAGCTCCTGGTGATTGACGGCCGCATCGGATTCACCGGGGGTATGAACATCCGGGAAGGGACCCTGGTCGAACGGCCGACGCGATATCCCGTGCGCGACCTGCACTTCCGGATCGACGGACCGGCCGTCACCCAACTGGCAGGGGCATTCGCGCAGGACTGGGTCTTCACAACGCACGAGCGGCTGACGGGCGCCGCGTGGCTCCCGGAGATCCCGCCAACGGGCCCCGTCGCGGCGCGCGGCATCGCGGATGGACCGGATGAGGACTTCGACAAGGCCCGCTTCGTCTTCATGGGTGCGCTGGCGTGCGCGAAGCAGCGGGTACGTATCGTCACTCCGTATTTCCTGCCGCCCGCCGGACTGATCAGTGCACTCGACGTCGCCGCGCTGCGCGGTGTGCGAATCGAGATCATCCTCCCCGAAGTCGTCAATCTCGCAGTCGTGCAGTGGGCGGCGACCGCCCAGCTGTGGCAGGTGCTGTACCGGGGGTGCCGGGTGTACTACACGCCGCCTCCATTCGACCATTCAAAACTGATGCTCGTGGACGACTCGTGGGCCTTGTTCGGATCGACGAATTGGGACCCCCGCAGTCTGCGGCTCAACTTCGAGTTCGGTGTAGAGTGCTACGACATGACCCTCGCGGCTCAGCTGCACGAGCTCGTGGACCGAAAGCTCGAGGGTGCCCGTCAGATCACCGCGGAAGATGTCAACCGCAGACCGCTCTTGATCAGGCTGCGGGACGGCATCGCCCGGCTCGCGGCCCCGTATCTCTAGAGGTCAGCGACTCGGGGACCGACTCGACCTCGTCGGTATCCTGTCGCGCTGTCGCGCTCCCCCACCCTCACCCACCGATCAGACTGAGCACCCAGGCGCACACCAGTCCCCCGTAGATCCCCAGCACGTATCCCCCCACGGCCATCAGCAGTCCGACCGGGGCCATCGCCGGGTGGTAGATGCCGGCGACCACCGGCGCCGACGCGGGGCCGCCGATGTTGGCCATGCTCGCCGTCGCCACGAAGAACAGCGGGGCCCGGACCAGACGCGCGCCCACGTAGAGCACCAGGGCGTGGATGCCCATCCACAGCAGACCCGCGCCGACGAACGCCGGCGCCTCGAGCACCGCCTTGAGATCCGCCTGCGCCCCGACCGCCGCCATCATCAGGTACAAGGCGGCGAAGCCGACGCGTGACGCGCCCACCTCTTCGAGGCGACTCACACGCGTGAAGGAGAGCAGCAACCCCCCGGTCACCACCAGCAGGACCGCCCACGTGGTGTGACTGATGATGGTCGGGTCGCCCAGTACGGGCAGCTGCCGGCCCAGCACGACACCGAGCACCGCGCCACCCAGACCGAGCCCGAGGATGACCACCACGTGCCACAGCTCGATGGGGTGCCGGTGGGAGGCCATCTCCGCCAGCCGCCGGTTCGTCTGCTCGATGGCCGACGTCCGCGCCCGCGTGCGCACGTCGAACCAATGCTGCGAGCCGCTAAACAGCAGCAGCACGCCCATCCACCCGTAGCCTACGACAGTGTCCACCACGATGATGGGGCCGAGGAGGGAGTCGGGCGTGCCCACGCTCCGGGCGATCGCCATCATGTTGGCGGATCCGCCGATCCAGCTCCCGGAAAGCGCGGCGAGCCCCTTCCACGATTCTTCCGGAAGGAACGGACCGAAGATGACGAGGGCGACCGGAGCGCCAAGGAGGATACCCACCGTGCCCGTCACCAGCATGAAGAGCGCCATCGGCCCCAGGCGGACAAGGCTCCGGAGATCGACCGTGATCATGAGCAGCAACAGGGCCATCGGGAGGAGATAGCGGATCGTCCAGTCGTACGCCGACGAGGCTGGCGGCGTGATGCCCAACGTGGTGGAGATCGTCGGGACGAAGTACGCGTAGATAACGGGAGGCGTGAGCTCGAACAGCTTCCGCAACCCTGGCAGACTGCTCAGCCAGAAGATGACCGCCACGAGGCTCGCCAGCCACGCGAACACTGCCGTCGGCTCCGTGATGAGTGCGGTGGTGACCGGTTGTGTCATGGCCTCGGGAGGGGCTGTGAGCGGGGAAAGATAGCGATGGGACGCCCGTCGGCACGACGGGCCGGACGGGGTACCGGCAGGCGAGTCGAGTTCAGGTGTGCGTTCACGATGAGCTGGGGATGCCATCGCCGCTACGAGCGGGTGGCCGGCAGGACTCCGGAACGCCGACGGGGCAGCCTCAGCACTTGCAGGCCACCCCGTCCACTCACCGTAATCCTCCGATCAGCGGGTTGCGCGTGTCCCCTCGGCCCTCCAGGCCATCAGCACCACCGGACCCGGACCCGGTACTCGATCGTCACGGCACCGCGGGCCGGTATCTGCACGGTGAAGGTGAAGGTCCGGCTGTCAACCCTCGTGGGTTCGTGGCTCGACGTGAGGATCTCCCAGTCGCCTCCGACGGGCTCCCAGACCTGCACGTCCGCTGACTCGTCCTTGTGGTTGCGCAGCTCGATCTCCCAGGAGCTCTCAGAAACGCACGAGCTCACGACACGGTACTCCATCTGTCGCCGGTCGCCGACCACATCGAAGGCCTCGCCCATCTTGATCCGCACGCGCTCGTCGCGAGGTGTGTGATCGATCTGGTCCTCGCCGATGAACTGCTGCGCACCTGAGCGGTCAGCCTTGTACACCCGTACGACGCCCTTGGGTAGCGGCATGCCGAGGTTGTGCTCCTCGCTGTTCTGGAAGTCGAGATAGACGCCGACCTTCTGATTCGCCATCACCTGGCCGTAGTTGCCGCGGTAGTAGTAAGGCTGGCCGTAGAACAGCAGCCGTTTCTGCACCCCCACCCCCGCTGCTTCGAGCAGCGTCACTTGTTTCTGCTCGTTATTCCGGAGCGTCGTCGGCCGTTGCAGCGTGTAGAGGTGATACTCGAAGAAGCTCTCTTCCTGGAACCCCGCCTCGGCGGCCCGCATCGCCTCCATCTGCATCGGGGCACGGCCGACCTTGTCCGCCACCCGCTGCACGTCGCCGGCCACAAGCTTCAGCTCCGCGTTCTCGTAGCTGGCACCACTCTGATTGGTGAGCGTGACCCAGCCCGTGAGATCGCCCTGCGTGTCGTCCTCATTGATCACGAAGACGTAGTCGGCCTTCCAGTTGAGGCCGCCCGCGAGGTACGAGACCTCGACCTCCTGCCGCGCCTCCTGGCTGTCGAGCAACCAGACCAGCGTGGGCTTCGCGATCAGGTTCTCGGGGATCTCGGGGAACGAGAACCGGCCGGGGAAGTTGAACGTGATCTCGTCGCCGATGCGAAGGATCGGCCCCTGGTTCACCGAAAGGACCTCCGCCTCGAAGGGCTCGTCGCGCCCGGTGCGCTCGTTGTATCGATACACGGTCACCGTGCGCCCCACGTACTTCTCGAGCAGTTTCTGCGGGTTGAGCAGGTCGTACTGATAGTTCTGCTCCAACACGCTGAGCGCGCCCGCACGCTGCGGCCTGATGTGTACCGTCTCCGGTTGGATCGTTGACGCGACATCTCCGAACTCGAGGGCCACCTGGCCGCGGCTGAGCGTCACATCTCGCACCTCTCGAACGAGCCCGAAGTTCTGGTTGTACACGGTGATCGCCACCGACTGGCGGTCGTTGGCCGACGACTGGAGCGCCCCGGCCTGCGCGTACACGCCCGACGATGCGGACAGCAGGATCGCGGCCACCATCGCGGCCAGTTGCCGTCCCCGGAATGCCTTGCGTTGCCGTAACATGCAATTCCTCTCCAATAAAGGCTCTCAACCAGTAGGACGTGCGAGCGGTGTGGACTTGCACACCGGCGCTCATCGCTCGCCCGCAAGCCCCCGTGCAACGTGGTCGGCGATGGCCATGATGGTGAGCATGGGATTCACGCCGCTGGAGTGAGGGAAGGTGGCGGCATCGGCGACGAAGAGGTTGCGGACCTCGTGCGTCTCGCCGGTCGGGCTGACGACCGAGCTCGATGGGTCGCGTCCCATGGCGGCCCCCCCCATCTGGTGGAAGCTAATGTACGACATGCGACACCGGCGGTAGCCGACTCGGTCCGCCGCCGCCACAAAGCGCTCGAGCCAGCCACTCCGGTCCGTGCGCATCTTCACCGGCGGCGTCTGGAGGGTCCACACCTCCGACGCGCCCACCTCGGCCAGGAGCGTGGCACTCCGCTCGACGGCCCGACGTACGTTTGCGGCGTCGAAACGCGTGAGCTCGTAGTGCACGCGCGGGTGCCCATCGGACCCGACGACGATGCGACCGGGATCCCGATCGCGCAGCAGCAACCCCACCAGACCGACGTGGGCGAGGCGCGAGACATCCTCGCGCCACTGCCGGGCACCGTCCCAGCCGAATGCGCTCCCCACCAGCGCGAAATGCGCGGGGGCGGTCTCGAACTTGACGCCGTACCCGCCTCCCAGATCCGCGATCTCATCCGAGTAGCGAGCCTGCAGCGCTCCGGTCCAGGGCTCCACTCGGTCGGGGAAGATGCCGAGGACGGCCGAGGCGGGGTGCAGTCGCAGCCCACGACCGATGCGCCGGTCACGCAGCCCGGACCGCCGTAGAATCGCCGGCGTGTAGACGGCGCCGGCCGCCACCACCACCGTGGCGGCTCGCACTGTCAGGCGATGCGTGGACCCGTCCGTTCTCTGCACCGCACCAACGACCCCAACCGCCCGACCGGTGTCCACCAGGACGCGCTCGACCTCGCAGCCCGAGACCAGCCGGGCACCCCGAGCCACCGCGTCCGTCAGGTACGTCCGGGCGGTCGAGTTCTTGGCACCGTGTCGGCATCCGTACGCACAGAACCCGCACTCGATCCCTTCCAGGCAATCGGTGACGTTCCGTGGCATCCTGTCCACATGCCACCCGAGCGCACGACATCCGGCTTCCAGCAATTGGTCCCGTTTCGCCGGCGTCGACCAGCGTGTCCCGACGTCGAGCCGCGCGGAGACCCGCTCGAGTGACTCCGCGAACCGGTCGCTCGAGAATAGCGACAAGCCGGACTGGCGGTCCCACTGTTCCCGCACGGACTTGGGGAGTGCAAAGCTCGACGAGTAGTTGATCGTCGTCCCGCCACCGACGCAGCTGCCCGCCAGGATCGGCATGGAGCCGCTCTGCGTCATCATCAGCCCGCCGTCGAGATAGAGCCAGGCGAGTACGTCACCCTCGACCTGAGTCAGGTCACGCGAGCCGGGATTGGGCCCCTGCTCGAGCACGACCACATCACGGCCCGCCGCAGCCAACACACCCGCGACGACCCCGCCCCCGGCCCCCGAGCCGACCACGACCACGTCGCAGTCGAGCGTGGACTCTCCCGCCACGGGCAACTCGGGCAGCGGCGGGATCACCCGCTCGGGGTGTGGCAGTGGGCCGGGGTAGCCGACCGACCGCCAGGCGGGGTGCGAGCCGTCGCTGCTGGGCCACGCGAGGTACGCGACGTGGATGAGCCGCTTCAGCGCCTGGAAGCCCGCCCGGCGCAGGGGCAGCCGCGAACGCGCCCATCCCCGTAACACCCGCTCTCGCTGCTGGAGCGGCATGGCACTAAACGCGCGAGGTCGCCCGGAGAGCAGTAGGTTGACGGCCGGAGACTCCACAACATCGAGCAGCTGCCGCAGGCGCGCGCGGTCGCGCGGATCGCGAATCGACCCGATCAGGCGCTCGACGCGCTCTGCCGTCCGCGCGCGCGTGGCGCCGGTCGCGAACAGCTCATGCGGATCGTGGTCGTGCCGCAGCGAAGGCAATAGTGTCTCGCAGACGGCGACGAGCGTGCGACGCTGCCGACCGGAGAGCGGCGAATCGGGATCGGACATGGCGGAGAATCTGCCCATGTGCAAGAGGCACCGCAACGCGGATGGCACCTCAGCTGGAGGCTGGAGGGCCATCCCAGTCGGCACCTCTCACATGCGCGTCACCGATCCCTCGGGGTCCCGACGGGCAGCAGCGCGAGTGGCCGTGCCTCGTCCGGCAGGTGCAGGATGTCGGCAACGCGCGTGTCGTCGAACGCACCGACAAAGGTGGTGCCGAGACCGAGTGCCGCGGCCTGCAAGTAGACGCTGTGCGCGAGCAATCCGACTTCCATGCAAGTGTAGCGGACTCCTCGATCGCCGTACTTTCCGGTGCTGCGCTCGTACGCCGCCGCCGCGAGAACGGCCGGTGCCTGCCCGATCCAGCTCTGTCCCACGGCCGCGCGCGCCAGCTCCTGTCGACTGTCGCGATCATCGATGGGCACGACAGCATGGCGCTCGGCATCGTACCAATAGACGCCGGGCGCAAGGGACCGTACCGCGCCGGCCATCACGTACAGCTCGAGTGGATACAGGGCACCCGCCGATGCGATCGTGCGTTCCCCGGACGGGCGGTTGACGCCGAGGCCTGCCCACAACAGCTGGGCCAAGTCGGCTAGCTCGATCGGCGGGTCGGCGAAGTCACGCTCGGAGCGTCGACGTGCGAGTAGCGTTTCGAGAGGAGTCGCTCCGGTCCGATCCGGGGCGGGCAACGGGATGTGCTCCTGCTCCACGGGGGAGCCCTCAGCGCTCACGACGAGCACGGCAGCGAGTACGGCGACGCGACACAGAGACTGCGCGATCCGGGTACGCGGAGATCTACGGCTACTCGGTCCCCCGAGTCACCGGGGCCCCGAGCGCGTCGAGCACCTTGGCAAGCACTGCCTTCCGTTGCTTCAGGCGATCGCGGAAGTCGAGGCGGTCGGTATCCGCGATCTCCATCCGGAGATCGGAGAGATCGTTCGTCAGCACGTGTCTCAGGATCTCGACTTCCTCGGGGGTCAGATCCAGCTGTGGCATGGTCGTCATCACACGAGTCGTCGGACCGCCTAGGACGGCACGATGAAACTCGTGTCCTCCCGTTCGTCGCGCTCCAGTTCCCGAAGCAGACAGTTCACCGTCCGCTCCACGAGCTCTTCGATTCTCACACCCTGCCGGCGCGCCTCACCCTCGAAGTCGTGAAACTTCTCGTCGCTCAGCTCGGCCCATACCCGGATCCTGTGCATGACTGGTCTCCTAGCCGGCGGCCGGCTGCGGTACCGCCTTGTGTCCGTAGCAGAGAATGCCGCCCTCGCCTTCGCGGCGGATCAGGCGGAACTCCAGATTGACGTGGAGACCGGGGCACACGTCCTCCGGCTCACAATCCGTCACCTGCACCATCAGCCGGGCACCCTCGGGCGTTTCCACGACAGCCATCGGGTACGGCGCTGCCATCTGGAACTCCGTGGGCGCGACGTGCACCACCGTGGATGTGACCACCTTCCCCTCGGGCGAGAGCAGCACGGACTCGAACTCGGTCCCGCGGCAGTCGGGGCAGACGCGCCTGCGGGGATAGACGACCTTGCCGCAGCTCGCGCACCGGCCGGCCTCCAGCCGGTAGCGGCTCGGGATTTCTCTCCAGTATCTCGGACTCGGCATAGCGTCACACCCTCTCGAAGACGTGGATCACGGAGCTCGCGCCTGACCCGCCCATGTTCTGCGTCAGCCCCACGGTCGCGTCCTTCACCTGGCGCTCTCCGGCCTCGCCCCGCAACTGCTCGACGATCTCGATCGCCTGGGCGACACCGGTCGCGCCGACGGGGTGCCCCTTCGACTTGAGACCGCCACTGGTATTGATCGGAACGCGCCCACCATGCGTCGTCTCCCCTGCCCGCGTCAGCTCGGCAGCCTCTCCTCGCGCGGTGAGACAGAGCGCTTCGAGCACGCACAGCTCCGCAATCGAGAAGCAGTCGTGTACTTCAGCGACCTGGATATCGGACGGCCCGACCCCGGTGGCCTCGTAGGCCCGACACGCGGCGAGGCTCACGGCATCGAGGAACGCCGGGTCCGCCCGGTCCGCGAGCGCCATGGGTGCCGTCGCCATCCCGCTGCCGCGGATCTTCACCGGCTTATCGGTGAACTCACGGGCCCGATCGAGCGGACACAGCAGCACGGCCGCTGCGCCATCGCTGACGGGTGAGCAGTGCAACAGCCGCAGCGGATCGGCCACCATAGACGAGGTCATGACCTGCTCGAGGGTTACCTCCTGCCGAAACTGTGCCTTGGGATTCATCGTACCGTGGCGGTGGTTCTTGACGGACACCACCGCTAGATCACCTTCGGTGGTCCCGTAGGCTTCCATGTGCGCCCTGGCGATCATGGCGTACAGGCCGGGAAAGGTGATCCCGTGGTACACCTCGGTTTCCTGATCTGCGGCGGAAGCCAAGACGTTGGTGACGTCGACCCCATCGTTCATCTTCTCCACACCGACCACCAGCACGAGATCGCTGGCACCGGCTCCGACCTCGTAGAACGCCGAGCGCAACGCCGCGCCGCCCGATGCGCACGCCGATTCGACCCGCGTCGCCGGCACGCCGGCATAGCCGAGATGATCCGCCATGAGCGGAGCGAGATGCTCCTGGCCAACGAACTGCCCACCCGACATGTTGCCGACGTAGATGGCGTCGGGCCGGGGCCCGCCAACCGCATCGAGCGCCTCGCGAGCCGCCTGGACAAACAGATCACGCAAACTCGTCTGCCACAGCTCCCCGAACGGAGTCATGCCCGTGGCGATGATCGCGACATCCCGCATGTGAAATCTCCCCGCACGCCGGCCACCCCCGGACCGAGGCCGGCCCGCCGTGCGATCCTCTCGTCAGTGATTCACGATGATCTTTTCGCGGTACTTGGCGTACTCCCCGTACGTGAGATACCGGCGCCGTCCGTCGAGCATCGAGCGGACGGTCGGCGCGCCTGCGCGCCGTTCCGGGAGCAAGTCCGTCGCGCGGAGCACGAACGAGTCGCTCCCAGCCCCCGAGCCGAATGAGGTGATGAGAATGACATCGTCGGGCTCCGCCACATCGAGGATCGCCGCGAGACCGGTTGGAGACGAGCCCGAGTACGTATTGCCCATCGTCGAAACGATCCAACCGACCTCGAGCTGCTCGCGAGTGAAGCCGAGCTGCTTGCCCACCGCGAGCGGGAACTTCCCATTCGGCATGTGGAAGACGGCGAAGCGGAAGTCTCCCGGGGTGAGGCCGCTCTTCTCGAGGATACCTTTCGTCGCGGCGGTGACGTGATGGAAGTAGGCCGGCTCGCCGGTGAAGCGGCCGCCGTGCCGCGGGTAGAACTCCCCCTCCCGCCTCCAGAAATCCGGCGTGTCCGACGTATAGCTGTAGGTCTCGGTAACCTCGGCCAGCACGTGACGCGTGCCGAACAGGAACGCCGCCCCGCCCGCCGAGGCCGAGAACTCGAGAGCGTCGTTCGGCGCCCCCTGCGACGTATCGGCGCCGATTCCCATGGCGTACTCGACGCGTCCGGATTCAACCAGGGCGAACGCGACGAACATGGCCTCAGTCCCGGCCTTGCACGCGAACTCGAAGTCGGCGACATGCACCTCGGGGCCGACGCCGAGCGCCTCGAGCACCACCGTGCCGCTGGGCTTTACGGCGTAGGGATGCGACTCCGATCCGATATAGAGCGCGCCGACGCGCTGTGGGTCGACACCGGCACGGGCGAGTGCCGCGCGGCCGGCCGCCACGGATATCGTGATCGTGTCCTCATCAATTCCAGGAACCGATTTTTCCTCGAGCAGCAGGCCGCGCCGGATCGCCGCCGGATCCTTGCCCCACTGCTTCGCGATCTCTTCGCTGGTGATGCGATTGCGCGGGATGAACGCCCCGTAGCCCACGATCCCCGTCATGACCAGCCACCTCCGGTGGGAGCGTCTGTGAAACCAGCCTACAAGGAGAAGAAGGGCGGCCGCGCGTGAAGAGGCAATGAAACGGGCCTTAAGCCTGCGTGCTCACGAAATCTGGAGTGGAGATGTCCGGAATCTCCCGCACGCGGTCACCGGGACGCGCGTGGAAGGGGATTGAACCACTCGTGTATGCGGAGCCTGAAGCTCCGATCCACCTGTGGCCCGGATCGACCCGTCAGCAGGGAGCCGGGTGCGCTACGCGACTCGCCAAACGGTGTCCAGGAGGGTGCCGTCCACCCACTTGACGACCGCAACCGGCTCCTCGGTGAGCACCGGTGGGGCGGGCGGGCCGCCGAGCACGACCTCAATCTCTTCCTTCAGCTCCTCGATCGGGCGCATCGGGAGATCGGAGCCACGCACGCGCTCCACCAGGTCTTTGCGGCGCGGATTGACCGCGATGCCCCGCTCCGTTACGACGACGTCGATGAGCTCGCCGGGGCCCGTCAGCGTCGTCACCTTCTCGACGATCACCGGAATGCGGTCACGGAACGAGGGCACGGCGAGGATCGTGCAGCCGGCGGTCAGACAGTTCTGCCATCCACCGATGCCGTGGAGCAGGAGGCCGTCGGAGTGGGTCACGACGTTCGCGTTGAAGCCGACGTCCACTTCCGTCGCACCGAGCACGGTCGCGTCGACCATGGAAGCGAAGTTCCCCTTCCCATGGAAGTTGTACGACGTGAAGGGTGACGTCGCCACGTGGCGTGGATCCGAGGCGATCGACTCCACCCCGGCGAGGTCGAACGTCTGCCCGTCGAGGATGTAGTCGGTGAGTCCGTCCCGCAGGAGCTCCACCAGATACTGCGTCGATCCGCCGCGAACGAACCGCGCCTTCACCCCAGCCTGCCGCATCATCTCCTTGAGGAACTGGACGAAGGCGAGCGCGATACCGCCGGCGCCGGCCTGGAAGGAAAACCCGTCCCGCATGATCCCGGCATCCCGGAGGAATCGCGCGACGTACTCCGCGATCAGCAGCCGGTCGGGGCTGCGGGTGATCTGTGTCGTCCCCGACACGATCTTAGAGGGATCGCCAATGGAGTCCACCTCGACGACGCAGTCGACGTTGTTGCCCTGGATCTGCCACGGCACGCAGGGGAACGGCACGAGGTTGTCGGTGACCACGATGACGTGGTCGGCGTACATCGAGTCGGCCAGCGCGAAGCCGAGCGATCCGCAGGCCGATGGCCCGTGCGAGCCGTCGCAGTTGCCGAATGTGTCGGACCGCCTGCCAGCGACCCCCGTGGGACCGGAGTACGCCCATGCCCCGCATCGAGCCGCGCGAGCAGTACTCGCCGAGTGGGCCGTTCATACTGCCCTCGATGTGGTGCACGACGCCCCGGTCCATCAGGTCGATGACGGGCGCATGGCACGGAAAGGAAGCGCTGGGAAACCACATCAGATCCGTCGCTCCCAGTTCGGCAGCTGCCTGAAGTGCCATCAGCGCAACGCGATCGCCGTTGCGGAAGTGGTGGTGCGTCGAGATCACCATCCCGTCGCACAGCCCACAGCGCTCGAGTGCGGCTCGGAGATCCGACACGCGCTTATCGCCGTTGGCGAGATAGTCCCGGCACGACCGGATGGGTGGTCCGTGCTTCGCTCCCTCGGGACGGTATGCGCCGACGCCCTGAAACGGCACCTGCTCGCGCCCGTTCACGACGGTCGGCACGTGCCGGCCCGCGGCATTCGTCACCAGCTTCGTCGGCTCACTCATTCGTCCGCTCCGGCGTCGCTCGTCTCCGGGATGAGTCCGGCCCGCCGCGCGAGCCTGACGAGCCGCTGCGCCCGAAGGACCACCGGAGGATCAATCATGCGGGAGCCGAGGCTCACGACGCCCAGCCCCTGCGCCTGCGCTTCGTCGAAGGCGGCGACGATCTTCGCGGCCTTCTCGATCTCGACGGCACTGGGTGCAAAGGCAGCGTGTATCGGAGCGATCTGACGCGGGTGAATGCACCCCATCCCCTCAAAACCGAGCGCGCGGGATCGAGTCGCCCAGGCCGTGAGCCCCTCCAGGTCTCCAACGTCACCGTAGACGGAGTCGATGGGGAGCACCCCAGCAGCGCGCGCGGCGTTCACCACTCGCGTGCGTGCGAAGAGCGACTCCCCGCCCTCGGCGGTCTTCACGACACCGAGATCCGCCGTGTAATCCTCGAGTCCGATGGTGAGCGCCGCCACGGCCTCGGCAGCCGTGGCAATCGCGAAGGCGTTCTCCACTCCGAGAGCGGTCTCGAGAATCGGCATGAGCCATATCGTCTTCTCGCTGCCAGTCTCCCGCTGGATCTCGAGGATGCGCTCGTGCACCATCCGGATCTGATCGGCGTGCTCCGTCTTGGGGATGAGGATGAGCTCGGGCTCCTCCGGCACCACGGCATCGAGGTCCTCGAAGCCCATGGGTAACTGGTTGATCCGCACCATGCGTTCGGCCCCGTGGAACTCCACGCAGCGTAGGGCGTTGCGGACCACGAGGCGGGCAGCATCCTTTTCCGCCGGATGGACAGAATCTTCCAAGTCGAGGATCACCCCGTCGGGCCGATGCAATCCGGCATTGACCATGAACTTCGGCTCGTTGCCCGGCAGGTACAGCCGCGAGCGGCGGAGCCGGTCCTTCACCGAGGAGGGATCTGCCGGCACGGTTCGCGCCGGGCGCGCCTCACCGACCGGGTCCAGTCCGGCGCGCTGCAGTGCCGCTTCCAGCCTCGCGGCGATGACGAAGGGTAGCGCGCCCCCGTCTTCCACGGTCACGGCGGCATGCTCGACGCCGTACGCCTCGAGAACACCGTCGATCAGATCGAGGATGGACCGCTGATAGAACGCCGCCACTTTCGACGTGAGCGACACCTGCCGCCCGCCACTCGTTGCGACATCGACCGTGACGCACAGATCCGATCGGACGTCGTCCCCTCGGCGTCCGGCCTCCCCTCGTCCCGACATCGGCATCTCCCTAGGAGAGTGCAGCGAGTATGGCGTCGGTGAGCTGGGTGGTCGTGGCCGCTCCCTGCTCAATCGCACTCGCCCCGCCAGGCATCCGCAGCATGTCGTACGTTCGGACCGTGCCACCCTCGACGACGGCGGCGACGGCCGCGCGCACCTGGTCCGCCTTGTCCGCTTCGCCCACGTGGTCGAGCAGCATCGCCGCACTCAGGATCATTGCGATCGGGTTGACGATCGGCGGATCGAGCTCCGCGTACTTCGGCGCCGAGCCGTGCGTCGGCTCGAACACCGCGACCTCGTCCCCGATGTTCCCCGAGCATGCGAAGCCGAGCCCGCCCACCAGTCCGGCGAACGCATCCGAGATGATGTCGCCGAAGAGGTTTCCGGCCACCAGCACCCCGTAGTCTTCGGGGTTCTTGGTGAGCCACATCATCTGGGCGTCGATGTTGGTGGACCACAGCTCGATGTCGGGGTAATCGGGCTGCACCTCCCGCCCTACGTCCTCCATCATCCCGGACGTCTCGCGCAGCACGTTCGGCTTCTCGCAGATCGTCACCGAGCGGTACCCGTGCTGCCCGGCGTACTCGAACGCCGCCCGCACAATCCTGCGGCACGCACGGCGGGTGAACATGCGTACGGAGATCGCCATGTCCTCACCGGGCACATCTGCGAACGGCTTGTACTTGGGGTGCATGCCGAGCGCGTTGCGCACCACCTGCGGCGGGTCGGACCACTCGATACCGCAGTACAGACCCTCGGTGTTCTGCCGGAACACCACGGCGTCCACCACTGGTTCCTCATGGCCGCCATCCACCATCTGACGCACGAAATTGAGCGGGTTTCCCCGAAACGAACGGCACGGCCGGATGCAGACGTCGAGATTGAAGATCTGCCGCATGCCAACGATCGGACTGAAATACTCGTACCCCTGGTCCCGCAGCTCCGCGCGCAGCTCCTGGGTCGCCTGCTTCTTCGGCTTGGAGGTAATGGCGCCGAACAAACCGAGCTTGTGCTCCCGCAGCAACTTGATGGTCCGCTCGGGCAACGGGTTGCCCTCGGCAATCCAATACTCCCACCCGATGTCCGCGTGTACGTACTCCGCATCGAATCCGACCGCCTGCAGGACCCGGACGGCCTCCGGGAGCACCACCGTACCGATGCCGTCGCCCGGCATCGTCACCACCGTGTACTTCGCCATGGCCTCAGCTTCCTCCCATTGATTGGACGCCCCGTCCCCCCGGACGCGGCCTTCTCCTCACTCCAGCCCGAGCCGGGCTCGGACGAGGCTCTCGACGCCCCCGGCGACGACCAGCGTCTGTGGTACTTCGCCCAATGCGGGGAACGTAGACCGCTCACCGCGAAAGGTCACCGTGCTGCGCCGAAAGTCGATCGTGAGCTCATCACCCGGAATGACCGTCGGTGTTCCGGCGACGATCTCGTCAGCAAAGAGCGTCTCGAGCCGACGCACCAGCGCCGGACACTCGATGCAGGGATAGCCGTTGTTGTACGCGTTGCGCAGGTAGGTCTGGGAGAAGCTACCGGCGATCACGATCGGGATCCCCTTCGCCTGCAAGGCGGTCGCCGCTTGTTCCCGCGACGAACCCGTACCGAAGTTGCGTCCCCCTACCAGAATATCCCCGGCTCGGGTGCGCTCGGCGAAGGTCGGGTCGTAGTTCTCCATCACGACGCGAGCCATGTCCTCCCGCGTCATGCCCTCCCGATACGTGTAGTCCTTGCCGTAGATTCCGTCCGTATTGAGGTTGGGCTGCGTGACGAACACCAACCGTCCCTGCAGCCGTTCCGGAAAGCCCTCCCGGATCTCCACCGATTCCTCCGCCACGGCCGGGGCCTCCAACTCCCGATACCGGCGCTCGGGCGACGAACCGTCGGAGGGCCGGTGTCCGGCGATGTAGCCGGCCACCGCCGACGCGGCAACCACCTCGGGGCTCGCTAGATACGCCCGGGCCTCACGCGAGCCCATCCGTCCCTTGAAGTTGCGGTTCGTCGCAGAGATGCCGACTTCACCCGGCTCAAGCAGTCCGGTGCCGAGCCCAATACACGGGCCGCACCCCGGAGGCAGCGGCTGTGCACCCGCATCGAGCAGCGCGGTCCATGCCCCCGAGAGTTCTGCGTTCTCCTGCACCTCCTTGCTCGCCGCAGCGACGTACAGCTGCACGCCAGCGGCCACTGTCCGACCGCGGATCACGGCCGCCGCCGCTTCCAAGTCTTCCAGGCGGCTGTTCACACACGAGACGAGATACGCCTTCTGAATCGCCACGCGCTCGCGCTCGATGTCGGCGAGACTCCGCATCACCTGCACCGAGTCCGGACCGGACACGTGCGGGCTGACCGCCGCGAGGTCCAGATCGATCCGGGCGGCGTACGTGGCGTCGGGGTCGGGCTCGATCGGGTCCTCCGCCCAGGTTTCCAGATCCTCCTCGGTGAACCGCTCGATGCCCTGCCGGGCAAGGAAACCATGGCGCTCGCGCAAGTACCGGAGCGTGACCTCGTCCACCGGGAACCAGCCGACCAATGCCCCCCACTCGGTCGTCATGTTGGCGATCGCCATCCGTGACTCGATCGACAGGCCCGCGACACCGATCCCCGTGAACTCCACCGCCGCGTTCAGCACCTCCCCCTGGCTGTACAGACCACACAACGTCACGATGACGTCCTTGCCAGTCGTCCCGTCGCGCAGCGCCCCGTGCAGATTCACCTGCACGGTCCGCGGAATCTGCCACCAGAACTCACCCGTCGCCCAGATGGCCGCCGCGTCGGTTCGGACCACCGGCGTCCCGAGCGCGCCGAGCGCGCCGTACATGTTCGAGTGAGAGTCGGACGCCACGACGAGTGACCCAGGCACGACGTAGCCCTGCGCGACCATGATCTGATGGCCGATGCCGGTGCCGGCCGGGTAGAAGTCGACCTCCTGCTCCTGCGCAAAGACCTGGATCTCCCGGTACTTGGCGAGGTTCGACTCGTCCTGGTTCTGGATGTCGTGGTCGAGCGCGAACACGGCTTGTGCGGGATCGTGAAACGCACCCGCCCCGATGACCGTGAACTTCTTCATCACGGCGGCGGTGTTATCGTGGGTCATCACGTGCCGGGGCCGCAGCGACACGACGTCGCCGACCCTGAGCAGCCGCTCCGGCCCCGCGGTCCTGTGTCGCTGCGCGATCTTCTCGACCACCGTTTGTGCCATGGTCCACCTATCCTCACCGATCCGCGATGCAGAGATCCATTAGGCCCCTGATCGAGTCCTGGCGCTCCAGCTTCCAGACCGCATCCTTGACCCGACGCCGCGCCTTGTCAGACAGGATCGGTGTCGCCAGCGCGTCGAACTTCTCCTCGACCTCCTGGTCGGTCAGTGGGTTGCGGGGATCGCCCTTGGGATAGTCGAGCTCATTGGAGAGCGCGCGGCCATCCGTCGTCTCGATGGTGACGGCCACCCGCTGCAGCCGCGGGAAGACCTTCTCGATCTCGGGATCCGCAACGACCTCGACCTTGTCGAGTTGCTTTCGGATCGTCGCGTCCATGATCCGATCGGCCTCGAATTGCGCCGGAGTGACCTGCCGATCGACGATCGCCGCGGCGATCACGTAGGGCAAGCTATGATCGGCGGTCTCCTTGGTGCGCGGATCGTACTTGGTCGGGTCGGCGAGGATGTCCGCCGCCCGCGCCAGAGAGCGGATGCGGACCTTCGCGACGTCGTTCGGCGCGAGATCGTGCTCCCGGACGATGTCCAGCACGGCGGAGATGGGAGCGTGCGTCAGCGCCTCCGTGGGAAACGCCTTCATACCGCACCGTTCGATACGCCACGAATCCCCGAGCCCCTCGGTCAACAGCTCGAGCTTCCACTCGGGACCGAAGCAGTGCACCAGCCCTTCCTTGCCGTCGATGACGTGCTCGGGACCGGTGTACCCGCGCTCGGCCAGCAGTGCGGCCAACACGCCGCTCTGCGTGGCCATGGGATCGACGGTGTTCTTCATCATGGTGAGCTTGCCAGCCGTCACGGCGCCGAGCGTCGCGTGCCGTGACGCCGAGATCCCGACCGCGTGCTGGATCTGCTCCCACCCGAGATCGAGCATCCGCCCGGCGACGATAGGCGACACGAACGCGGTCAACGTCGCGTGGTGCCAGCCGCGCTCCCGGATACCCGGGAATGCTGCCTCGCAGAGCCGCATTTCGAACTCGTGACCGAGCACGATCCCGACGATAAGATCGCGGCCCGTCTTGCCCGACCGTTCACCGCAGGCGAGGGCCGCCGGGATGATGTCCGACGGATGTGACGGGTCCTGCTGCCAGTAAATGTCGTTGTAGTCCATGACGCGCACCATCAGCGCGTTCGCCAGGGAGGCGGACACCGCATCCACCCGCCGGCCGCTCCCCAGGATCGCCGCCGATCCTTCTCCCGCAATGTCGTCCAGGACTTCCAGGGCGATGCGGGCGTCTTCCTGCCGGTAGCCACCGAAGGCACACCCCAGCGAGTCGAGCAGGTAGCGCTTGGCCTCGTGGACGGCCTTCGAGCCCACATGGTCGAAGTCGAGTTCCGCGGCCCAGCGGGCCATGGTGGCGGTAATCGTCTCGGACATTCGGTCGTTCCCTTCCGCGTTGCAACTTGCGCCGCAGGCCCCGTGTCAGCCCGCGAGGTTCTTGAACGGCAGATAGCTCATGAAGTCCGCGTGGTGGACGATGTACGCCTCGGTGCTCCGACGCACCAAGTCACCCTCGGCGGCATGCGCTGCAATGCAGTGGCAGACCGCGTCCGGTACACCGTATTCCAGCGCCAGGGCGACACCAGTGAACGGATGTCGCAGGGCCTTGCCACGTTCGCTCTGCCGGGCCTGCCCGTCGATCATCTCGTACTCAAGCAGCTTGCCGACGTCGGCCAGGATCGCACCGGCGATCACCGTGTCCAGATCGATGGTCAGAGCACGCCCCAGGAATTGCTGCATTGCCTCCGCGCCCGCCTTGGCAATATGAACGACACACCGCTTGTGCTCCATGAACGTCGCCGGACAGTCCGGCACCAGGAGAGTGAACGGGATGGTGTGCAAATCCTGAGGCTCGAGAGGACTGCGCTCGAACGCCGCGACCCAGGTCTGTGTGACCTGCTCCTTGAGCGCGGGGTGCTGAATCCACTCGAGCTCCGGCCACAGCTCTTCGACCTGCGTTCGCAATGATTCAGACATCGCTCGTCATGATGAAAAGAGGTTGTCGGATGAAGGTCTCGTACCGCGGCCGCAGTCGGTCAGCATTGTAGTACCGCGCCACGTCGATGACCTTCTTGCGTCCGGTTACCACATCGATTGGCACGCTGTCGTACACGCCGTTCCGGAGTGAGACCAGGCGCCCAGAGGTACCTTTGAGCACGAGGTCAAGCGCGAGGTTGCCAAAGGCCATCGGCACAATCGAGTCCAGGGCGTCGGGATCGCCGCACCGCACCAGGTAGCCGAGCCGTTGGCTCACGACGTTGACCCGCCGGCCCTGATTGTACTTTGGCGAGCAGGCCTTCAGGCCTACCGCGACGCGGTCGCCGATCCCACCCAGCTTGCGATGCCCGTACTGATCGCGCTCTTCCCCCTCGAACGACATGTCGCGGTCCGCGGCCATCTGGGCACCCTCCGAGACGAGCACGACGGCGTAGCTGCTGGGGTGGCGGGCCCGGTCGTAGTTCATCAACTCGCAAAGCTGGTCGAGGGAGAAGCGGTGCTCGGGAATCACGCAGCGGTCCGCCGCACCGGCCATGGTCGGCAGGAGGGCGGTGTAGCCAGCGTACCGGCCGAACACCTCGATGACGAGGAACCGCTCGTGCGATCCGGCCGTCGTCCGCAGGCTGTGCGTCATCTCGATCGTGCGCGTCACGCACGTGCTGAACCCGATGCAGTAGTCGGTTCCTGGAACGTCGTTGTCCATCGTCTTCGGCACGCCGACGACCTTGACGCCTTCCTCGTGGAGCCGCTGCGCGTAGCTGAGGGTGTCGTCGCCGCCGATGGGCACGAGGAAATCGATGCCGAGGAACTCAAGGCTGGCGAGGACGTCGGGCGTGATGTCGTTGATCTCATCCGTATAGCGGTCCCGGAGGTGTTCCGGAACCAGCGCGCGCGGCAGCCGGCTCGGCCGAGTACGCGAGGTGTGCAGGAACGTCCCGCCCGTGCGACCGACACGGTTGACGACCCGCTCCGTCAACTCCTGGACGTGCGCCGAGTTGTCTACCTCAGAGTCTCGCACGAGATCGACCAGGCCCGCCCAGCCCCGGCGGATGCCCAGTACGCGGTAGCCCTCCCGGAGCGCCCGAATCGTAATTGCCCGGATGGCGGGGTTGAGTCCCGGGACGTCACCGCCACCGGTGAGAATCCCAAGTGTGCCTCTGGCATTCGTCGACATGTCATCCACTCCACGCTGATGCCAAACATCCGGCCGGCAGAGGGGCCGGGCGCACCACTCCCGTCACTGCACGCGCGCGAGGAAGTCACCGATCACCTGGTCGAGTGTCGGCTCACCGATCTCCTGCAGCTCGTAATGCACCCGGAGTGCCGGGGTAGAAAACTCAATCAGATGTCGGAGGTCGATTGGCGTGGCCACGAGCACCACATCGGCCGGCGTCGCTTCGATGGTCTTGGCGAGCTCCTGCATTTGCGCACTGCCGTATCCCATCGCCGGCAACACATTGCCTGTGTTGGGATAACTGGAGAACGTCTCGCGAATGGAGCCCACCGCATAAGGCCGCGGATCGACGATCTCGGCAGCCCCGTAGCGTCGGGCCGCAATCCATCCTGCCCCATAGGCCATCTCCCCGTGCGTCAGCGTCGGGCCGTCCTCGATGACCAGCACGCGCTTCCCCCGAATGTACTCCCAGTCCTCGACGAAGATGGGACTCGCCGCCTCGATGATGTTCGCGTCGGGATTGAGGGATTCCGTGATGCGCCGTGTCGCCTCGACGTTCTCGAGTGACGTCGTCCCGACCTTGTTGATCACCACGACGTCCGCCATCCGTACGTTGGTCTCACCCGGATGATAGCGGGCGGCGTGATCGGGACGGTGGGGATCCACCACGACCACGAAGAGATCGGGATGGTAAAAGGGAAGGTCGTTGTTACCGCCGTCCCAGATGACCACGTCGGCCTCCTGCTCCGCCTCGCGGATGATCCGCTCGTAGTCCACCCCGGCGTACACCACAGAACCCGCCGTGAGGTGGGGCTCGTACTCCTCGCGCTCTTCGATCGTCACGTCGTGCCGGTCCAGATCCTCGAAGGTGCCAAATCGCTGGACCGCCTGCTTGGCCAGATCACCGTATGGCATCGGATGCCTCACAGCCACGACTCGCTTGTCCTGCGACCGCAGGATCGCAGCGATCCGGCGGCTCGTTTGGCTCTTCCCCGCACCGGTACGGGCAGCGCAGACCGCTACCACCGGCACCTGTGCCTGCACCATCGTCTGCCGGGGACCGAGTAGCAGGTAATTCGCACCCGCGGCCATGGCCCGACTCCCCACGTGCATGACGGCGTCGTGTGAAACGTCACTGTAGCTGAAGACGGCAACATCGATCTTCTCGGAACGTATCAGGCGCTCGAGATTCGTCTCCGACTCGATGGGAATCCCCTCTGGATATCGCCCGCCCGCGAGCTCGGCCGGATACCGGCGTCCCGCAATGTCTGGGATCTGCGTCGCCGTGAATGCCACGACCTCGTAATCGGGATTGTCGCGGAAATAGACATTGAAATTGTGGAAATCACGCCCCGCCGCACCCAGAATCACCGCTCGCTGCGTCATACAGACACCCCGTTCGTGAAATCGTACGGGCGATCCGTCATTCCGTCCCTCGTCTCGGAGCGGCCACCGCCCCGGCCACTGCACCCGTCTGAACCTGTAGACCGTACTCGACCGTCGCGCCGAGCCGCTCGAGATCGGCCATGAATCTGCGGGGGTCAACGATCAGGCCCTGCTGCCACAGGCCCGGACGACGGATCGAGCCATCAAGGTACTGCAGTACTGTGGCCGCGGCCGGGATGGCGGTCAGCTCGTACGCATCCCAATGCGACACCACTCCCCGCACCCCGACGAGCCTGCCTTTCTTCCACCCACCCGCCTCCACCAACATAACCGCGCCCCACGGGGGGCGTGAGAACCGACGCAACCCGTACCACAGCACTCGGCTGACGGGCCGCACCGCCCGCTCGCCGAGGAGCCGAAGGGCGAACATCCCCGCCCCGAACCCCACCGTATCGACAAACCAGTTGAACCCGGCTGCCCAGAGGCTCAGCTCGACCAGCGACGCATACTGGCCGGGAAGCCCCCGCAGTTCGTCGCCGGAGAGCGGCACGACGCGCTTGGATCCCAGGGGGGATCCGAAGTCCAGCGTACGGCTGCGCCACCACGGCTGCGCTTTCCACACGCCATGGTCGTAGACCTGCGGCTTCCACTGTGTCAGCTCCTCCACAAACTCCCTGGCCGTCGCCTCCGAGAGCTCGAGCGCACCCCAGTCGAGGTTGAAGGCCATTCCGACTGAGGCTCGCTGCAGTCGGTCCAAGAACGTTGCGGCAAAGCGGACGAGGGCGGAGGGGAGCCCCGGGTGGAAGCCTCCGTCGGTGATGAAGCACCGGCCCGCCGCTTCGATGTGCGGGCGAAGGGCACGCAGCGCGGTGAGCTTGCGATCCGAGGTCTGAATGTCGTACCAGTCGACCTGCGCATCGACGGCGGCAGTCGCGACACTCTCGGTGAGCCGTGTCGTACTGGACGCCACGACCAGCAGATCGACGCCGTCGAGCGCTTTCCGCAGGAGCCGAGGCTCGGCCGCATCCACGAGCACGCCGGTGACGCGTTGCGACTGTGCCTCACGGTTGAGCCGATCGGCGAGCAGACCGGCCCGCGCGGCGGATCGTCCGGCGACGAGCAGCCGGGCATCCGTCTCCCGGAGTAACAGCCGGGCGATCCGCACGCCAGCGTTCCCGTATCCACCCAACAAGAGGATCGTCCGGCTCATCAACCATCCATGTTCTCAGGTTAGATTCCCGGACGGTCGGCACTCGACCGGCCTGAAACCACGAGGGGACGTTATCGCCGATGGAGCGCAAAGGAAAGGTCGAAGATGCGGTCGTGGTGGGCGCCGGTCCGATCGGGCTCGCATGTGCTATCTCCGCCAGACGTCAGGGGTTGGATCCCCTCGTTGTCGACGCCGGCGCCGTGGCGAATTCGATCGTTCGCTATCCGGTGGGCATGCGCTTCTTCACGACTCCGGAGCGGCTCGAAATCGGTGGGCATCCCCTCGTCTGCTCCGGGCCGAAGGCTACCCGCGAGGAGGCGCTGAAGTACTACCGCGGTGTGGCCCGGGCGGAGGACCTGCGGATCCTGACGTACACGAAGCTGCTGGACGCCGTCCGCACCGACGATTGCCTCACCTGCACGATCGGCACCCGGCTCGGGAAGGAGCAGATCCACTGCACACGACTGGTGCTCGCGACTGGATACTTTGACCACCCCAACGCCCTGGACATCCCGGGTGAGGACCTTCCCCACGTCCGACACTACTTCGACGAGGCCCATCTGAGCTACGGCCGGGACGTCGTGGTGATTGGCGGAAAGAACTCGGCAGTCGAAGCGGCGCTGGACCTGTTCCGTGCGGGGGCGCGGGTCACCTTGGTCTACCGCGGAACCGCATTCTCCCGCAGTGTGAAGTACTGGCTGCGTCCGGATATCGAGAACAGGATTGCCGCCGGCGAGATCGCCGCCCGACTTGGCAGCGACGTCGTCCGCATCACGGAGCAGTCGGTCATCGTGCGGACGGTCAGAGGCGTGCTCCGACGGGCGCTGGAGGCGGAGATTCCTGCCGACCGGGTGTATGCCCTCACGGGGTTCCACCCCGACTTCGATCTCTTCCGCCGCATCGGCATCACCTTTGACGAGCGGACCGGTCGACCCTCCATCGACCCCACGACATTGGAGACGAACGTTCCGGGCGTGCACCTCGCCGGCAGTGTCGTTGGGGGCCGAGCCATCTCCGAGATCTTCATCGAGAACGGCCGGTACGACGGTGAGAAGATCTTCGGGGATGCCGCGGCCCGGGCAGCAGCCGATTCCCGCTACGCCGCCACGCACCGGCCCCGGGGCGAGTGACGCCCCCGGGTGTTCGCAGTCACTCTAAGGACGCTTTAAAGAACTTTCATAGTGCAGTTACGGCCTTCCAGCGAACTTTCGTGGGAGGTGGCTCGACCAGCGTGATGCCCGAGCGACCTCCCACGGAAATCGTCGAGGAGGCAGCCGGGTGTCCGTTGTCCTAACCCAGCCCGTTCCGTCAATCCTTGCGCATGCTCGCGCAGAGGAGCGACGGACGCTGCTCGAGACAGAGGGGTATGCGGTCGCGGACGCTCTGGGGTTCACGGTTCCCGACTACACGGTCGTGCGCAGCGCCGACGCGGTGGATCCTGAGGTCGTCGAACGCCTCTCGAGTCCGCGGGTGGTCGTGAAGGTCCTCTCGCCATCGATCCCTCACAAGACCGAAGTGGGCGGGGTGCGGGTGACGGCAGGTACTGCTGCAGCGGTTCGCGCGACGATCGCGGCGATGGAGGAGACGCTGTCCCTCCGGGATGTCGCAGGATACGCCGTCGTCCAGTACGTACCCCACAGCGAACGGCCCGGAGCGCAGCTGCTCCTGGGGATTCGCAGCACACCGGACTTCGGTCCGGTGGTCACTGTGGGATTGGGTGGCGAGCAGACGGAGTTCTGGGCCGAGCAGATGCGCGAGGGCGATCAGCTGGCCGTGTTCGCACCCGGCCTGAGCACACGCGAGACAGTCGCCACGCGGCTGAGCGCAACCTCCGTCGGTGCCCTCGTGACCGGACGCGTCAGAGGCGGGACGGCGCACCTCTCCGACGAGCAGCTTCGGGACCTGGTGGCACGGCTCCTGGCCTTTGCCGGATCCGAGGACGCGAGTCGATTCGACGAACTGGAGTTCAACCCGGTGGCGCTGACGCGGGACGGACCGATCGTTCTCGACGTCCTCGCACGGCTTGCACCGGTCAGCGGGACACCGCCCACACTCCCACGACCCCTCGCGAAGCTGCGCGCGCTGCTTGAGCCCCGCTCCGCGGCCGTCATCGGGGTCTCGGAGCAGCGCAATCCGGGCAGGGTCATCGTCGAGAACATGCTGCGCGAGGGCTTTCCCTCCGATCGCCTCGCCGTCATCAAGCGGGACACCGACCGTATCGCCGGGGCCCGATGCTTCCCCAGCATCACAGCGCTGCCGAGCGCGGTGGACCTGCTGGTGGTCAGCGTCGCCGCCCCGCAGGTACCGGCTGTCGTCGACGAGGTCGTGCGGACCGAGAAGGCGGAGAGCCTGATCGTCATCCCCGGCGGTCTCGGGGAGCGAGCGGGGTCCGAGGGCCTCGAATCCCGCATCCGGGCATCGCTCGATCGATCACGCCACACCCCGTGGCGGGGGCCGGTGCTGAACGGGGGCAACTGCCTCGGCATCCGCTCGACGCCGGGCCGCTACGACACGACGTTCATCCCGGAGTACAAGCTCCCGTCGCCCGGACCGGCGCGCACGCCATTTGCCCTCGTGTCACAAAGCGGAGCATTCGCCGTCGCCCGGGCGAGCAGGTTCCTCGGACTGCACCCCCGGTACGTGATCTCCGTCGGTAACCAGACCGACCTCACGGTCGGCGACTACCTGGAGTATCTCGAGCGGGATCCGTACGTGCGTGTGGTGGGCTGCTATGTCGAGGCGTTCCGTCCTGGCGATGGGCGCCGCTGGCTCGCGGCCGCCTCCGAGATGGTGGCGAGCGGGCGAGCGGTCGTGCTGTACCAGGCGGGCCGGACACGTGCCGGAGCGCAGGCCACCGTGTCCCATACCGCCTCCGTGGCGGGCGATTACGTGGTGGTGCGTGAGTTGGCGGAGGCCGCCGGAGTGCTGGTCGCCGACACGCTCGATGCCTTCGATGACCTCGTCCGGCTCTGCTGCCTGCTGGATGGCAAGCAGGTGGCCGGGATGCAACTTGGGGCTGTCTCCAACGCGGGGTTCGAGTGCGTGGCCTTCGCGGATCGGCTCGGAGACTTCGTAGCGGCTCCGCTGTCGGAGGCAACCCGCGAGCGCCTGCGACAATCCTTGGCAGCGGCGCATGTGGTCGCCACCCAGAACCCCCTCGACCTCACACCGATCACGACCGACCGGGGATACGAGGAGGCGGTCAGGGCCGTCCTCGAGGACGAGACCGTCGACGTGGCCATCGTCGGGTGTGTGCCACTGACACCGGCCCTAGACACGCTGCCGCCAGATGCGGGACACGGTGAAGACCTGTCGCGCGACGGTGGGATCGTCCAGCGACTCCATGGGTTGCACGAGGCGTCGGACAAGGCATGGGTGGCAGTGGTGGACGCTGGTCCGCTGTATGATCCTATGGTGGAACGGCTGCGCGCCCTCGGCGTGCCGACATTTCGGCTCGCCGACCGTGCGCTCCGCCTGTTCGAGAAGTATTGTCGGCACCGGCTGGCTGTGTCCGCAGGTCGCCGACCTGAACCAGCAGTTCCCTGATGGGAGCGATGGCATGGCAACCGCGAACGTGAAGACACGTCCGAAGCCGTTCCTCTTTCCGCACCTCTGCAAGGCGTGCGGACGCTGCATCGAGGCGTGCCCCAAGCACTGCATCGAGATGGGAACGGAGATCGATCCCGTCACCGGGTTCACCCCCGTGACGATCAACCTCGACGCCTGCAACGGCTGCGGTTTGTGCATCAGCGCCTGTCCGGAGCCGCATGGGCTGATGGCGACACCGCCGGACCTCGAGCCGACGGACATGGTGATCTCGGACCCGTTCAGCTACTTCGGGCCGCGAGAGCGATCCCGGCCCATACCCGAACCGATCCCCGATCGGCGGGAGACGCTGCCGCCGCTCGAGCCGCTCGTGCTGAAAGGCAATCATGCGGCCGCGATCGGCGCACTGCTGGCCGGCTGCCGTCACTTCTTTGGCTACCCCATCACGCCGTCCACCGAGGGTGCCGAGCTGATGGCAAAGCTCCTGCCGCAGCTCGGCGGTCAGTTCGTCCAAGCGGTGAGCGAAGTGGCCACGGTCAACATGATGTACGGCTGCGGTGGGGCCGGGCTGCGGTGCATGACCTTCACGTCGTCGCCCGGCTTCAGCCTCATGCTCGAGGGCATCTCGTACATGATCGGGTCGGAGCTACCGGGCGTGTTCGTCAATGTGATGCGCGGCGGGCCCGGGCTTGGCAACATCGCGCCGGAACAGGGCGACATCAAGCTGGTATGCCGCGGGCTGGGCCATGGCAACACCCACGCAATCGTACTCGCGCCGTCTACCCCGCAGGAGATGCTGGATCTCTCGATGCTGGCCTTCGACCTGAGCTTCACGTACCG
>JBDGYA010000028.1:0-41633 GCA_039584325.1 Gemmatimonadota bacterium
GACTCTTGAGCAGGGTAGCCATCGTCGTCTCCTATGGATGCGCCCCGTCCGGTCCTGTCGGAGCCGCCGGTGACGCGGGCCTTGGGTAACCGCTCGGTGAGTGGAACCGCGGGGCACTCAGGTCGAGCAGTGGTGTTCTCTCTCGCAAACAGCGCGCCGGAGACGCCGGCCGCGAAGGTTCCCTGATTCGGTGAGATGCGCGACGCTGCGCGCCGTGGGGCGCTACCGACGCATGGCGAACTGCCAGCGCGGTGGCGGAATGCTGGACGGGGTGTGCAGGGACGTGTGAGCCCCGTCACACGCGGTGGAGAAGGCGGCGTCGGCCGTCGCGGCGCGTGGGAGTGGGAGGGCATCGGGCCGGTCAATCCAGTCCGCGAGGGAGCCGGTCGCCGATCGATACGCCCGGCAAGAGACAGCCGTTCCCACTGGAGCGCAGTGGGAACGTCGAACGCTCTGGGCCGACGAAGAGGCACGCGGGAATCGAGCCGCACGTCGTCCGCACGGAACGAGGAATGGCCGTGTGGGCGCCTCGAATGAGGATCTCGAAGCTTCGAACGAGGATTTCGAAGCGTGGAGACGGCCTCTCGAAGCTTCAGAATGGCAATTCGAGCCTTCGAAACACGAAATCGAGGCTTCGAAACGGCCGATCTACACTTCGAAACCGCGATTCGACACTTCGAAACGCGGAATCGCGGCTGCAAAACGGCCGTTTCACGCCTCGAGACGACGATTCGCGGCTTCGAAACCGTCTTCGAAACGCACCCCACTCGCTCGCAACCGTTTTGGTGACAACCGGTTACATGATCTTGCCAACCAGGCGCACAGGCCCCACTATCCTGCGCAACTCGGCGGGTTCGCTCGGTTCCCGGACGACAAAGAGATCGGGCTGCACCAGCGTCTTGGCACCGAGTCGGACATCGGCGGGAGTCCTTCTGCCCTCTTACCCGCTTACCGTCCTACCGTCCTCGACGACCGCCACGCTGTAGCGACAGCCGGTGCAGTGCACCTCGCGGGTGTGGATGCCGCTGCGGGGCTCGGCGGGTCCGAGCAGCAGCGCGCCGTCGCACCGCGGGCACGCGACCGCCGTGCGCGGGTCGGCGAGCATCCGGTGGATCCGGAGCGTGTCCTCCCAGGAGAACTGTGCGGCTGACGGCCGTCTCCGGTCGGCCGGCGCCCGGCGCTCGGCGTGCGCGCGCCGACGGTCGGCGTCGGCGCGACGCTCCGCACCCGACCGCCGGTCGGGCAGGAAGCGCTGGATCTCTTTGTCACCGTTCTGCCGGCGCTCGGGCGTCACGGCCGGTTCCTTCGTGGGCGGTGGTGTGGCATGGGACAACGGTAGCGCAGGAGCGAGCGTGGAGCCAGCGGAAGGACAGGCGGATGGACGGATCGTGGGATAGTGGGATCGATGGATCGTGGGATCGAGGGATCGTCCGCTGGTCCGCCCGACGGCCGGTGAGTCCTACCGCCGTCCCGCCGTCTTACCGTCCAGCCAATCCGCCTATCCGTCTCTTCGTCCTTCCAACTCCGCGTGATGGCACCTTGCCCACCCGCCCGACACGATCTCGCGTAACGCGGGCGCCTCGCTCTCGCACCGCGCGTCCTTGCTCGGATGCGGGCACCGCGGCGCGAACGGGCAGGCGGTGCTCGCCTCCGCGCGCCCGCGATCGGGCGGCAGCACGATCTCAGGCGCCGGCGCGTCGGGGTCGGGTACCGGGACGGACGCCAACAGGCTTGCGGTGTACGGATGCCGCGGCCGCGCGAAAATCACCTCGCGTGGGCCCACCTCGACGATCCGCCCCGCGTACATCACCGCCACGCGCTCGGTGAGATGGCGCACGACCGCGAGATCATGCGCGATGAAGAGATACGTCAGGCCGTGCCGCTCGCGCAGATCCGCCAGCAGGTTCAACACCTGCGCCTGCACCGACACGTCGAGTGCGGAAACGGGCTCGTCGAGCACGAGGAACTCGGGCCTGAGCGAGAGGGCGCGGGCGATGCCGACCCGCTGCCGCTGACCGCCCGAGAGCTGGTGCGGGTACGTGTCGATGAGATCGTGGCTCAGCCCGACCTCGTCGAACAGCTCGCGCACCCGCGCGTCGGCTGCCGCGCCGCGGTAGAGCTTGTGCACGATGAGCGGCTCGCGCACGGCCGTACCCACGCGCATGCGCGGATTGAGCGACCCGGCGGCGTCCTGAAACACGATCTGTACCCGTCGGCGCAACGCGCGCAGCCGGTGACGGTCCAACGCGAAGACATCCTCACCGTCGAACACCACGCGACCGGACGTGGGTGTGAGGAGGCGAAGGAGGATCCGGCCCAGCGTGGTCTTGCCGCTCCCGCTTTCACCCACCAGGCCGAGCGCCTCGCCCCGCTCGAGCGAGAGACTGACGTCGTGCACGGCCTCCCGCTCCAGGCGCTGCCCGAACAGCCCACCCCCGGAGCGGAACGTCTTCGAGACGCGCTCGAGTGTCACCAGCGGCGCGTCGCTCACGAGAACCTCCGCTCCGGCTCCTCGATCAGCCAGCACCGCGCGTCGTGCTCCGGCGCGGCCTCGAGCAGCGGCGGCCACTCGGCGCGGCACCGGTCCCACGCCACCGGGCAGCGCGGGTGGAAGCGGCATCCCTGCGGCCACCGTGCGGCAGAGGGAATTGTACCGGGGATCGCCATCAGCCGGTCGGCCGTGCCCTCGAGCTGCGGTGCGGCCGCGAGCAGCGCCTGCGTATACGGGTGCGACGGCCGATCGAAGATGTCGCGGGTGCTGGCCTGCTCCACGATCTGCCCGCCGTACATCACGCCGATGCGATCGGCCAGGCGCGCGACCACGCCCAGATCGTGCGAGATGAGGATCAGTGCCGTGTGGAGACGCCGGGTGATCTCGGCCAACAGATCCAGAATCTGCGCCTGGACCGTCACGTCGAGCGCCGTCGTGGGCTCGTCGGCGATGAGGATCTTCGGCTCGCACGACAGGGCGATGGCGAGCATGACGCGCTGCTGGAGTCCGCCGCTCAACTCGTGGGGATAGGCGTCGATCCGCAGCGCGGGTTCGGGCACCCCGACCATCCCGAGCAGCTCCACCGCGCGAGCCTTGGCGTCCCTGCGGCTGATCGTCCGATGGGCCCGAAGGGTCTCGGTGATCTGCGTACCGACGCGCAGCACCGGGTTCAGGCTGGCCCCGGGGTCCTGGAACACCATGGCGATCTCCGCGCCACGCACCCGACGCAGCTCCGTCGGTGACAGCTCCAGGATGTTGGTGCCACGGTACTCGACTACGCTCCCCGGCTCGATCCGGCCCGGCTCCTCGATCAGCCGCAGCAGCGAGTGTGCCATCACGGACTTCCCGGCGCCCGATTCGCCGACCACGCCCAGCACCTCGCCGTCCTCGAGATCGAAGTTCACGCCGTCGACGGCCCGCACGAGTCCGTGCCGGTCCCGGAAGCTCGTCCGGAGATCGCGAACCCGCAGCAGCGCGCTCATGCCCGGCGCGGATCCAGGCGGCGACGCAGCGCGTCGCCCACCAGGCTGAAGGCGAGCACGGTCACCACGATTGCTATGCCCGGGAAGATGGCTACCCACGGAGCCGTGCGTAGCGCCGCCTGGCCTTCGGCGATCATCTGACCCCATGACGGTGTCGGGGGGCGGACGCCCAGCCCGAGATATGACAGTCCCGCCTCGAGCAGGATGATCTGTCCGATCCCGATCGTGGCGATCACGCTGATCGGAGCGGCGAGGTTGGGCAACACGTGCCGCCCGATCACGTGCCGCCGCCTGAGGCCGAGCGCCCGCGCCGCCTGCAGGAACGGACGTGCTCGCAGGCTCAGCGTTTCGGCCCGTACGATCCGGCTGGCGCCGAACCAGCTCGTGAGGCCCAGGATGAGGATCAGCCCGAGGGTGCCGATCCCCGGCCACAGTGCGACGATGACCAGCACGAGGAACACACGCGGCACGGCGAGCGCGGCGTCGACGAACCGCATGAGCAGACCGTCGATCCACCCGCCGGCGAGGCCGGCGGTGAGGCCGACCGCCGTACCGAGGGTGATCGACAGTCCGACCGACAGGGCGGCGATCGCGAGCGAGATCCTGGCACCGTGCAGCACGCGGCTCAACACGTCGCGGCTGTAGAAGTCGGTGCCGAACGGGTGGCCCGGTGACGGCGGCGCGTACTGCCGCTCGGCGAGATCCAGCTGTGCCGCCGGATCGTAGCCGGTGAGCAACGGTGCCGCGACGGACACCGCGCAGAGCACCGCGATCATCAGCAAGCCGACGACCGCCTGGCGATCACCGACCGTGAGTCCCCACCGGGTCATGTGACCGCGTCCCTTGTACGGGGATCTAGCGTCCGATAGAGCACGTCGGCGAGCAGGTTGCCCACGACGACGAGGACGGCGGACAGGATGGTTGCGCCGGTGACCACCGCGTAGTCGCGGGCCTGGATCGCATCGACCATCAGCTTCCCCATCCCGGGCCACGCGAACACCGTCTCCACGAGCACCGCACCCGAGAGCAGGATCGGGAACGCCAGACCGAACAGGGTCACAATGGGCAGCAGCGCATTGCGCACCGCGTGCCGCACCAGCACGTCGCGATTCGAGAGCCCCTTGGCGTGGGCCGACCGCACGAAGTCCTGGCCGATCACCTCCAGCATGGCGGCACGCTGGTACCGGGCGATGACGGCCGCCCCGGCGAGCCCCAACGTGAGCGCCGGCAGGGCGAGATGCATCAGCCGATCCCAGATGCGCCCGAGCGCCGACAGCCCTGTGTGCGCGACCGCGTCGACGGCACCGCTCACCGGGAACCAGTGCAGCACCTCGCCGAACACCAGGAGCAGCATCACGCCGAGCCAGAAGACGGGCGTGGAGTACAGTGCGAGGGAGGCGAGCGAGAGGACGTCGTCGCGCCGCGAGCCCGGCCGCGCGCCCTGGAGCACGCCCGCCAGAATGCCGACGCCGAACGCCACGGTGAGTCCGGCGACCGCGAGCAGCAGGGTATTGGCCAATCGGTCGCGGATGGCGTGCCAGGCCGGACGGTGCTCTCTAAAGGAATAGCCGAGATCGCCGCGCACGAGGTTTGCCACATAGCGGGCGTACTGCTCGGGGATGGGTCGGTCGAGGCCGAAGTTCCGCCGCTGCTGCTCGATTACGGAGCGCGGCACGAAGCCGGACTCGCTGTACCGCGTGAGTGGATCGCCGGGCGCGAGCTGCAGCAGGACGAACGTGATGGTCGCGACAACGAACACGATCCCGGCCGCGTGCAGCAGCCGCCCGCCCAGGAACCGGAGCACGCTAGAGGACCGTCACGCGGCTGCTGGTGGATTCGATTGATCGCGCAGGGGGGTCCGTCCCTCCGCGGCCTGCAGTTCGCTCGGCGCCGCGCGCATCCCAATGCCGGCGTCCACTCACTGACGCCCGCTGCGGGACGGACCCCCCTGCGCCGTGTGTCACCGACATTCGCCCGCGCTCCACTAGTTCCTGAGCCGGTCCCGTTCGATCATCCGGTCCGGTGGCACGGTCCACGCCGGAAGGGTGGCGGTGACGTTGTCGCCGCGGATCGTGACACCGGCGAGCCGCCCGTGTACACCGGCCTGCGGTCCGCTTGCACTCATCCAGATGGCCGGGGCGTCGGCCACGATCATCTCGAGCGCCTCGCGCCAGTGCGCGCGCGCCGCATCGAGCGCGCGGGCATCCAGGGCGGCGGCGACGGCGCGATCGAAGGTGGGGTTGACGTAGTGCCCGGCGTTGAAGCCGCCGATCGCATCCCCCGTCCAGACCTCCGCGATGGCTGCGGGGCTTGGATCGCCGCCGTAGGCACCGAAGGCGACGTCGAACGCGCCGTTGCCGATCCGCTCGAGGAACGTGTTGAAGTCGAGCTCTTCGATACGAACCTCGATCCCGAGCCGTCCGAGCTGCTCCTGCACGATGACCGCACTGCGCCGCCGCGGAGTGCTGGTCACGGGGACGAGCAGGTCGAACGTGAGCGTCCGTCCGGCCCGCTCCCGCACGCCATCCCCATCGCTGTCCCGCCAGCCAATGGACTCCAGCTCCGCACGAGCGCGGGCGGAGTCGAATGGGAGCTGTTCTGGAGCGTCGCCCGCGATCCAATAGGCGGGCGTGACCGGGCCGGGGGCGACGCGCCCGGCCGGGCCATCGACGGCGCGGATGACCGCCTCCCGATCGATGCCCAGCGTGAGCGCGCGCCGCAGCTCGCGGCTGGCGAAGAGCGGGTGAGGACGGCTCGGGTCTTCGGGATCCCTGAAGTTGAACGCTAGATACGAGTAGGACGTCGAGGGGCGGTATGGGACCGCAACGAGCTCCGGCGTGGCGGCTACCCGCTCTTGCGCCTCGGTCGACAGATAGCTCAGGAGATCAGCTTCCCCGGCCGTCAGTTGCGTCAGTGCGGCCTCGTAGTCGCCACCGCTGAACCGCCAGATCACGCGCGGTAGACCCGGGCGCCCGAGGACGTGGGTCGAGTCGCCGGACAGCTCGATCGACTGCCCGGCCGTCCAGCGCACGAACCGGTACGGCCCCGCTCCCACGGGCATTCGGCCGAACGGATGCGACGGCAGCTCGGCACGCGGGACCGTATCGAGCAGATGCCGCGGAAGCACGAACATGTGATACACGGCGTCGAACAGCTGCTCGGGGTAGGGACGCTCGAAATCGAAGGCCACCGTGTACTCGTCGCGTGCGGTGACCGAGCGGATCTGGCCGAGGCGCGGACGGGCGGGCGATCCCACCAGCGTGTCTCGGTAGACGTCGTAGGTGAACGCCACATCAGCGGCCGTGACCGGCGCGCCGTCGTGCCAGCGGACGTCCTCGCGCAACCGGAAGACGAGCGTCAGCGAGTCCTCGAACGCCCAGGAGGACGCCAGCTCCGGCACGAACGCGGCCGTGTCCACGAGGTTCAGGTCGGGACCGATGTCGGCGAGCTTCAAGAAGACGAGATCCACGACGGAACGTGCCACATCGGACTGACTCACCGGCGGGAGCAGCGTGCCGGCCTCCGCCGGGCTGGCGACGACCACGGTGCCACACCAATCGCCGACGCATCCCTGCTCCGTGGTACAGCCGGTCACAGCCGTCGCGACGGCCGCGAGCAGCGCGAGGTTGAGCGGTACGCGTCGCACCACGTCCCGTTCGCCCTCAGCGGCGCCAGGTCCAGGCGTCATCGGTGAAGTGTGCGGTGTCGTTGGGGGACGGCTCGAACCGGCGATCCGTCCATCGACCGTCCCACGTCGTCGCGGCTTCCGCGCTGACAGCATCGGCTACCTCCTGAAATGTCACCGGCCGATCCAGGACCGCCGACAGCGCCGTGGCACTCGGCTCCAAGGATCGGCGCGTCGAAACGTCGGTGACGACATTCTGCCCGTCGGTCAAGAGTATCGACCCGTGCTGCAGGAATGCCGTGCCTTCCCTCACCTGGGCGCTGCCCACCAGCTTGCGGCCTCCACTCACGATTTCGCCTCCGACCGGGCTCGCGAAACAGGCACCGGCCCCTGGGCCTGGCACGCGCTCGCGGGCGCCCGCGAGCATCACGGGAGCGCCGAGACGCGCGAGTGCGCGGCCGAGCATGCGGTGAATCGCAATGTAGGCATCCGGGAGCGAGCCGAACATACTGCAGGGGGCCGTGATCGCGTAGGTGACCTCGTGCTCGTGCCACACGGCGCGGCCCCCGGTAGGCCGCCGCACCGTGTCCAGGCCGAGCTCGGCGATGCGTGCCCGATCGTAGCGACGCAGCGCGGGCTCGTTCCGGCCGAACGAAAGGCATGGGGGTGACCAGCGATACAGCCGCAGGAACGCCGCACCCTCGTTCGCGCGGTGCAGCAGCGCGAGATCGATCGCCATGTTCTCCGCACCCGGCCGGCCCTCGGCGTCGACGACGAGGTTCCAGGCGTGTCCGGCGGTCAGGGGGGCGGGCGGATAGACGGATGGACGGATAGACGGATGGTTGAACTGCTCAACCGCCGTCCCGCCGTTCCGCCGTCCCGCCGTTCCGCCGGTCGTCACACCACCTCAGCCGGCTCGTACGCCTCGATGGGTGGACACGTGCACACCAGATGCCGGTCCCCGTACGCGGCGTCCGCGCGACCCACCGGCGGCCACACCTTGTGCGCCCGAACTGCCGCGCTCGGGAAGCCGGCCCGCTCGCGCGAATACGGATGGTCCCAGGTGTCGGCGAGCAGCTCGGCCAGCGTGTGGGGCGCGTTCTTGAGCAGATTGTCCTCGGCATCCGCGCGGCCTTCCTCGACCTCACGGATCTCTTCGCGGATCGCGATCATCGCGTCGATGAACCGGTCCAGTTCCTCTTTCGATTCGCTCTCGGTCGGCTCGACCATGAGTGTGCCCGGTACCGGGAAGGAGACCGTGGGTGCGTGAATGCCGTAGTCCATGAGCCTCGTCGCGATATCGCTGACGTCGATGCCGGCCGAGTGCTTGAACGGCCGCGTATCGAGGATGCACTCGTGTGCGATGAGCCCGTCGCGGCCGGCGTACAGCAGCTCGAAGTGGCCCTGCAGACGCCGTGCGATGTAGTTCGCGTTGAGGATCGCCACCTCGGTGGCCTCGGTCAGCCCGTCGGGCCCCATCATTCGAATGTAGGCCCAGGATATCGGCAGGATGGACGGACTCCCCCAGGGGGCGGCGGATACGGTGCCGCATGCCTGGGAAATGCCCAGCGGGATGATCGGGTGGTCCGGCAGGTGGGGCGCCAGGTGCGCGGCGACGCCAATGGGCCCCATACCCGGCCCGCCCCCGCCGTGCGGGATGCTGAACGTCTTGTGCAGGTTCAGGTGACAGACGTCGGCGCCGATGTCGCCGGGCCGGCAGACGCCCACGAGCGCGTTCATGTTGGCGCCGTCCAGATACACCTGGCCGCCGTTCGCGTGGATGATGTCGCACATCTGGCGAATCGTGGTCTCGAAGACCCCGTGGGTGGACGGGTAGGTGATCATCAGGGCGGCGAGCCGGTCCGTGTGCTGCGCCGCCTTGGCCTGCAAGTCCGCCATGTCGACGTTCCCGCCGTCGTCGGTCTTGACCGTCACAACCTGCATGCCGGCCATGACCGCGCTCGCCGGATTGGTGCCGTGTGCGGAGGTCGGGATCAGGCACACGTTCCGGCGGCCCTCACCCTGCGCCTGCTGATAGGCGCGAATGACCAGCAGTCCGGTGAACTCGCCCTGTGAGCCCGCATTGGGCTGCAGCGAGATCTCGGCGAACCCCGTGATCTCCCGGAGGTCACGGGTCAGCTCCGCGAACAGTTGCCGGTAGCCCTCGGCCTGCTCCGGCGGGGCGAACGGATGGATGCCGCCGAACTCCGGCCAGCTCACACCCACCATCTCCGCCGTGGCGTTCAGCTTCATCGTGCAGGAGCCCAGCGGAATCATCGACGACGTCAGCGAGATGTCGCGATCCTCGAGCGTCTTCAGATACCGCAGCATCTCGGTTTCGGAGTGGTAACGGTTGAAGCACTCGTGCAGCAGGTACGGCGACGTGCGCGCGAGCGCGTCTGGAATCCCACTCTGCGCCTCACCCGTGAGATCGGCGACGTCGAACGACGGTTCCTCGTCGAGATTGAACACCCGCGCCAGCTCCGCGACATCCTCGATCGCGGTGGTCTCATCGAGCGTCACCCCGATGCGCGTGTCGGATAGGGGACGGAGGTTGATCCGGTGCGCGCGGGCCACCTCGTGCACGGTGGCCGCCCGGTCCGCGGCCATCTCGACCGTCAGCGTGTCGAAGAACGTGTCGTGCGCCGGCGGGAGCCCCAGCCGGCGCAGCGCGGCGGCCAGGGTGGCGGTGAGCGCGTGCACCCGCTTCGCGATGCGCTGGACGCCGTCCGGACCGTGGTACGTGGCATACATGCCGGCCATCACGGCCAGGAGGACCTGCGCCGTGCAAATGTTGCTGGTGGCCTTTTCGCGCCGGATGTGCTGCTCGCGGGTCTGGAGTGCCATGCGCAGCGCGCGAGTGCCATGGCGGTCCTGAGTCACACCGATGATGCGTCCCGGCACGTGCCGCTTGTGTGCCTCGCGGGTGGCGAAGAACGCGGCGTGCGGCCCGCCGTACCCGAGAGGCACACCGAACCGCTGCGTGTTCCCGATCGCCACGTCGGCTCCCCACTCGGCGGGGGGGGTCAGGAGCGCCAGACTGAGCAGGTCGGCGGCGGCCGTCACGATCGACTTGTCGGCGTGGGCCCGCTCGCACATGGCGTGGAAGTCTTCGATGCGTCCGTCGGTGGACGGGTATTGAACCAGGGCACCCACGACATCCGGCCCGAACGTGAACTCACTCGCCGGGCCGACGGTGATCGTGATCCCCTGCACGCGCGCCCGGGTCTCGACAACGGCGATGGTCTGCGGGTGACAGCGCTCATCCACCAGGTAAACCGGATCCTCGGTGCGCTTGGACCCGACCACTCCCATGGTGAAGGTCATGGCCTCCGCCGCCGCCGTTGCCTCGTCGAGCAGCGAGGCGTTGGCAATGTCGAAGCCCGTGAGGTCGCAGATCATCGTCTGGTAGTTGAGCAGTGCCTCGAGCCGACCCTGAGAAATCTCGGCCTGGTACGGCGTATAGGCGGTGTACCAGCCGGGGTTCTCGAGCACGTTGCGCTGGATCACACCGGGCACGATGCAGTCGGCGTATCCCATCCCGATGTAGGAGCGGAACACCTGGTTCTTCGTTGCGATGGCGTGCAGCGCGCGGATCGTGTCGTGCTCGCTCTCCGCCTCGGACAGATCGAGGTGCCGGTCGAGCCGGATCATCTCCGGGACCGTGGCGGCGATCATGTCTTCCAGGGAATCGTATCCCAGCGTCCGGAGCATCGCGTCGATGTCATCGGGCCGAGGTCCGATGTGCCGGCGGACGAACCGGTCCTGGCCGGGAATGGCGAGAGTGTCTGTCATGGTCTATGCCCTATCTGTGCAAACGCCCCGGGGGAGACCCAGGGCGCTTCAGCGGTATCGGTTCGCGTCCCCCGTTCGGCCGACCGCTATTCCCCGACGTGCTGGGCGTAGTCGGCGGCCGTCAGCAGCTGGTCCAGGTCTCCCGAGCTCCGCAGCTGCAGCTTGATCATCCACCCGTCCCCATACGGTTCGCGATTCACCAGACCCGGGTCGCCCTCCAAGGCCTGATTGATCTCGACCACCTCACCGGCGATGGGGCAGAACAGATCCGAGACGGCCTTGACCGCCTCGATCGTGCCGAAGACATCCATCTGGCTGTATTTCGATCCGACTTCCGGCAGATCGACGTAAACGACGTCGCCGAGCTCTCCCTGCGCGTAATCGGTGATGCCCACGACGACGACCCCGGCGTCTTCCGCCGGCTTCACGTACTCGTGTTCTTCCGTGTAATGCAGGCTGTCAGGGATCTCGGACATGTACCATTCCGCAGTTGGAGATTCAGTGGCGCCGGTAGGTTACGCCGCGACCCAGTGCCTGTCAACCGGCCTGCGGGTGGGGGATCAGGTCCGTCAGGAGTGACCCGGTGACCCCCGGCGCGGTGAACCACTCGCGCCCGTTCCACGGAGCCGAAACCGCTCCGTGATCGACGGTGAGGCCACAGGGCGCGACCGGCGCGGATTCGGAGCGCCATGGCCGGACGTCGAGGGCCGCGGCGATCCCGGAGCGATCGGTGAGCACCCGTGGGGTCGGAGGCAGGGCCTGGTACACCGGCGGGGGATCGGCAATGGATTGGAGTACTGTGGCAGTCCAGTGCGCCACGACGCGATGGTCGGGATGGCCGTTGCTCCCATCCGGTGCGACGCCGATGACGGCCGTCGGGCGGGACATGGTCACGGCGTTCGCGATCGCGGCCATCGCTTCCTGGTCATCGGCTTCGAGCTCGCCCCAGCGTCGGTCGATCCGCATGCCGGGCACGTCCGCTGACTGGTCGGTGCGAGGATCGTCCGTGGCACACCACAGGGTGACGTGCACACCGGCATCCCGATACCGCTGGAGCGTACCCGGCAGCAGGATCCGAGCATCGTCCCCGTGTGCCACGATGACGAGCAGACGCGCACCGGGCGTCGTGGCAGTGGCGGCGGCGGTCCGACGGATCCCGGCCCAGGCGCTCCGGGCGGCGCGCTCGAGCGATGGCAGGTCGGCAGCGTTGTCGAGGATCACGTGGGAGCGCTCCCGCTTCACTTCAGTCGGGAGCTGGGACCGGATCAGACGATCCGTCTCGTCCGGATTCATGCTGCGCAGACGGGTGAGACGCTGGCGGCGGAGGTCCTCCGGCGCGTCGACGAGCACTACCAGATCGAAGGCGGTGGGGTCGAGCACCTCGAAGAGCAAGGGAATGTCGTTGACGACGATGAGGTCGCCGCGTGTCCGGGCCGCCGCGAGCAGCTCCGCCCGGCGCTGCTGGACCGCCGGGTGCACGATCTCGTTGAGATCTGCGCGGGCCCTGTCGTCGGCCAGCATGAGGTTGCGGAGCTGAGAGCGGTCGAGGGTCCCGTCCTCCCGGAGCAGTGCGGCGCCGAAGCGAGCGGCAATGGCGCTCAGCACCGGCGAGCCGGGCAGCTGTGCATCCCTCACGAGCGCGTCGGCGTCGAGCAGCGTTGCGCCCCAGCGGGCGAAGTGCCTGCTCACGGTGGACTTTCCGCTGGCGACGTTTCCGGTCAGACCGACATTGAGCACGGACAGTCCCCCGATTCGGATGTCGCGCTACAGCAGGGTGGTTTGGTCCTCGTCTCGCAGCGGAACGTCGTGGCAGTGCCGGCAGCGGGCTTCGTAGCTCTCGCTGCCGCCGACCATGATCGTCGGGGAGGCGTAGCGGGCAGGCCGATGGTCGATGAGGCGCTGGTTGCGTGACGCTGGATTGCCGCAGCAGACGCAGATGGCGTGGAGCTTGTCGACCACCTCCGCCACGGCCAGCAGTTGAGGCATGGGACCGAACGGCTCGCCGCGGAAATCGGTGTCCGTTCCCGCGACGATCACACGGAGCCCGCGATTGGCCAGGTGGGTGCAGACCTCCAGGATTCCCGGATCCAGGAACTGCGCCTCGTCGACCGCGAGGACCTCGGTCGCGGGCCGCAGCTCGCGCAGGATCTCGGCGGACGAGTCGGCCGGCTGCGCGTCGACCGACAACCCGTCGTGCGTGGTCACCCGATAGACACCGTACCGATCGTCCAGGTGGGACTTGAAGACCTGCACCTCCTTCTTCGCGATGATTGCGCGGCGGACGCGCCGGATGAGTTCCTCGCTCTTCCCGGCGAACATCACGCCGGCGATTACTTCGATCCATCCGGGGTGCATACTGTGGATCATCGGTTCCCTCATCGGTCCTGCGCCGTCGGTCCGTCCTCCTGGGTGAGGCTATCCCTCCATCGCGCCGGGGGCAAGCCGCTTGCCTTATTCGGGCAGCCTTCCTTACTTAGTAGCCGAGTCCTCGGACACATCCAACGGTACCAGCGGTACCGACGACATCACCCACAACACGGGGGGAGTTGGTGAACAAGACAGAACTCATCGAGGCACTGGCGTCGCAGGCCGGCTTGTCCAAGGCGGACGCCGGACGTGCTGTGGACGCACTGTTCGGCGACGACGGGCTCATCGCCGGATCCCTGCGCAAGGGTGACCGGGTGCAGATCACCGGTTTCGGGACGTTCGTGGCCCGCAAGCGCGCGGCGCGGACGGGTCGGGATCCACGAACGGGCGGCACGATCCAGATCAGTGCGGCCAACGTACCGGCCTTCAAGGCGGGACAGGCACTGAAGGATGCGCTGAACTAGCTGGCGGAGCGGACAAGCATCGGGCGCGACGGACACCGCATGGAGTCCGTCGCGCCCTTGCGTTGTCCGTACCCGCTCCCGGGTCTCCGCTGCCCACCGCCGTGCCGGCCCTGCGCACGCCTGGCCCTCGCCCGCTACTTTCGGTCGAACCTCGCCGACACGCTGCGGCCACGCAGGGTGACGCCCGCGAGCCCTCGGCGCGCCGCCTCCGCGGACTCGGCCCGGACCTCGAGGAGCGAGAAGGTGTCACGCAGGTCGACCCGGCCGACGTGCTCCTTCGGAATGCCGACGGCATTCAGCAGGGCCCCGACGATGTCCCCCGGCCGCACGTTGTCGCGGCGACCGATATTGAGGTGCAGATGCGCCCAGAGCGGCATGTCCGGGCTGGCCGCCGCATCTTGCTGGGGCGTCTCCGCCTCCACGAGGGCCGCCGCCACCAGGGCGGGGTCGAACTCGTCGAACAGCGGGCCCAGGGCGAGCAGGCTCGCGTCACATCCCCCTGACGCGATGCGCTGGCGCACGGTGCGGCGGAGCTCCTCCCGCCAGTCGCGCGCGCGGTCCACCTCGCCGGTGACCGAGAGCGGTGTCGCTTCCCGGACGAGGGCGCGCAGATAGCCAAGCTGCGAGGGACGCGCGAGCACGAGCACCTCGTGAGCGACGCGCTGCAGCGCTTCGAGCGCCTGGGCCGAAGGGAGATCGATCGCCACCGCAAGCTGCACGGCCGGCTCGCCTATCTCTGCGCCGTATCGAACGTCGGCCTGACCGGCATGGGTGAGCCACCGGTGAGCGCCGGCGACGGACGCATCCCAAATGAATACCGAGTCCGGTGCCAGACGGTCGAGCGCCTGCTCGACCGCACGCTCGAGGCCGGTGCCGGCGACGATCGCGACGCGCACGGGTGGGAGGGGAGACTCGGGAACGGTGCCCGCCATGATCGCAGGGGCCCGATGCGCGTACCGCGTCACGAAGTCGCCCGCTGCCGTGTCGTGGCTGGTGACGATGATCCGTTGCGCGTCGCGTGCCTCACGTAGCAGCGCGTCGAGATCGGCGCCGCTGTCCAGTGCGGCATGCAGCTCGGGCCAGCACACGACGACGCGCCTGAGGTTCGAGAGATCGAGGGCGGAGCGGCCGAGGAGACCGAAGGCGGTGGAAGCGGTGGCGACCAGCGTGCGGGCGCGTCCCGCTCGTACGAGACGACCGGTGCGTTCGAGTCCGGCAGCGAGCCGGACCGGCGCGAGTGCCGGGATCGCGGTAGCCTCGACCTGAATCTCCGCAGCCTGCAGACGCTCCGGTGCCAGGATGAGTGTGCCGAGACCTGCGGCGGTGTCCGCCGGGATGCGGCCGAGCAACGGGCGCACAGCCCAAGCGGCAGGCGGGGCGAGGTAGATCACCGGTTTTCCGGCCTCGAGCGCGGCGCAACTCGCCGCGTCGAAGTCCGGCGCAAAGGTCCACGACACGGCACCCTCGGTTGTCAAAGAAATGGTGGTATCGCCTTCGGAAGGATGGTAGTTTGGACACCGTTCGGGCGCAACGGACCTACCCCTCCGCCTGGGATCCCAGCATGTCGCGGTGGCGCAATCGGCTGCTCTCCAAGGTCTACACCCGGTTCCCCGCGCTCTCCGAGCGCTATGGTCGGCGGTCGGGATCCTTCGATGACATCCCGCTCCCATCGCTCGCGTCCCCGGTGCGCTCCCTGCCGGAGGCGTCGGTGGCGGTGGTCACAGCAGGCGGGGTGCACCTGGCCGAGCAGGCGCCCTTCGACATGAACGATCCTGAGGGTGACGGGTCGTTCCGCAGCGTTCCTCGGCAGACGCGGCAGGCCGACCTTCGGATCACGCACGACTACTACGACCACACCGCCGCGGACGAGGACGTCAACTGTGTGCTGCCGCTCGACCGGCTCGAGGAGCTCTCCCGGGCCGGCGTGATCGGACGCGTTGCGCCGCGCCACGTAGGCATGATGGGGCATCTGACCGGGGCACAACTCGGTCGACTCGTGGACCGCAGCACAGTGGAGATCACCCGGCTGTTGGAGGAGGATGGTGTGGACGTGGTGGTTGCGGTGCCTGGCTGAACGACGTGTCACCGGTCCGTGGGGCTGGTTGCGAGGGCGATCGAGGCCGCCGGGATCCCGACGGTGACGCTCAGCGTCGTCCGCAGCATGACCGAGGCGACGCCGGCGCCGCGCAACGTGCTGGTGCGGTTCCGACTGGGGCAGGTCTTCGGTGAGCCCCACAACGTTGCGCAGCAGCAAGCGGTGCTACGAGCGGCGCTCGACGCCCTCGGGACGATCGAGACGCCGGGAGGGGTGGTCGAATTGCCGTACCGCTGGAGGCGTGAGGAGTATCCGCCCCCCGTCGGCGTGAGGGCGTAGCTTATGACAGTGGTATGGTCCCCGGGCACCGCAGGCCGAGGCGGAGGGAATGCAGATGTGTGGAACACTCCGGAGATGCACGGCAGCGCTACTCGCACTGGCGGGACTCACCGTGCTGCCTGCTGAAGCGCAGGAGCGCGTGACCCCTCGGGAGCTCGGTGTCGCGATCGGGGTGCTGTTGCCGGGTCCGCTCAATGCCATCACGGACGTTGCCGGGGTGAGGGTCGGACACGTGACCGTCACCAAGGACTCCACCACCAACACCGGTGTGACGGCTGTCCTGCCCCACGCGGGCAACGTGTTCCGCGAGAAGGTCCCCGCCGCGATCGTCGTGGGGAACGGCTTCGGCAAACTGGTCGGGTTCACGCAGGTGCGGGAGCTGGGTGAGCTAGAGTCGCCAGTGGTGCTCACGTGCACGCTCTGCGTGCCTCGGGCGGCAGATGCGGTCCTGACCTACTTACTGGAGCTGCCGGGGAACGAGTCGGTGCGCTCGGCGAACCCCGTGGTGGGAGAAACCAACGACGGGTTCCTCAACGATATCCGCAGCCGTCCGGTCACGGAGGCCCACGTGCTCGAGGCGATCCGTTCCGCCAGCGACGGGCCGGTCGGGCAGGGCAGTGTCGGTGCCGGGCGCGGCACCATGGCCTTCGGGTGGAAGGGTGGCATCGGGACGTCGAGCCGCCGGCTGCCGACGAGCCTCGATGGATGGACCGTCGGGGTGTTGGTGCAGACGAACTTCGGGGGTGTGCTGAGCGTGGCTGGGGTACCGGTCGGTCGGGAGCTGGGCCGGTACTATCTGAAGGAAGTGCTCGAGGCCGGTGAGGTCCCGGGAACCGACGCGGGCGACGGCTCGATCATGATCGTCGTCGCCACGGACGCTCCGCTCACGCACCGGAACCTCGAGCGCCTGGCACGGCGGGCACTGGCGGGGCTCGCGCGCACCGGCAGTGCGATGACCAACGGGTCCGGTGACTATGTGATTGCGTTCAGCACCGTGCCGGTGGCTCGGTTGCACGCCGCCGAACCCGTGCCGAACGCGCGGATGAGCCCGCTGTTCGAGGCGGTGATCGAGGCGACGGAAGAGGCGATCTACAATTCCCTCTTTCTCGCGACGACGGTTCGGGGGCACCGGGGAGTCGGTGAGGCGCTCCCGCTCGACGAGACCGTCCGCATCCTGCGCCGCTACGCGGTACCGGCGCCGTGACCGAGTCCAACCGCCTCTCCCGGAATGTCACTCCGCTGCGTCGCACGGGGACCCTATCGCTCGCGGGCGAGGTCTCGGAGCCGCCTGCGGAAAGCGAGGACGTGATCGATCTCAGCGGGGATCTCCCGCGTCACGACGTGCCCCGACCACTGATCGATGCGGCATCCCGGGCGCTGCAACAGAACGGCAGGGACGCGTCCGCGGTCGGAGACCTCGCGTTGCGGGCCGCTGCTGCACGCCGCTGGTCGCTCCTCTCCGGCGGGAGACCGGTCAACGCGGACAACGTGAGCGTGACGGGCAGCGCGGTGGCAGGCTGCTTCGCCGCGTGCTTCGCGCTGTTCGAATCAGGCGATTTCGTGCTCGTGCCGACACCGGCGCCACCGGCGTATCAGGTGCTGGTCCGGCTCGCACGGGCGACGCCGGTGCCCGTGCCCGGCGACGTCGAGTGGAGTCTGAAGATCAGCGTGGACGATCTGGTACGCTCGAGCGATGCGCGCACGGCCGGCTTGATCCTGGGATCGCCGGTGAATCCCACGGGTGCGGTGTACACGCGCTCGGAGCTCCAGGCCGTGCTGGAGTGGGCGGCGAGTCGCGGACTCTGGGTCGTGGTGGACGAGACGCACCGGGATTTCCACTACGGGTCCGGACCGGCGCCCTCGGTGCTGGACCTGCCCGACGAGGTGCTGGAGCGGGTCGTCGTGGTGGCGGAACTCGGGGCCCCGCATCGGGACTGGCGTCTGGGCCTCACATTGGCGCCAACGGCGGTCGCCACGGTGCTCAGGCGGTTGCGGGACGTGGCTACCGGGCTGATTCCGTCGGCAACGTGTGCCGCCGTGACCGCCGCGCTCGCGGACGAGCGGGCCGAGCGCGATGTCGCGCGCCTCACCGAGATGGCCCGGCAGCGGCGAGAGCACGCCGTCCACCTCCTGCGCGAGGAGCTTCCGGGGGTGGAGTTCATCGAGCCGATGGGCGGTGGTTTTCTCTTCTTCCGGGTCGACGGAGCCGTGACGGCTTCGGTCGCGCGGAGCCGACCATTCTGTGAGACACTGCTCAAACGGCATCGGGTCGCCCTCGCCCCGGGGGAACCGTTCGGCGATGATCGATGGGTACGACTGTCCTACATCGTCCCGGGGCGGGACCTGCAGCAGGGAGTGGCACGGATCGCGGAGTTCATCCGCACGAGTCAACCGGAGCACTGAACGATGAGCATCCTAGAGCGATTGGGTGGCCGAGTGGAGCCTTTCGACGGCGAGCTACCTCAGCTTGCCTACCACTGGGATTCCGAAACGGAGATTCTCTCGGGCATCGCCGAGATCATGGGAGACCGCGGACTCACCGGATCGATCGAGTTGGAAGACGAGCGAGGCGCGGTCGTGACGCTGGACTTCGCCGGGGGATTGCTGCGCGGGATCGAGGTCGTCGTCTGGCCATCCGTACGGAGCAGCGATGGGCTCACCGTGCCCACTCCCGGTGGCGGGGGGCGGCTCGTGGTGCCGCAGCGTATGTCCCAGCCGGGGGTCGCCGTGGTGGAGATCGACGTGCATCTCGAGGCGGAGACGTGTGCCGACGAGTCGATCGTCCATCTGCGGGTCGGCAGGGGGCAGCCGGCGCGTACGGTGGCGCTGGCCGAGAATCTCCTGCTGGATCTGGATCGCACGGACGAGCTCGCGGGGTTCTGGCTCCTTGCCGTTCCGGCGTTTCCGAGCCCCCGGGAGGTGGAGTGATGCGTGCGCCACTGGCCGCGATTGCGGTGGGAATGCTCGCCGCCGCTGCCCACCCGAGCCCGCTCCCTGCCCAGGAGGGGGACGGGATGCGGCTCCTGGTGCACGCCCGTATCTGGACCGGCGACAGCGCCCGTCCGTGGGCGGAGGCCGTCGCGGTACACAACGGACGCGTGGTCGCCGTTGGAGCGAGAGCGGACGTGGAACGGGTAGCGGGGCCGGGTGCGCGTATCGACGATCTGGACGGCCGCTTCGTGACGCCGGGGTTCATCGACACCCACACCCACTTCCAGTATGCCGGATCGTTGCTGCTGGGTGCGAACCTGCTGGACGTGTCGGACGACGACGGGTTTCGTGCGCGTGTCCGCGAGGCGCACGAACGGCTTCCGGCCGCCGCCTGGATGCTCGGTGGCGACTGGGGCGCATACGATCTCGACGGCGAGTGGTCTCCGCGGCGGGACGTGCTGGACGCAATCGTTGCGGATCGCCCCGTGCTGCTCAACAAATGGGATCGCTCGGTGTATGTCGCGAGCTCGTCGGCCCTGCGAGCGGCGGGGCTCGATCCCGCAGGGCATGAGGAGGTGTTGACGCCCGAGATCGCCGCGCGCGTGCGGCGGGTGGTCCCGCCACCGTCCTTCGAGCAGCGGCTCGCGGAAGCGCGTCTTGCGCTGGCCGACCTCGCGCGCCACGGCGTCACCACGATTCACGACATCACGGGTGCCGAGGCGATGCGGCTGTTTCGCTACCTCGCGGCCCGCGACTCACTCACGGTCCGAGTCTGCGCCCGTCCCACACTCGATCACTGGGAGGACCTCGCCGCGGTCGGTATCGGATCGGGCTTTGGCGACGAGATGATCAGCGTGTGCGGTCTCAAGGGATTCGTGGACGGAATCATGGGCAACTCTTCGGCGATGTTTCGGGAGCCCTACCGGCATCGCCCGGAGACGCGTGGACGGTGGCGTACCATGATGTCGCCCCCCGGCACCATGGAGCGCATGATCGTGGCCGCCGACTCGGCGGGGCTGTCACCGCAGATTCACGCGATCGGTGACCTTGCGGTCGACACCCTGCTCGACATGTTCGAGGCGGCGATCGCCCACAACGGCCCGCGCGATCGCCGGTTCCGGATGATTCACGCGCAGGTGGTGGAGCCCGACGACTTCGAGCGATTCGGCGGGCTCGACATCATCGCCGAAGTGCAGCCGTATCACGCGATCGACGACATGCGATGGATGGAGGAGCGGATCGGCGCCCGCGTGACGGGAGCGTACGCATTCCGCTCGCTGACCGACGGCGGCGCGCTGCTGGTGTTCGGATCGGACTGGCCCGGCACGAACGCGGCGTGGTATCCAGCGGATCCCGTCCTCGGCATCTATGCGGCCGTCACCCGGCAGACGCTGGCCGGCGAGCCGCCCGGCGGATGGTTCCCGGACGAACGCGTGACGGTCGAAGAGGCCCTGCGGGCGTACACGGTGAACGCCGCCTACGCGGCGTTCCAGGAAGCGTGGCAGGGGCGGCTCGGTCCGGGATATGTCGCCGATCTGGTCGTGCTGTCCGACGATCCCTTCGCGGTGGCGCCCGAGCGTATCAAGGACATCCAAGTCCTGGCCACCATGATGGACGGCCGCTGGGTGTTTCGCACCGAGCCCCTCGTTCCATGATCCTGGGAGATGCGCTGACGGCCTACGTCCGTGAGCTGTTCGCCCCGGAGGATGCCGTCCTACGACGCATCCGCGAACGCCACGCCCGGGACGGCCTGCCGGACATCTTCATCTCACCCGAGGAAGCGCGAATCATACAGGTGCTGCTGCACGCCGTGCACGCTCACCGCGTCCTCGAGGTGGGAACGCTGGGCGGCTACAGTGGCGTATGGATCGTGCGCGCCTTGCCGCAGGACGGCGAGTTGGTGACCATCGAGCGCGATCCGCGTCATGCGGCGGTGGCGCGCGACGGGTTCCGCGCTGCCGGGGTGCTCGATCGCGTGCGGATGGTGGAAGGCGAGGCCCTCCCGGTGCTGCGGAGTCTGCAGCCGCCGTTCGATGCCGTGTTTCTCGACGCGGACAAGGAACCGCTTGGGGTGTATTTCGTCGAAGCGGTCCGCCTCACGCGAGTTGGTGGCCTGCTCCTCTGCGACAACACCCTGAGCAAGGGCCGAGTCGTGGACCCGGAGGATCGTGAGGAGGATGTGGTAGGGATTCGGGAATACAATCGGCTCTCGGCATCGGACCCGCGGCTCCGCTCGGCCCTGATACCGGTCCGCGACGGCCTGACCGTGTCGGTCAAGGTGGCGGACTGACCCAGTCGACCCGCGTTCGCCTGACCGACGCACTGCGCCGCGTCGGTGGGACCGTCGGTGCCGGGGTGCCGCTCACGCACGCCGCGGCTCCGATCCCCGCGCCCTTTGCCGCCTCGCGCTCCGTCGAAGAGGAGGCGATCCGGGTGCACGACGTGAGTGGGCCTGGGAGTCCACCGACGCGCGTCGCGTTCCTCGACGGGATTCAACGGTATGCGGTCGAAGGGCGGCTGGGGCTGATCCCGGTGCTCCGGGGGTATGTCGCGGCCGCGGCCCTGCGGCGGGAATCGGGCGGGCTGCGTCCCGTCGCATCGTCTGCCGAGGAGTTTCTCGTCGTGCCCCGGGCGCGGCTCAGCGGGGAGCAGCAGCAGGCTCTCCTGGAGGTGGGACTCCCGCTGGTCGACTGCAGCGCGTCGGAGCGGGCACACCCGATTCTCGATGTGCAGCTGGCTGCCAAGGTCGTCGAGGCACGCCGGGCGGCGATCGAGAGCCGGATGGCCACACAGTTCATCGACCGATATCCCGAGGAGTGGCTGCTCGTCGACGGCTCGGTCACGGACCTCGCCCCGGTGCTCGACCGCGGCCCGAAGCTCGTCGGGCTCATCAAGAGTCACGAGACCCAGTTCCTGGACGGGCACGATCTGGAGGTGGCACTCACGCTGCCCGCGGGTCACCGGACGTCGGTGTTCGCACGACTCTCGGGCGCGCGGGCCGCCGTGTACACGTGGTATCTTCGACTGTGGCCGTGGGAGGAGCAGGGACTGCTCCATGGTCTCGTTCGCGTCGAGCGTCCGGCCCGAGTGGAGTCGGTGCGCGATGCCACGATGGTCAGCCGGTGGCTGCTCGCCGAGCGGGCGCCGTTGGCGGCTACCGACGCGCGGTGGGACCGACTGCTCTATCCCGTGCAGCAGGTAGAAACGTATCTCCGTGCGCAGGCAGGAGGTTGGTGGTGACGATGAACGGCGGTGGCACGATCGTCGGGCGGGTCGTGGCGACCGAGACGCTGCCCGCCGGCCCGCACGAGTTTCATTTCTGGACCTCGCTTGAGACCGCCATCGGGATCGGTGCCATCGTGCGGGTCGACGCGGGAGACGCCCGCTCGGTGTACGCCGTCGTGGTCGACGGACGGGCGTACTCGGATCTTCCCACACCGCTGCACGAGGTCGTTGCCGCTGAGGGTGACCCCGCGGCGAGCGGCGGGCCGACGCGTCGGGCCGAGATCCGGCTGTGGCGGGCCGCCGTGCTGCGACACGAGCCCGAGGAACCGGTGCAGCCGGTGCCGCTTGCGCCCGTCCGTTCCGCCACGCGCGAGGACGTCGAGGTGGCGCTGCGCATGGACGCCTACGTGCGCGGCTCGGCGGCGTCGGGCATACCGATCGGGGTGTACCGGGCCGGCGGTCTGACGGCTCCGGTTTCGCTCGACGCCAACTTCCTGCTCGGCCCGGAGTCGGCCCATCTCAACATCAGCGGCGTGTCCGGGCTCGCCACGAAGACGAGCGCGGTCGAGTTCCTGCTCGCGAGCATCTTCCAGCGGCTGCCCACCACCAAGGGATCGGTCGCGGCCGTCTGCTTCAACGTCAAGGGACCGGACCTCGCCTTTCTCGATCAGCCCGCCGAGCTGTCGGATGCGGATCGGGAGCTGTACGAGGCACTGGACATCGAGCCGAGGCCGTTCGATGCCGTCCGGTATTTCGCCCCGTTCAAACCGGATGGCGTGAACCTGAACACGCTGCGTTCCCACCCCGACCTGGTGGGCTCGGTGCAGCCGCTCGTGTGGGGGCTGCGGGAGGTGCTCGGCTACCACGAAGTCCTGCTGAATCGTGACGATCTCGATGCCAAGGCCGATGGGTTCCTCGACTTCCTCACCGACCGAGTGGTCGAGAAGGAGTTTCGGGATGAGTGGGGGGGCATGCACCGGGTGCAGAGCTTCACCGACCTCGAGCGCTTGTTCCGGGCGATCTTCGACGGGCTGGAGCACGCGGGGAAGTCGGATATCTGGCGCACGCACCACATCGCCACCATCCGCAAGGTGCGCAACCGCCTGCTGAACATCTCGACGCGGTGCAAGGGGCTGGTGACCGACGACGGCTCGTCCAGCGACCTGCCGTTCGGCGCATTCGAGGATCGCGCGGTCTACGTCATCGACGTGGCGGGCATGGACCAGGTGGCGCAGGACCTGGTGTTCACGCGCGTGGTGTCCACCTTGCGCGAGCACCTGGAGCGCCGTGACCTCGGCGTCGATCACGTGGTCGTGTTCGTGGACGAGCTGAACAAGTACGCCCCGGCCGAAGGGCCCGACACGTACGTGCGGAAGATGCTGCTCGATATCTCGGAGCGCGGACGCTACCTCGGCCTGGTGCTCTTCGCCGCCCAGCAATTCCGCTCCCAGGTGCAACGCCGCGTGGTGGGAAACGCCAGCACCACCGTCTACGGACGGATGGACATGGACGAGCTGGCGACACCCGGGTATCAGGTCTTGTCACCGGCGACCAAGATCAAGCTCGCCACCCTACCCAAGGGCGAGCTGATGATTCGCCACCCCCACTTCACTCAGCCGGTGTTCGTCCGGTTCCCGCGACCGCCGGTATTGAGCGGTCCCGACGGCCTGAAGCGGTTCCCACCCGCGACCGACGTGCCGTTCGAGGAGGCGGTGACACGGCAGCTCGCCTCGCTCGACCGGCAGATCTCGGGATCGCGGGTGAAGGATGCGATTGCCGGACGCCGGGAGGACGACGTACGGCGTGCCCTGCTCGCAACTCGCCGCACACGGCCGGACGATCCCCTCCAGTTCTTTCTGGCCGCGCTCGGGCCGGCGGTGACGCGGGAGCGCATAGCGGCACCGGCGGGAGCCACGGCGCCACTGCGCGCGGTGGACGATCCCTATGGCTCGTAGCACCTGGCTCGTATCGGCCCTCGCCGTCCTCGTCCCGGCGATGCTCGACGCGCAGGAGGTGACGTTGCGCTTCGCTCCGCCGGCCGGGATGCGCGTGCACGTCCTGTGGCACTTCGACGTGCGCACCACGCTGGTCGAGCCCGATGGCCGCACCACGCTGTCGACGGCTGGGACCGGCTCGCGCAGTCTCACCTACCGCGTGCTGGCCGATACCAGCGCCGGCACCGCCCTAGAGGTCACGCTCGACTCCGTGCGCTTTCGCTGGCGACCGGACGGGGCACTCTGGACGACGTTGGCCGATACCGGCGGCCCGCGACCGCAGGCGGAGTTGCTCGTGGATCCCCGGCTCCGCGTGGCCGCGGCGCGGTGCTCGAGTGCGGACTGCGCCAGCCTGCCCGCCCTGCGGGCGTTTGCCGGCGGTTTCGAGGCCCCGCTGCCGCAGGAACCGGTCGGGCAGGCGCGCGAGTGGACGGCCGAGACCGTGGTGCCGCTCAGTGAGCCGACGGGGCTCGATGCAGAGCCGGGTGTCGGACCGTGGCTTGCCCGGACCGAGGCGATGATCACGCGGGCCACGTTCGCTGTGGATTCCATCGTCGATCGGGGCAGCGACACGCTTGCATACATTGCGTTGCGGGGCACCTTTCTCCCTGCCATCCTCGCCGCGCGGCCCGACACGGATGGGAGCCGGGCCAGGGTTTCGGGTGCGGTGGCCGGCCGGCTCATCTGGTCCACCGGCTGGCACACGTGGGTGTCGGGTGCGCTCCGGTACACGCTGCAGCTCCAGGTACTGGAGCGCACGCGCGGTGGCGAGCGCGTGGCGTACACGGTGAACAGTGAGATCACGAGTCGGCTACGGGTGCGACAATGATGCGTGTGACATTCCTGCTCGTCTCCCTCTGTGCCGCGGTGCCAGTCACCGTGGCGGGCCAGGCGGTGCGCCTCGAGTATCGTGCCCAGCCGGGGGAGCAGGTCGACCGGTTGTTTCAGGCGCACGTGCGAGTGACGACGACCGAGCCTGACGGCACCAGCCGCAGCCGCGAGGTCGCCAAGCTCGGCAGCATGCGTGAACAGGTGCTGTCGGCGAGCGGCGGACGCTACGTGATGCACCTGACGTACGATTCCCTCGTCGTTCGGCAGCGGGAAGGTGTCCAGCCATGGACGGAGTCCGGTGTCGCGCTGCACGACAGCCTCTGGATGCAACTCGTTGTGGACCCACGCCTGCGTGTCCAGCGCCGGGTGGGGCGCGCCGAGGGCAGCGAAGGACCGCTGCTGCAGCACCTCAGCACGGGCTTTCTCGGGCTGGTGCTGCCCGAGGGGCCGGTGCGGCGGGGCAGTAGCTGGGAGCTGCAGATCGAGTGGCCGGCCGCGGCGGCGACGGCCGGGGCCGCTCCCGGCGCGGCGGTGCTCCCGGTGCAGGCGTCCGTCGTTGTCGACAGTTTGGTTCGACGCGCACAGGACACGCTCGCCTACGTCACGGTGCGCGGCACCATCACCACCTCGCGGGTCCGCACGGCCGACGGGGCGACTGTGTCCTACGGCGGTGAGACGACCGGCACCCTGGTCTGGTCGACGGGATGGGCGACCGTCGTGTCGGCGGCCACGCGAACATCCCTCGCTGCCAGCGTCGAGGTCGGCGACCGGCGGTCGCAGATCACGATCGACACCACGATCCGACAGGCCGTCGTTCCCTAGCCCGTGAGACTCGCGCACCTCGCCGACGTGCACCTCGGGTTCCGCCAGTTCCACCGGCTGACGGCGACGGGGATCAATCAGCGGGAGGCCGACGTGGCCACCGCCTTCCGCAGGACGCTCGACGACCTCATCGCGGCGGCACCCGACCTGATCATCATCGCCGGAGATTTCTTCAATTCCGTGCGACCGAGCAATCCGGTAATCCTCGACTCGTTCCACCAGCTGCATCGTCTGCGCACGGCGCTGCCGGACTCGCCCGTGGTCATCGTCGCCGGCAACCACGACGCCCCGCGCTCGGTGGAGACCGGGACGATTCTCAAGCTGTTCGAGGCCGTGTCCGGTGTCCACGTGGTCATCGATGGACCGACGGATCTCGCGTTGGAGGACCTGGACGTCGTGGTCACCTGTGTGCCCCACCTCGCGTGGATCAGCGGCCCACGCCCCGCGCTCACGCCTCCGGAGGGTGCCGGGCGCACGATCGCCGTTACCCACGGGGAGGTGGCCGGCGTTCTGCGCCGCGACGCGTCGAGCTCTGAGCATGGCGGGGCGGTGGTGGAGCCGGGCGAGCTGCACGCCGACCGATGGGATTACGTGGCACTCGGGCACTACCACGTTGCGCATCAGGTGGCGGAGAACGCCTGGTACAGCGGGTCTCTGGAGTACGTGAGTCCCAATGCGTGGGGCGAGCTGGTCGATGAAGCGCGGGAGGGCAGGGAAGGACAGAAGGGGTGGCTCCTCGTGGAGCTCGATGGTGGAGTGTCGGTGGAGTTCCGCCCGATCGAGCTGACGCGACGGCTGATCGACCTGCCGCCGATTCACGCCGCCGGCCTCGGTGCGGACGAGATCTCCAGCGCCATCGGAGAGCACGTGGAACGCGTCGGCGGGGGTGTGGACGACCAGATCGTGCGTCAGCTGGTGTACGACGTACCGCGTCCCATCGCGCGGGATCTGGACCACGAGATGATACGCGACCTCAAGGCCCGCGCTCTGCACTATCATCTCGATCTCCGGCGACCGCCGCCGCACCGCGAGGTCGGTGTCGGGTCACCGGGCGCTCGGCAGACGCTGGTCGACGTCCTGGCAGACTATCTCGGGCGGCGGCCCCTGGATGCCGACGTCGATAGGGACCGGCTGATCGCGCTCGGCCGCCGGTACATGCAGGACGTCGAGCAGGAGTTGCACGAGGACTGAATGCGGCTGCACCGGCTCACGCTTCTCAACTTCCGACAGCATGCGTCGACGGCGATCGAGTTCGGCTCGGGGATCACGGCGATCATCGGACCGAACGGCGTGGGCAAGACCACGCTGCTCGAGGCCATTGCGTGGGCGTTTTACGGTACACCGGCGGCACGGGGGACGCGCGACTCGATCCGGTGGAACCGGGCTCCGGCGCGTGCCTCCGTCCGGGTCGAGGTGGACTTCGGGCTCGGTGCGCACGAGTTCAAGGTCGGCCGGGGACTCTACCATGCCGAGCTGTTTCAGGACCGGTTCGAAGCGCCGGTGGTCGTGGGACACCAGGAGGTCTCAGCCAGGATCGAGCGGCTGCTCGGGATGACCCGGGACGAGTTCTTCAACACCTATTTCACCGGGCAGAAAGAGCTCGCCGTGATGGCGTCGCTGCCGCCGGCTGAGCGCGCGCAGTTCCTGTCCCGAGTGCTGGGGTACGAGAAGCTTCGGCTGGCGCAGGATCGGCTGCGCCAGACGCGGTCGGGCCTCAAGGGGGAGCTGACGGGTCTGGAGCAAGGGCTGGCAGATCCCAAGGAGCTGGAGCGCGAGCGCGCGGAGGCGCAAGCGACGTTGATGACCGTCCAAACGGCCCTACGCCAGGCAGAGGACGACCGCGTCCGGGCGCGACAGGAGCTCGAGCGTCTGGGACCGGAATGGACTCGTATGGTGGAGGTTCGCGAGTCGGCGCTCCAGCTCGAGGGCGAGCTGCGCATCGCCGATCGTGACGTCGGCGAGGCACGTCGGGAGTTTGAGCGGCTCGACAAAACGCTGGCGGATGCCCTGGCCGCGAAGTCGGAATTGGACGGGCTCAGAGAGCCACTCGACGAGGTGGAGCCGCTCCGCACCGAGCTCGATCGGCTCGAGGAGGAAGCACGCCGGGCAGGGGAGCGACGATCGCTCACCGGACAACTCGAGGAGCTCGACAAGCAGCTCGACCGAGAGAACCAGCGATTGGAGCGGTTGGGGGATCCACGGGCAGCGCTCGAGCAGGCCAAGCAGGCGCTGGAGGCATCCCGAGCGGTGCTGCAACAGGCGGAGCAGGACGAGGACCGGACCCGGACGTCCTGGGTACGGGATCGGCAGGACGCGGAGACGAAGCGCCAGCACCTTCGAGATCAATACGTCGATCACCAGAGGCACCAGGAGATCGTGGGACAGGCAGGACCGGAGGGGGAGTGTCCCATCTGCAAGCGGCCGCTCGGCAGCGTCTATCAGGAGGTCGTGGGCACGCTCGACCGCCAGCTGGAGGAAATCGAAGTCAAGGGGAAATTCTTCAAGCGGCGGATGGAGCAACTCGAGGAGACGCCGCCGGAGGTCCAGGAGGCGGAAGAGCGTCTCCGCTCGGCGCGGACCGCCATCGAAGAGGCAGTGCAGGCGGCGGCGCGCTGCGAGGATCGCGTGCAGGAGCATGCGGAGGTGCGCAAGGAAGTCGAGGCGCTCACTGGTCGTCGCTCGGAACTCGCGACACGCATCGCCGGACTGCCGGACACGTACGACACCGAGCGCCACGACGTGGTCCGGCAACGGCTGCGCGCGCTGGAGCCGACGATCACTCGTGCCGCGGAACTCCGCGCGAAGGCCCGCAACGCGGAGACCCTGGTGCGGGAGGCAGAATCGGCCGAGCGCGCGGCGTCCGAGCGGGAAGCGCACTTCAAGGACCTGGAAGGACAGCTGGAAGAGCTGGGGTACCGGGAAGAGTTGTACGCCAGCGCGCGCACCGCGTATGAAGGGGCCGAGCACGCGGTACGGGAGGTCGATGTGCGCCTGGCCTCGGCGCAGGGTGATCAGCGCGCGGCGGAGAGCGCGGTGGCAGGGGTGGAACGGCGCATCCGCGATCGGGAGTCGCGCATCGCGCGGATCACCGAAGCCAAGGCGGATCTCGCACTGCACGATGAGCTCGATCGGGCGCTGCGTGACCTCCGACTCGAGCTCAATGCGGCAATGCGCCCGGAACTCGCAGAGCGCGCCTCGGATTTTCTCTCGAGCCTCACCGACGGTCGCTACACCGAACTCGAGCTGGACGAGGACTATCGGGTGCTGCTGGTGGAGGACGGCCAGGTCAAGCCCGTAGTTTCCGGAGGGGAGGAGGACATCCTGCATCTGGTGCTGCGGCTGGCGATCAGTCAGATGGTCGCCGAGCGTGCCGGTCAGCCGCTCACGCTGCTCGTCCTCGACGAGATATTCGGCAGTCTCGACGAGCACCGGCGCCAGGGGGTCGTTGGCCTCTTGCGCGGGCTGGCCGACCGGTTCCCGCAGGTAGTGCTGATCACGCACATCGACTCGGTGAAGGACACGGTGGATCGGGTCCTGCGGGTCGAGTTCGATCAGGGGCGTGGTGCCGCCGTCGTGCGGGAGGAGGCCACCGGAGACGGGGGAGCGGATGCCGCCGCCTGAGCCCGCCCTCGCCGGCCCTCGGGTCGCGATGGCCGAGGACATCCCGTCCCTCAACCGCATCTTTTCGGACGCCTTCACCGAGCGTTACCATCGGGATGGACTGGTCGGCGTGCGGGTGCCGCAGCTGAATCCCGACGTGTGGCGCTACGCGATCCGGGACGCCGCCGAAGGAGCGATGCTGTGGTATGACGAGCGCGATCGACTCGTTGCCTTCAACATCGCGCACCGCTCCGGAGTCGAGGGGTGGATGGGACCGCTCGCCGTCCGCACGGACCGCCAGGAGACGGGTGTCGGTCGGACGATCGTCACGGCGGCCGTCGAGTGGCTCCGTGGCTGCGGCTCGCGCGTGGTCGGGCTCGAGACCATGCCGCGGACCGTCGACAACATCGGGTTCTACAGTCGGCTCGGATTCCTGCCCGACCACCTGACGATCACGCTGACGGGCGGCGCGAGCGGTCGCGGCAAGGCTCGGGATGACGCGCGGCTCTCAGAGCTCCAGCCGCAGGCCCGGGCCGACCTCGTCATGGCCTGCCGCGAGGCGCTCGCGCACTCGGCGGCGGGGTACGATTACGCACGCGAGATGTTGCTGACCGAAGAGCTCGGGCTGGGAGATACCATCGTTGTGGCGCGGGGATCGGAGGTCGAGGGGTTCGCCGTGTGTCACCATGCGGCGCTGGCGCTCGGACGACGGTCGGAGGAGGTTCGGATCTTGAAGCTTTTCGCAGTCTCGGTGGCAGCGTTTGCGGCGGTCATGGCGGGTGTGGAGGTGCTGGCGGCGGATAGCGGCATCGGGCGCGTTGCCATCCGTTGCCAGACGCGGTACGCCGAGGCATATCGCGCCCTCGTGGATCGCGGTTACCTCGTGCGGTGGACCGATCTTCGCATGACGCTCGACGGGCATAGGGAGCCGCAACTTGCCGACGGCGTAGTCTTGCTCTCGAACTGGGAGATCTGAGTCATCGCCGACGGGGAATGACCAGGCCGCGCGCCACCAGCACGCAGCCGAGGGCAAGCAGCACGTGGACCCACCCAGGGCCGAGGGCGAAGCCGTACACCAGTACCCCCCACGCAATCACGCACACGGCACCTACTGCGAGATAGACGTTCATGATTCATCGTCCTCGGAATAGGGGTCCTTGCTTGACGCTCTTCCGCCCGAGGTCTATATATAACGGTAGCGGGAGCGAAGAGCGGAATTATTGAGCCAACAAGCTCGACCACGTGCCCGCTTTCTGTTTCGGATGGCACGCCCGGTGTGGGAAGCCTGACGTTGCACGTGGGGGCACGGTTCCTTCGGTATCGGGCTTCAATAATGCTCTTCGTTCCCGCATTGTCTCTTTCCGCCTCAGCCAGCACGTATCGCGTTTTTCCCCCGCCGCGTCCGATCTGGTAGATTAGCAGGCCCCGGCCTGCCGCTGCATCACGGCCGCCCGGTGCAATCACGAGGAGTCCCCGTGCATACTAGCGACGATTCATCTCCTGCCCTCGACCCTCGAGACGATCCGACGATCGTGCGGATCGGCCGGGGAAAGACCACGAGCGACTTCCAGCGTGTCGTGCGACAGCTGCTGGACCTGGTCGGCGAAGATCCTGAGCGCGAGGGGCTGCGACAGACACCGGCGAGGGTCGAGTCCTCCCTACGGTGGTTGACGCGAGGCTATCACGAATCGGTGGACGAGATCGTACGCGGAGCGGTCTTCGCCGAGCCGCACGAGAATATGGTCATGGTGCGCGACATCGAGATCTACTCGCTGTGCGAGCACCACCTGCTGCCGTTCTTCGGTCGGGCGCACGTCGCGTACCTGCCCGCAGGCAAGATCATCGGGTTGTCGAAGATTCCTCGCGTAGTCGACGTCTTCGCGCGCCGGCTGCAAGTCCAGGAACGACTCACCGATCAGGTGGCCGACGCCTTGATGTCGGTGCTCCAACCCCATGGCGTCGGCGTCGTCATCGAAGCCGCGCACCTCTGCATGATGATGCGGGGTGTCGAGAAGCAGAGCTCGAAGACCGTCACGTCGGCGATGCGCGGGGCGTTCCTGGACGGAAGCACCCGGGACGAGTTCCTGCGCCTGGCGCACGGGGGGTACGAGCAGTTGTGAGTGTGCTCGAGGGACGCGTGGCGCTCGTGACGGGAGCGAGCCGGGGGATCGGTCGGATGATCGCGTCGCGCCTGGCCGAGGAGGGAGCCGCGATCGCCGCGCTCGCACGGACCCTTGAGCCCGTCGATAGCGAGGGACGACTGGACATTCCCTGCGATGTGACAGACGCGACGGCGGTGCGCGCAGCGATCGGCCAGACCATCGATCGGCTCGGTGTGCCGGACATCGTCGTCAACAACGCCGGCGCGTTCCTGCTCAAGGCCCTGCCCGACACGACCGACGCGGAGTTCGCCGAGCAGCTCGCGGCCAACCTCGTCGGTCCGTTCCTGATTCTGCGCGAGATGCTTCCGTACTTGATCGAGCGCCAGGCGGGGCACGTGATCACGATCGGGAGTGTCGTGGACCATCAGCCGTACGCAGGCAATGCGGCCTACGGGGCGTCCAAGTATGGCATCCGCGGCCTCCATGAAGTCACGGCGGCGGAACTCCGCGGGACGGGTGTTCGGACGACGCTCATCTCCCCGGGCCCGACGGACACGCGGCTGTGGGACCAGCTCGACCCCGACAGCCGCGAGGACTTACCGGCGCGCGCGAGCATGCTGGCACCGGTCGACGTGGCGAACGCCGTGGTCTATGCAGCGACGCAGCCGCCGAGGGTGGCGGTCGAGTGGCTGCGCATCATGCCCACCTAGGGCGTACTCACGGGGCACCGGTCCACCATGTTCATCGAGCTCGCGGAACACCTCCGCTGTCCGCTCGCGCACGACGGCAGGCACTCCTGCGTACTCATGCCCGAACGGCTGGAGCACCGTGATGTCGTGGCCGGTGCGGTGGCGTGTCCGGTGTGCCGACGGGAGTATCCCATCGCCGGCGGGATCGCGGACCTCCGGCATCCGGACGATGACCTGCCGGTGCCCGACCTCACCGAGCAGCCCGTGCTGCCGCCGGCGCTGGACGTCGCGGCGCTGCTCGCCCTGCGTGGGGCTGGTGGTTACATCGTGCTGGTGGGTTCGGCGGGTCACCTGGCTGAAGGACTCGCCGACACCCTCGACGGCGTCCACGTCATCGTGGTCAATCCTCCCGCCGGTCTGGGGGCCGCTCCCACGCACAGTGTGCTGCGCGGCGGTCGGGCTCTCCCGCTGCAGACGTCAATGGCCCGCGGCGTGGTCGTTGGTGAGGAGCACGCGAGGGAGCCGTGGCTCGCGGAGGGGGCACGACTGCTGCTGCGCGGCCTTCGCCTCGTTGCGCTGCGCGAGGGCATCGCGTGCGACGGGCTGGAGCGGCTCGCCTCGGGCAGCGGCATGACGCTCGGCCAACGGATCTGAGACCGGTCTGCTCCACGAGGGAGCGAGGCGTCATTCGTCGTACAGGTTGTTGATGACCTCTGCGTACTTCGCCTCCACGACGCTCCGCTTGACCTTTAGCGTCGGTGTCATTTCGCCCGCCTCGATCGTGAAGTCCTTGGGCAGGTAGGCGATCTTCTTCGGCATCTCGAAGCTCGCCAGATCGCGGAGGGTACCCATCACCTCGCGCTCGAGCTTCGCGGTGACGTCCGGCACGCGGAGCAACTCCGCGTCGTCGGCGTCCGGGAGCCCACGCTCCGTAGCCCAGGCCCGCACGGTCTCGAGGTCGGGCACGATCAGCAACACGGGATACTTCCGCTTGTCGCCGACCATCACGGCGTTTGCGACGAAGCGGCTGGTCTTGATCATGTTCTCGATGGGCTGCGGGGCGACCTTCTTACCGCCCGCCGTCACGATCAGGTCCTTCTTCCGATCGGTGATCCGCAGGTAGTTGTCCTCGTCCAGTTCTCCGATGTCGCCAGTGTGCAGCCACCCCTCCGCATCCACCGCCTCGGCCGTGGCATCGGGTTTCTTGTAGTAGCCACGCATGATGTTGGGCCCGCGCGCGAGGACCTCGCCATCCGATGCGATGCGCACCTCGACACCCGGGATTGGCGGCCCGACGCTACCGGGTCGGATGCCCTCGAGCAGATTGACAGTGATGGCCGGTGAGCTTTCGGTCAGGCCATACCCTTCGATCACCGGGAGGCCGGCAGCGAAGAAGAACTTCGCGATCTCGGCATTGAGCGGCGCAGCACCGGAGACGAAGAAACGAATCCGCCCGCCGGTCCGCGCCTGCAGCTTGGAGAAGACGAGCCGGTCGGCGAGCTTCTTCTTGGTGGCGAGCCAGGCAGGAATCGGCTGCTTCGCGAGCGTGAGGTCCGCCCATCGCTCCGCGTTCCGTCGTGCCCAGAAGAAGATGCGACGCTTCAGCGCACCGGATGCCATGGCGTTCTCCAGGACCCGCGCATACAGCTTCTCGTACAGCCGGGGCACGAAGATCATGACCGTCGGGCGCGCCTCGAGCAGGTTGGACGGGATCTGCTCGACGCTCTCGGCATAGTGGATCGTCGTGCCGGCATGCAGCATCGTGTAGTGCCCCGCCATGCGCTCGAAGCTGTGGGACAGTGGTGCAGCAGACAGGCAGTGGTCCTCGGGGCCAATCGACAGGACCTGCAACGCGGACACGATGTTGGTGCAGAAGTTCGCATGCGTGAGCATGACACCCTTCGGCGGCCCCGTGGTGCCTGACGTGTAGATGAGGGTGGCCAGCGCATCGGGGGCGACAGCGAGCGCATCCTCCCGATAGGTCGGATAGCGGGTCTCGGCGGCCGCGCCGCGCTGCAGCATCTCCTGGAAGCTCATCACGCCCGGCCCGTCCATGCCCTCGGCCACGTCGAACACGATGACGTGCTCCACCTGGGGGATCTCGTCCCGGATCGCGAGGATCTTCTCGAACTGCTCATCGTTCTCGACGAACACCGCCCGGCTCTCGGAATCCTTGAGCAAGTAGCAGATCTGCGGCGCCGGAAGCGTGGGGTAGACGGCCACGTCGGCACAGCCGATGCTCAAGCAGGCATAGTCACTGATGGCCCACTCCGGTCGATTGCCCGACAGGATGGCCACGTGATCGCCCGGCTGGATGCCGATTTCCCGCAAGCCGAGCGCCGCGTGTTTGACCCGGCGAGCGAGTTCCTGGTGGGTGATGTCCTGCCACTCGCCCTCGCGCTTGACGCGGAGGGCAGCCTGCTTGGAGCCAAATCGCTCGACGGCCGTCAGGAATAGCTCATTGAGGTTTCGTGGCGCGCTCACCGAGGGCCTCCGGATGTTCGGGACAATCGACAGGGACGGGCGCTCAACAGTGTCGGCCCGCCCAGGTGTGGGCCCTGCTGCTAGAACCGGATGCGGAACCGGATCGGCGATCCGGGAACGGTGTCCCCTGCGGCCGTGACAGTCACGGCATGGATCACCGCCGTGTCCGGCTGGGCGACTCCCGGCTGGCGTCGCACGACGATGTCGGTTCGGCCGTCGATCCCGGTGGTCGCCACGTACGCATGCGGGTCAGCGCCGGGAACGGTCTCGGTGCGCGCCAGAAAGAACCCGTCGGCAGCCGCGCTTCCCGGCGGCGGGTCCGCGGTGGAAAAATGCACCGGCTGACCCGCGAGCGCGAGCGACTCCCCCGGCGTCGTTGTGAGGTCGAAGACGATGACGGCCAGCAACGGGGACGCCTCGGCTGCCGGATCGACGACGATCACCGTATCGCCGCCGGCGGCCAGCGAGTCGGCCGCGGCCGTGACCGTGATGGTGACGGAACCCAGTCGCAACTCGTCGACCCGGGGTTGGACCCGGCCCGTGCCCGGTCCCGTGCCCGTGACGAGTCCGGTGGCCGTGTCCACCGTGAACCCGACGGATCCCGAATCGACGACCGCCCAGAACACCTGCGCGTCCGGGACGACTTCACCCTTCGCACTGATCGCGCGGGCTTCCAGCCGCAGCGTGTCGCCTTCCTCCAGCGTCCGTGCGGTCGATCCCACGATCTCGATCGCCACGACGCGATCGAAATCCGCGATGACCTGTTCGCAGGCCGCCGTGAGTATCAGGAGGATGGGCAGCCCTCTCAGGACGACCTCTCCTGCTCGCCAAGCTCCCTGAGTGCTCGCTGCGCATGCTCGATCCACTTGTCGGCATCCGGTCCGCGTGGTGGCCGCTCGAGGAACGTGTGCAGATGCTGGACGGCCGCATCGCGCTCGCCGCGCCGCAGCAACAGGAACGCGAGGCCGTAGTGGGCGCCGGCGAGGTCCGGATCCAGCTCGAGGGCCCGTCGATAGTGGCGGATCGCCTCGTCATGGCGATTGGTCTTGGTGAACGCGATCGCGATGTTCTGCAACACCCGCAGATCGGTAGGATGGTCCCGGAGCGCGAGCCGGTACGACGTCAGGGCAGCATCGTAGTCGCCCTGGCGTTCGAGGGCGAGAGCCTCATTGAGGTAGTCGAGGCGCTGAGGTGTCACCGGGTTATCCCGGCGAAGTCCGAGGAGGCGTTTCCAGTCCATCCCGGCGTGAAGATAATGAGAAGTCGGGCGCCCGCCTAGCCGCGGCCGAGAACTGTGGTTGTCAGGCCATTGGCCCAGAGATACCTTGCGCTGCACATGCCCAGACCCATAGCCAGTTCAGGCGCGCGTGACGTTCTGGAGATCGACTGGCCCCTGTTCGGGGAGCTCTGCCGCGGTCTCGCCCTCAAGATCGCCCGGGAATATGAGCCGGAGCTGGTCGTGGGGATCGCAAAGGCAGGCGTGGTGCCGGGAGCCGTCGTCGCGTCCATGCTCGGGTGCGACTTCGTTGCCATGACGATCACCCGGCGCAGACGTGGGGCCCGGCCTACGTTGGTCGCGGGCCCGCCAGAGTCTGTCCGGGATGCTCGGGTGCTGATCGTCGATGAGACGTGTGACACCGGTGATACGCTGAAGGTCGCGCTGGCGTCGGTGCGGCGGTCCGGTCCTGCGGAAGTGCGCACCGCCGTCTCCATTCGTACCGGGCCCTACGCGCCCGACTTCCAGGCGCTCCAGACGGAGAGCTTCATCATCCTGCCCTGGGACCGGGAGGTCGTGATCGACGGGGAGTTGGTGCTCCGACCCGAATACGCGGCAAGGCTCAAGGAGCCGGGCACCCTCGACGGCGGGGACTAGCCCAATCGGCGTCAGGACTGCAGGACGGCGGCGTAGCCCTCACCCCGGCTCACGGCATCGTAGACAGCCGAGAGCGTCTCCGGGGAGCCGACCAAAAACTGGCACTCCACATCACCCTGCGCGCGGCACTGCAGCTCCATCACCGCCAGCGGCGAACCGTCGGCCAGCGCGGTGAAGAAAGACGCCAGCAGGCCCGTAGAGAAGAAGCAGGACGGTCCGGCGTCCTCGGCCGGCAAGGACTCCGCCCAGTCGGCCGCGAACAGGTTCAGGCCCAGTGCACCGACGCGCTCGATCCGCACCGAGCCCCACCCCAGCGCGCCGAAGAACTCCGACAGCACCTCCGACAGCGCCGCCGCGTCCAGCTCATGCGGCGTCGCAATGTCCGTATGCGATGGCAGCCAGTCACAGAAGCTGCGGTAGAGTTCGTCCCCCGCGGCATAGCCCATCGCCTGCAGCGTCGTGACCCCGGCATCGATCCCGAGGTCCTGGGAAAGTGACGCGCGGAGGGACCGGAGCGCGTTTGACCCGATGCCGACGACGCCATGTTGGCAGAGTTGAGCAGCCATGATCCAACGCAAAGGTGAAGAGACGAGGCAACTTAGGGTGCCGAGCCGAGGTGGCGCAAGAGCGCCCAGGCCACGGCGAGGCGACCGGGCCGCACTCGACGGCCCAAGGGGAACGCGATAGAATCAGAAGAGCGTGTGGTGAACGGCATCACGGCCGCTCGCCGCACGTCGCAGGTCGGCGCAGGGGCGCACGCTTACAGGGAGTCCGTATGGCCAGAAACAAGGACGAACGGAAAGACGAGGACCTCGAGCTCGTAGACGAGGACGAGGATCTGGAGGATCTCGAGGATCTCGAGGATCTCGAGGATCTGGAGGAGATCGAGATCGCCGGCGAAGGCGTGTCCGGGATCGTCGGGCTGCTCACGGGGCTCGTGTTCGGGGCGTTCCTCGGGGCGGGTTTGGCGTTGCTGCTTGCCCCGGAGCGCGGGGACGTCACGCGGCGGCGGCTCCGCACGAAGTTCACGGATGTGACCGACGACGCGCGGGAGCAATTGGAGGACTGGCGGGACGGAGCAGAAAAGGAACTGCGCCGACGGCAGCGGAAACTGCGGCGCCGTCTCGGCCGCACGGGGTGAGGCGAAGGCCTCAGGGTTCTGCGTCGAGCTCGGCCAGCAACGTGCGAGCTTCCTCCTGGTACTCGGGATCGGCCGCATCGCTGGTGGGAGTCAGTCGCAGCAGCGCCTCCAACTGAGCCCGCGCGTCGCTCACGCGGCCCAGTTCCGCGTACACCTGGGCCAGCTCGAGCCGGTGATACAGGTACTCCGGCCGGAGCTCGACCGCGCGCTCGAGGTGCACCACCGAGGAGTCCCAGCTCGCGCGGTCGAGGAAGCCGGCACCGAAGAACATCTTGGCGAAGAACTTGGTCATTCCGGAGAGCCGCTTCACTTCCGCGTGCCATGCGCCAAGCACGTGGTGCGCCCCGTCGTGCGTGGGGTCGAGCTCGATGGCGCGGGTGGCCTCGTCGTAGATGATCTCGGCGAAGCGCACGCGCTCCTTGCCTCCGCGGGTCCGGGACAGCCGGCCGAGCGCGTTCGCGACCATGAAGTGGCCCTCGGCGTCGAGTGAGTCGGCCCGCACCGCCGCCTCCGCGTACAGCCGGGCCACCCCGTACAGGCTATCCCGCAGCGCCCGCTGATCCTTCCCGTGCAGCTGCTTGGCGACATCCACCTGCGCGCCGGCGAACTTCCACATCGCCTCGTACCGCTGGTCCGTCAGGTACGCTGCTCGGTACGCCTCCAGAGCCTCGACCGGCTCGAGCGCGTCGGTGAGGCTATCACCCCGCTGTATGAGCTCGGCGTAGCTGGGGGCCGTAGTCTGCGCGGTGAGCGCGCGCGTGAGGACGACGAGCACCACGACCGCCAAGTGGATAGATGGGCGGAGTGGGATCTGCATGACGGGAAGCTCCCGGGGGAAGAACCTGTACGGCGATTGGACGGGTAATGATTGTCATACCTCTGATCGAGCGCAAGCGAGATGGTGACCGGCTCGCTCCCCACCAGTGGCGAGAACTGATCCTCGCCTATGCGCGCGGCGACGTCCCCGATTACCAGATGGCCGCGCTGCTCATGGCGACCCGTCTGAACGGGCTCCATCCCGACGAGCTCGGTGCCGTGACCGACGCCATGCTCGACTCGGGCGCGCGGCTGTCGTTCGATCGGGAGACGCCACCGCGAATCGACAAGCACTCCACCGGCGGGGTGGGAGACAAGGTCTCGCTCGTGCTCGCGCCGCTGGTTGCCGCCCTCGGGGTGGCGGTCCCGATGATCTCGGGACGGGGCCTCGGACACACGGGGGGCACCCTCGACAAGCTGCAGGCGATTCCTGGCTTCCGGACCGACCTCACACTCGAGGACGCGCGCGAGCAGATCGAACGGTTGGGACTCGCGCTCATGGGACAGACGGGGGAGATCGCGCCGGCCGACCGCAAGCTGTACGCCCTGCGGGATGCCACGGCGACCATCGACGCGATCCCGCTCATGGCGGCGAGCATCATGTCCAAGAAGCTCGCCGAGGGACTCGGCGGACTGGTGCTGGACATCAAGCGCGGATCCGGTGCCTTTCTTCCGCATCAGGAAGACGGTCTCGAGCTGGCGCGGACCATGGTGCAGCTCGGTGCCGACCGCGGCTGCCCGACGGTGGCCCTGCTCACGGCCATGGATCGACCGCTGGGCCACGCGTGCGGCAACAGCCTCGAACTGGTCGAGGCGATCGCGGCGCTCAAGGGTGAGGGCCCCTCGGATCTCATGGAGGTCGTTCTCGCCCTGGGTATCGAAATGCTGCTCCTCGCCGAAACGACACCAGATCGGGACGCCGCCCGTCGGTTGCTTCAGGACGGTATCGCGTCCGGCCGGGCGCTCGAGACGTTCCACGAGGTGGTGCGGGCACAGGGCGGTGACGTCCGCACGATCGCTGAGCCGACGAGGCTGCCGGCCGCACCCCTCATCGAAGCATTCCCCGCACCGCTCGGGGGCGTCGTCACCACCGTCGAGCCGCGCGCGATCGGCCGCGCCGTGGTGCGGATGGGCGGGGGGCGGCAGCGGATGGACGATCGCATCGATGCGGCGGTCGGGCTGGTGGTGTTGGTGAAGCCCGGCGACGTCGTGGAGCGGGGAAGCACCCTCGCGTGGTTGCACGCGCGAGATGCTGCCGGCGCTGCCATTGGCCGCGAGGCACTGGGAGAGGCGATCCGGCTCGATGAGACGACTGCGGCGCATCCTTTGCCACTCGTGTCGCACCGGGTCTCTGCAGAAGGCGTGGAGTACCTTGCCTGACCTCCTGCCAGCAACGCGACGTGCCTGGAGATCCCCGCGCCGACCCAGGGTGGCGTTTCGCATGGTGTGCCTGTCGCTCCCGCTGATCCTGCCGTGGGGAACGCTGTCCGCACAGCGAGTGGAGGGGATCGTCGTCGACGGAAGGACCGACGGTCCACTGGCCGGTGCGTTCGTCGTGCTGCGGGATTCGGTGGGCTCCGAGCGCATCCGTGTCATGACGGATGCGCTCGGCAGGTTCACCCTCGCGGTGCCGGGGCGGGGGACCTGGACCGTGTACGCCGTGGCGGTCGGGAGGCAGCGCTTCGAGTCGAACACCTTCACGGTCGAGGACGGCGAGGCGATTGAGCTCCGCATCCGGTTGCCGAGGCTCGCCGTCGCCCTCCCGGCACTCGTGGTCAGTGCCGATCGGCAATGCCGCATCCGTCCCGGGGCCGGCGAGGTAGCCGGAGCCCTGTGGGAGGAAGCGCGCAAGGCACTCGACGCCATCGTGTGGTCGGATCGCGAGGGTGCCCTGCAGTACGAGTACGCACGCTTCCGGCGGCAGCGGGATGCCAGGAGCCTGGAGGTCGTGTCACAGGACGTGGAGCGGAGGGAAGGCTGGTTTCGAGGCAGCCCATTCGCCTCCGCCGACCTGACGTCGCTGTTGGAGGAGGGGTTCGTGCAGGAGAACCCACTGGGTGGGTGGGTCTACTACGCCCCCGACGCACGGGTCCTGCTGTCCGACGCGTTCGCCGATCGGCACTGTCTCTCCGTGATCGAGCCGGATGACGATGCCCCGGAACTGGTCGGCCTCGCATTCGAGCCGATCCGAGGTCGGGACCAGAGTGACGTGGAGGGGCGGCTCTGGCTGGACGGTGAGACGGCGGAGTTGCGCTCGCTCGAATACCGCTACACCAACCTCCCGTGGCCGATCACCGACCGCCGCATCGGCGGTTGGCTCGGATTTCGCCGCCTGCCGGACGGCCCGTGGATCGTGGAGCGGTGGTGGATCCGGATGCCGGAGCTGGCGCGGCGGGCATCGGGCCGGGTGCTCTGGCGGGCGCCGTCGGCGCTGCTCGAGGGGCAGGTGCGTGCTGTGCGCGGCGGGCGCCCGATGAGCGGGATGGAGGTTCGCCTGACAGGCTCCCGGCACGTCGCACACACGGCAACGGACGGCTCGTTTCGCTTCGACAGCGTCGTCCCGGGCCGGTATTTCCTGACGCTCGCCGCCGACTCGGCCGCCGGTCCCGCGCCGCTCGAGCGGCCACACCCTGTGGAGGTCGAGTGGGCCGACACGGCCTGGGTCGAGATCGACGTCGCCGACCCGGCTCGGGTGCGCGAGCAGACGTGTCCGGGCCTTGCCTCGGACCAGGGACTGATCGTCGGTCTCGTGCGGGAGGTGGGGTCAGGGATGCCCGTCACCCATGCAGCCGTAGCGGTCGCGCGAGAACGACCGGACCCCGCTGTGGGGCGCTCCGATTCGGTAGTGGCCGAGACGGTGACCGACGAGTCCGGATACTACAGCATGTGCGGGGTGCCGGTCGGTGAAGTCCTGACCGTGCGGCTGACCGCCGAGGGGGCGAGCGAGGTGCGCAGAGGGCCGAGTCTCAGGGCGGATCGTACCGCACGGCTCGATTGGGAAGTGCCCAAGCGGCGCTGACGGTCAG
>JBDGYA010000029.1:0-44748 GCA_039584325.1 Gemmatimonadota bacterium
GACGGTGAAGGTGCCGACATCCTGATTGCCGAGGTTGCGCACGGTGATGTTGACACCGGCGATGTTGCCCTGGGTCAGCGGCGAATTGGCATTCACACTGGTGACCGCGATGTCCCAGAAGGGGCCGTTCACGGTCACCGTCGTGGAGCGCTGATCGTTGGCCGCGTTGTCGTCGGCGAGATCGTGGATCGCGGTCAGCGTGTGACTGCCGACGGAGCTAGCCGCGGTCGCCCAGTCGAAGGTCAGCGTCGTCTCGACACCTGTCGCGAGGCCGGTCACGGTCTGCGTCCCGATCACCGTGCCGTCGGTGTCGTCGGTCAGGGTCACGCTGAACGTGCTGTCGACGTCCTGATTGCCCGTGTTGCGTACGGTCACGTTGACGGTCGCCGTGTCTCCCTGATCCACGGATGTCGGTGCGCTGACATTCGTAACCGCGATGTCCGTCACCGGGCCGGGAGGTGGTGAGCCGGCCGTATCGATCGTAACGCCGAAATGGTCGAGGACGAGATCGATACGGTTAGCAACGGTCTGCGTCTGGCTGCCCGCAAAGAGCAATGCGACGGGCCTGTTCGTGCCGTCCGTCGTAACGAGGAGGGACCCGGAGTCGCCGCCATCGCTGAAGCCCGCGTCGTCGATGATGATCTGATCGACGAAGGTGGCCGGCTTGATGCAGAAGACGTACAGGACCTCGTAGCAGATGGTCAGGGTGGCGTTGATCCCGGTGATCGTTCCCGTCGTGAGTCCGGTAGTACGCCCGTATTTCTGGACCTCGAGCCCGAGGAGTGCGGTCTTGTCGTCGATGAAGCCGTCGCCGTCCGCGTCGCCGAAGATCTCCGCACTCGGCGCCCCGTAGGCGTCGTCCAACGGCGTGGCGCTTGCCACGTCGCTGGTGCTGGTGAGTGCAATGGCGGCATCCATCGTGTTGTTGCCGCCGCTGAAATCGATCGGCTCGAACCCGGAGAGCGTTGCCACCTGATCGCCCGGTGTCCCGCCGTCGAACGGTCCGGGCTGGTAGGCGGGGTCGCCGATTTGTGCGTCGTTGCTGTTGGCGAGGACGTGGTTGTTGCTCAGGACGTAGACGTTTCCTGCAGCGTCGCGCACCCGTGCGCCAATCGTCCCGGCGGTGATCGCGAAGTGCCCGATCGAGTACCCGACCGGCGCCGGGCGCTCCCGCGTCGTCGGATCGCTACGTGCGACGAACATGCCGGTGACCTCAGGCAGGACCGGAATGCCGTCGACTTCAGCCGGCACGCCCTGCACGTCCGGGCGGGCCAGGAAGACCCGCATTCCGACGCGTCCGCTCGGAAGGAGTCCTATGGCGGTGCCCACGACGCCGGGGATGCGGTGAAGGGCTTCGGCGTGCCGCTCCTGGGCGGCAATTGCCGCTCGCATAGCCGGGAGACCTGGTCGGCTTTCCTGCTGGATCGACGGGCCGGTGGCGGAGTCCGATGCGCCGTCCGTACAGCCGTACCACACACCTGCGGAGAGTCCAAGAACGGCGAGGATAGCGACTCGCCGGACGGATCGGAGGGCTCGCATGAACCGCCTCCTGTCCCGAGAGAGAGGGCGTCTATGCCCGAACATGTTCCGTTCGACCAGCCTCAGCAAGATCGCAGCCAATCGCCTTGTGGAGGTGTGATCTCTGTCACGTTGGCAGCGGAGAGTGGAGACTGCAGGAACGGCGCGGGCTAGCGGGGCTGTCGAGATGGTGCGTCACCACGACATTCGGTACCGTCCGGTACCTCACCCCTCCACACAGGCGTCAACACACTCGGGAAGTCGCCTTCTCCACACATCCACACACGGTGGAAAAGCAACTGCAGCGTGCGCGAGTACTAGTGATCGGCTCCACATCGCGATGCACACGCGTCGCCAACTCCGAACAAAGAACGGCGCTTGCGCCGCCGCCGGGGTGATCTACTTTGAGGTCCCACGCGCGCGGTTTGGCACCCCTCCCGGTCGAACGGCGACTCAACTTGGACTTAGGAGTACCCATCGGCGACACGTGTCGGACTACACGCCTCTCGGCATCCAGAAGATCGCTCAGCAGGCGGGGCGGGACCCTTCGCTGATCCGCTGCCCGCGAGACGGCGTGGTCATGCGGGTTCTCAAGGCGAACGCCGAGCGTGCGGACGAGGGTGGAGTCAAGCGACACACCTTCGAGGGGGTACCGAAGGGGAGGGCGTGGAGCCTCACGGAGGTTGACGTGGAGTGTCCCGCGTGCCGCCGCCGTGCCTCAGGGGTGCGCCCAATGCGGCGATCGCCCCGCGAGCGAGCGCCCGCCGGCTGATCCGAGGGCGGTCGCCGTCCGCTCGGCTCCTGATCGACAGGCCTGAAGGGCCATCGGTCCCGTCGATCAGTCGATCGCTCGATCCGTCGATCCCCCACCTCTCATACGTCGAACACCACCTCCGCGTACCACCCGTGTTCCCGCTGCTCGACGACCAGCCCGTGGCGGGTCACTGCCTTCACTTCCGGCTGGTGCTCGTGCCGCGCGGCATCGAACGGCTCACCTGCCAGCACGCCGCCAACCGCGGTTTCCTCGATGGTGTCGGGCAGAAAGGTGGAGGGCAGAAAGGCGTCGGTGGCATGCAGGAAGAGCACCTCGCGCAGGAAGTCGAGGAACGTCTCCGCCGCATCCGGCCCCTCTACCTGCAGCCTGCGCTCCTCACGCGGCTGCACCGGGTGGTCCCCCGCGAGGAGCTGCCGAGTCACGAGCAACCCGTCCGCGAGCAGCTCGGCGAACGAGTTGCCCTCGATCGCAACCTTGATGTCCGCCGTGTGCGGCAGGTAGCGGTAGGTCACCCGTTCCGGTTGTTGATGTAGCGGCTCACCTTCCAGCTGCCGTCGGGCTGGCGGCGGAGGATCTGCAGCGCCTTCATGTCGATCCGGATCGGATTCCCGTCACCGTAGGGCGTGGCGGTTCCTGTGACGGTGGTGCGGGCCCACGCCCAGTCGCCCAGGACCTCCAGCTCGTCCACGGTGATCCGGATGTTGGACCGGTAGCGCGAGAAGCCGGAGATTGCCGCATCCTCGAGCCCCTGTCGGGTCGTGACCGGCTCCATGCCCGGCGGCATGTAGACGGCTCGCTCCTCGAAGAGCGCCACCCACCCCGTGATGTCGCCCGCATTGTTGGCGTCCTGAGCCCTGTCGATCACTGCGCGGATGGCCGCCACGTCGCGCGCAGCGGCTTCGGCTGGACCCTCTTTCTGGCCACCACAGCCGAGGGTGAGCGCGCAGAGCAAAGCAGGGTAGTTGAATCGCATGGCAGTGTCCTCGGTCGCGTGATCTTTCGATCCTGTCGTCAATGGACCGGTATGGTCCCAACGGCCCGCCGCCCCCATCGTAGGTCATGGCTCCCTGGTTCACAATGCCCACTGGTTCCGAGGCCCGCCGTCTCGCGGCGTCGTCCGAGCTCAACGCTGCGGTCTGCGCGATCCATTGCGTCCTCGACCTCCTCGCGGGGAGTGTGCTGGGGCCGAGGGAGCGGCAGCTGCTTCGCGTCATACACGACGAGCTGAGCCAGATCCGTGAGGCGGCGGAGAGACTGGAGTGAGCGGGGAGGGAATGTCCAATATCCAATGGGGGAATGCTGAAGGGGCAGTTAGCTCAGACCTTGGGACATTCCCCACTTAGTACTGGCTATTGGATATTGTGTTCTTCTAGCACCCGCGCAGGTACTTGGGTCTGAGACGCAGGTGACCGCTCTCGTCGAGCAAATCGGCGCGGTCGAATCTGCGGCCGGGGTCGGGCTCGATCGCGGGTGGATCTCCCTCTTCGCACCACATGTCGGCGGGCTGCTCGGGCCGGAGTGTCAGGCCCTGCGCGTCGGCCCCGATCACGAACCATCCGGCCCCGTCCAGCTCCACTATGTCACCGGCTCCGATCTCGCGGATGCGTGGGCCGATCTCGTCTGCGGAGACCTCGAGCCAGACCGGAGTGGCAAACGGTTCCCTGGGGAGCAGGAACCAGTTGCCGTACTGCGTGACAAACGTCTGGTGCATGTAGGGGCCATAGCCCCAGTCGACGTCGAACAGGTCGGGACGCCACGGAACCGGCTCCGCGTCGTCGCCGATGCGTACGTGAGCACTGAGCCCTCGACCGGGCGTAGCGACGACGATGATGTCCCCGATTCGTGCAGCCTCATCCGACGGCTCGATACGCGCCGTGAACACGCGAACCAGCGGTGCGAGCGTGCGGATGTAGCAGGCGTCGATGTCGGGACCCGCATCGCCGCACCGATCGGAGAGTTGGTTTTCGTTCTCCAGCCACCGGAGCATCTCGGTGTCGAACAGGCCGACCCAACCTCCGAACGTCTGGGCGCTCACCCAACCAGGGGCGACGGCAAGGAACGCCAGGGCAGCCAGCAAGACCCACGGCCCGCGTGGGGCGGTTGAGAGAATGTGAGCGTGTCGCTTCACGGACGGCTCCTTTGCTGACGCTGGGTGTTCACGACCACCGCAGCCGCGGAACACAACGGCTCGCAACTCAATACTCAGTATCGAGCATTGGGACAAGAGAGGACCGGGTTTGACAGGGCATTGCATTCCGCGCTACAGCACTGTCTCGCTCGGAGGTTTGCTGGCCGAGCGGGATGTCACCCTGCATATTGCCGGTGAGAGGAAGGCTCCGAGGTGACGGGGCCCGCCACGCCATTCTCCCAGAGGTCGAGGCGATGATGCTCACGCTCACCTCCTCAGCGTTCTCCCACGGCCAGGAGATTCCACCTGAGCACACCTGTGACGGCGACGATGTGTCCCCGCCCCTCGTGTGGGAGGGGCTCCCCTCGGACACGGAGAGTCTCGCGCTCATCGTGGACGATCCGGATGCTCCGGATCCGGCCGCTCCGAAGATGACGTGGGTGCATTGGGTTCTCTACAACCTGCCGCACTCCACGACATCGTTGCCTGAAGGGGTGGCACCGACCGCCCTACCAGCAGGGACAAGAGAAGGCCTGAACGACTGGAAGCGCACCGGCTACAGAGGGCCGTGTCCGCCGATTGGCCGGCATCGCTACTTTCACAAGCTGTACGCGCTCAATGTGCAGCTGCCGGATCTCGGTGTGCCCACGAAGGAAGCGCTCGAAGCGGCAATGGCGGGCCACGTCCTTGCGAGCGCGGAGCTGGTTGCCACGTACGAGCGAGCTTCCTGAGTCTTGGCGGGGTGCGGAACCGACGGGCCACTCTGTATTTCAGCGTGTTCACTGCCGTGGCTCTCACCGCAGGTGGAGTGCGCGCTCAGCCCATCTGCGGATCGAGGCCGGCTCGTGCGACCGGTACAAACCGCGGCCAGCGTCCTCCGGTGGCCCTCTTGGCAGGTTGGACGGCGACCTAGGACGTTCTGGACACGGAGATTCTCATGCGTCGTACAGCGCGCTTTGCGAGCCTACTCGTCGGGTTGTTGGTGAGCACCAGCTGCCAGTCTTCCTCGTACCGCCTGACCGACTCACACGCCGAGGCGATCCAGGACAGCGTCGCTGACGTACTGAGCCAGTTCCGACAGTACTCCGCGGCGGCCGAGTGGGACTCGGTTGGGGCCTTCTACTCTGACTCGCCCGCGTTTCGCTTCTTTGAAAGCGGTCAGCTCAGGTATGGGTCGGCTGCGGAGGTGCGTTCCGCACTCGACAATCTCCCGGCCGGGACGAGTCTTACCACTGACTACCGTGACACGGAGGTCCAGGCCCTCGCGCCGGGGCTTGCGCTCGCGAGCACGATGTTCGAGACGACCGTCTTCGACAGTACCGGGGCGCGGGTCAGCTTTGGCGGCGCGGTCACCATGCTCTGGGTGCACGAGTCCGGTGGCTGGCGCATGCTCAACGGGCACTCATCGGCACCGGTTCCGCGGGGAGGCTGATCCAACGCGACACCGGTACGCAACTTCTCGATGCCTGTTGGGGCACCCAAGGATGGTGAACTCTACGCTGGTGTTTCCGGCAGCAGCCCAATTCGCCTGCGTGCCCGGCTCAGGAGTAAGGCATTGGTGGCAACTTGCCGATCAGGCGCGCATAGACAGCCAAGCATCCGCGATGGTGAGCGGTGTGATCAGTGATCCCTGACACCACTGCACTCCGAGGGGCCCCTCCCATGATGCGGGTGTCCGGAATCGACTCGAAGAGGACTTGGTCCGAGGCGGCACCGACTACGGCAATGGCGTTGGCGAAAGCGCGATCCAGCCAGTCCGTGGCCTCCCGCAATGACGTAACCGCCTTGGCCTTGGCGACGAGCTCATCGAAGTCCATATCCCAGCCCTCTCCGAACGCTCCCTCGATGAGCCAGTCGACGGAGTCTGCCGCATGGGCCACATGGCCGGCTACCGTATAGAGCTCATGATTGGGGGCGAACCCCGCGTCGGCGGGTTCAAACACGGATAGCGTGGTCTTGAAGAACCGCAGCGTTGATTCCAGTTCTTTGACGAGTCCTTCTGCGGTGGACATGGTGAGTCCTCCCCGAGCGTCGATGTGTATTCGCTCAAGGCTGCGTTGATCCGGATGGTCTCGTCAAGCCCAGGGATGCACTCCGGCGCAATCGGGGGCTGTATGAGAGGCGATTGCCGGTGTCACTGGGGAACGCGGATCCGAGCCGCTTGTCTTGCCATTCGCACTCCGGGTCGGCATGGTGATGCGGAGCAAAACTGTAGAGTCGCCAACCAGTACGCGCTCTTGCGTCTCGTATGGACAGATGCGTAAGGGTGCTGCGACCTCGCCCAGGAGGCATCATGCACACCGTGCACCCATCTGCGGACTTGGAGGCCAACAAGCAGATCGTGCGCGACGTGTTCACCGCCATCGATGCGCAGCAACTTGGTTGGCCGGACTGCGGGACTCGTTGGGGAGAAGAAGATGAACCCATACCTCTTGGCAGCTGCTGGCCTGAGCGCCGTCGGCGGTGTGCTGCACTCAGTGCTCGGCGAGCGCCTCGTCTTTTCAAAGTTGACGACCGCAAATCTCCCGCGACTACTCGGATCGTCGGTGTTCGCGCTCAGAGTGTTGCGCCTTTTTTGGCATCTCGTGAGCGTGGCGTGGTGGGGCTTCACAGCGCTGCTGGTGCTCCTGGCGCGAATGCCAGCCAGTGGTGAACATCGACATCTGATCTGGGCAGTCGCTCTGACATTCCTTGCCTCGGCAGCGGTGTCCTTCGGCGTATCGCGAGGCAAGCATTTCTCGTGGGGTGTCCTGCTCATGGTCGCCGTGCTGGCCTGGCTTGGCGCCGGCTGATCTCGCTCCGATACCGGTTACCGTGGGTTGCCATTTTCATATCGAGGGTGATCGTTCCGATGCTACTGATTACGCACGCCATGGTGTTCGCACTGTTGTTGCGGGCGGGGCGCGTTCGGGCCCAAGGGTCGAGAGAGGGTCGGTAATGTTCTCAACGCCCGCCTCAAAGGTGAGAGACGCTCGGTGAGATCGAGGCAACCGCCGGTGTCTCGGGGCGCTCCAGGCCCCATCGATCCACGGCAGCCCTTCGAGGCCACATCGTGGAGGCGCCTCGTCAGCGGGGCGCGGTGGAGTCGCACGTCGTGCGACAGCGCACGCAGCCGAACAGAGCGCGTGATGGTATTATCACAGCACGTCATTGTCTCCGTGCTCAGAGCTTGCGTGATCGTGCAACGGAACGTCTGTTCAGCGGTAGCCCATTCGGAGCCTCGGACCGATCGTACAACACCTCCCGCGGCGCTCGGCGTCGATGCTCGATGCGACCGGGCAGAGTAGCAACCTCCGCAGCGGAAGCGGTCGGGTGGTGATCCGGACGATCGAATGAGGGTGCAGCGGGATTGCGTCTCACGACGGCTTCCCTGCTGCTGGCGGGCCGGCGGCACGGCCTGCTGACCGACCGCTGGACCGCTCAAGAGACGAGTCGACACTATGAGATTCGAGCTGTCTTGTGGCATCACCTTCGTCCTTGGGTTATCGGCGGCTGGTACGGCCGTGGCGCAAGACGCTGTTCCGAGCCCGGACCGCAGCGTCATCTACCGCGAGACCGGCGGCCAGTCCCTGAGCGCGTATGTCTTCTTGCCGGCCGGGCACCGGCCGGGCCAGCCGGCTGATGGGATTCTGCTCTTTCACGGGGGTGGCTGGAGTGCGGGGACGCCGGAATGGACGTTCGCCACCAGCCGCAGGTTTGCCGACTGGGGCTTGGTTGCCATTGCGGTTCAGTACCGGCTGTCCGAGGGCGACATCACCCCGATCGAGGCATTGGACGACGTCTGTACCGCTCTGGCATGGGCACGCGAGCAGGCTGACGATCTTGGACTCACTGGCCGCTTGGCCGGATACGGGGTATCTGCCGGTGGTCACCTGATCGCTGCGACCGCAACCGTAGGCTGTGCTGGCGGTGTAGCCGGACCCGACGCGCTCTTGCTTTGGTCACCGGCGCTCGACGTCGCGGCGGATGGATGGTTCCGGAAACAGCTCCGGGGTCGTGCAGAAGTGGCTGTCTACTCGCCGGTTGAACACGTGGGTCCGTCGACACCGCCAACTTCCATCGTCCACGGGTCCGAAGACACGCTGACGCCGGTGGCTGGCGCCCGGCGCTACTGCGATCGCCTGCTCCGGACGGGAGCCATCTGCGATCTGAACATCTATGAGGGCGTGGGACACCTTCTCACCCGAAATTTGGCGAACCAAGAGAGCGACTTCGATCCAGACCCTCACGCGCGTGCCGATGGGATTGAGCGGCATCGGCGTTTCCTCGTGCAATTGGGCTTCATTTCGGTTCAGTGATTCGTCAGCGGTCTATCTGGGTCCGAAGCGGTCGCGTGCTTGCTTTGAGGAGATGAGGACTGTGCCCCACCGCAGCCTGCCGAGCCAGATATGACCGAACAACATCCGAGTCGCAGAACGTACCTGATGATCCTGTCGCTACTCGCGGGATCCTTCATGGTCTTTCAGATCGGGCTGCTGCGTGAGTTGCGATTCCAGCTGAACACCATATTCACGCTGGCACCGTTCCTCGTGAGCAGCGTGATCGCCTTCATCGGCCTCGGCTCCTTTGCCGCACGGTGGGTGACGGGAGACATCCGGCGGGTGCTGCGCTGGGCCTCGGCCATTCTACCCCTGGCATTGCTGCCGCTGTTCACCGTGACGGTACTGGTCGCAACAGCGGCGTCACCCCTGCAGCCGCTGGGCGTGACGGGCGACCAGTACTTGAGCTCGGTCATCACCGCGTTCGGATTGGTGGCCGTCGTGGGTTACGGGCCGGTGTTCGTCACTCAGGGTCTGCTGTTTGCCCTGTATTTCCGTGAGGGACGCGCGGCTGGCATCCTGTCGAACGTCTACGCCGTGGACCTCGTCGCCTCCGGCATGGGCGCGCTCCTGGGGGGCGCCCTCCTCTTCGTCATGACGCCGATTCACATGGTGATGGTGGCGTCGGGCATCCTCCTGCTCAATCTGTGGCTGGCGAGCGACTACCTGACCATCCGACGTCAGGTCGTCGTCGTCGAGGCCGTCGCGCTCCTTGCCGTCGTGGCGATCGAACAGCTCGCCAACCCGATCTTCCGCGCCGAGTCACTTCGGTGGAGGGAAACGGGCCTCGCGTACACGACGTGGAGTCCCTATCGCCGCATCGATGCGCTGGAAGACGAGCGTCGCTTGGAGGTCTACACCGACGGCCTGTTGTTCCACATGTACGACAAGACTGAACAGCCGTACCGCTTCGATCCACGGACGCTTCCGGTTCGCTTGATCCCAACCGACCTCGGCCGAGAGCCGGATGTGCTGGTCATGGGAGCGGGAACCGGGGCGGACGTGCGGATCATCCGGGACATCCATCCGGGGAATCCCCGAGTCGTCGCCGTAGAGCTCGACGAGGGTTTCATCGAGACGGCCAGGGCCTTTGACTGGCTCTGGGAGTACTACCAGACGGCCGAGATCATCGTCGAAGAAGGCCGCTACTACCTCGAGAACACGGACCGGATGTTCGACGTCGTGATGTATGCATACGTCGACCCCCAGTCTGCGATCTCCAAGCTCGGCATCCCGGACGCGAACTTCCTGTACACCGATGCCGGGTTGCGGCGAGCGTACGACCGGGTGCGCGACACCGGTATGCTCGCCATCACGCGCGTGTTTCTGGAGCATCAACAGCAGTCCTTCGTCGACCGCCTGGCTGCCACCCTCGAGGCAGCGGGGGTCTCGGAGGCACAGACCACCATCTATCGTACCCGAGGCAGCGTTCCGTGGAGTTACTATGGTCGGTTGGCCACGATTCACGTCTTCGTACAGAAGGGTGGCGGATCCCCACCGATCATTCAGGATCCCTCGCTGGAGCGGCTCGCCTGGAATCCGGCTGAGCGAGCGACGACCGACGCCTACCCGTTTTCACTCGTGACGCAAGTCTGGTTCGGCACGCTTGCCGAGTACATCGTCGGACAGCCGATTCTCATTGGGCTGCTCGGCATCGTGAGCCTCTTCCTGCTCGCACGACTCGGGACGAGTATAGGGCACACCAATTTCTTCTTTCTGGGATTCGGGTCGTTCGTCGTTGAGAGCCTCGTGCTGTTCAACAGCTTCCTACTGATCGGGAACCCCAGCCTCAGCGCGGCCGTCGCAATCGGGTTCTTCCTCTTCTGGAACGGGATCGGTAGCGTGTATTCCGACCGGTTCGAGCGGCGGTGGTGGTTCTACGTTTTGGTGCCCCTATGCGTCGTGCTCTACGCCGCGACGGCCCCACTGCTGAACAGTCTGACCATTGCAAAGGACGTCGCCGTCAGGACGGCCGCCTTTTCCGTGCATCTGGCCGTGGTCGGCATCGCGGTCGGTGCAATGTTCCCCATCGCGCTGAGGAGCTTCCGGCACGAGCGGGTGTCGAGCATGTTCTTCATCGATCTCATCGGCTGTGCCCTGGCTCCGGTCGGATTCTGGCTGGCGATGAGTGTCTTCGGAACGGCGCTCGTCGCGTCCGTTGCCGTGGCCAGCTATGTCCTCGTATCCGTGATACTGCTGGTCCGGCTTCGCGACGGATCGGGAGCGGCGTCGCCTGTTCCCGTATCATGAGGTGTATACTGCCGAAAGCCGTGCGGCATGCCGGATCTGAGGACCAGGAGGGGTCTGACGCGCGTACAGAGCGGCCGATAAGCCGTGGGGAGTCCTACGCGCCAATCACTGGGATGTTTGCGCTGCTGCTTGCAGCACTCACAGTGACGAGTTCGGAGGTGCCGTGGCAACATGATGTATGCTCGTCCTTGCCGTTAGCGCGGTCTTCTATGGTATGTCTTCTATGGTGTAGTGACTGTGCGGGCGAAGCGGCATTGCGGCGTGGCAGGATAGAGCATGACGCTGTGCCGTTACTGCTGGCACGCAGGCCTACGGCCTCTCTGCTGACCGCCCGGTAGCGACGCCGCGAGGAGGGAACAAGCCGTGGACGATCTTCGACTCCGTGAGATCCTCAACCTCCTCGATCCGCCGGCCGGTAGGCGTTTGTGGTACGGTGGGGCGACGGTGAACGGCTGCCTTCGAGGAGTCCCGCCGGAGCATGCCGCTTGGCAGCCACCTCACAGGGGACACTCCATTTGGGAGTTGACGCTGCACGTGGCGTATTGGAAGTACGCCGTGCGCCGCAATCTCGAAGCCTTGGCACAGGGCGGGTTCCCTCGATCGCCGGCCAACTGGCCCGCCGTTCCCACGCCCGCGGATGCAGCGCACTGGAAGAAGGATCGCGCGTTGCTGCGGTCCGAGCACATGCAGCTGGTGGAAGCGGTGCGGGCGTTCGATCCGCGGAGGCTGGATGCGACGGTGCCGGGCAGTGGGCAGTTCCGGTTCGTGGATCTCATGTTCGGCATCGCGAGTCATGATCTCTATCATGCTGGTCAGATTCAGTTGTTGAAACGCATCTACGAGCCCCGGCGCGCACGCACGAAGTGATATCAGGTCGTTGCCGAACACCACGAAGCCGGATTGCGTCAAGAAGGGAGCCATGAGCAAGCGACTCACCCTGCCTCTATTGCTTCTGGCCGTCTGGCCCATCGCCCCAGCGAGCAGATCAGACTCGGCGCTCGTGACGGAGGCCGCAGAGGCCGCTCAGGTAACGATCCACCGTGACGAGTGGGGGGTCCCGCATATCTACGGCCCGACCGATGCCAGCGTCGTGTTCGGTGCCGCGTACGCCCAAGCGGAGGACAACTGGTGGCAGGTGGAGGACAACTTCGTCCGGGCGATCGGCCGCGGCGCCGAACTCTACGGCGAAGACGCGCTGCTCGACGACTACCTGGTACACGGACTCGAGATCTCCCGCCGCTCCATCGAGGAGTACGAGCGCGCCCCCGAACGGATGCGCCGCCTGTACGATGCCTACGCGGCGGGCCTCAATCATTACCTGAAGACGCACCCGGAGGCAGTGCGACGCGTCCTCGAACGGGTGCAGCCGTGGCACACGCTCGCGCTGATCCGCTTCAAGTATCATCACAACGAATACCTCGGTTACGCCGGGCTGCGGCGGGATCACAGCCGGCGGGCTCTCGCACGCGCACGCGTGGACGCGACCGGCGACGCAGAAGGCAGCCAGACGAGTTCGGCCCTTGCGCTCCCGTCCCTGGCCTGGCCTCCCGACGTCCGCTCGCCGAACGGGGACCGTGCACTCGGGTCCAACGAGTGGGCGGTGGCAGGCTCGCGCACGGCAAGCGGCTATCCGATGCTGCTCATCAACCCCCACGTCTCTTTCTTCGGGCTCTCCACGTACACCGAGGTCCACCTGCACAGCGATGAGGGGCTCGTTTTTTCGGGCCTCACCCGGTTCGGATTCATGCTCCCGTACATGGGGAACAACGCACACCTCGGGTGGGCGTACACCGACAACTACGGTGACCACGGAGATCTCTACCTCGAGGAATTCGACGCGGACTCGGCCAACTACCGATATGGTGACGGGTGGCGCGAGCTCACATCGTGGACCGGGACGATCAACGTGCGTACCGCGAGCGGCCTGGAACCGCGCGAATTCCAGTTTGCGAAGACGCATCACGGACCGATCCTCGGCCTCACCGACGACGATCGACCACTTGCCGTCCGGCTGGCCAAGCTGGACGAGGGCGGCTGGTTTGAGCAGTGGTACGGTATGATGCGGGCCCGCTCGGTACAGGAGTGGCGCGCCTCGGTCGCGCTCCTGCACGTCCCCTACATGAACACGATGTACGCGGACCGAGACGGCAATATCCTCTACATCTACAATCACGCCATCCCGCGGCGGTCGTTGTCGTTCGATTGGTCTCGGCCCGTCGATGGCAGCGACCCGGCAACTGAATGGAGGGGGTACCACTCTCTGGACGAACTCCCGCAGTTCCTGAACCCGGCCAGCGGGTATCTGCAGAACACCAACTCGACGCCGTTCATGGCGACGGACGGGATCGAGGTCGGCCCGCAGGATTTCCCCGCGTACATGGTGGGTGGGGAGACCGACAACAGGCGTGCCCAGAATTCGCGCCGCGTGCTTCGGAAGCTGTATGACCTCACGCTGGACGACTTCGCGCGCGCCGTGCTCAACACGCGCTTGATCGCCGCTGATGAGTGGCTGGACGATCTCTTCGGCGCATTCGAAGAGGTGGAGCGCAACGATCCGGCCGGTGCCGCCCCGCTCGCCGGTCCAATCGCGGCTCTCCGCGGCTGGGACCGTGAGGCCGCCACGGGCTCGGTGCCGACTACGCTCTTCGTCCTCTGGACGGGGACCGTCAACCCCGATCGCGTTCGGCAGACCGACGGTTGGATCGAGGCCCTGGCTGAGGTGGTGGAACGCCTCGAAACGGAGTGGGGCACGTGGGAAGTCCCATGGGGTGAGATCAACCGGATCCAGCGGCCGGATGCAGCTGGCCACCTTCCTTTCAACGACACCCTGCCGAGCCTGCCGGTGGCGGGGGCGCCAGGGTGGCTCGGCTCCGTTTTCACCTTTCACACCCGGCGAGCCGAGGACGGGAAGCGCCACTACGGAGTGCACGGCAACTCGTTCGTCAAGGTCGTCGAGTTCGCCCCTGCCGTTCGGGCCCGCTCGATCTTCGTGTTCGGACAGAACGGCGATCCCGCGTCACCGCACTACCTTGACCAGGCCGAATTGTACTCCGCGAAGCTGTTCAAGCCCGCGTGGTTCTCGCGTGAGGAGGTTGAGTCTCACGCGGAGCGAACGTACGATCTGCCTGTGCTCGTGCCCTCCAAAGAAAGGTGAGCGCTGCGGGCGGCACAGACATCGCGGCCGGCTGGGGTTTCTCACGGACCGTCAGTGGCGAGCCCGCCTATCTGCAGAAAGCGCCCGCGGCCGGCCTCGGCTGTGATGTAGTCGTTCGGGATGAATCGCTGTCATTCCTCAAGCGTGTGCGCAACATGGGCATGATATGCTTGGGAGCGGCGAGTGGGTGTTTCACCGCTGGTGCGGATGCCATTCCCTCAGACTTCACGCTCGTAGTGGATGTTGAAAGCGCCGACAGTGGCGTGGTACAGAATGTGAATATCCGGATAGATGCCAAGGGCGAGGGGCGATATGAGCGCTATGAGACGGGTGGCGTCGTTCGAGGAGACACAAACGATATGGTGACGTATAGCCCAGACCAGATTGTCGAGACGGGCGAATTCCGAGTGAGCAAAGATGAGCTCGTACAGGTATGGAAGACCATAGAGAAGCAGCGCTTCTTCGAGCTCACGGAAGACTACCGCATGGCGATGGGTTTCTCCTATGCCTTCATAGTGGTCCAGGCTCACGGTCGACGTCATCAGGTGTTGAACATCGGAAGGGAGGTACCCGAGATCCAGGCGGTGGTGGAGGCGATCGGGGGGGTGTTGCCAGCGGGAGTGGACGTGGTATACCGAGAGGGGTTTCTCCCCCAACACTAGTCCGTACCGGCTCCACCCGATGACATCCGAGCCCGGCAGCAGCAGCGCCGTTCCGTTGGAGTGAGGCACAGTCCGGACAGATGACCTAGAGCCCCTGGGGAGATGACCCCGACCTGGATGGCCTTGGTCAATACCCGGTCAACACCGACGGGGCGTATGTCGAGGACACAGTCGCGTGCCTCGCCCCGGGGTGGCGCCGGTCGTGGCGGTTGAAGCGAGGCGGTGCTAGACTCGGGTTATGACCGACCCTAATACCTTCAGCAGTCGCTCCCCTCGTCAGTGTCTGCCGGGAGTGCTCGCCGCTGCCATCCTCCTTGGCGCGTGCTCGTCGCCGACCACCGACTGGATTGCCGGCGACCTGCGCCTCTCGATCGACGACCGCGGGCACATCGTGAGCATGGTGGATCGGAACACCGATCGCGACTACTATGCCCGTGGGGTGCCGTCACCGTTGTTGTCGGTGCAGGTTGGCGGGGTTCTTCTGGCGCCCCAGTCCTTTCAGTGGGATACGGCAAACGCGCTCGCGACGATCGGCTACCGCGAAGGGTTGACTGTCCAGATCAACGTCCGACCGAGCCGCACCCACCAGTCACTCGAGGTCCTCCGGGTCGAGGGACTGGAGCAGATCGAGTTGGTGGTGTGGGGCCCGTACGCCACGACAATCTCGGACACCATCGGAGAAACCGTGGGTGTGGTTCGCAACACGGAATTCGCGATTGGCATTCAGGCGCTGAACCCGAAGACACTCGGTGGCCTCCCGTGGAACGACAACGACTTTCCGCCGCAGGTCGATCTCTTCGAGGACGGCGACTTCAGCGACCTGAGTACGGAGGGAAGACGCCACGTGCTCTACCGGGTCGAGGCGGCGAAGCCGGAGGACTTCGGGAGCACGCTGCAGGCCTACACGCGGGACCGGAGTCTCGACCGTGTGATCCAGAACTGGGGGCACGAGCGCTACGTGGTGCCGCGATTCGACGACGGTGGGGTTATTGGCTCGAAGATCGCACTGTTCGGTGCTCCGGTGGAGAAGACGCTGGAAACCCTGGGGGCGATCGAAGTCGCTGAAGGGTTGCCGCACCCGACCGTCGATGGCGTGTGGGGCAAGACCGCCAGAGGGGCCTCGGCCGCGTACCTGATCTTGGACTTCACCGAGCGGGATATCGACCAGGCCATTGGGTGGACCAAGCGGGCGGGACTGCGGTACCTGTATCATCCGGAGCCGTTCGAGACCTGGGGCCACTTCCAGTTGAGGGCCGACCGGTTCCCCCACGGACGAGCGGGACTGCGGCGCTCCGTGGAGCGGGCCGAAGCAGCGGGCATCTCAGTGGGTGTGCACACGCTCTCCAACTTCGTCACGACCGACGATCCTTACGTCACGCCCGTTCCGGATCCTCGGCTGGCGAAGGTCGGTGCGAGCACCCTGACTGGGGACGTGGACGTGGTGCAGACGGAGATCCCGGTTGCATCGCCGGAGTTCTTCGCACAGGACGACAACAACACGTTGCGAACGGTGGTGGTCGGAAATGAGTTGATCCAGTACCGTGCCGTCTCCGACGAGCCTCCCTGGCGACTCGTGGATTGCCAGCGTGGAGCGTTCGGTACCGCGGTATCGGCGCACGGGGTTGGCGACGACGTCGCCCTGCTTGCGGATCACGCGTACCGGGTCTTCTTGACCGACGCCGACCTGAGCCGCGAGGTGGCGACGAACATCGCCGAGCTGTTCAACGAAACCGGGCTGCGGCAGATCTCCTTCGACGGACTCGAGGGCAATCAGTCCACGGGTATGGGCAACTACGGCGAGGCACTGTTCACCGCCACCTGGTACGAGCAGCTCTCCGACGAGATTCGCCGTCACCTGATCGCCGATGCCAGTCGCACCAGTCACTTCTTCTGGCACATCTACACGCGGATGAACTGGGGCGAACCGTGGTATGCCGGGTTCCGGGAGAGTCAGACCGAGTATCGCATGAAGAACCAGCCCTACTTCCGGCGCAACCTGATGCCTGGCATGCTCGGCTGGTTTCGGATGACCGAGCAAACCACCATCGAGGACGTGGAGTGGATGCTCGCGCGGTCGGCGGCGTTCGATGCCGGCTATGCGTTCGTGACAGGCTACGCGGCACTGGAAGAGAATGGCTTCACCGATCGCATACTCGATGCCATCGGCTTGTGGGAACGCGCCAGGATGGCCGACGTCTTCACAAGCGAGCAGAAGCAGCGCATGGAGGACGTGCAGAGCGAGTTCCATCTCGACACCGACGGGGCCGATGGCTGGTGGGTGACTCAGGTGCATCCGCAGGTGTTCCGGCACGAGCGCGGTGTGCGGCAGCCCGGCGAGCCGGCCTCAACGTCGTTCGAGTTCGCGAACCCGGGTGACGAGCAACTGATGCATTGGACCCTGACGGCGGAAGACGGCGAAGTGTCGGATATCAGCCTGTCGATCGACAACGGCGCATCAATCATGTTACCGGTGCACCTCCGCGAAGGGTGGTCCCTGCGATACGAGGGCGGGGCAGTAGCAACGATACGGGATGCGAGCCACCGCCCGCAGGGGCGGATCGACGTCAATGAGGCCGCGTTCCGGGTTGGGTCCGGCAGTCACATGGTGGCGCTCGATGCCCGCCTACGCCCTGAGGATGAAGCGAAGGCTCGTCTGGAGCTCCGGCTGCGAGGACGGACCGAACGGCTGGCAGACACCCGATGAGAACGGAAGCATGGATTCGCTTTCCCGTATTCGTAGGTGTCTCCTATGTCGTCTTCGCGCTCGTCCTTTCACTCGTGCTTCGACGTAGGGACCGAGCTGGGCTCGTCCGCCACATCCTCGGAATCGCGGTGGTGATGGTTGTCGGTGGAATGGTCTTCGCCAAGATGGGCCAGAATGCGGGATGGCCGTGGGAGCTTTACTACACGGTCCCTGCACTCCTGACGCTCTTTCTGCCTCCACTCTACTTCAGGATGAGCGCTCGAGAGGTGCCCGACTACTTGGCGCTGAGCTTTCTCTCAGCCCCGTTCATTCACTTGCTGTTTTCGTTCTTCCTTGGCTGGAAGGACTACATGCCGTTTGTCGAGGTGCCCTCACTCTGGGAGCTGATCGGGTGAGCATGGGGACGTCACCCTCGACCAGCTCGTCGAGAGGTGAAGAGGGCAATGCTCGCAGCTGAAGCGCTGAGCCGTTGGCCGAGAAGAGACCCTAGGTTCCCGCGTCCTGGACAGCTTCACCCGCTGAGGCCTACTTTGGCAGAAACCCAGCTTCTCGGCAGGGCCATCATGCGCTCCTACCTCGCCGCGATTACACCGCTGGCAGTCCTGACGACGATTGCCTGCGGCGGTGACGTCACGAACACCTCCGACCTGGGCGATCTTACGGCTGTCTGGCAGCTCGCTACGACAGTGAGCTCCAACACGTGCGGCCTGGCCGACGGCAGCTCGAGCACGGACGCTATCATCCTCATCAGCTGTGGCGACGACGTCTCGGTGATCGCCGGCCCCGGGTTGTGGGGCAGTGGAACGATTCAGGGCACCAGCCTCGACTTCACTGGAACCGAGGTCCAGACCGACAACACGGGGTGCCAAGCCACGCACCGGTCCGCCGGCGCGTTGTCGGGAACGTCGTCATTGCTGGAGGGCACGTTCACGACCAACGTCACGTTCGACGCCGGGACGTGCGGAGCTCAGCCAGCCTGTACCGTCGAAACCAGTGTTCGTCTCAGCGTGATCGCCGCGTACCAGAGCAGCTGCATGGGCCGCGACACCTTCGGTGATCCCGCGGCATCGCCGTACGTCCTCCCATGGCCCGTCGGCCAGTCGTACGCGATCAGCAACAGCTACTGCATTCCAACGGGGGGGCACCGCCAGCAACAGGCGTACGACTTCCTGATTCCGATCGGCGACCCGATCGTGGCTGCTCGGGCCGGCGTCGTGCGCCAGGTCAAGGAGGACTCACCCGACGACGGGCAAGGCAGCGACCACAATCACGTCATGGTCGAGCACACGGACGGCACCGTGGGGTTCTACGCCCATCTGAAGCAGGGGGGCGTCGTCGTGGACGTCGGAGAGAATGTGGTGGCTGGGCAGACCATCGCCCTCGCCGGGCACTCGGGAACCACCGACCTGGTGCACTTGCATTTCGGTGTCTACGGGAGCTACCCGCCGGTGGAGGGCAACGACCGGGCCGTCAACTTCAGGAACATGGACGGGCCGGTGGATTGCCGAGGTGGCTTGGTGAACGGAGCGACGTACACGGCACGGTAGATGCGCGGGACGGCGAGCGGCGCACACCAGGGGGCTTGCGCCTCATCCCCTGTGCCGTCGTCCCAGCGTGGTCGACCAAAACACGTCTTGGTCGGTCAGGATGCCCGTAAACCTCCCAACAGCAGCTCGCTCACGGGTTCCGCGCGCGAGGCAAGTCGGGTGTTCTTCCGCGACAGCACCCAATCGGTGGCCATCTCGTCCAGCACCCCGAACACGACCTTGGCCGTGAACAGCGGATCGAGGTCGGACCGGAAAGTCCCCTCCGCCTTTCCTTGCTCCAGCACGCGCGCGATGAGTGCGAGATAATCGCGGATGCGCGTACGGGAGAGCAGCTCCAGGATGTGGATGGTGTGGCGGAACTCGACCTGGAAGATTACGGCGAGATCCCGGTCCTCGCCCAACAACGACAGATGCAGCGCCACGATGCGACGCAGCTTGTACTCGGCTGTCGCACCCGGCTCGTCGACGATTCGCTGCGCCTGGTCACTGAACCGCCCCATGGCGCGCTCGAAGATAGAGACCAGCAGGTCTTCCTTGTTCTTGAAGTACAGGTAGATCGTCCCGTCGGCCACGCCAGCGCGCTGGGCGATGGTGGAGACCGTCGTTCCGTAGTACCCGTGCCGCGCGATCTCGAGCACGGCCGCGTCCAGGATGCTCTCCCGCTTGGCTTCCTTCCGCCCGGTCTTCACGGCGTGGACCCCATGGCCAGGAAAATAGCTGAACGGTTACTCAATATCTGACCGTTGCTCTCGCGGTTCCGAAGGTCGATCGACTTCATCCACAATACCCCTTGGCTCGACTGAAAGCAAAGGGGAACCGGACGCCGCCGCCGCCTGTTGACAAGTCACGAGGCCGCTCGTAGGCTAGTGAATAGCCATTCAGTTTTTCGGTAGGAGTCCCCATGAAACGTCACGTCCGGAAGGTCGCCGTGCTCGGGTCCGGGGTGATGGGAAGCGCCATCGCCGCGCATTTCGCCAATGCCGGGATTCCGTCGTTGGTGCTCGACATCGTCCCCAGGGAACCCACGGACGCTGAGAAGGCCGCCGGGCTCACCCTCGAGGACGCAGCGGTGCGCGATCGGTTGGCTGCCGACTCGGTGAAGGCTCTGCTGAAGGCCAAACCCGCCCCGCTGTTCACGGCGGACCGTGTGGACCTCATCGAAGTGGGGAACTTCGAGGACGATCTGCCTCGCCTCGCCGAGGCGGATTGGGTGGTGGAGGTGGTCAAGGAGGATCTGGACATCAAGAAGAAGGTCCTCGCGGCCGCCGCCCCGCACATCTCATCGGAAGCGGTGTTGTCGAGCAATACCTCGGGCCTGTCGTTGGCCGAGATGGCGTCCGCTCTTCCCGATGACCTCAAGCCCAGGTTCCTGGGTACCCACTTCTTCAATCCGCCGCGCTACATGAAGCTGCTCGAGGTGATCCCCTCCGCGGACACCTCGGCCGATGCGCTCGCCCTGGTGCAAGCGTTTTCCACGGTGCGATTGGGGAAGGGGATCGTGCATGCCAAGGACACCCCCAACTTCATCGCCAACCGAATCGGCGTGCACGCGGTCATGGCAACGCTGCAAGTGATGCGGGAGATGGGCCTCACCGTCGAGGAGGTCGATGCGCTGACCGGGCCTGTCGTGAGCCGGCCCAAGACGGCGACGTTCCGCCTCATGGATCTCGTGGGGCTCGACACGTTTCTGCACGTGGCTGACAACGTGCGGCAGAACGCCCCGGACGACGAAAGCCACGACATGTTCGACGCCCCCGACTTCTTGAAGAGGATGGTGGACAAGGGGTTGTTGGGACGGAAGAGTGGCGCGGGCTTCTACAAGAAGGTGAAAGGCGACGCCGGCTCCACCATCCTCACCCTCGAACCGGACACACTCGAGTACCGCGAGGGCAAGAAGGCGGCGTTCTCCGAGCTCGAGCTCCTCAAGTCCATCGAGGATCCCGCTGAGCGTCTTCGGAAACTCGTATTGGGAAAAGGCCGCGCGGCCGAGGCCTCATGGAAGATGCTCGCCCCGACCCTCTCCTATGCCGCCATGCGCGTGGGCGAGATCTGCGACGACGTGTCGGCGGTCGATCGGGCAATCCGGTGGGGCTTCAACTGGACCCTCGGTCCCTTCGAGGTGTGGGATGCGTTGGGCTTCCGCACCGTGACTGAGCGCCTGAAGGCGGAGTCGTATCACCTGCCGGCGTGGGTCACCGCGCTGTACGACGCCGGCGCCGAGACGATCTACCGTCGAGAGGACGGGACGACGGAGGTCCCCACCGCCAAGCCCGGCGCGCTGGCGTCCGTGCCGGTCGATCCGCGCGTCTACGACTTCGAGATCCTTCGGGAAGCGGGCAAGGAGATTCGTCGCAATGCCAACGCGAGCCTGCTCGACTTGGGTGACGGCGTGTTGGGTCTCGAGTTCCACTCGAAGATGAACGTCATCGGTCCGGACACGATCTCCATGATCATGACGGCGTGCACGGAGGCGGAAGCCGGGGGCCAGGCACTGGTCGTGGCGAACCACGGCGAGAACTTCAGTGTCGGTGCCAACCTGATGCTGCTCGTCATAGAGGCGCAGGAGGGAAACTGGGACGAGATCGACGCTATCGTCCGACAGCTCCAGGTGTCGACGAACCGGCTCGAGCAATGTGCGGTACCCGTCGTCACGGCACCGCACGGCCTGACGCTCGGTGGCGGCTGCGAGGTGACGATGGCCGGCAACGCCGTTCGAGCGGCAGCCGAGACCTACATCGGGCAGGTGGAATTCGGGGCGGGTGTGGTTCCGGCAGGGGGAGGATGCTTGCGTCTCTACCAGCGCAACGTGGCCGCGCTACCGGATCCGTCGGACGTGTATCCTGCGTTCCGCAAGACGTTCGAGACTATCGGCATGGCGAAGGTAGCCACGTCGGCTGCGGAGGCTCGCGACCTGGGCTTCCTGCGGCGACAGGACACGTGGTCCATGTACGGTGATCATCGCGTTGCCGATGCAAAGGACCTCGCGCTGGCCATGGCTCGCTCGGGCTTCGAACCACCCCGACCCGATCAGAGCATACCGGTGCTGGGTCGGGCCGGCGTGGCGCTCGCGGAATCGGTGCTCTTCAATATGGAGGAAGCCGGATACATCTCCGCGCACGACCGCAAGATCGGGGGATACCTCGCCCGCATCCTGAGCGGGGGCGACGTGCCGGGTCCGACGACCGTGCCTGCCCAGCACCTTCTCGACTTGGAGCGCGAGAGCTTCCTGAGACTGTGCGGCGAGCGCAAGAGCCTCGAGCGCATGCAGGCCATCCTCAAGACCGGCAAGCCACTGCGGAATTGACTTGGTGAAGGAGACAACCATGAGAGACGTCGTGGTGGTCCTGGCGCTGCGCACCCCGGGCGGTCGGGCAAAGAAGGGAACATTCCGTCAGACCCGCCCGGACGACCTTGGGGCGGCCGTCATTCGCGCGCTGCTGGAGCAAGCGCCGAAGCTGGACCCCAAACGCATAGGGGACGTCGTGCTGGGATGTGCGATGCCCGAGGGGGAGCAAGGGCTGAACGTGGGACGCAATGTAGCGCTTCTCGCCGGGCTTCCCGACAGCGTGCCGGGCATGACGGTGAACAGGTTCTGCTCGTCGGGCCTGGAGACCATCAACGTTGGCGCTGCGGAGATCGCGCTCGGCCAGGTCGACGTCGTGATCGCGGGCGGGGTGGAATCGATGACGCTGATTCCGATGGGTGGTGTGCGCTACCTACCCAACCCGACCATGACGGCGGAGGCGCCCGGGACGTACCTCAACATGGGCCTCACCGCCGAGCGACTCGCGGAGCGGGACGACATCTCGCGCGAGGCGCAGGACGCCTTTGCGTTCCACAGTCACCGCAAGGCGCTCGCCGCGCAGCAGGCCGGCACGTTCGACGCAGAACTCGTACCGGTGACCACGTCGCTGACCGAGCCGGGAGCGAATGGGAAGCCGGTTGCGCACGACATGGTGCTCGATCGAGACGAGGGCCCGCGCGCAGACACGACTCTCGAGGCACTGGCCAAGCTCAAGCCGGCGTTCAAAGCGGGAGGCACGGTGACTGCCGGCAATTCCAGCCAGATGACCGACGGTGCCGCGGCGGTGCTCCTGACCACGCCGGACATCGCCGCCGAGCTCGGGCTGGAGCCGCTCGCGCGGTGGGTGGGCTACGCCGTGGCCGGCGTGCCCCCGGAGATCATGGGGATCGGGCCTGTCGAAGCGGTCCCGAAGGCACTGAATCGCCTGGGCCTCACACTCGACCAGATGGACGTCATCGAGCTCAACGAAGCGTTCGCCGCGCAGAGCCTGGCGGTACTCAAGGGGCTCGGGATCGATGCCGAGGATGAACGCCTCAACGCGAACGGCGGCGCCATTGCGTTGGGTCATCCCCTGGGCTGCACGGGTGCCAAGCTCACGGCCACGGCACTGCACGAGCTGCGGCGCCGGAACGGGCGGTACGCCATGGTGACCATGTGCATCGGCACGGGCATGGGTGCTGCCGGCATCTTCGAAGCCATGTAACGGCGCGCGTTGCGCGGAGGAGCCATCATGCTCACCGAGACGACCCTCATGACCGGCGGCCAGTTCCTGCTGGACGACACCGCGCCGGCTGACGTCTTCACTCCCGAAGACTTCGACGAGACGCAGCGGATGATTGCCGACACCGTCCACGAGTTTGTCGAGCGGAGCGTCATGCCGCACCGTGAGGAGCTGGAGTTCCAGAAGAAGGTGGAGCTCGGGAAGTCGCTCCTGCGCGAAGCCGGAGAAGCCGGGCTCCTGTCTGTCGACGTGCCGGAGGCCTACGGAGGGATGGGCTCCACCAAGGCGACGACGATGCTGGTCACCGAGCAGATCTCCCGCGCGGGGAGTTTTGCCGCGACGCATGGTGCGCACACGGGTATTGGGACTCTTCCCATCGTCTATTTCGGGACGACCGAGCAGAAAGAGAAGTACCTCCCGAGACTGGCGACGGGTGAGATCGTGGGTGCCTACGCCTTGAGCGAGCCCGGTTCCGGGTCCGATGCCCTCTCGGCGCGCACCACGGCCGTCCTCACGGACGACAAGACGCACTACGTGCTCAACGGCACGAAGCAGTACATCACCAACGCGGGCTACGCCGACGTCATCATCGTGTTTGGCAAGGTGGATGGCGAGCAGTTCACCGCGTTCATCGTGGACCGGGATACCCCTGGGCTCAGCATCGGCCCTGAGGAGAGGAAAATGGGGATCCACGGGTCGTCCACCTGTGCCGTGATCCTCGAGGACGCCAAGATTCCCGTCGAGAATGTGTTGGGCGAGATCGGCCGGGGACACGTCGTCGCCTTCAACATCCTGAACGTCGGTCGGTTCAAGTTGGGTGCGGCCACGGTGGGCGGCTGCAAGCTCGCGCTCGAGCACGCCGTGCCCTACGTGAAGCAGCGGCAGCAGTTCGGACATCCCCTGAGTGACTTCGGACTGATCCGCGCCAAGATCGCCGACATCGCGGCCCGCACGTACGTGTCGGAGTCGATGGTGTACCGTACCGCCGGTCTCCTGGACCGTGCGATCCACAGCCTGGACCCCGGCAGCGAGGACTTCGACCGCGAGACCATCGAGAAGATCGAGGAGTACACCATCGAGTGCTCCATCATCAAAGTCTTCGCCACCGAGTCGCTGGCGCTCGCCGCTGAAGAAGGGCTCCAGATGTTGGGAGGCTATGGCTTCTGTGAGGATTACCCACTCGAGCAGATCTACCGCGACGAGCGTGTCAACCGCATCTTCGAGGGAACCAACGAGATCAACCGGATGCTGATTCCCGGCATGATTCTGCGGAAGGCGCTCAAGAAACAACTGCCGTTCTTTGCCGCCGCCAAGCAGGTCGCCGACGATCTCCTGGGCCCGCCGGCGTTCGAGGAGGCAGGAGAGCCCGGGTTCCTCGAAGAGGAGGTCAAGCTCGTCGCCGCCATGAAGAAGGCCTGTGTGGCGGCCTTGGGCTTCGCCGCACAGAAGCATGGTGAGAACATCAAGGATCAGCAGGAGATTCTGTCCGACGCCGCGGACATGGTCATGGAAACCTATGCCTGCGAGAGCGGACTCCTGCGGGCGCTCAAGAAGGCCGCCGGGGACGGCGAAGACAGCGCCCGCCCCATGGCGGACATGCTGACACTCTACGTGCACGACGCGATGGATCGCGTGGCTATCTGGGGCCGCAACGTCCTGGCACAGAGCGCCGAGGGCGACGAGCTGCGGACGATGATGGCCGGGTTGCGCCGGCTTTCCAAGCACCTGCCGGTCAACCGGGCCGCACTCCACGACGCCGTGGCCGCTCGCGTCATCGAGGCCGGTCGCTACACCGTGTGAGAGACTGAACCGGGCGAGGACAACCGTAACGCCTGCTAGCGGCGAGCTGAGCCAAGACACCGGAACTCGGCTCGCCGTTCCATATGCGCCATCGTCACTCCACTGCCGCGGCGCCCGCGGGAGGGCAATGCTCCGATACCCCGAGGGCCACCGGGTCCCGCTCTGGACAGACTGGTGCGCGGACCCGACATTCCTCGCTCCGGCCGACGCCCGCTGAATCCACCACTTGCTCAGCGGCTGAGCGGGCAGGAGATCGCGGCCGACGAGACCGTTCCCTGCACACGGCGCAGGCAGGTCACCGATCCCGTATCCCGGTTTCCGGACCGGCGCATGATGGAGACTGTGCTCTTGCTCGATCGCCAGCAGCACGAGTGGTGGCAGACCGCCGTCGTGTATCAGATCTATCCCCGCAGCTTCCAGGATACGACCGGCAGCGGCATCGGTGACCTGCAGGGGATCATCGATCGGATGGACTACCTGAGCGACACCCTCGGCGTCGACGCGATCTGGATCAGTCCATTCTATCCGTCACCGATGGCGGACTTCGGGTACGACGTCTCGGATTACTGTGACGTGCATCCGATGTTCGGCGATCTCCCGACTGTCGATCGGCTCGTGGCACGCACCCACGATCTCGGCCTCAAGGTGATCATCGACTTCGTACCGAACCACTCGTCGGATCAGCATCGGTGGTTCGTCGATTCTCGGAGCTCGCGCGAGAGTCCGCGCCGTGACTGGTATGTGTGGCGGGACCCGAAGCCGGGCGGCTCGCCGCCCAACAACTGGCTCAGTGTGTTCGGTGGCTCAGCCTGGGAGCTGGACGATCGGACGGGTCAGTATTACCTCCACTCCTTCTTGAAGGAGCAGCCCGACCTGAACTGGCGCAGCGCCGCGCTGCGGGCGGCCATGCTGGAGAACATGCGCTTCTGGCTCGATCGCGGCGTGGACGGGTTCCGCCTCGATGCGGTGCTCTTCATGATGAAAGATCCCGCTGAGCGCGACAATCCACCAAACGGCGACAACGCGCTCCACATGCACAAGTCGTTGGGGGCGTATGATGCGCAACTGCACGTACACGATCAGGGCCATCCGGACATCTATGCCGTATTCCGCGAGATGCGCGCAGTCCTGAATGCCTACGAGCCATCCCGGATGGCGCTCGCGGAGATGCACGTGTTCGACTGGAACAGACTGGCGTCGTACTACGGCGAGCACCTCGACGGCGTGAACATGCCGGCCAACTTCGGACTGCTGAACGCACCGTGGACGGCGGCTGGCGTACGTGGAGTGGTGGATGGTGTCGAGGCGGCCCTGCCACCGGGTGCCTGGCCCAACTACGTTCTGGGGAATCACGACGACCAACGGCTGGCCACCAGACTCGGCGAGCACGGAAGCCGCCAGGCAGCCGTGCTGCTGCTCACGCTGCGGGGATCGCCGACGCTGTACTACGGCGACGAGCTGGGCATGCGCGAGGCCGAGATTCCAGCGCACAAGCAGCAGGATCCCTGGGGTGTGGCCGAGCCGGGCCTGAGCCGCGACGGCTGCCGCACACCGATGCAGTGGTCGTCGGATCCGGCCGCCGGGTTCACGTCGGCCGGTGAACCGTGGCTGCCCGTCGGGAGCGACTACGCGGCTCGGAACGTCCAAGCTCAGCTCCGGGACCCCGATTCACATCTCAATCTGCATCGCCGGCTACTGTCCCTCAGACGCCAATCGGCGGCACTCACGACCGGCTCGTATCGACCAGTGGATCCGGTTCCGCCCCAGTGTTTCGCGTTCGCGCGATGCCAGGGTACCGAGCGTGTACTCGTCGCCCTCAACTTCTCACCTGAGCCGCTCTCGTTCGACGCCACGAATCTCACCGGACACATCGTGGTGTCGACGCAGCGGTTCAGTGAAGGCAACGCGGTCGACGGGACGCTGCACTTGCTGCCGCACGAGGCTGTCGTAGTGGCTCACGCACCGGCCTCACCATCAAACGAAGATCTCTGATCTCGCGAGGGTACGATGGCCACTGTGGACATACTGATCATCCTCGCGTTCGTCGCTCAGGCCATCTGGCAGGGATTCCGAGCCAGGAGCGTCGCCTCGCAGAACCTGGAGGAGTACTTCCTCGCCGGGCGCAGCCTTCCCGGATGGAAAGCGGGCTTGAGCATGGCGGCGACCCAGTTCGCCGCCGACACACCGCTGTTCGTTACCGGACTGGTCGCGACCGCCGGCATCTTCCATCTGTGGCGACCGTTCTGGGTCTTCGCGCTCGCCTTCCTGTTGCTGGGATTCGTGCTGTCCGGCAGTTGGCGCCGGGCCGGCGTGCTCACCGACGCCGAGCTCACGGAGTTTCGCTATGGCAGTGGTCCCGCCGCGACGCTACGAGGGCTGAAAGCCGTCTACTTCGGAGTGGTGATCAACTGCGCCATCCTGGCGATGGTGCTCATCGCCGCGACGCGGATCGCCGAGCCGTTTCTGCTGTGGGATCAGTGGCTACCGGCGGCGATCTTCGATCCGGTCGTTGACTTGGTTCGTGCGATCGGCGTGCCGCTCGTGCCGACGAGTGAGACCGCCGACGGCAAGTTCATTCTCGATACGGTGAGTTGGGCGCCGGTACCATATGCAGAGGCCGGCGAGACGGTCTGGATTCTCTCCGCACGGAATCTGCTCTCCATACTGGCCATCGTTGCGGTGACGACGCTCTACTCCACCACCGGCGGCCTTCGCTCCGTGGTGGCTACCGACATCGTGCAGCTCGGCATCATGTTGGCGGGAACGATCATCTTCGCCGGGTACGTGCTTTCCGAGGTCGGTGGCCTTGGCGCTCTCACCGATCGGATTCGATCGTCGTTTGCGTCCGGTGGTCCCGGAGGAATCACCCCGAACCAGATCCTCGCGTTCACTCCGTCCCAGGCGAAGGACGTCTCGCTCGCTGTCATTGCCACCACGCTCGTACAGTGGCTGGTTCACATGTACGCCGACGGCACCGGGTACCTGGCACAGCGTACCATGGCGTGCCGGACGGATGAAGATGCCAAGCGAGCGTCCATCATCTTCTCCTTCATCCAGGTGCTGGGCCGCAGTCTCATCTGGCTTCCGATTGCCCTCGGTGTCCTGGTGTTGTTCCCGCCCGCGGAAGGGCTCTCCGGTGTGCTGCTCCAGGCCGATCGTGAAGCCACGTACGTGCGCGGCATGAGCGACCTCCTGCCGCCGGGTGTGCTCGGCCTGCTCCTGACGGGTATGCTCGCGGCGCTGGCCTCCACAGTCGACACGCATCTCAACTGGGGATCGTCGTATCTCACGAACGACATCGTCAAACGCTTCGTCTACGTCCGCCTGCTCAAGAAGGAGCCGCGCCCCCGTACCCTGGTATGGGTGGCACGAGGCTCGAATCTGTTCATTCTCGTCGTGGCCCTGTTTGTCATGACCCAGGTCACGTCCATTCAAACCGCGTGGCAAGCAAGCACACTGCTCGGAGCGGGGATGGGAATCGTGCTGGTGCTCCGCTGGCTGTGGTGGCGCATGACGGCGTGGGGGGAAATCGCAGCAATCGTTGCGTCTCTGGTGCTGGCACCGATCCTGATCTTCACGGTTCCCATCGAGCACCAGGCGACCCGACTATTCGTCATGGCGATCGGCGGGACCTTAGCTGGGGTGCTGGCGTCCTACATCTCCGGACCGGAATCCACCGAACGCCTAGCGGAGTTCTACCGTCGAGCCAGGCCGCCGGGCTTCTGGGGGCCCGTCGCTGCCGCCACGGGTACCGCGCCCAACGATGCCGCGCGTCGGCTGGGTCGGTCGGTCGCCGCCATGCTGCTGTGCGCGACCACTATCTTCTGCCTGCTCACCGGACTCGGCTCGTGGATGGTCGGCAGTCCGGCGCCAACGTGGCTCCCCGCGCGTGGGGTGTGGATCGCGCTTCTCCTGATCGTGGGGATTGCGCTGATTCCAGCGTGGTGGAAGCTGGGCGACCTCAGCGCGACAGGAAAAGGCAAGACAGCGTAAGGGGCTACCCCACCATCACGACCCGATGCCGGCGACCTCCTCGTCGGTAAGCACCGGCATGGCCCCCGCCTTCGTCGCGACGAGCGCGGCGTACCGATTGGCCGCATCGAGTGATTCGTCCGGTGCGGTACCTCGAACGAGGTGATGCGCCATCGCGGCCGTGAAGGCATCACCCGCACCCACCGCGTCGCCGGTGGACGAGTCGATCGCGATTCCGGGAGTGGATGTCGTTCCGTGCCGTGTGGTCATGGAAGCACCGTGCTCGCCCCGCGTCACGCACACGGCCTGTACGCCGGCATCGTGGAGCAGCCAATCGGTCAGCGAGGGTCGATCGAGTAGCGAAGACAGCCCGGCGGCCTCCGCTTCACCCATCTTGACGACGTCCGCCACCCGGAGCGTCGCTTCGATGACCTCCGCGTCGACGAACGGTGGACGCAGATTCACATCGAACACAACGAGCGCGTGGCCGCCTGCGTCCGACAGCAGTTGCTGGATGGCCGAGCGACTCGGTTCGCTTCGCTGCGCGAGCGAGCCCACGCAAACGACCTTCGCCGAGCGTACGAGCGCGCGGGTGTCGTCGTCGGCCGCGATGTGATCCCACGCCACGTCCTCGGCGATGGCATACCTGGGATCGGAACCCTCCATCGTGACCGACACGGTACCTGTGGGCCTGGTGTCGTCACGCTGCGCGAAATCCGTGACGACACCGCGTGTACTGAGAAACGCGATCAGCTCGGCGCCCAGCGCATCGGCACCGACCCGGGTGACGATGACGCCCCGGTCGCCGAGCCGCGCGGCGTGGAACGCAACGTTGCACGGCGCGCCCCCCGGTCGCCGCCGGTCCGGAAACACGTCCCACAACGCCTCGCCGATAGCGACCACCGTCGTGGGCTCTGCCGCCGGCGTGTCGCTATCTCCAGTCACGCCTTACCACCACGCAATCACGAAGATCGTGATGAGGATGAGCATGGCAACGGACTGGTATCGGTAGTTCTTGTACCACGGCAGTTGCCGCAGCGCCGGCGTCTCTTCCGCAAGCATGGCCGGCGACCACGTGAGTGTGCGTACGACCTCCTCGTCGGGCTTGGGCGTCGCCAAACTGACGAGTGCCAGCGCGGCGAGCGCAATCACGAAGAGAATGGGGGCCAGATACAGGAAGTGGATCACCGGAGTGCCGGCCGCGGCCATCTGGAGCTCGGCCGGCGTCAGAGCGTGGGTCTGGACGATGATCGAGTCGGACAGCGCGAGCGCGAATATGATGGCTGCCGCCAGGTGTCCAACCACTAGCGCTGCGAATGCTCCATGTCCGTTCGCGCGCTTCCAGAATACGCCGGCGAAGAAACAGGCGACGATCGGAGGTGCGAGGTAGGCCAGCATTTGCTGCAAATAGGTCCAGATGTTCGGAAACTTGACGATCTGCGGCGCCCAGAGAATCGCCAGCGTCATGAACGCGAAGGTCACGATCCGGCCGGCAACGACGAGAGCGCGGTTCGAAGCCTTAGGCTTGATCTTCTTGATGAAGTCCATGGTGACGAGCGTGGAAGCCGAATTGAGCGTCGAGTCCACACTCGACATGATCGCGGCCACCAGTGCCGTGATGATCAACCCGCGGATGCCGACCGGGAGCAGATCGAACATCAGGGTCGGGAAGATGAGGTCGGGATTCTCCGCCAGTGCCGGATAGTCGGCTGCGGGGTACAGCAGCCGCCCGAAGATGCCCGGCAACACCATGATGAAGATGATGGGGAGCTTGAGCAGGCCGGCGAACAGCGCGCCCCAGCGCCCGTGGTTGAGGTCCTTGGCGCCGAGCGCCCGCTGCACCATGAACTGGTTGGTGGCCCAGAAGTAGAACCCCAGGAGGAAGACCCCGGTGACCAGTCCGGGCCACGGCAGGACCGGGTCCGACGCCGGGCGCACGATGGACAGGTCGTCAGACGGGACACTGGCCAGTACGGTCGACCACGAGCCTCCGATAGCATCGAACGACAGCACGGCGACGAGGCAGGCTCCGAGCAGCAGCAGCACTGCCTGGACGGCATCGGTGTAGACCACCGCCTTGAGTCCGCCGGCGATCGTGTAGACTCCTGCCACGATGCCGAGCACGACCACCGAGAGCCACATCGGAACGTCGGGATAGATGATTTGGACAACCAGCGATCCCGCATACAAGGCTGCAGCCGTGTCGATCGTGATGTTCATCAGGACCAGCAGCGCGGAGAAGTAGTACCGGGATCGCTGGTCGAAGCGTCGCTCCAGGAACTCCGGCATCGTGAACACGCGGGTCTTCAGGTAGAACGGGAGGAAGAAGACCAGGAACACGATCAGGACAAGGGCCGCCATCCACTCGTAGTTGTAGACGGAGATGCCCGAGTCGAACGCGGCGGACGACAGTCCCACGAGGGTGCTGGACGACACGTTGGACGCGAACAGCGAGAATCCAATGAGCCACCACGTGAGCGAACGGCCCGCAAGGAAGTAGTCGTCGGTGGTCTTGGTCCGCTTCGCGAAGTGGAGGCCGAGTCCCACAATGAACACGACGTACAGGAAGACCATCACGAGGTCTGGAGCCGCAAGCTCGAACTGGGGCATGCTTACCTCTGGTAACTGTCTCGACGAGAGGAAACGCGACCGAAGAAGTTGACTGCTCCACGGTCAGAATACAAGGACGACAGACCGACCCTACCGACGGCCGACGCGGATGATGCCGAAGGAGAGCGGCTCGGACGCCTCGGCGAGGCGGCGCGTTGCGAAGTCCTCGAACGAGAGCGGCGTCTAGGTGAAGGGCCCCCCCGTACCGGCACAGCCAGTTGCCGCGAACACGAGCAACAACATCGTGAGGGTGAACCCGCCCGAATACGTCATAACGACAGCAGTGGCGGTCCGAGGTGAGTCGGTCATCTACTCGTCGGCGGGCGAATCATGTTCGTCGAGCCAGGCGAGCAACTCCGAGAGTCGGCCGGTGGCCAGCCCGATGCTCGTGTCGGCAGCCCCGTAGTAGAGGCGTATCTCGTCATCCACCAGCGTCCAGCCGCACGGGAAGACGGCACCTCCCACGTCGCCGAACCGTTCGTATGGTTCACGGGGAGAGAAGAGCCACTCGCTCGATCGCTTCAGCACGCGACGTGGGTTCTCGAGATCGAGCAGCGCGAGTCCCAAGCGATAGATGGATCCCGACGCCGTGGCCCGGACACCGTGATACAGGACGAGCCATCCGTGACTCGTCTTGATCGGCGGCGGCGAGAGCCCGATCTTGCGCGCATCCCACCACGCCCCCGCGCGTGCTTTGAGGAGAACCCCATGGTCTCCCCAGTGCAACAGGTCCGGCGAGAACGATAGCCACATATGGGCGCCCAAGTCCCCACCTCCCGGGACGGGGCGATGAATCAGCGCCCAGCGCCCGGCGAATGTGACGGGGAAAAGCGCGGCGTCCTTGTTCTCGGGTGGCATTACCGCACCGAGTCGCTCGAACGTTTTGAAGTCCTCGGTGGCGGCCAGCGATACGAGGGGGCCACCCCTGGAGTAGGCGGTGTACGCCACGATCCACCGCTGCTCCGCCTCGACAAATGTGACCCGTGGGTCTTCAATCCCCCAGATCTCCTCGGGGTGCGTATCGGGTGTGCCGACGAACGTCGGAGCTGGGTCGATTTGCCACTTGGCCACACCGTCCGGGCTGCGCGCCACCGTGAGGTGCGACAGCCCACACCGGTCTTCCACCCGCATCAGCAGGATGGTCTCGCCGTCTTGTATCGTCGCTCCTGGGTTGAACACGCTGTTGGCGGAGTACGGGAGATCGGCGGACGTGATGATAGGGTTAGACGCATGGCGCGTTAGCACATCGGTGTGTCGGGTCATCGTCATTCCCATGTCCTCGTTGTGATCGTGAGCCGTGGCCCGGGTAGCATCGAGTTACAAGTTGTGGCTGTCCAGCAGCAGCGATGAGCCGTCGGCGGCGAAGAGGTGCACTTGGCGCGGATCGACGGACAGTGCGACGGCCGCTCCCGGCACTGGCACCGGCCCGCTGGGGACCGCAGCGACTACTCGTCGACCACTCGCCTCGACATGCAAATGCGTCGTCGCGCCCAACACCTCGGCCAGGACAAGTTGCCCTCGGAGCGTGAGCGGCCCCGGCACGTCGGCCAGGGCCAGATGCTCGGGGCGAACGCCAAGTGTCACTACCTCGCGGGATTCGACTGCCGAGTCGAGGGACCGCTTCGCCGGAACCAAGACTCGCAGGGCGTCGGAGACGAACACGAACCGGTCACGCTCGCGCTCCAGGCGCCCATCCAGGAAGTTCATGGGCGGGGTGCCGATGAAGCCGGCCACGAACAGGGTGACCGGTGCCCGGTAGACGTCGATCGGGCGGCCCACTTGCAGGATGCGCCCGTCGTCGAGCACCACCAGCCGATCACCCAGCGTCATCGCCTCCATCTGATCGTGCGTCACGTACAGGGTCGTCGTGCCGACGCGTCGCTGCATTTGCGCGATCTCGTGCCGCATCTGGCCGCGCAGGGCAGCGTCGAGGTTGGACAACGGCTCATCGAACAAGAACACCGCGGGTTCCCGCACCATGGCCCGTCCCATGGCGATGCGTTGCCGCTGCCCTCCGGACATCTGTTTGGGTTTGCGATCGAGGAACGGCTCGAGCTCGAGGATTTCCGCCGCCCAGCGCACACGGCGGCCGATCTCCGCCTTCGGGACCTTCCGCAGGCGCAGGCCGAGCGAGATGTTCTCGCGTGCCGTCAGGTGCGGGTAGAGGGCATAGTCCTGGAACACCATGGCCACGTCGCGCTCCCGGGGTGGCAGGTGTGTCACCTCTCGCTCGCCGATCCGGACCGTTCCGCTCGTGACGCTCTCGAGCCCCGCGAGCAGGCGCAGGATCGTCGACTTGCCGCATCCGGATCCGCCGACCAGCACGACCAGCTCACCGTCGGCGACGTGAAGGTCGAAGTCCTGTACCACGGTCGTTGTCCCAAAGTCCTTGCGGACTCGCTCGAAGGAAACGTCGGCCACGCTCTACCCCTTGATCCCGGTGCTCGCCATGCTCTCGATGAAGTAGCGCTGGAGGAACGTGTAGGCCACGACCACAGGCACCACGAGCACCATCGCCGCGGCAAGTTTCGGGGCGAGTTGACGCGGGCCGGCACCGCCACCGAGAGAGAAGACGGTCAGGAGTTGGGGCAGCGTCATGAGCTGCTCGTCCCGCACGACCAGCAGCGGCCACAGCACTTCGTTCCACGCCCCCATGAACGTGAGGATGGCGACCGTCGCGAGCGGCGCCTTCGCCAGGGGCCAGAAAACGGTGAACAGGATGCGCAGCTCTCCCATCCCGTCCAGCCGTGCGGAGTCCATGAGCGAACGCGGCACCTGCAGAAAGAACTGGCGCAGGATCAGAATCGCCATCGCGTTGAAGACGTAGGGCGCGATCAGCGCCGCGTAGCTATCGATCCAGCCAAGCTCAACGATCAGGGTGTAGGTAGGGATCAGCGTGAGCTGGGCGGGCACGAGCAGGACCGCGACGGTGACGGTGTTGAGAGTACCGCGCCCGGGAAACTCGAGTCGCGCCAGCGCGTAGGCCGCGGCCGACCCGAACACAAGGACCGAGAGCGTGATGGTCGTTGCCACGAACAGACTGTTGATGAGGGCGCGCCCGAACGGAGCACGAGCCCACATCAGGCGGTAGTTCTCGAGGGTCGGCTGGTCGGCGAGCAGAGAGAGCCCTCCCACCTCGGCGGGTGACTTGAAAGTGGTCGCGGCCATCCACAAGAACGGGTAGAGGAACGCGACGGCCGCCAAGCCCAGTACGACGTAGAAGACCGCGCGCCTCATGCCTCCTCCGCGCTTCCAATGACCCGGCGTTGGACAACGAGCACGACCGCGATGACCAACGCGAGGGCTAAGCCGAGTGTGGCCGCGTAGCCCATCTTCTGGTATGAGAAGGCGTTCCTGTACATGTAGAGCACGACCGACAGCGTCCGCCGCAGCGGCCCTCCTCCGGTCAACACGTACGGCTCGATGAAGAGCTGGAAGCCGTTGATGGTGGACAGCGTCACGACGAGCAGCGTCTGGGGCTTGAGTAGCGGAAGCGTGACGTAACGGAAGCTCTGCCACCCCGTGGCTCCCTCCAGCTCGATCGCCTCGTGGCAACTCCGCGGGACGCTCTGCAGGCCCGCAAGGTAGATGACGACGTAGAACCCCACGTTCTTCCAGGTGGCCATGACGGCGATCGCCGGCATGGCGATGGCGGGATCGGTCAGCCAGGGGACCGGGCCGAGATCCAGCCGCGCGAGTACTCCGTTGATGAGCCCCACGTCGGTGGCGTAGAGCGCGCTCCACAGGATGGTCACCGCCGCCCCGGAAATGACCACGGGGAGGAAGAAGGCGGCCCGCCAGAACGAGCGGAGGATCAGCGGCCGGTTGAGGGACCAGGCGAGCGCCAGCGCGACGATCACCTGGAGCGGCAGGTGGATCGCGAGAAAGACGAAGGTGTTAACGATGGCCTGCCAGAAGCGAGCATCGGCGACGAGGTGCTGGACGTTGTCGAGCCCCGCGAAGCTCGGGGCGGTGACGAGGTCCCACTTGAGCAGCACCAGGACGACCGAGAACCCGATGGGGAAGAGCGCGAACAGCAGCAGGAACGCTGTGTACGGCGCCGACATGAGCAGGCCGGAGCGGGCCTCAGCGCGCACGCAGCACCGCCCGGGCCTCGTCCGCGGCGTCCCGCACCGCCTGTTCCGGAGACACCACACCGTAAATGGCCGCCGCCTCGTAGGCCTCCGACAAGATGTCGAACACTTCGACGATGTCAGGATCGATGTCGACGTCACGGCCCCGATCGGCGCGTGCCGCGTAGGCTTGGAGGGTCGGCCAGCTTGTGAGCGCAGCGGCGAAGCGCTGGTCCAACGCCAGCGCGCGGCGATACGGGAGCTGAGCGGCCTCCACGATCATCTGCCTGTCGGCTTCCGGCGACGTCAGATACGCCACGAACCGGGCGGCTGCCGCGGGATGCCGAGTCGTCGAGAAGACGGCGATGTTCTTGAGATCGGCGAAGGCGTAGGCCGTTTCCGGATCCTCGCCATCCGGCACGGGCACCGGAGTCACGTCGTAGCGCAGTCCCGGAATCTTGAGTTCCTCCAGCTCTTTCACGAACCACGGACCCACCACCTTCATGGCCACGGTCCCATCCATGAAGGGGTCGCGTCCCTCGAAGTTGGAACGCGGCAGGAGACGTTCGGCAAAGGCTTGGCGCAGCACCTCGATAGCCGCCACCGCTGCCTCGTTCTCGAAAACCACCTCGCCATGCGACACCAGCGTGCGCCCGTCCGATGCGGCGAGGTAGAGCGGGTAGAAGTCGTAGAACCGCTCGAACCAGGTGGTCTTGAGCCGCGCCCAGAATCCCCATCGGTCCAGGCGTCCGTCGCCGTCAGTGTCGCGCACCAGCCGGCGGAGCGCCTCGATCAGCTCACCGTACGTGCCGGGAGGCTCAACCCCTGCCTCGGCGAGCTGATCGATGTTGTACATGAGCATCATTGGGTTGGTCTTCCACGGCACGGCGTAGATCCCGCCGTCGGGAAGTCGCATCGGCGCGAGCATCGGCTCGGTGGCGCGCTCGGCGAGGCGAGCGGCGGTGGCGGCCAGTTGGTCGAGGCGAACGACGGCGCCCGCCCTCACGAGACGCCCCAACAGCCCCGACGACACGTTCGAGCAGATGTCCGGGGTCGCGTTCCCTACCACGGCAGCTAAGAGAACCTCTTCGGAAGAGCGCCCGGCGGGGATCGGCTGAATTCGCACCTGTATGTCAGGGTGGCGGGCGTTCCACGCGTCGCCCAGTCGCCGCGCGAGATCGACTTCGAAGGGGTTTGCGGCCGGCCAGTATGTGAGCTCGATCGGGCTCGCGCCCGCTCGCACCTCAACCGTAAAGGTCGCTCCCCGTCGCGACACCGTCACGCGTTCGTCCTGGGGGCCCGCGAACTCGCGCTCCGCTGGCGCGTCTGCAGGCGATGCAACGATGGGCCCGACCGAGCGGTAGCGGAGGTAGACGGTGGCCTCGGGACGCGCGGCCACCGCACCGAGCGCGAGCAGCGCCTCGATGGTCGATTCCGCACCCGAGTTGTGATTTACGTGTTCGGCTGATGGGCCTCCCAGACCATCGAACGTGCGGCCCGTGGCGCTGTCGTACATCGTGATCCCGGGCCGGTTGGCACCCAGCAGCCAAGCGGCCGCGAGGCCGGCCAGGACGTCGTAGCGCGGTTCCCCGGTGGCCTCGGCGAGGGCGAGGTAGCCCTCGACCACGGGGGAAACGCCATAGGCGATCTGCGGGAAGGCATTCGTGCTTCCGTCTTGAGACACCGCCTCCGGGACCTCGCCCTCGAGCAGGAACCGCACCCAGAGTTGGTCGCCCTCACGCTGCGCGGCAGCGACGAGATCAGGTCGGGCAAGCACGCGTCCCGCCAGCGCCAGTGCCTGCGCCGCGCGCGCTCCCCAGGCGTGCCAGACGCCCTCTGCGGGATCGATGTGCGCTCCCCAGGGAGGGGTGTCGGCATCTCCCTGCGCCAGTGGCACGAGCAGGTCGGCCGTGCGGCCGGCGAGATCGGCGCGCTCCGGTGTCGGTTCGACCTGTTGCAGGGATAGCAGGCCGAGCAGGGCCTCCGCGGTGGCGGTCGCGGATCCACCGACCAGGTGTCCCCGTTCGACATCGCGCGCGAGCCTCGACAACGTGCGCTCCAGCGCAGGTCGCAGCGCGTCGACGTCCGGGTCGTCAGGACCCAAGACCCGGACGGCCTCTCCCATGGCCCACAGCGCGCGAGCCGCCCAGTAGGAAAAGGATTTCCGGCTGGTCGGGGCCGCGCGGTTGGGCGTCCCGTCTGCGTGGATGAAGTTGAGGAACTCGCCGTCCCCCTGCTCCATCGCCGTCACGAACGTCAGGAGACCCAGGGCCTCTTGTTCGGAGCGAGGGTCGGCGGTCTGCTCGAAGTGCCGCAGGAAGACGACGGCTGCGCGCGCCGCGTCGTCCACGGCGGCGAGTCCCTCGAAGCCGTCACGAGCCGGCGAGCCAATCGGGCGGTAGTCGGGTGCTTCCGCATAGAGCGCGACCGCGCGCGCGGGCTGTCCCGCCACGGTCACGTCGAAACCGAGGTGACGCAGGTGGTCCAGGCGCAGCTCGATGGGCTTGGCCCACGACGGAACGGCAACCGGCGGCGGACCTGGTCCGCAGCCGAGCACCATCAAGGCCGCGGCGGCGACCGCTGATCTCACAACGGCATGCCTTTCACCGAGGCGGCAGCCGGTCCAGCAGGAACCCGACCGCGAGGTCGGTCACGTTCCAGAGCTGAATGTCCGAACTCGTCCCGTAGCGCACCGGTCGCAGAGTGTCGCCGTCGATGGTGAAGCTCCAGAGTTCGTTGTGGCTCAGGCCCGAGGCCTCGACGGCCGCTCCCGTGCGCCGGAGCGCGTGGCGTAATGCCTCCACGTACGCGGCGAAGCCCTCGCTCTCGTCTCGCACTCGACCGGACGCGTCGTACGCCGCCGCGATCTGCTTCGCGAGGCCGAGGAACAGCAGGTTCGCTTCCCGGCCCCAGACCACGCGGGGAGAGTGATAGAGATCCTCCCGAAAGTGCTGCTGGACCTCCCGGCTCGCGTACACATCGTTGACGACGACGGCGCCCAGGCCCTCCACGAACAGTCCAACCGGATAGGGCCGAATGGCGGCGTCGATCAAATGCAGCACCTCGTCGGGGTCGGTACGGCCACGCACGACCCGTTCGGTGTACTCCTCGATGAAGAGATCGGCCGCCGGATCGGTATTGGCTGCCGAGATCGGCCGGCCCGCACTGTCGAGGGCCAGTGCCATGAACGACAGCGGCCGACTGGCGGCGTCGGCTGCGCGCATGCGTTGCCGCCAGAAATCCCGCTCCACGGTCGGCAGCGACGCGAGCGCGGCATCGACCCGCTCCCGAATCGTGGCGGGGTCGAGATGGACCTCGAAATGCTCTCGCGCGCCACTCCACGTCTCGACCACCGTGCGCAGCGCCTCGGCGTCAGCGATGAACGCTTCCAGCGCCGCACCATCCATCGGTGCGTCTCCCATGATGTCGACCGTGGAGAAGCCGAGCGCGTCGATCGTCTGCAGGATCCGCTCGGTGGCCTCCAGCGCCTTGGGGACCCACACCACGTTCAGGTCCATAGCGAACCGGCCGTTGCCGTATCCCGCGCGACTGTCACGCCAGCTCCCGGGCAGGTACCCATCCGCATCGCGGTACAGGAAACTCACCAGGTTGGTGGCCACCGGCTGCTCGGCGTACGGCTGCGCGTGCGCGGCGACGAAGGCCAGGTTCCGCACGAGCGCGTCCAGCCGCGACAGGCCGTTGGGTCCGTGCTCGGTCAGGAACCGGCGCTTCCGCGCGTCGCGCACGTCCGAGCGCGCGAGGTAGCGATCGACGAGCACCGGGAGCTGGAAGTCGTCGTCGATCATACGGTAGTTCTCGCGCACCGCCTGCAACTGCACGAGGGTCTCTCGGGCCTGGGCCAGGTACCCGCCCGCCGCGTCGGGGTCTGTCTCCCTCGCCTCCGCCCAGGCCCGGATCAGTTCACCGTACTCGGCGGCGTTCTCACGGATCGCCTGTCCGCCGAGTGCCTCCTCGTGGCTCACGTGACCGGTTGGTGACAGCTTCCCCAGCACGCTCGCGATCACCAGTTCCTGCAGATCGACCGACGAGATCGGCTCCAGCATGAAGGCCGACATCATCTGGTCGCGGCCGAAGTAGGTCGCGTAATTCGGCATGGAGGCCATGAGCTTCTCTTCGGAGCTCAACAGCTCCAGACCGAGCATCTGGCGCTCCAGTCGGCGGAACGCCATGAGCTGAGCGTTCCGAGCGGCTTCCGGTGCAGGGACACTGCGACGAATGCTGTCGGCCTCTTGACGCCGTCGCTCGACATAGCGCTCGAACGCCTCGTTGAACAAGCGGTCGCGACCCAGCGGACCGAGCGCATCGGAATCGGTCGTCGCGACCACGTCGAGCTCGATCCGTCCGCCGTCACCGGCGCGCACCGAAACCCGGTTCCCCGCGAGCGTTGCCGTCGAGGTGCCCGCCTCGCCGCGAAGCTCGAGTGTCATGCGGTTGCGGCCGTCGAAACTGGTATGCTCGACGAGCACGTTCCAGGCGTCGTCGTCGTCGGAGAGCGTGAGACGCGGCTCGAGCCGGGATTCGAAGCTCTGCCACACCGGAGGCGTCGAGCAGCGCGAGGTGCTGTGTCTGCTCCTCGGCGGGAAGGCGCCCGAGGCTCGCGATGAGATCGGTCAGCTCAGGCAGGATGAAGGGAGGATCGCCCCACGGCCGCCGGTGCCATTCGATGCCCTGGAAGTCCCGCTCCTGGCGCATGGTGCCGAGCAGAAACCAGCCGATCTCGAGTGCCCCGACATCCGCGGTGAGCCGATACCGCATGATCCGGTCTCGTCCCTCCGACGCCGCCACCGCCCCAGACCCACCCCAGACCACGGGCGCCGGATGGCCCTCCGTGTCGCGGACGGTGAACGCCGCGCTCTCGTTGGCCGCATCCGCCCACACGTGCACGACGCGACCGTCCCGCTGGTTGAGATAGATCTGAAACGTGTTCTCGGCAGCATCCCGGAAGAAGCGCGTGGTGTACCCCTCGTACGCCGCCGGGTCGTCAACGCCCACCTCGGGGAACTCCACCACCGGTGCCTGCTCCGCACGTCGCGGCGCCTGACACGCCTGCAGCAGGATCAGCACGACGAGGAGACCTGCGCGTCCGTGCATCGGCACACCATCCAAGCGGCGGTTCAGAGGGAAACCGTGGCTAGAGCCTGTAATGTATGGGGGACGTGCGTGCTCCGCGACACGACGACGCGCCCCTGCAGGATCCTTGTCCGGCCGCCGACCCCGAGCTACGTTGCTCGCCAACGGAGGTCTTCACACGATGCCGATGTCCCGCAGCCTCATTGTCACGCTCTCCACGGTGCTCCTCGTCGTCCCCGCCAGGTCTCCCGCGCAACAAATGAACGCTTCCGCAGCCTCCGACTGGAGGCACGGCGCCGTCTGCTACGAGATCTTCGTGCGCTCGTTCTACGACAGCGACGGTGACGGCATCGGGGATCTGCGCGGACTCATCCAGAAGCTCGACTACGTGAACGACGGCGATCCGAACTCGCAGCGTGACCTCGGCGCCTCGTGCATCTGGCTCATGCCGGTGGCCCAGTCGCCGAGTTATCACGGGTACGACGTGACCGACTACTACCGGATCAACCGTGACTACGGCACGAACGAAGACTTCAAGCTGCTGATGTTCGAGGCGCACCGGCGTGGCATTCGCGTGCTGGTGGACCTCGTGTTGAATCATGCGTCGAGCGAGCATCCCTACTTCAAGGACGCGCTGCTCGATCCCGGCTCACCGTACCGCGACTGGTTCATCTGGCTGCCGTCGCATCCCGGCGTCAAGAACCCCTGGGGCGGCGACAACTGGCATCAGTCGCCCGTGCGGGAGGAGTACTACTACGGGTTTTTCTGGGGCGGCATGCCGGACCTGAACTACGAGACGGCGGCCGTGCGCGAGGAGGCGAAGCGCATCGCCACCTTCTGGCTGGACGAGTTGGGGGTCGACGGGTTCCGACTCGACGCTGTGAAACATCTCGTAGAGGAGGACGACGGGAGGATCGTCGAGCACGTTCCCGCCACCCACGAGGTCCTGCGAGAGTTCGCCGCCCACGTGCACGACGTGGCACCCGAGGCGTTCACCATCGGCGAGGTGTGGGACAGCATCGGCGCGATGCTGTTGTACTATCCCGATCAGCTGGATGCGTACTTCGCGTTTGAGGCGTCGGAGGCGATCGTCACCGCGGTGCGTGAGGGGTCGGGGAGCGGGCTGCTCCACCCGTTCCTTCGGCTGCAGCGCGAAGTGCCGGCCGGACGCTGGTCGCCGTTCCTGCGCAACCACGACCAGACCCGCACGGTCACCGCGCTTGGCGGCGACGTGGCCCGGGCGAGGGTTGCCGCCACCCTGCTGCTGACATTACCCGGCCTCCCGTTCGTGTACTACGGCGAGGAGATCGGGATGAGCGGCGACAAGCCGGACCCGCGGCTGCGCACGCCCATGCACTGGAACGCGTCCCCGGCGGCCGGTTTCACCGACGGCATCGCGTGGGAACCGCTGCAGGAGGACTCGCTCACCGCGAACGTGGCAGCGCAAAACGCCGACCCCGCCTCGCTGCTCAACCTGTACCGCCGTCTCGTTCACCTGCGTGCGGACAACCCCGCGCTCGCCGCCGGCGAGCTGCGGGCACTCTCGGTGAGTGTGGACGCGGCTACCGCGTACCTGCGGGTGGTGGGCGATCGGGCGGTGTTGGTGGTTGCCAACGTCGGGGCGGCGCCGCTGTCCGGCGTAACGGTGTCCTCCGAGGGGCCGGTGCTCTCGGGCGGGCGGTACGACGTGCGGAGCCTGATCGGCGATGCGCAGGGCGCTCCGCTGACGGTGGAGGGGGACGGAGGGATCGACGGCTACGTGGCCGTGCAGTCACTTGGGCCGCTGGAGAGCCGCGTCTTCGAGCTGACCCCTGTATCGCCGTAGCGTAACGCCGAGCCACAACGAGGGCGCGGCTCCGATCCCGCTCTCGGCCTATCTCACATCGTCCATCCCTCCCGATAGGGGGGTGTCACCCACTCCTCGGGTACCGGCACGTTGGTGACCGTGCCCGTGGCGGCATCGAGCTCAAGCACACGGTTCATCCGGGTGGCGAGCACGCCGAGCAGTACCATCTCGGTAAGCCCGCCCGCGTGGCCGTCGAACGGCGAACCGCTGGGGGCGCCGCCCTTACAGGCCGCGATCCACTCGTCATGGACGCCCGGTGACCTCGCGTACGTCTCGGGCGGTGGGCTCGCTACGAGTTCGGCGTGCCGCGCGCGATCGAGCAGTCGCGGCTCCTCGCCGTAGATCCCGGCCACCAGCTTCCCGTCGTCACCGATCCAGAGCTGACCGCCGATCCCCGACGTGGGCCACGGCTCGTCCGGCCCGATCTCGGACGGTGCGGGTGGCCCGAAGCTCCCGTCGCGCCACACGGCGCGCACGGCGGGCCGATTCCCCTTCGCCGCGAAGTGGTAGACCACGCGCGACGCAGCCGGCGCGGTCTCGGGGTAGAGCGTCGTCGACTCGGGCTCGATCCGCTCGGGGTAGCCGAGGTCGAGGGTCCAGAACGCGGCGTCCATTGCATGGCAGGCGATGTCGCCCAGGGCGCCGGTGCCGAAGTCCCACCAGCCGCGCCACGCGAACGGCGCGTACGCGGGATGGTAGGGCCGCTCGGGTGCGGGGCCGAGCCAGAGATCCCAGTTCAACTCCGGCGGCACGTTGTGCGCCTCCGTCGGCCGCTCGAGCGCCTGCGGCCAGATCGGCCGGTTGGTCCAGTAGTGCACTTCGCGCACCGTGCCGATCGCCCCGGCATCAATCCACTCGCGGATCTTGCGCGTGCCGTCTCCCGCGTGGCCCTGGTTCCCCATCTGGGTGGCGACGCCGGCGCGTCGCGCCGCGGCGCCGAGTGCCCGGACCTCGCCAAGGGTACGGGCGAGCGGCTTCTGGCAGTACGTGGGCTTGCCGAGCCCGAGGGTGAGGAGCGCGGCCGCCGCGTGGGTATGGTCCGGCGTCGACACGGTCACCGCGTCGATGTTGCGCCACTCGCGGTCCAGCAGGATGCGGAAGTCCTCGTAGCGCTTGGCCTGCGGGAAGCGGCGGAACGACTCGGCCGCGCGTTCGGTGTCCACGTCGCACAGCGCGTAGAGGTTCTCCCCACTCACACCGCGGACATCGTTGCGCCCCATCCCGCCCACACCGATGCAGGCGATGGCGAGGGTGTCGCTTGGCGCGCGAAAGCCACGTCCCAGCACGTGGCGCGGCACGATGGTGAATGCCAGGCCGGCGCCGACGCCGCTCACAAAGCCTCGGCGAGAGACATCATGGACTCCCATGGGTCGTCTCCTGTTTGTGTCCGTACGCCATTCGGGTCAGTGGAGAGAAAGCTAATGCCGTGATGTCGGTGCTAGCGCTGGTGGTCACCGTACGAGCGCATCGAGGCGCTCACCGAACTGAACGAGGAAGCAGAAACGTACCGGGCCGCGCTGCGGGGCAACGACCGCGGTGTACGACAGACGGAGCGGCTTCGGGACAGGGCGTGCCCGCGGTTACTCCTCGGTGATCTCCCGGATCTTCACGTTGCGGAACCAGAACACGCTGCCGTGGTCCTGGATCACGATGTGGCCGGTCGCCGCACTGCCGTAGTCGGGGGCGTCCTGCCACTTCCCGGAGTTCTTGAGGGTCTCCCACTCATCGGTCCAGCGCTCGAACTCCACGACCTTCACCCCGTTGAGCCAGTGC
>JBDGYA010000030.1:0-40480 GCA_039584325.1 Gemmatimonadota bacterium
ACTGCAGCGCTCCTCGTCAGTGGCGACGTTCCTCTCCTTCCAGGGCGTGGATCGCAACCGGCTCAACGCCATGGGCTACGGTGAGCTGCAGCCGATCGCGACCAACGAGACCACGGCTGGCCGGCAGCAGAACCGGCGAGTCGAGGGCGCCATCTGGGCGAACGACGATCTGAAGGAGGCCGCGAAGCGGCAGGCGCAGGGGTAGTGCCGGGCCGCCCGGCACGCCGGCATTCGCAGTGGGAGTTTTCGGCTTTCGGTTCGGGGATTCCCGGTAACGTTTGTCCCGCTTGACACCATGGCGTAAGTGCCCATCATAGAAGCACGTCGGGCGATTCAGTCCTGGGCCGGTCGCGACGGCCCGAAGCGAAGCGAGGTTCTCGCACGCCCGACCGGGCGGCCCCGCGGGAGGCGATCGGACGTGGGGCCGTCTTCCTTTCGGGTGTAACTTCTTGCAACGCGCCCTCTGTGGTCCCCTCAGCGAGCCGTCGCCTGTTGGCGGCGGCTGAACTCCGTGGCGCGCCCGCCCGCGTGACCGCCGCGTGCCGGTGTCGTGACAGTACAGGAGGAGGAACGGTATGCGGGTCTCCCATCGTATCGCCCAGCTTGCCGAGTCGGCGACCCTTGCTGTCTCCGCCAAGGCGGCCCGCATGCAGGCGGAGGGCGTCGACGTGGTCAGCATGGCAGCGGGTGAGCCGGACTTCGACACGCCGGACCATATCAAGCAGGCGGGGATCGCGGCGATCCGCGACGGGAAGACGAAGTACTCCAAGCCGGCGTCGGGCCTGCCGGAGGCCAAGGCGGCCGCGTGCCGCAAGCTCGAGCGGGAGAACGGGCTGACGTACGATCCCGCACAGATCATCATCACTGCCGGTGCCAAGAACGCGGTGCAGATGACGTTCATGTCGGTGCTCGAGCCGGGGGACGAGGTCATCGTACCGGTGCCGTACTGGGTGTCCTATCCGGAGCAGATCAAGCTGGCCGGTGCCGTGCCGGTGTTCGTACCCGGCGACGAGGTGCACAACTTCGAGCTCACGGTGGGGCAGCTCGAGGCGGCGATCACCGAGCGTACCCGCATGCTGGTGCTGAACTCGCCCAACAATCCGGGGGGGTTCACCTACACACCCGACAAGATTGGGCGGATTGCGGCGTTCCTCGAGGGCGTGGACCTCCTCGTGCTGTCGGACGAGATCTACGACCGGCTGACCTACGGCGATGCACGACACATGAGCATCGCGGCCACGGGCCCCGACGCGTACGGCAAGACGGTCACGATCTCCGGGGGGTCGAAGACGTATGCGATGACCGGGTGGCGGATCGGCTTCGCCGCCGGACCGAGGTACATCATCGAGGCGATGGCGAAACTCCAGACTCAGCGCACCAGCGGGGCCGCAACGTTCACGCAGCTGGCACTGGTGGAAGCGCTGACGGGAGATCAGAGCGGGGTGGCGGCGATGCGCACGGAGTTCGCACGGCGCGCTGCCCACATGCACCGGCGACTTGGTGACATGCCGGGCATCACGTGCGTGGAGCCCACCGGGGCGTTCTACTGCTTCCCCAACGTCCTGGGGGCCTACGACCGCCTGGGTGTCGCCGGCTCGGTGGAGTTCGCCGAACGCCTGCTGGAGGAAGCCCACGTCGCGGTCGTCCCGGGCATTGCCTTCGGCAACGATGCGCACGTCCGGATGTCCTTTGCCACGAGCATGGAGCAGATCGATCTGGGGATGGACCGGATGGAGGTGTTCCTGCGTACGAATGGGGTCTGATCCGGAGGCAGATCGCGCTCAGTCACGCCACAATCCCATGCGCAGCACGTCGCGGTAGGTGCCGTCGATCAGCACCTCGTTCCGCAGGATTCCCTCGACCCGGAACCCAAGCTCCTCGTTCAGCCGGACGTTGTGGATGTTCGTTTCGAGGGTGTTGAGGTAGATCTTCCGCAGCCCGAGCCCCTCGAGACCGTAGCGGATCCACAGCCTCGATGCCTCCCTGCCGAGCCCCTTGCCACGCTGCGACGGCTCACCAATGAGCTTTCGCAGCTCTGCCTTACGCTGCTGGCGATCATGGTCGAGGAACGCCACGCACCCGATGGGCGTGTCATCGGGGAGAACAACCATCCCGAGCACGGTGCTCTCGCGCGCCACCAGCTCGCGCGCGTCGAGCCACTGCGGCGTGGTGCGGGAAAGGAGGAAGTACCGACCCGCCGGGTCGGCCAGCCAGCGGTCGAGCAGGGGCAGATCGGCGTCGGCGCTGGCGGTCCTGACGATCACCTTCGGACCGCGCAGCGGGAGCGTCCCGGTGCCGGTGTGCAGGTCCGCGGTCTCCGACCCCGGTGGCGCGTCGGCCACGGCCTCGAGCGCGGAGCCGGCATTGCCATTCTCCGCGTGCATGGACAGGTCCAGCAGATGGTTCACGAACTTCACGTAGTCCACCTGCGTGAAGCCATAGCCGAGTGACTCCCGGTAGAAGCTGCGGGACAGCGTCTCGATCGTGACGTCGGGAATGGAACCGGGAGTCGTCGCCATCGGTACCTCACCGCAGAATGGAGAAGGAGCGACGCCTAGCCCAATCTCTCCCGTCTGGGCGCCCCTGTCCATGCTCGGCGATCGCGCCGTGGGCATTGCGACACGGACCTCGGCTCTGCAGTGGAGCGACCGTGCGCCCAGCACAGGTGAAGATGTCAGCGACACAGTGAGACGTCGAGCATGCATGGCAATCCGGAGGACGTCGGGCGAGATTGTGCGTCACCGATCCGACGGCTAAGCACCGGTAGATGGTGAGCGGACCGGGCGATCAGCCGACAAAGACCCCAAGGGACGTGCGCCACCGGTCCCGCAATCTGGAAGCAGTGCAGCTGATCGGATCGCTGACCGCGTTCGACGCCGTGTCTTGCGCCCGGCATCCGGCGGCGCACGCGCTGGCGCACGGGCAGGAGGTCTGGGAAAGGAGAGTGGGACACCCTCGTGGCGGTCGCGCGGAGCGTCGTCGCGATCAAGGATGCGGCGCGCGAGGGGGTGGAGCCGCCTCGGTGACCGACAGACGCGGAGGTGCCGACCAAGGGCGCTTGCGGGAACGTCGCGGTGGGTGAATCCTCTATGGTGCCCCATCACGTAGGCAGGAGGAGCCGCCGGTGAGCGACACGATTGGAAGATGCCGCCGCTGCAAGACCGAGCTCGTGCCCAAGGCCCGCTATTGCCACGCCTGCGGCGCGGGCCTGTACGTGGCGGACCCGGACAAAGAGTACAACTTCGAGCGGCTCTTCAACTACGCCGTCGATCTGCTCTGCATCGCAGACACCGAGGGCTACTTCAAGGTCGTGAACCCGGCGTTCGAGAATGCCCTCGGGTACTCGATCGAGGAGCTGCTGTCCCGCCCCTTCAGGGAATTCACGCACCCTGAGGATCGCGACGCCACCGTTGCCGAGACGGACAATCTCGCCCGAGGGTCGCCGACGCTCTTCTTCACCAACCGCTACCGGCGCAAAGACGGCAGCTGGATCCGGCTGCATTGGACCGCCTTTCCCGAGCCGGGCACCGGCCTGATCTACGCCTCCGCACGGATTGAAGAGATCGAGGAATAACCTCCGGGGAACCTGACGGGGCGGCGCACGCTACTACCACGTGAAGAGGGAGGTGTGGTATGCGGGGCGCCGGTCCGGTCGCCAGCTGCGTGTTGCTCGTGTTGTGCGCCACCGCGGGATGCCGGTCACGCACGACGGTCGAGCGACTCACTCCAGACGTGCTGCTCGTCACCGGCCCCGACTCGGTGGTGCGCCTCGGTGATGCCCCCCATCCATTCGCGAGATACCGCCTCCGCACCCAGGTCGATGAGCCGACGCGGACGCTCGTGAACGATGTGGTCGTGGAGGTGGCATACCAGACGGACGAGTGGATGGACGCCGATTTGGCGTGGCTCGGGGAGATCGAGGGCCGCACCGTGGACGTCCTGATGGAGACCGATCCGGTGTGCGACGCGGGTCCGGAATCGGAGCTGCTGCGCGAGCTACTCCAGCTGTTGTTCCCGTCGCCCGAATGCCGCGCGGCGTTCGTGGTCCCGCTTCCGGTCGGAGTGCTGGACGCGTGGTCCGACGGATTCACGCTGCATGTCGAAACGACGTCCGGAAAGCGCTGGGTGCTCCCCGTGACGGCGGGGCAGATCGCGGAGCACCTCAGCGCCGTCGACGAGCGCATGGGTGAGGCGGAGGCGAATGCGGAGAGTGTGGATCGGTGATCGGCACCACATCGCCGCCACGATGGCTCGTTACGTTATCTTCCGTTCGTAGCGACATCACTCGCGCCGATACCCTCTGAGGAACACGTGTCCGACCGACAGCAAGGCACACCGGAGCCCGATCGTTTCGCCCACTCCGCCCTGCTCGATGCACTTCCCGACGGGATCGTCATTGTGGACGCCGAGGGACGGATTGTGGACTTCAATGCCCGTGCCCAGGGGATGTTCGGCTACACGCGTGACGAAGTCGTGGGCAAGTCCGTAGAGCTGCTGATTCCCGATCAGTTCCGCGAGCAGCACGTCACCGACCGCGGCCGGTATCACCACAAGCCGCACGTCCGCCCCATGGGACGGCAGCGGGCGCTCGTCGCGCGCTGCAAGGACGGACGGGAACTGCCCGTGGAGATCAGCCTCTCGCCGTATCAGTCCGCGACGGGGTCGCTGGTGGTGGCTGCCATTCGCGAGGTCTCTGGGCGCGACGACGTGCCAGCCTGATCCGTCACAGCGCGGCAGCAGCCGCGACGGGAGTGGCCCCAATACGGCTCGACGCACGCCCCGCCCCCCCTCATCACCCATCGCTCCGCTCCTTGCTCCGGCCGTGCAGCGCTCCCAGGTTATCGGGGTGGTGGACGAATGCGCATGTCTCGGACTGGGAGCGAATGATGGCGGAGAGCGTCTACAAGGTCATCGAGCTGGTGGGAACGAGCACCGAGTCGTGGGAGAAGGCGGCGCTGGCGGCGGTCGAGCGGGCCGGGCAGTCGCTGCGGGACCTTCGGGTGGCTGAGATTGCCGAGCTGGATCTGCAGCTGAAGGACGGCAAGGTACAGGCGTTCCGGGCCAAGGTGAAGGTGTCGTTCAAGTACGAAGGCGGCAGCTGAGGCTGGTTCTGAGAAGAACACAGTGGGCGGTCGTCCGCGAGGCTGCCCCCTGGGCCGGACGCAAGTGGTTCCGGCGCGGCTCGTCGCCTCACATCCGCTCGGCGACTACCTCCATGTCGCGGAGTTTGCGGTAGAGCGTGCGGCGGTCAATACCGAGGATGCGGGCTGTGCGGGTGCGATGGCCACCCGTGCGGGCGAGGACCGCCAGGATGTATTCGCGTTCGATCTCGCGCAGGCTCCAGCCCCGCTCGAGCACCTCGCTCCACGAGATGTTTTCCGGATGCCAGTCAGAATCGTAGGTCGGTTCCATATGGGCGCCTCCCCCGGGTTACAGACCCCACATCGGAAAGACGCCGCTGATGGCCCGGAGGTAACGGTCGACTACCGATCGGATGCCCGGGATGCCGACCTCGGCCCGGTACCTACGGAGCGCTGAGTACGTCCGCCATCACCAGATCCAGGTACGAGCGGTAAGTCCCCTCGCGCACGTCCCGCACGAAGTCCCCCATCGCCTGTAGCAACTGCACACTGTAGTAGCCCGCGACCGCCTCGGGGTGCACGTAGCCGAAGTTCCTCCCGAAGAAGCTCCGGATAAGCACGCTGCGATCGCTGGTTGGGAGCCGTGTCACGTTCCGCGCGAACCGTGGGAACGTGCCGTCCCGCATCAGGTAGAGCTCGACGTTCGAGGTGTAGAATGCCGAGACGGAGATGCCCTGGGCGCTGAGGAGATCGGCGATCGCCGCCAGTGCGTGGTCGCCGGCGAAGTCGCCGATCACCGGAATCACCCGATCGCGTTCTTGCAGATCGTCCACGGTCCGCCAGCGGTCCTCGGTGGCCAGATAGCTCACCTGGCGCCCCCTGCGGTCGGTCTCCAACAGGAGCCGGCGGAACGTCGGGTAGTGGGGCCGCGGCTCACGGCCGTGACTGCGGAATCGCAGGTCCAGTCCTTCGTCGATGAAGGTGCCGTGGAACAGGCGGATCGTGGCTCGGTCCTCGTCCGAGAGCAGGATACCGAATTCCTCGACGGTGTGCGCTACTCTGTCGAGCGAGGCACGCGCCGCGTCGGGCTCCGCCGCCACCGTGTCCACGTACGCGACGAGCGCCGCCGCGCTCGAGTCCCGCCAGGAGGCCACGACCGGGGGTGTCGGCCGGCCGTGCAGCAGGCACAGATACGCGATCCGGCTGCCCGTAAGCTCGAACAGCGCCTTGAACATGAGGTGCTGCAGCATATTGTCGCGCCGAATGTCGACGATGAACGCGATCTCGGGCTGGATAGCGGCGATATAGGAGAAGTTCTGATCCGGACCGACGCCGAGGTAGGCACCACCGCGAATGCCCCCCGCCTCGAGGGCGTCCACCGCGTGCAAGTACGAGGTCTCGTTGGAGATGAGGTTGTCGGTGTCGAAGTATGCTCCCGGCTCCGATAACCGCTCCATTAGCTCCGCGAAGCCGTGATCGAGTGAGTCGGCACCTGGACCGGGGGCGCCGCACCCGGTGGCGAGCGCGAGGCTCGCGCCGATGACCGCTGCGGTGACGCTCGACCGCGGCCCAACGCGGGTCATCGGCCCGCCCGCCGGAACGCGTGGTGCCCGCCCGCCGTCCGATACCATCGACCGCGCAGCGTGGGCACCTCGCGGTGGAGCGGTACCCGAGCCAGTGGACCACGATGCAGCACGTGAGGGAGTGTCGATCGAGCCACGGCATCACGTGATGAGGGGTGGTGCGGCGGTCACTTCCGGCGGCGTCCACGGGCCGCGATTCCGCTGGCGCACGAACCGGCGAGTCTAGTGGTGCGGGGGGCCTTACGCAAGCAAACCAGTCACCCGGAGTCGCTGTCGGAGGATGGACGGGGGACGTGCTCGTCGGGCATTCCGCTCGTCTGCCCGGCAGCCATCAGGGTGGTGAAGGCCACCAGCTCGCCCTGTTCCATGCGCTTGCAGGCGCTGGCGAGGTCGGGACCGACGGCCACGGCGCCATGCCGTTCCAGCAAGACGAGCGATGCGCCTGCACCGACGGCGTCACCCACCAGCTCCGCGAGCGTGTCGGACCCCGACGGCGCGAACCGCACGAGCCCCACACCACCGAGCGCGGCGCCGGACTCCGGAAGCGCAGCCGTGAGCTCCAGTCCGCGCAGCGGAAGCGCGGTTAGTCCGGGTGGGTGGGCGTGCACCACAGCCCCGACGCCGAGCCGGGCAGCGTAGCACGCCCGGTGCATCGGAACCTCGACGCTCACGTCCGGTGGGGCGGTGCCGTGGTCGAGGAGCGACAGCCGACGGATCTGCGATGGACGGAGACATCCCTTATCGGTGCCACGGGGGGTGATGTAGATGGACGTGCCCTCGCGCAGTCGGATGGAGAGGTTGCCGCTCGTGCCGGCGTTGAGCCCGAGGCTGCAGAGTCGCGCGCCGTAGTGGCACAACAGCAGCCGGCGCGGCCAGTCTGCGTGCCGAGCGGCTACCTCGAGCAGGGCGGGCACGATCACGTCTCGAATGAGGGAAACCGGCGGCCGGTCCGCGGGCCGTGTCCGGTCCTCGGGTTCCTGAGCCAGTATGGCGTTCATCGTATCGCTGCGCTCCGGCGGCGAGGCGCGTGTGGTCATCCACCGCATGTCACCAACATGGCATCGCGCGGTGGTGTCGCAAGTCAGCGGCAGGAGATACCGGCGGAGATGTCTCGTATGGAAATCCTAGCGGACCAATCGTCTTTCCCTCGGTTCCGGGCGTGGATCAGCCGTGTATCTTGATGACACTCGGATACCGCGTACGTGTCGTGCGTGGGACGGGGTGTGATGGGACGTTCCGCTCTCGAGGCCTTCTGCGATGAACGATACTCTCGACCATCGATCACTGTACCGCCTTCCTTGGAGTCTTCCCGACAACGCCATCGCGTGGCTGGAGCCGACGGCGGCGTGCAACCTCGCGTGCGAGGGGTGCTACCGGGCGAACGTGAAGTCGCACAAGTCCCTCGAGGAGATTGCCGGCGAACTGGACGTGTTCGAGACGTACCGCATCGCGGACGGTCTGTCGATCGCCGGGGGCGATCCACTCTGTCATCCGCAGATCGTTGACATCGTCCGCATGGCGGCCGAGCGTGGCTGGAAGCCTATTCTGAACACCAATGGACTGGCTCTCGACGAGGCGCTGCTGCGGGACATGAAGCGCGCGGGACTGATGGGTCTCACCTTTCACATCGACAGCAAGCAGGGCCGGCCGCACTGGAAGGGAAAGACCGAGCAGGAGCACAACGCCCTGCGACTGCAGTGCGCCGAGATGGTGGCAGGGGTGGGAGGGTTGTCCTGCGCGTTCAACTCCACGGTGTTTGACGACACGCTCGACGCCGTGCCGGATCTCGTCGACTGGGCGCAACAGCACATCGACATCGTGCACGTGATGGTGTTCATCTGTTATCGGGCGGCAGTGCTGGAAGGGGACTACGACTACTTCGTGCAGGGGCGGCAACTGGACATGAGCCCGCTGGCCTACGCGTATCCGGTTCCGGAGCGGCGGGTCGACATCTCCGCGCGGGAGGTGCTAGCGACGATCCGGCAGCGGATTCCGGACTTCCAGCCCAGCGCGTACCTCAACGGTACGGAGAAACCGGATTCGTTCAAGTGGCTCCTCACGACGCGCATCGGGACCGAGCGGCGCATCCACGGCTATCTCGGGCCGAAGGCGGCTGAGCTGAGTCAGGTGCTGCACCATCTGTGGACCGGGCGTTATCTGGCGTACGCGTCGCCGTCTATGCTCCGACGGGGGCGGTCGATGCTGTGGCTGTGGCCGTTCGACCCCAGTCTGCGGCACGCGTTCGGTCGTGCAATGCTCGATCCGGGGGCGACGTTCCGCCGGTTGCACATGCAGTCCATCATGATCATCCAGCCAATCGACATCCTCGACGACGGTCGCCAGAACATGTGCGACGGCTGCCCGGACATGACGGTGTGGAACGGACGCCTCGCCTGGTCGTGTCGTCTGGAGGAGTGCCTGCACTTCGGGGACTTCGTCCGAACCGCCCGACGCGCGCGGTCCGAGGCCGCGGTGACGGCATCGCCGGTGTGAAGATCGCGTTCATCGGGACGCACGGCGTCGGAAAGACGACGCTCTGTTTCGATCTGGCGTCGCGGCTCAAGCGGCTGGACTTTGGCGTGGACATCGTGAAGGAGGTGGCGCGCGACTGTCCGCTGCCCATCAACCGCGAGACGACGCTCGAGGCGCAGGCGTGGATCCTCCACGCCCAGATCTCAGGTGAGATCGCAGCGTGCGCCCGATACGAGGCGGTGATCTGCGACCGCTCCGTGCTCGACAACTACGCGTATCTGGTCCACCGCGCCGGGCGGCGGCGGGAATACGACGCCCTGCTTCGACGCTGGGTGAAGACCTACACCGGGCTGTTCAAGGTCCCGGTGCTGCAGACTCCGTCGTTCGACGGCACGCGGGACGTCAGTGCGAGCTTCCAGGCCGACATCGATCGTGTGCTCGACGACCTGATCGACACGTTCGGTGTCCAGTGCCAACGGCTCGCACCGGACCGACGGGATCACTGGATCGACGACGTGCTGCGCGGCCTCGACCTGCCGCTCGCGCCGCCCCAGATCGACCTGTTCAGCGGCCCGGCTGACAGTCCTACCACGTGAGTTCCTGTCGGCACGCCGTGCCGACGTATTGCGGGCACCATCCCTCGGTCGGATCGTGTGCGTCGCGCGCTTGTCAACGCGTGGGGCGGCGTCCATACTTGCAGCGAACGGTGTGGTGTGACGCCGCCGGGGCCCCTTCCGCCCACGGCGGCTGGGTTCGGTCTGGGGGGACATGGACGATTTCCTGAAGCGCGTCCAGGCAGCGTTGCCGGAGCGCTACACCATTGAGCGCGAGATCGGTCGCGGCGGCATGGCGACGGTCGTGCTCGCGCGCGAGCGGCACCCGAATCGCCACGTCGCCATCAAGGTTCTACTTCCAGGGCTCGCGGAACGACTCGGTCACGAGCGGTTCCTGCGGGAGATCGATCTCCTGTCCAGCCTCACGCACCCGCATATCGTGCCGATCTATGCCGCCGGCGAAGCGGGCGGGTTCTTGTACTACGCCATGCCGTTCATTCAGGGAGAAACACTGCGTGAACGGCTACGGTGTGGGGGGCCGCTGCCGCTTACCCACGCGCTGCGGATCGCGGCTGAGGTAGCTGAGGCACTCGAGCACGCACACCGCAACAACGTCGTCCACCGGGATGTGAAACCGGAGAACATCCTGCTGCACGACGGGTACGCGATGGTGACCGACTTCGGTGTCGCCCGCGCCATCTCCGCAGCCGGCGCGGACCAGATCACCGAGAGCGGGATCGCGGTCGGCACGCCGTCGTATATGAGCCCGGAGCAGGCGAGTGGCGTGCGCGAGATCGACGGACGGACCGACGTCTACGCTCTGGGCTGCGTGCTCTACGAGATGATCTCGGGCGAGCCGCCGTTCGGGGCAGGCACGTCGGACGAAGTACTGGCGAGACACCTGTCGAGCCCGCCGCCGTCCGCCCGCGCTCGGCTGCCCGGGCTCCCGTCCGAAGTCGACGCCGCACTGCAACGCGCGCTGGCGAAGTCGCCGGGCGACCGGTTCCAATCGGCGGCGGAGTTCGCTGAAGTCCTCATGGTGCTGCGGAGCAGCCAGACCTCGTCGTCCATCCTGATCCCCGGCGGGCCGACGGTGCTGCAACGGGTACGCCGCCGCGGGTGGCGCGTGTTGGTGGCCGCGCTGTTGGCGCTGGTGATCGTCGTCGGCGGCATCTGGCAAGTGACTCGGAACCGCGGCAGCGAACTCCGCGTGGGGGCCGGGCGGTACGCCGATTCGGTCTCGGTGATGCCCGTGCGCAACCTCACGGATGACCGGTGGTTCGTGCGGTTGGGGGATGCCCTCACCTATGACGTCATCGCGAGCCTTCAGAAGGTTCCGGAGCTGAAGGCGTCGGCATACGCGTCCATCCGGGCGCAAGCGCCCGAGAGCACGGCGCTGCGCGACCTCGGGGAGGCGCTCGGCGTGCGACTGGTGCTGGTGCCCCAGTTCAGGGAGGTCGGAGGGCGGGTGCGGCTCGAGGCCGAGCTGGTGGACGCGCAGACGGGCCGCCTGATCGGGAGCGACGCCTGGTGGGTGGAATCCCGCAACGAGCGAGAGTTGCTCGACCAGCTGGGTTCGGGCATGGTCGAGCTGATCACCAGCAGCGTGGGGCTCGCTGCTCGGCCGCAGCTGGCGCTGCGGAGCGGACCCGGCCACCAGCAGTATCTGCTCGGCAAGCACTGGCTTGGCCGCCGGACTCCCGCCGGCATCGGCAGGGCGATCGGTCACTTCCGCAATGCCGTGCGACTCGACTCGACGTCGGCGCCGGCATACGAGGGCCTGGCGACAGCGTACATCCTGGCGCTGTTCTATCGGTACGAGATCGGAACGGAAGGATACGAGACGGCCAGGCTTGCCTTGGCCGCGGCGAACGAAGCGATCCGGCTCGACCCGTCCTACGCGCGGGCCTACGGGACCCGCGCGTACGTCGTGAGCCGGGCCTTCGGCCCCACCAAGGACGCGGCGCGCGACTTCAGCCGGGCTCTCGAGGCGGAGCCGAACTCCGCCCAGTCGATGGCCTGGTCGGGCGCGGTGTTGCTGGAACAAGGCAGGGAAGAGGATGCCCTCGTCGCGATCCGGCGGGCCATCGACCTCGATCCATTCTCCCCCGCACGCCACCTGAGCCTGGCGTATGCTGCTCTTCCCCTCAGCCGGTTCGACATCGTGGTCGAAGCGGCCCGGCGCGCGACGGAGCTGGAGCCGGAGCTGACGATCTCCCGAGCGATGGAAGGGCGGGCGCTGCTGCTCGAGGGACGGGCGGACGAATGCGCAACCATGGAGCTGGGCCCCCACGAGGGAGTGCGTGCCGCGTGCTTGTACGCCCTGGGGCGTCGCAACGCCGCCGCGGCGATCGTGGACTCGCTGGAGCGTTTGGCGGCAGAGCCGGCCATCGACTCGGTGTACACAAATGTCGTGCGTGTGGAGGACCTCGCGTGCTACTACGCCTGGATCGGCGCGACAGGGGACGCCCTGCGGTGGCTCGAGGAGGCGTATCGGCTCTCCCCGCTCGGAGTCGAGCGCCGGGTGCTGCAATCGGCGCTGTTCGATCGCCTGCGCGCGGACCCGGCCGCCGCCCGACGGCTGCGAGAGATGACGGCCTCCATCTGGCCCAAGGTGCGGTCCGGCGCGCGGAGGGTCGGACTGCCGTAAGCCCAGGCGTGGGGCGGGGATACTCTGGCGTTCGGCATCGGCCGACACTAGCTTTTTGGGGCCGGCCCAGGAGTGTCGGGCCGGAATGGCCAGCGAGTTCCGGAAGGCCGAGGCGGGAACCCTGAGCACGCGTGGTCCCGCTTCTTTTTACCCCCCCATCGTCGGGGGAGACAACCTACGACCGGCGACCTCGGCTTGCGGGGACGGCTCGGGCAGCACGGTGCGCCCGGACTCCGAGGAAGCTCAGCACCGCGACCGGTGGAGTAGCACATGGGTACTGGCGGCATGGTCAAGTGGCACGCTTCGATGAATTGACAGAGGAACAGGTTCATGGCTGAAGTCATCATTGACGACAACGACTCGTTCGAGTGGGCGCTCAAGCTGTTTCGCCGGAAGGTGCAGCGGGCGGGCATCCTGAAGGATGTGCGAAACAAGCGGTACTACGTGAAGCCGAGCACGGTGCGTCGCCTCAAGGCCGTCGCCGCGCGTCGGCGTCAGCGACGCGGCAAGCGCTCCTCGCGATAACGGCGAGACCAGGGCAGCCTACTGCCCCTCCAGGTCTCCCGGGCCGATAGCGCGCGCCGCGCGCTCCGCCAACCGGTCCGCCAAGCCCTCCAGTTCCGGCCTCCGTCTTCGTGTGAGGCCGCGGATCACCCCGGTCACGGTTGCCCCGGCGCCCACGAACGCGGCCGGGATCGCGATAAAGGGAAGCGCCTGCTCAGGATAGAGCCCGAGCGCCATGCCGATCGCCGAGAGGGCGACACCGCCTGCCACTCCCCATCCCGGCAGGAAGATCGACGGCCCACGCAGCTCGACGTGCTCCTCGATGTGGATCAACGTCTGTCCCTCGGCCGACCCGACGGAGACGCGCACATCCCTGCCGATGAAGCCCGGCACGGTGGCGTTCCATCGCAGCGAGCTTCCGACCCCCGATACCGAGCCGGCAAAGCCGAGTACCGCTTCGATCTCGCGGATGAGGGCGTCGTGCGCGCTCGTCGGTAGGCTACCTTCGACTCCCCGCTCGACAAAGATCTTCCCCGATTTCTGAGGGACGGGAATGGTGGTGATGCGGCTTAGGGCCGGCGCGCCCGGCGGCTGCGGGGCAAGGTCAAGCTCTCGGGCGGCGTCCCGCACCCGGGCAGGCGGGATTCCGGCCTCGGCCGCGATGCGCTCGACGCCTCCCACGGACAAGGCCCCCGCGTCGGTCGGCTGTGCCGTTCCGTCCAGCGCCGCCGCGCGGTTCAGGACCTGCCGCACGGATGCTTCCGGGAGCAGCGATCCGCGCTCGGTCCCTTCAGTGAGTGCGTCGACGAAGGCGGCGGCCGACGGGAACCGATCAGCCGGGCGCATGGCGAGCGCCCGGGCCAGTGCCTCCTCGATCCGGGGCGGCAGGTCGTCGAGGCTCGCCCGATGCTGCGCTGAGGCGTCGACGAATCGGCCCAGACGAACCCCCTCCTGCGTGGGCCACAGCTCCGGCGTCTCGCCGACCAGCATTTCGTAGATCACACAGGCCAGGCCGAACACGTCGGTGCGCGCATCCAGCGCCGCGCGACCCGCCGCCTGCTCCGGGCTCATGTATCCGGGTGTCCCCAGCGGGAACCCCGTTGCTGTGACGCCACCCCCGCTCGACGCCGCGAGCGCCTTGGCGATGCCGAAGTCAGATACCACGGCGAGCCCTTCGGAGAACAGGATGTTCTCGGGCTTCACGTCGCGATGAACGACGCCGCTGCGATGCGCGTGTTCCAGCGCGCTCCCCACCTGGGTCGCGATGCGCAGGGTATCGTCGAGCGGCAGGGGGGCGTGCGTCAGTCGGGCTCGCAGGGAGCCGCCGGCGATGTAAGGCATCACGTAGTACAGTGTCTCAGCGGTCGGGCGGTCGGGCGGTCGGGCGGTTGCCGCCGTTTCCTCATCGCCTCGGCGTCGGTCCGCCGGTCCGCTCGCCCGCCCGCTGTCCAGCAGCGGCAGAATGTGCGGATGATTCAGCTGTGCCGTGATACGGATCTCGCGCAGAAACCGCTCGGTCCCGACGACCGCAGCCAGATCGGGTTTGAGCACCTTCACCGCGACGCGCCGCTCGTACCGCAGGTCGTGTGCGAGGTACACCGTCGCCATACCGCCCGCGCCAATGGCTCGCTCGAAGCGGTACCGGTCGCCGAGGGCCCGCTGCAGGTGCTCCACCGCGTCGTTCATCCGCGCTCCCGATCCACCAACAGTCCAGCCTGCATGCCGACACGAATGGTCGGAGCCCATGCGGTCGACCTCGACGGCACGCCGTTTGACAAAGTGCACCGCGCACCCGCTTTTGTCAGGTGAGTCGGGCGGCAGGTACGCACGGAGGGCCTGACCATGGACCTCGGACTGCTGTTTCTCATCCTATCACCCCCGGTTGTGGCCGTGGGACTGCTCAAGTACCGCTCCGACTACAGGCGCCATGGCCACACGACGGTGCTCGGGTTCTGGGCAGCATGCCTCGCGTTCCTCATGCCGCACCTGGTGCTCAACTACTCGTTCCCGATGGTGTGGGTGCCGAGCACGCCGTTCGAGCGCGTTGCCTTTGGGATCATGGCCCTGGGGCTCGCCGGCTGCCTCTGGCCGTTGCGCCATTTCACGAAGAACATGTGGACGGGACGGCGCCAGCCGCACCTCGTGACCTCCGGGCCGTACCAGTACTCCCGCAATCCGCAGTACGTGACGTACTTCCTGCTCCTGTTCGGCTACGCGATCATGGGCAGGACACTGCTGGCCTGGGTCGCGCTGGTTGAGTACTGGATCGTCGTTCACCTGATCGTGCTGATCGAGGAGGAGCATCTCGAGCGACGGTTCGGTGATGCGTACCGCGAGTACAAGCTGCGGACGCCCCGGTACGTGGGGGTGCCAAGAGGCGGGACGCGACCCGCGCCGGCGTGAGTGGAGCGGCCAGCCCCCGAGCACCGGCAACGGAGCGCGCGGCTCACCCTAGCGACTCAGCCAGTAGTTCACCTTCACGAGGAGCGTGTTCTGTGCGTCGTCGTCCCAGAGGTTCCGGAGTTCATCGCCCAGCCGGAAGCTCGGGTCGATCGAGCCACCGCCGCGTCCGTGGTTCCAGACCACGAACAGCGTCGAGCCGCGCACGTATTCCCAGCGCAGCACGAGGTTGCTGCGTAGGGAGCGGACCAGGAAATCCGGGTTGTCGAAGGTGATGGGCGGGGCCTCGCCATCGCCGTCCGGATCCACCGTGTACCGGTTCGTCTCCTCGTCGAACGCGATGGTCGATCCGTCGTCGATACCGTAGCGGAGAAACTCGAAGCTCGCCGGCCGTGCCAGCTCCTTGAAGCCGGTGTACGCACCCGAGGAGAAGAACGGCTGGGCCCAGAGCTGGATGGAGAGGCTCGGCGAGAGGGCAACGTCCACGCGCATGGTGAGATCGACTTCCGTCTGGTCGAGCTGGGCGAACAGATACCGGGCACTGTGAGTGGCGGTTGCCGTTTCGTCCGGACGCTGCGTGACGTAGAAGGCCATCGAGCGCCCCTTGGTCCATCCAGGCTCGAGGCTGATCCGGATGGCGCTGCTGGGGCGGAGCTGGAGTTCCGGCTCAACCTCGACTTCCCACGCACCCGACTTGCTACGGGCGTAGCCCGACCCGACCGCGACGGCGACGCTCTTCCGCAAGTCAGTACCCATCCAGCCGTTGGCAGACCAGCTAGCAGGGCTCTCCATGAGCGGCCCGCCCCGGGTCGCCTTGTCGCTCAACCCCGTGCTGTTGAGGTTGCCACCCACGTTGAACGGCCAGTAGTTCCGCAGCTGTCCCGAGACACCGGTGTAGAACGAGCGAAAGCCGCGCGTTCCCCCGAAATTCCACTGCTGAGCGAAGGTCGACGTGACGCTGAAGCGCCGGAAGACTCTGCCGGGCTGGAGCCAGCGGCGGGTGACCCGCATGCCGTGAAAGATCCGGTCCGTCTGGTTTTGAAAGCCCGCGTCGCTGATCTCGAACCCCGGGGAGTACGCATAGAAATCGGTGCCGTACACCCAGTTGCCGGAGACCTTGCCCAACTGCACCGAAGTGGCGTAACCCACGAGCGACGTGCGAGACGGATCGACGGTCACGTAATCCTGGTCCGGTCGCTGGAAGTACCGCGCCGACGAGCGCTGTGCGCCTAGAATGGCGAGGGAGTCGCCCCGGACGAGCGAGCCTGCGATGGTGCCGCTCACGGCGAACTGGTTCCCGCCAAACCGGTGGAAGAAATCCACCCCGCCCGAGTATGCCGCCGAGCGCAACGTCGTGAAGATGGGCTCGCTCACGTCGCGGTGCACCATCGTCCCGAGGAAGCCGAGTCCGGTGCCCCCGCCCCGGAAGTCTCGCCGCAAGCTCGCCACGGCGAAGTTCGTGAGCGGCTGCACCGGCCTGGACTCCGGCGCGCTGTCGGGGAGCTGCACGCGGGCAAACTCCCGGGCGGTGATGGCGTCGAGCAGGCCGATCGACCAGCCCGCCGTCTTCCCTGAGAGCTTGCCCGCGCCGATGATCCGCGTCGCGGTCGGGTTGTCGACGTAGCCATCCGGCTCGAAGGCGGGCCGGGACGGCGCGGCGCCGACACGACGGGAGTAGAACAGCTGCGGTGCGCCGAACACGAACCCGCCGCTCCCCGCCCCGAACTGCAGGATGCTGGCTCCTTCCACGAAGAACGGGCGGCGCTCCCCGAAGAACGTCTCGAACGCCGAGAGGTTCACCACGGCCGGGTCGGCCTCCACCTGGCCAAAGTCAGGGTTGATGGTGGCGTCGAGCGTGAGGTCGCTGGTGACACCGTACTTGAGATCCAGTCCGCCAGTGACGGTCTGCACGCTGCCGTCGTGGAACGGATTGTCGGCGTCGACACCCTCGACGAAGTCGCTCTGGGTTACGACGTAGGGCAGCAATTCCAGCCGGCGCGGTGCCTTGATACCCGTGATGCCCCGCACATGGCCGAACTGCGATGCGAAACCTTGCTCGGTGTTTGGCACCCAGCTCCACACGGTCTCTTCGTTCGCGCGGAACAGCTGCCGGTAGAAGTTGACTCCCCAGAGCTGCTCTTCGGCGTTGGCAAAGCGCAACTGCGAGAACGGAATACGGATCTCCGCCACCCAGCCCAGTGAGTCGACCCGAGTGGCCACCTCCCACACGGGGTCCCACGACTCGTCTCCGTGGGGGTCGTCGTTGGTGGTGATCTCGTCGAATCGCACACCGGCCGGATTCACGCCGAAACAGAACGCCGTGCGATGGTCGTGGTACGAGTCGATGGCCACCCAGAACTCGTCGCTCGAGGTGAAGCTGTCGCGCCGACCGAGCCGGCCCACCACCCCGTTCGGCTGCGAGTCGAATAGCCGGGCGCCCACGTACAGGGCATCGTCGGTATAGACAATCCGCACCTCGGTGGGCTCGGTGGGTTCCTCCCCGTCATTCGGCTCACGCTGGCGGAACCGGGACGCTACCGCGGCGGACGTCCAGATCGGGTCGTCAAGCCGCCCGTCGAGGCGGGGGGCCTCGGGCGTGGCGCGCAGGGCGGTCGTGGCCGGTGGTGTGTCCGGGACGATGCCGTTGCTCGAGAGTTGTTGGGCGGTGGCCGTGGGGGCGGCCAGGGATCCGATGACTGCCGGTCCGAAGAACGCCATGACGACAGCCGGGGGCACCGCTGGGCTGAGGCGCATGGTCACGACCTCGAGGTTGAGCAGGCTAGCTATAGCTGATAGTCAATATGACACTCGATACTTCCTATGTCGAGTAGACACCGTCGGGGCGGGGAGCGTTGCAGCGGGTGGCGGGTGGCGAAGACGTGTGCGTGCGGATTGTGAGGGGACAAGGGGGCTGATGGCAACGCCTGGAGCCTGCAGAGCCCGCCGGCCGGGCTCCCGCAAGGAGATCTCATGGACGTGTGCGGGCTCGGCCGACGACAACGTGTTCGCCGTCGGCACGGGAGGAAGGATCCTGCGCTACTGGCCCGAAGGGCATTCCGCGCCCGGCTGGGTAGCAGCAAGGATCCGCCGCGTCTCCCCGTGCCGCAACACATGCAACAATCGCTCGGGGAGCGCGGCGCGCTCCCAGGCGGCGCGCAGCCGCTCGGGCGGCTCGAGCAGCGGCTCCTCGGTGAGCTTGAACGTGCCCCAGTGCATCGCAACCAGATCGAGCGGCCGCCCGGGCTGCCTACCTGCGACCTCCGAGTACGCGCGTACGGCCTCCTCGGGATCCAGATGTGCCGGGCGCATGAACCAGCGCGGGTCGTACGCTCCGATCGGCATCAGCACCGCATCGAACGGCCCGCGCCGCTCGGCGATCTCCCCGAAGCCCGGGAAGTAACCCGTGTCTCCCACGAAGTAGACCGCGCGACCTGCCTCCGTCGCACGAAACGTCCAGCCGCACCACAGCGCGTGATTGCGCTTGGGCCCGCGCCCGGAGAAGTGTTGTGCCGGCACGGCCCCCACCCGCACGCCGTCCACGATCCCCTCATCCCACCAGTCCAGCTCCCGCACGCGCCGCACCCCTCGGCGTGCGAGCCAGCGCGGGAGGCCCAGCGGCACTAGCCACTCGGCATCGGGGAAGCGTGCGGCGAGCGCCCGCACCGTGGGCAGGTCCAGATGGTCGTAGTGGTCGTGCGACTGCACTACGAGGTCGATCGGCGGCAGCTCCGACAGGGCCATTCCGGGCGCCATCGTGCGCCGCGGGCCCACCACCCGCACCGGTGAGGAGAACTCGCTCCACATCGGATCGGTGAGCACGTTGAGGGCGCCGATCTGGATCAGGAAGGTCGAGTGCCCGACCCAGGTGAGCGTGAGTACGCTCGCGGGAGCCCGCGGCTGACTTGGCGACGGCTCCGCGGTCGGCAGACCGCCACGCCGCGTTGGGTCGGGCCGCCGGTCGTAGGTCCTCATCCAGCGCAGGAACTCCCTCAGGCCGTGCGGCTCGGCCGACGGCCAGGGGTTGCGGAAGCCGCCCTTCGGGTCGTGGTGGTCGCGGTTCGGCGTGGGAGGTGACGAGTGCATGCGGCCGGAATGTAACCGGCGTGGCACGCGGGCCCTCCGACCTACCGTTCGAGAGTGGCCAATCTCTGGAAGTGGCCGGGCTGGGGTGGCACCGCAGCGGGCGACAGTGAGCGGAAGCCAGTGCGGGATGGTGCGCAGCGCGGGCAAACAGCGGGCCGCAGAGGTGCCACCGCTCCAACCACTCCTCGCCGACGCCAGCACTGAACCGCTACGACCTGCTAGCTTTGGTCACACGAATCCCCGCGATCCATCGAGTCGGAGGAGTTGCCATGTCGTCGTTGCCGCGTGCCATCGGAGTTGCCTTCATCGCCCTGCTCGTCGCGAGCGCCTCCCGGGCGCAGGATCTGTCCGTGCTCGACGCCGAGCGTACCCAGCTCATCACGCAGGAGATCTCGGGCGACGCCGCTTACGAGCACATCCGATTCATGACGCACTATCACCGGCCGCGAGGTGGCGCGGATGGCCTTTGGGCCGTGGCGGAGTACGTCGCGGAACAGGCCCGCGCGTTTGGGCTCAGCGACGTGCAGCTCATCAAGCAGCCGGCACGGAGCCGCCCGTGGAACGCGAGCTTCGCCGATCTCTGGATTGTGGAGCCCCAGCCCGAGCGCATCGCCAGCACGATCCAGAACGTGCTGCACCTCGCCGACAACAGCCGTCGGGCCGATGTGACCGGCGAGTTGATCGACATCGGCGAAGGGCGCGACGCGGACCTCGAGGGCGAGGACCTGGCCGGCAAGGTGCTGCTCACCTACGGCTCGTCGTTCCGCGCCATGCAGCAGGTGTGCGAGCAGGGGGCACTCGGTGTCGTGTGGTATCCCAGTCCGTTCTCGCCCGACGTGGGAACGAGCGGCGCCGGCCTGTCCCGTCCCGATCAGCTCCGCTGGATGTCGATTCCGAGCCAAGGCTCAGACGACTGCCAGCCGACCTGGGCGTTCAACCTGTCCACGCGCCAAGGTGTGGCGTTGCGCAACCGGCTGCGACAGAGCGTGGAGCCGATCCTGGTCCGCGCGGTGGTGGAGAGCGCGTTCGACTCCGAGCAGGGCAGCGAGCCGTGGCAGGTGATGGTCGAGGCGTTCATCCGGGGCACCGAGCCCGACCTCAGCCAGGACATCGTGCTCACCGGACACCTTCAGGAGGAAGGCTTCTCCGCCAACGACGATGCCAGTGGCTCGGCGAGCACGCTCGAAATCGGGCGGGGGCTCGCCCGGCTGATCGCCGACGGGCGCATTCCGCGCCCTCGGCGGAACATTCGGTTCTGGTGGGTGACGGAGATCTCCAGCCAGCGGCAGTACTTCGCCGACCACCCCGAGGCGCACCACGAGATGTGGGTGAACGTGAACCAGGATATGGTAGGCGCCGACCAGTCGCAGGACATCATGCGCAAGCAGAACATCACCCGGCTGCCGGCTGCCCGGTTCCACTTCTTCAACGACGTCGTCGAGTCGGTGGTGGACTACATGGTCGCCACCAATACCTACGAGCTGGCGCAGGCGCAGGCTGGGAATCCGCTGTATCCCAAGCCGCACCTGGCGCATTTGGGCAGCATGCACCGCTACAACGCGGACATGATCTTCTTCCACACCTCGAGCGACCACATGACGTTCCTCGAGGCGCCGATCGGCGTGCCGGGTGTGAGCTTCACCAACATGCCGGATCGCTTCATCCACTCGAGCGACGATGATCTTTGGAACATCGACCGCACTCAGCTTGGCCGCAGTGCAGCGGCGGTGGGGCTCATCGCCTATGCGATGGCCGACGCCGGCCCCGACGACGTGCCGGTACTGGCCGCCACGACGGTGGGGAAGGGCCTCGAGCGGATGGGGGAGAATCTCCGGCTCGCACTGCAGTGGATCGCCGGCGCTGCCGACAAGCAAGCCGCCTACAGGGATGCGTTCGATCAGATCGCGTATGCGACGGAGCGGGAGCGCCTCGCGGTGATCTCGCTGGCGGAGGTGCATCCAGAGGCGGAGGAGATCGCGGACCGCTTTGCACGCGAGCTGGAGCGGCGGCACGACCAGATGCGGCGAGAGATCGAGCTGGCGTATCGTGAGACCACCGGCCAGCGCGCACCGAAGCGGGAGTGGTCCGACGCCGAGCGGGCGCTGGAGCTGATGCGGCCGGTGCTCGTGGCCGGCCCGACGGAGTTCCTGACCGGACGCGCGCGACTGCGCGGTGTGCGCGGGCTGCACGGCCTCATGGGGTTCGAGATCATGAACGCGGTGGACGGCGAACGGACCGGACTCGACATCTACCGCTACGTCGCGGCTGAGGCACGCGAGGCGGGGAGTCACTACTACGGCGTCGTCGAGCCGCAGATCGTGCGGGAGTATCTGGAGAACGCAGTGGATGCGGGACTGATAGAGATGAGATGAGTGCAGAATGCAGATCGCAGAACGGATCGGCGGATGGAATATCCAATATCCAATGGGGGAATATCCAATATCGAGGTGAGGGCGAACCGGTCACCCGCTCAACAGCCCTCTGTCCGCCGTGCCGCCGGTCCGGCGGTGAATCGATCCCACGATCCGACGATCCAACGATCGTTGCGCGCTCAACCGTTGAACCGCCCGCGGTGTCTGAAAGCGGGACGAGGGAAGGAAGACGCCTTTGAACATCTTGGTCCTCAACTGTGGCTCGTCCACGGTGAAGTTCCAGATCATCGAGACGGACCGCGAGGCGATCGAGGGCGATCGCGACCGGCGGCTCGCCCGTGGTGTGATCGAGCGCATCGGCGGGCAGGCGCTCATCACGTTTCACGCGGACGGTCATCCGAAGGAGCGGCACGCCGAGCCGCTGCGCGACCATCGCGCGGCGATCGACCGGATCCTCAGGTGGATCGTGTCCCGCTCCTCGAAGATCGAGCACATCACCACACTCGCCGACATGCACGCGGTGGGGCACCGCGTCGTGCACGGTGCCGAGCGGTTCCGCAAGTCGGTGCTGATCGATCAGGATGTGATCCAGGGCATCGAGGACTGCATCGAATTGGCCCCGCTGCACAACCCGGCGAACCTGAAGGGCATTCGTGCAGCGCAAGAGCTGCTGGGTGAGGGTGTGCCGCAGGTGGCCGTGTTCGACACATCCTTCCATGCCACGATGCCGGAGGAGTCGTATCTGTACGCGATTCCCTACCAGCTCTACCGGCGGCACAAGGTCAGACGCTACGGGTTCCACGGTACGTCGCACCGCTACGTGGCCTACCGCTTTCGCGTGCTGCACAAGCTCGAGCACGAAGACGTCAACATCATCACCCTACACCTCGGCAACGGCTGCTCGGCCTGTGCGGTCAAGCAGGGACGCTCGTTCAATACGTCCATGGGATTCACGCCGCTCGAGGGGCTGGTCATGGGGACGCGGGCGGGTGACATCGACCCGTCGATCATCGAGTACCTCTCGATCAAGGAGGGCATGAGCCTCTCGGAGATCGACACGTTGCTCAACAAGCAGTCTGGGCTACTCGGGCTCTCAGGTCTCACGAGCGACATGCGCGAGCTACTCGAAGAAGAGGCTGAGAACCAGGACCGGCGGGCGCGGCTCGCGATAGAGATCTTCAGCCGGCGGGTCCGCCGCTACATCGGGGCGTACCTCGCGGAGATGGGCGAGTGCCGTTCGGTCGCCTTCGCGGGCGGGATCGGTGAGAACGCGCCCTCCATCCGCCAGCGGATTTGTGAGGGCTTGGGCGGGCTCGGGTTGGTGCTCGATCGGGACAGGAACGAGGCGATGGTCGACGGGAAGGAGGGGAAGATCACCACGGACGAGTCTACCCTCGATGCCTTTGTGATCCCGACCAACGAGGAGCTGCTCATCGCCCGGGACGCGTTCCGGGTGCTCGCCGGCATCCCGCGGGAGTGGTAGTGGTACGTTGTGTCGTCCGGCTCAGTGCCGCACGGCCGAGTGCAGTGCCACGCCGCCGAACAGCTTTCGTCGCACGCGCTGCACGGTGAATCCGTGCGCTTCCAGCGCGCTCGTGAACTCCTCGGCCGAGAGATAGCCCGCGATCGACGGCCCGATGTACCCATAGGCCACAGGCGCGCCATGCCACAGCCATCCGATGAGATTGCCGGCGGCGCGGAGGTACCAGAGGTACAGCGCGCGCCACAGCCTCCGGCGCGGGCGGTAGAAGTCCAGCACTAGCAGCAATCCTCCTGGGCGCAGCACCCGCGCGATCTCTGCGAGCGCCACTCCGGGTGTGGGAGCGTTGCGGATGCCGTAACCCACGGTGACCACGTCAGCGGACGCCTTCGGCAGTGGCAGGTGCACCATGTCGCCGACGCCGACCGTCAGGCGCCCGTTGAGGGCAGCCGTCCGCCGAGCTGCGAGCTGCACCATGCGGCGCGAGACGTCGAACGCCAGCACCCGGGCCGCGGGACGGCGCTCGGCCGCCGCGAGGGCCAAGTCGCCCGTACCGCTCGCAAGATCGACCACGAGCGCCGGGCGCTCGTCATGCGAAAGCTGCGCCATGAGTTGCCGTTTCCAACCGGTGTCCATGCCGTAGGAGAACAGCCGCGTGAAGCGGTCGTACCGGTCGGCGATCACGTCGAACATGACGGTGACAAACCGCTGCTTGATCGCCGGGTCACGCAGGTGCGCCTCGAGATCCAGCGTGGGCAGCAGTTCTTCCGGTGGCGGTGAGGACCGGTCGCGGGTCATGTTTCGCGTACCTCACCGCCTGTCGTATAGTTCTGATCCAGTTCCAACCAGGCGAGTCCACAGGACATGACCCTCAGTTTCGCGCTTTCTCCCCCGGCACGGTACTGCCCGGCCCCGACGCAGGGTTAGCACCGTGAGCACGTACGCCTTCGACATCGTAGTGGTTGGCGCAGGCCCCGGAGGCAGCGCCACCGCTGGGCTGCTCGCAGACCGGGGACTGAACGTGGCGCTCGTCGACCGGGCGACGTTCCCACGCGCCAAGCCGTGCGCCGAGTACCTGAGCCCCGAGGCCGGGCGGATTCTCGACCGGCTCGGTGTCCTCGCCGGCGTGCGCCAGCGGGCGGAGCAGCTGGCCGGCATGACGATCGTGAGCCCGCAGGGCCGGAGCTTCACGGGTCGCTTTGCGGGGGCCGCGCCGTACCGTGGATTCAGCGACCGTGGCCTGGCGCTGCCCAGATCGATCCTCGACGCGGATCTCCTCGCCGCCGCCGCGGCCCGGGGCGCGCGGGTGATGGAACGGACCCGGCTCGAGCGCATCGGCGAGGCGAACGGACGCCCGAGCGTGGAGGTTCGCGACGGAACGGGCAGGCGCACGCTCACCACTCGGCTGGTAGTGGGCGCCGACGGGCTCAACTCCCGTGTTGCGGGGCAACTCAGCTTGTCACGGCGCGGTCGGCGGCGACGGGTCGCATTCGTGACGCACATGGCGGGGGTCCACGGCATGGCCGATCTCGGTGAGATGCACGTCGGGAGGGGAGCGTACGTGGGGCTCGCGCCGGTCGGCCCCGATCTCACGAACGTGGCGGTCGTGCTCGACGCGACGCGACCGATCCCGGGCTTGAGCGTGCGCGAGCGGTTCGATGCTGGGTTGCGGCGGTTCCCGGCCGTGGTCGAGCGGATGCGGAATGCGGAGGTGGTAGCATCGGTGCTCACGGCGGGGCCGTTCGCCCGCACGACCACCCGCGCCACCGCCGACCGCGTGGTACTCGTCGGAGACGCTGCCGACTTCTACGATCCGTTTACCGGCGAGGGTGTGTATGCCGCGCTCAGGGGGGCGGAGCTGGTCGCGGAGCATGTGGGTGGCTTGCTCGAGCGCGACACCCTATCGGCCGACGCGCTGGCGGCGTACGACCGGGCGCGTCGCAGCGAATTCCGCGGCAAGTGGCTGCTCGAGCGCGTCATCGCGTTCGCGATCGACCAGCCGGCACTGTTCGATCGGGTGGCGAGCCGGCTTGCGCGGCGTCCGCGCATGGCCGACCGGCTCGTTGGGGTGACGGGCGATTTCGTCCCGGCGCGTGCGGTACTGCGGCCTTCCTTTCTTGCGAGGCTCGTACTGTGAGCGCCGGGCGCGAGCCGAACCGATCGATCGGGCTGTCGACGGTCGGGTCGGAAGCCCTGGACACCCCCGCTCTGGATCGGGATACGGCTCGGGCGACGCTCGGCGACATTGCGCGGTCCAACCTGCTGTTTGGCGGGCGCGCGGCGGTTGCGTACGGCGTCGAGCGGCTGCTGGACGGCGATCGTCACAGGGTGCCACTCACGATCGCCGACGTGGGTGCCGGTGCGGGGGACGTACTGGTGGCGCTCGAGCGCGTGTTGGCCTGCCGGGCCGTGGAGATGCGTGGTGTGGCCGTCGACTGGCACCGCGAGGCGGCGGTCATGGCCAAGGAGCGCCGTCAACCGGCAGTGGTTGGCGACGCGTTCCGGCTGCCGCTCGCCGACCGGGCGGTGGATGTCGTCGTGGCGAGCCAGCTGCTGCATCACTTCTCCCGCGATGCGGCCGTCCGGCTGGTGCGGGAACTGGATCGCGTGGCGCGGATCGGGGTAGTGATCGCCGACCTGCGACGGGCCTGGATGGCAGCTGCCGGTATCTGGCTCGCCGCGCACGCGCTCCGGTTTCACCCGGTGAGCCGGGCGGATGGGGTCGTGTCGGTCCGGCGTGGCTTCACCGCGAGCGAGCTACTGGAGCTGTGCGAGGCGGCGGGATTCCGCGCCGTCGTGCGACGCCGACCGGGCTACCGGGTGGTGGCCCACTGGAGGACTGACCGTGCGCACCGTTGATCGCATCACCGTCGCGGCACCCGCGGACCTCGTGTTCCGCGTGGCCGCGGACGTCGAGCGCTGGCCGGAGTTCCTGCGGCACTACCGCTGGGTGCGCATGCAGGAGCGTCGTGAGGGTGGTGGCCGCGTCGAGATGGCAGCGTGGCGACCGTTCGGCGCGTTCAAGTACCCCACGTGGTGGCTGTCGGAGATGGACGTGGACCCGGACGCACTCGAGGTGCGATACCGGCACGTCGGCGGGATCACGTGCGGCATGGACGTCGTCTGGCGGCTCGAGCCGCGCGACGGTCAGGTAAGCGTCACGATCGTGCACGAGTGGAGCGGACCGGGTTGGCCCGTCATCGGACGCATCGCGGCCGATTGGGTGATTGGCCCCGTGTTCATCCACGGGATTGCGTCGCGCACGCTGGCCGGGGTCAAGCGAAAGGCGGAGCTGGATGCGTGAAGTGGTGATCACGGGGATCGGGTGTGTGACCCCCATCGGAACAGGCGCAGATGGCTTGTGGTCTGGCCTGAAAGCGAAGCGCTCCGCCGTCCGTACGATCAGCCGATTCGACGCCGCAGCGTTCAAGTCCCGCGTGGCAGCGGAGATCGGTGATTTCCACGCCTCGGATCATCTGCCGCAGAAGGCCGCACGCCGGCTCGATCGCTTCTCGCAGCTCGGGGTGACCTCGGCCGCACTCGCGGTCGAAGACGCGGCGCTCGCCTTCGGCAGTGTTGACCGCGACCGCGTCGGTGTCATGATGGGGTCCGCGCTCGGCGGCGTCGCAGAAGCCGAGATGCAGGCGGGCGTGTACATGCGGCACGGGCTCAGGCACGTCGCGCCCACCCTCGCGACCGCCGTGTTCGGCGGCGCGGTATCGTGCAATATCGCAATCCACTTCGGCGTGTCGGGCCCGAACGCCACGAACGGGATGTCGTGTGCCTCGGGCACGATCGGGGTGGGAGATGCCTTCCATGCTATCCGCGCCGGCCGGGCCGACGTCATGCTCGCTGGTGGGGCGGAAGCGCCGCTCGCGCCGCTCAGCTTCGGCGCCTTTACGCTGATCAGGGCCATGTCTACCCGGAATACCGATCCGGAGACCGCTTGCCGCCCCTTCGACCAGGGCCGCGACGGGTTCGTGATGGGAGAGGGTGCAGCGGTGCTGGTGCTCGAGGAGAAGGGACACGCGCTCGCCCGTGGCGCCCGGATCTACGCCGAGGTGCTCGGGTACGCCCTGACGAACGACGCGTATCACATGTCCGCGCCCAAGCCCGACGGCCGTGAGGCGGCGCGCGCGGTCCGGCTCGCGCTCGAGGATGCGCACGTCGCGCCGCATGAGGTTGAGTACGTGAATGCCCACGGCTCGTCCACGCCGCTCAACGACTCCACGGAAACGGCGGCGTTCAAGCAAGTGTTCGGTGACCACGCGCATCGGCTGGCGATCAGCGGCACCAAGGGGTACTATGGGCACCCGCTTGGAGCTTCCGGCGCAATCGAGGCCGGGATCTGCGCACTTGGCATCGATCGCGGCTGGCTGCCTCCCACGATCAACCTCAGGCAGCCCGATCCGGCATGCGATCTCGACTACCTGTCAAACGGCGGCCTAGATCGCTCGCCGGAGTTGGTGGTGTCCAACTCGTTCGGATTCGGCGGCGTCAATGCTGCGCTCGTGCTGAAACGCCCGTCGTGACGCGTGCTGGTTCGGGCGAATGGCGGCGTGTTTGCGAGGCGCCCCGACCGAGGCTAGTATACATGCTTACTATCGATTTCCATCAGTCCATACCTGCTCGGAGGCCGATCCTATGGTGCGCAGTCTACGAATCCTGATTGGGGCGCTCGCGGTGCTCGCGGTGCCTGCGGCGGGCATTGCCCAGGTCGCGCAGGAAGCCGTCGACCTAGATGTGATCCAGCAGATCCGCGAGGAGGGCCTCGATCGGTCCCAGTTGCCGGCAATGGCTCGCCACCTCACCGAGGTGATTGGCCCACGGCTCACCGGCTCTCCGCAGATGCTGCAGGCCAACGAGTGGACGGCGGAGCAGTTCCGGGCCTGGGGACTGCGGAACGTCGCGGTCGAGCCCTGGGGCGAGTTCGGCCGCGGGTGGGAACGGGCATCCTACAGTGGCATGATCCTCACGCCGTTCGTGCAGCCGCTGGATGCGCAGGCCGTGGCGTGGACTGGCAGCACCGACGGGACGGTGCGCGGGCAGGCGGTGATCGTCCAGGCGGACAGCGTCGAAGAGCTGGAGCAGTACCGCGGCACGCTACGCGGTGCGATCGTGCTTGCACAGCAGCCGCCCGACGTCGAGCCCGAGTGGGAAGCGCGGCCGCGCCGCACTCCGCTGGAGGAACTGCTTGGGCCCCCCGACCCGATGGAGGCCGAGGAGCGGGCCCGACAGGCGCAGGAGCGTCAGCGCCGCTACGCCGAGATGCGGGAGCAGTGGATGCGCATGCGGGAGGTGCGGCAGCAGATGGCGGAGATGCTGGGTGAGGAAGGGGTGGCCGTGATGCTCCAGCCGTCGTCCCGTAACTTCTCGGTGGTCCGCGGCGGCGGCAACAGTGCGGGGCGCGAGGTGGATGGTCCCGACCCGATCCCCGAGCTGGTCGTGAGCCGCGAGCGCTACAACCAGATCTACCGTAACGTCGAGGCGGGCATCCCGGTTACCCTCGAGATCAACATCCGGAACACGTTCTACGACGATGACCTGCAGGCGTACAACACGCTGGCCGACCTGCCGGGCACGGACAAGGCGGACGAGTACGTGATGCTGGGCGCGCACCTCGATTCGTGGCACTTCGGCGGCGGTGCGGCTGACAATGCGGCGGGCTCTGTCGTCATGATGGAGGCCATGCGCATTCTCAAGACCCTCGGCGTCCAGCCACGCCGGACGATCCGCATCGCGCTCTGGAGTGGTGAGGAACAGGGGCTGCTCGGCTCACGCAACTGGCTGCAGAATCACCCCGAGCTGCACGACAGGATCTCGGCCTACGTCAACGTCGACAACGGGACCGGGAAGATCCGAGGAATCTGGGACCAGATGAACGAACAGGCGATCCCGATCTTCGAGCAGATCCTGTGGCCCTTCCGAGACCTCGGCGTGGTGGCCGTGAAGCACGGGAATACCGGCGGCACGGATCACCTGGCCTTCGACGGGGCCGGCATCCCGGGCTTCAACTTCATTCAGGACCCGATCGAGTACAGCATCCGCAGCCACCACACGGATGTCGACACGTATGACAACCTGGTGCTGGAGGACTTGCAGCAGGCCGCGGTAGTCGTGGCGGCAACCGTCTACCATCTCGCGATGCGGGAGGAGATGATGCCCCGCAAGGCACCGCCGGCGGCGACCAACTAGCTGCGACACGTCAACGGACGCGCGGAGGGGGTCTGCAGTGATGCAGGCCCCCTTGTCCATGGTGGTTGGCTGAACGTTTCTTCATTCGAGATTGGTCGCGGAAATCCGACTGATTAGCTAATCATTCAGCGTGGACAGGCAACTGAGTAAGCGGCTGAGGCCAACCGGCCAATGAGGGGGTCGGACGTGACCGCGGGCGTGCCCCCGTCCGGCGGGCGGGACGGCGCGGTGCCAACGGGCACCGTCACGGCGGCCGTGACCGTGCTCGTCGGCAACCCGAACGTCGGCAAGAGTCTGCTCTTCAAGAACCTCACGTCGAAGTACGTCACCGTGTCCAACCTGCCGGGTACGACCGTAGAGATCGTCAAAGCCCGCGCCAACTTCGACGGCCGACACCGCGAGATCATCGATACCCCCGGCATCAACGACCTCTCCCAGCGCAGCGACGACGCGGAAGTGACGCGCAGCGTGCTGGCGGAGTACGACGACGCGACGATCGTTCAAGTCGCGGACGCGAAGAACTTGCGCCGTGCCCTGCTGCTGACGCTGCAGCTCGCCGAGACAGGCCGCCCGCTGGTTCTCGTGCTCAACATGTTCGACGAGCTCGAGGAGCGGGGCGGACGCATCGATGTCGAGCGGCTGAGCAGGCTGCTGGGCGTGCCGGTGGTGACCACCGTCGCTCCCCGGAATGTGGGAACGGCGGAGTTGGTGGCGGCGCTGAACACGGCCAGACCGCTGGCGGACGGCCTGGCCGTGCGCTCCGTAGAGGGAGGCACGTACGAGCACAACCGGGCGCGTCTCGACCGCGTGAACCAGATCCTGGCCGAGACGTACACCATCGAGCGTCCGGATCACGCGTCCGTGCAGGTACGGCTCGGCTTCTGGGCGATGCACCCGGTGCAGGGCCTGCTGTTCCTCGCCGTCGTGCTGTTCGGTGTCTTCTGGTTCGTGGGTCTGTTCGGAGCCGGCACCTTGGTCGATGCGCTCGAGGTCGGGGTGTTCGAGCAGCGCGTGAGCCCAGCGGTTATCCGTGTGGTGGACGCGGTGCTGCCGTTCCCGCACGAGCACGGTGCCGCGCCCGTGGAGCTGGACGTCACCCTTCCAGCGACGCCGGCACACGAGGTATCGGTCCTCACGGTCGAGCGCAGCGTAATCGGGCCCGCGTACACGGTGACTGTGCCCTCGCTCTCGGCGTGGCAGGAGACGCTCCAGTTCGTGCACGATTTCCTGGTAGGGCCGTTCGGTGCCGTGACGATGGCACTCAGCTATGCGCTCGCCATCGTCCTGCCCATCGTCACCACGTTCTTCTTCGTGTTCGGCATCCTGGAGGATTCGGGCTACTTCCCGCGCATGGCCATCATGGTGAACCGCGTGTTCCGGTTCATGGGTCTCAACGGCAAGGCGGTCCTGCCGATGATCCTCGGGCTCGGGTGTGACACGATGGCGACGATGAGCACGCGCATTCTCGAGACGCGCAAGGAGCGCCTCGTCACCACGATGCTGCTTGCGCTGGCCGTGCCGTGCTCCGCCCAGCTCGGGGTGCTGCTGGCCCTCATGGCGACGCTCACGCCCGCCGGCGCCCTTGTGTGGCTCGGAATCGTGGTCGGTGTGATCGTCCTCGTTGGCTGGCTCACGGCCCGCATTGTCGGCGGGGAGCCAGGGGATTTCATTCTCGAGATCCCGCCCATGCGGCGCCCACAGCTCTCCAACGTCTTGGTGAAGACGGCGAGCCGGCTCAACTGGTACCTGCGCGAGGTCATCCCACTGTTCATCGTCGGCACGGCGGTGCTCTTCCTGCTCGACAAGGTGCACGCCCTTGCGGTCATCGGGCAGGCCATGGAGCCGCTCGTCACGGGCTGGCTCGGGCTCCCGAGGGAGATGGCCAACGCGTTCCTCATCGGCTTCATGCGGCGTGACTTCGGCGCGGTCTATATCCTTGATGCGGCGACGGGTCCCGTCCCCGTGCTGGGGCCGCATCAGATCCTGGTCGCGATGGTGACCATTACGCTGTTCATGCCGTGCTTCGCGAACTTTCTGATGATCGCCAAGGAGCACGGCATGCGCGTGGCGTGGCGCATGGCGGCGTTCATCTTCCCGTTCGCCTTCTTCGTGGGCGGAGCGGTGCACAGGATTGGGATATGGCTGGCGAGTATCTGACCTGCCCATTCTGCGGCTTCGAGTTTGCCAAAGAGGACACGCTGTGTCATCACGGGTGCCCGCTGGGTTCGGTGTGCCACCTCAGCCGCTGCCCGAACTGTCAGTACGAGTTCGCGGAAAAACCGAAGGCTGTGTCATGGCTCGGCAATCTGCTCAGGCGTCGCCGTCGGCGACCACAGGGCTTGCCGGAGCACGTGCTGACGGTCCGGGACCTGCGCGCCTCCGAGCACGCGCGCGTGCTCTGTCTGGGTGGTGGTACCGACAGCCGGCAGAACAACCTGGCGGTGTTCGGTGTGGTCCCGGGTGCGGAGATCACGCTCGTCCAGCAGCGCCCGGCACCCGTCCTCCGAGTGGGGGAGACGGAGCTGGCGCTCGACCCGGCTATCGCCCAGGACATTCTCGTTGAACTGGTCCGGCCCGGGACGGCGGGAACGTGAGTGAAGGTAGGGTTCATGTGTTCTTCATGATTTCTTGGCTGCAGATGGGTTAGTCGGTTCTATGGTTCTCGAGTGTGAGGAAGACATGGTGAGGTCCGTGATGTTTTCGTCGCTGCGCGCAGCGCTGGGGCTGTCGGTTACCGCCATCTGGCTGGCCGCCTGCCAGCCCCAACCTCAGGCGGAGGAGGCCGAGCCACCGCAGTCTCCCGCAACCGACCTCCTGGCCGCGTCGGCGCTGATCGGACTGCCGACGGGCACGGCCCCTGCCGATCTGCCGGACCGGGCATCCGATGCCGCGGTTGCGTACACGGAGTACTGCGGCGTGTGCCACGGCCTTCCGAGCCCCGCGGCTCACTCAGCGACCGATTGGCCGGTAGTGCTGCGGCGTATGTGGCTGCGCACCGAAGGGCTTCCGGAGTCCTACGAAGTCCCGGTGCCGGAGTCGGCCGAGCGGGTGCTCATTCTGAACTACGTGTTGGGGAACGCCCTCCAGGTTGCCGAGACCGCCCTACCGCGCGGTCCTGGACGGGACCTGTTCACTGCTACGTGCAGGCGCTGCCACGAGCTGCCCGACCCGAGCCAGCACTCGGAGAAGGACTGGGCGGCTGTCGTGATGCGCATGCGGCAGCACATGGTGCAGATGCTGCGGGAGTCACCGCCGCAGAGTGAGGTGCAGGACATCATCCTCTACCTGGAGCGGGCCTCGAAGGCACGGTCCTGATCCTTCGGGTCTCAGGAACGAGAGCGGGGGCGGCTCGGTGAGCCGCCCCCGCTTTGCGCACCTACTCGACCGTGCGTATCCCGTCAGGCGGACGCGGACCCCCGCAGGATCTCGGCGGCCACGGTGGCCGTGTTCGCGTGGATCTCAACGGTCTCGGCCTGTCGGCGCGCGTAGCCCCCCGCCAGCGTGATCGCGACCGGGATGCCCGAGCGGTGGAAGGTCTGGGTCACGAGTGCGTCCCTGCGGCGCAGCCCCGCTCGGGTGAGGGCGAGCCCGCCCAGCTGATCCTCTGCGTAGGGATCCGCACCGGCCAGATAGATCGCGAGGTCGGGCCGATGGATATCGATGACACGTGGCAGGTGGTCGGCCAGCAGCGCCAGATACTCACGATCCGTCGTCCCGTCCTCCAGGCCGAGATCCAGGTCGCTCGGCGGCTTCCAGGCGGGGTAGTTGTGCTCCTGGTGCATCGAGAACGTGAACACGGTGGGATCGTGTGAAAAGATCGCGGCGGTCCCGTTGCCGTGGTGTACGTCGCAGTCAACGACCACGGCCCGCGCGATGACGCCGTCGCGCAGGAGCATGCGGACGGCGACGGCGACGTCGTTGATGAGACAAAACCCTTCGCCGTGATCCGGGAATGCGTGATGGAAGCCGCCGCCGAGGTGAAAGGCGATGCCGTGCTCGAGCGCGAGTCGCCCGGTGAGCGCCGTCCCGCCGGCGCACAGCCACATGGCCTCCCGCAGCGCGCGAGTGAACGGCACCTCGAGAATGAGCTGCTCGCTCACCGTGAGATGTCCCATGCGCAGCTTGCGTACGTACTCGGTTGTGTGCGCCAGCAGCACCTCTTCGTCCGTGACCGGCGCGGGCTCGACGATGTCCTGCGGCGCGATCACGTCGCTCCGGACGAGCCGCTGCCGCACGAGCCGGTACTTGGCCGTCGGAAACACGTGCGGGCCGATATCGACCTCGTACGCGGGATGGTGCACAACAGAGAGTCTGGTCACGGAGACCCGCGGCCGCACGCGGCGACGAGTGGCTATCCGCTGTACTCCCAAGTCTCTCCGGGTTCCAGCAGTTGGACCTCGACTCCTTTGGGCTCGAAGCCGCGAGCATCGGGCGCGAGCAGCGGCCAGGTCCCATAGTGGATCGGGATCGCGACCTTCGGCTTGATGAACTCGGCCGCCATGGTGCCCAGCTCCGCACCCATGGTGAACCGATCGCCGATTGGCACGAGCGCGATATCCGGCTTGTAGTACTCGCCCAGCAGCTTCATGTCCGAGAAGACGGTTGTATCGCCGAGGTGGTAGACGGTCGTCTCGCCCAGATGCACGATCGCTCCGCATGGCAGCCCGAGGTAGCGGCCCTCGTAGGACGACGAGTGGAACGCCTGCGTGAAGGCCACCCAGCCGAACGGTGCGGTGATCTTGCCACCGGGATTGCCGGGCTCGCCGGCGATACCGTACTCACTCAGGTACTCGATGATCTCGTTGGCAGCGAAGACGGTCGCATCGTTGGCCTGGGCAATCGCCACGGTGTCGCCGAGGTGGTCCGCGTGGCCGTGCGTCAGCACGATGGCGTCGCACTTCACGTCCTCGGGCTTCGTCGTGGCGACGGGGTTGCCGGTGAGAAATGGATCCACGGCGACTGTATGACGTTCGTCGGACAGCAGGAATCCCGCATGTCCGAGGAATGTGAGAGTAAGGCTCATGGATTGCCTCCGGTCGAGGGAACGGAGAATGTCAGGTGCCGGACGAAGCCAAGCACCGACGTTGATGATAATCGCGAGTGCACCGGCCTGCAGGGTGCCACCGGCGGGCAGAGGCCATTCCCAGATGGAAAGCGCGATGTGGGACTGTGACCGTGCGCACAGTGGCGCCGTATGCGTTTCGGATCCATTTTAGAAGATTGCCAAACCCGAGGCCGCGGTGCTGCGAGCCGCCCGTGGTCGTCTGCTGCCGTGTCTGGGTGCCGATGAACGTACTCGTACTCGCCGCTCTCGTCATACTGCTCCTCGGAGCCGGGTGGGCCGGCGTGCTCATTGCGCGCTTCCGGGACCGGCGCCATCAGGTCATCGCGGGCCTCCTGTTGGTCGTTGCCCTGACCCATCTGGCGTCGCTCCTGCGCGTAGGCGATGCCTGGGGCGTGGATGTGTCCATCCAGCTCGACGATCTGCCCACCATCGGAGCGGCCCTTGCGGTCCTCTTCACGATTCTGCTCATCCAGCATGTGGTCATGCGGGACGAGAGCCAGCGGGCGGAGTTCATTGCGGACAAGGCCTATCTCACCGAGCTGTTCGAGAACTCCCCAGAGGCGATTGTGTTGCTGGACAACGAGTCGCGGGTCTTACGGGTGAACGCTCCCTTCACGGATCTGTTCGGCTTCTCGGCGAGTGAGATCACGGGGAAGGTCATCGACGAGCTGGTATGCGACCCCGAGTGCCGCGAGGAGGCATACGCCCTCACGCAGCGAATCGCGAAGGGCGAGAAGATCAGTTTGGAGACGGTGCGCTGTCGCCGGGACGGGACACACGTGGACGTTGCGATCACGGGAGTTCCGGTACCGTATGGGGCTGGACAGGTGGCAGTCTTCGGCATCTACCGCGACGTTACCCAGCGCAATCGGACGGAGCGGGTGCTGCGACGGCTGCAGAAGGCAGTCGAGACCACTCAGCTCGGCGTGACCGTGACCAACCTCGACGGCGAGATCGTGTTTGTGAATCCGGCCGAGGCCGAGATGCACGGCTGGATCCCGGACGAGCTCATCGGAAAGGACGTCCGGGTGTTCGCCGCCGAGAGCCACGCCATGCCCATGACGCCGGACCAGCTCAAGGCCGTCACCAGCTGGAACCGCGAGACGGTGAATGTGCGCAGGGACGGCTCCGTGTTTCCCGTTCAGCTGATGTCCGACGTCGTGCGGGATCCCGAGGGCTCGATTATCGGCATTGTTACGACCTGCGAGGACATCACCCGGCGCAAGGAGGCCGAGTCCGCTCTCAGGGGCAGCGAGGAGCGCTATGCGTTGGCGGCGCGCGGTGCCAATGACGGCCTGTGGGATTGGGAGGTCCAGCAGCGGAAGGCGTACTACTCCAACCGGTGGAAGTCGATTCTGGGGTACGAGGAGATCGAGGTGGAGGGAACCATCGACTGGTGGTTCGAGCACATCCATCCCGAGGATCGCGACCGCGTGCAGGCGGAGCTCGACCTGCACCTCGAGGGGCAGAGTGAGCACTTCGAGAGCGAGCATCGCATGCAGCACCGCGACGGAACGTACCGCTGGGTCCTCGTCCGCGGTCTGGCGGTGCGCGACGCACACGGCGAGCCGTGCCGCATGGCGGGGTCACTCACCGACATCTCGGCACGTAAGCGGGTGGAAGAGACCCTGGCGCGTGACGCGCTGTACGATGTACTCACGGGACTGCCCAACCGCGGGTTCCTCAGCAGCCTGCTGGAGCGTGCGGCGCGCCGGGTGCGTCGACGCAAGGACTACCAGTTCGCGGTGCTGTTCCTGGATGTCGATCGGTTCAAGGTTGTGAACGACAGCCTCGGACATGAGACGGGCGACCAGTTGCTCGTGGGCATTGCCCAGCGCCTCGAGCGCTGCCTCCGCCCAGGCGACGTAGTGGCCCGGCTGGCCGGCGACGAGTTCTGCATCCTGGTCGACGGGATCGGCGAGATAGGCGACGCCATCCGGGTCGCGGAACGCGTGCATGATGAGCTGAAGACTCCCTTCGTGCTGAACAGCCACCGCGTCTTCGCCACCGTCAGCATCGGGATCGCGACCAGCGAGTCCGGCGAGGCCGCGGAGCACCTCCTGCGCGACGCGGACACGGCTATGTACCGGGCCAAAGCGCGCGGGCGAGCGCGATGCGAGGTGTTCGACCGGGCCATGCACGCCCGGGCCATGCGGCTTCTCGAGATGGAGAGCGATCTCCGCACGGCCCTGGAAGCTGGGCAGTTCCGCCTGGCCTATCTGCCCGTCGTCTCGCTGGAGAGCCGCCAGATAACGGGGTTCGAGGCGCTGGCTCGGTGGGAGCATCCCGGGCGGGGCATCGTCTCGCCGGCCGAATTCGTCCCGGTCGCCGAGGAAACGGGGGTCATCATTCCCTTCGGACGGTGGGCGTTGCGCGAGGCCTGTACGCAGATGGGGCGCTGGATGGAGCGGTTCCCCGACCGCCGGGATCTCACGATCTCGGTGAACATGTCGGCGCGGCAGTTGCAGCAGGCCGATCTGGTCGACGATATCCGGCAGGTGCTCGCGGATACGGGCATCGCACCGCAGCAGCTCAAGCTCGAGGTCACCGAAACCGTCTTGATGAACGATCCGGACTTCAGCACCGGGGTCGTGCAGCGACTCAGCGAAATGGGCATCCAGGTGCAGATCGACGACTTCGGGACCGGCTACTCGTCCTTGTCGTATCTGAGCCGCCTCCGGATCGACACGCTGAAGATCGACCGGTCGTTCGTCAGCAGCCTCGGCGAGCACGGAGAGCGGGCGGTGATCGTGGAGGCGATCATCCGACTCGCGCGGGACCTGGGCATCCACGTCATCGCCGAGGGAGTGGAGACGGCGGAACAGCTGGAGAGCCTACGCGGCCTCGTGTGCGAGCACGGGCAGGGGTTCCTCTTCTCACGGCCCGTCACCGGGGACGCCGCCGGCGACCTGCTGGGGGCACAGACGGGGTGACGCCGGCGTACGAGCTTCTCACCTTCGACTGCTACGGAACGCTCATCGACTGGGAGACCGGGATTGCCGAGGCCTTTCGCGAAGCTGCGAGCAGAGACGGGGTGACCCTGGAGCGGGATGCGGTGCTGGCGGCGCATGCCGAGGTCGAACCGGTGGTGCAGCGGGAAGCCTTCCGACCGTATCGCGATGTGCTCGCGCGGACTGCCGTCGAAGTGGGCAGGCGCCTCGGATGGGCCATCGGAATCGAGCGGGGGCGGTTTCTCCCGGAGAGCCTGCCGCACTGGCCCGTCTTTCCCGACACCAATGCCGCACTCCGGCGCTTGGCGGCGGCGGGGCTCGAGTTGGGCATTCTCTCGAATGTGGACGACGACCTCATCGCCGCCACGTTGCGGCGGCTCGACGCGCCCTTCGCGTTCATCGTGACAGCACAGCAGGCGCAGGCGTACAAGCCCACACCCGCGCATTTCATCATTGCAGCCGAACGGGTCGCCGGTAGGCGCTGGCTGCACGTGGCACAGAGCTGGTTCCACGACGTGGTGCCCGCGAGCGGACGGCGAATCCCAGTTCTCTGGGTCAACCGGAAGGGTGAGGCCGCCGCCGCTGATGCGAGGCCGGTCGGTGTGGTACGCGATCTCGCGGACGCCGCCTCGTGGCTGCTCGACTGACGCGCGATCCCCCACCTGTGAAAGACCGACCCATGCACCATCCCGATCTCCCCCGGTGCGCCTGGCCGCTGTCGAGCCCGCTCATGGTGGCGTATCACGATGAGGAGTGGGGCGTCCCGGTACGAGACGATCGCGAGCTGTTCGAGCACCTCGTACTGGATGGGTTCCAAGCCGGCCTCAGTTGGTCGACGATCCTGCACAAGCGGGAGAACTTCCGCCGGGCGTTCGGCGGCTTCGATCCCGTGCGGGTGGCGCGATTCAACCGCCGCAGCATCGAGCGACTGCTGCGTGATCCCGGCATCGTGCGCAACCGGCAGAAGATCGAGGCCACGATCCGCAACGCCCGGGCGTATCTCGAGTTGCAGCAATCCGGGGTGTCGTTCGGGGCGTTCCTGTGGGAGTTCGTCGGGCGTGAGCCAAAACAGAACCGCTGGCGCTCACTGCGTCAGCTTCCCGCCCGAACACGCGAGTCGGACCGGATGAGTACCGCGCTCAAGGAGGCGGGGTTCTCGTTCGCCGGATCCACCATCTGCTACGCCTTCATGCAGGCGGTCGGCATGGTGAACGATCACATTGTGAGCTGCTACCGCCACGGGGAGCTAGGGGGCAGGCGGCCATAGAGACGAGTGCGAACGGAGTGGTCCGGGCATCGAATCGCGCCGCTCGCACCTCGGCGTCAGTCGTCCTGGCCTCCAACCAGCAGCAACCCGACCTCGCCTCCGAAGTCGTCGGGCATGTTCGGCACCCCCTCGGGCACGATCCATCGGTCACCGTCCACCACCAGCGAGAAGTGATACGCCCCGGGACCCAGCGGCAGGGTAGCGCGCCAGTGGGTGCCGTCGATCTTGGAGAGTGGTGTCGGTGTCCACGCATTCCACTCACCGGCGATGGCAACCTCGATCGCGTCGGGGACGGTGAACGTTACCTGTACCTCCTGCTCGCCGACGCGGTTGACTCGCACGGTAGGGCGCGGTATCGCCGGTGTTCGCCGCGTCCCGATGCGGATGCCGGCGTTCACGAAGAAGCCTTCCGTGAAGCCCGTCAGATCCGCCGGGTAGGTTCCGATCGCCGTCTCGAGCTGCACGTGCGCTGACAACCGCCATGCGACGCTTCCCTGTGCCCATGGCTCGTCGCCTAGATCCCCGATGCGCATTCCTCCGGTCGCGGAGATCGTCACGGAGCGCGCAGTGAATGTGGCCGCGAGCAGCCCGTCGCCAAACCGCAGGGAGTCGGCCCACGAGGCGCTGGCGCGGGCGTCGAAGACGAAGCGCCCGGCCAGACGGCTCACTCGGAGCGTCGGTGTCACCAGGGGACGGGTGGTGCCTTCGATGTCGCGGACTCCCCCGGCCACGGCACCCGCGACGCCGATCCATCCGCCGCCGGACACGGCGAGGTAGGGGCCGAGACTGCCGATCCCGCTCCAGCTCCCCCCTTCGAAGGCGTTTGCGTTACCGTCGGCCCTGAGTCCCAGGGCGAGATGCCGCCCGACGGGGTGCATGGTCAGGATGCCCAGATTGCCTTGTGCGGACCATCCACCGGAGGTGAACTGGCTGAAATAGGCGTCGGCCTGGGTCCAAAACGCGGCCGACTGGAAGCGGAGCCTGAGGCCTGCTGTGCCCGCCGAGCCGGAGATGGTGTCTGCGTAGGTCGCATGGATGCCGCCGAGGAAGAAGGACGCTTCCTGCGCAACGAGCGGCGCGGCGGCCGCCCCGAGGACGACCGCCGCGCCGACTGCCGGCCGCGGCAGGTTCACGACCCTTTCTTTTTCTGTCCCGGAGGAATGTCGGGCGGGCCACCCGGCGGTACGCCGGGCGGCCTACCTCCCTGGCCCGGACTCATTCCGGCTCCGGCCGCGCCGCCGGCCCCTCGCATCAATCGCTGGCCGATCTGGCCGGGGGGCATGCCCCGGGCCCGCATGGCGTTCGCGACTGACGGAAGATCGAGCAGCTGGGCGTCGGGCTGCCCTTGCCGCATGGCCCGCACCACGATTGCCACCGCCTCGTCGGCTCTGATGCCCTGCGCAGTGAGCGCCGCAGCGACCCGCAGGCCGCGCCCGGCGGCGACCGGGGACGGCGCGGCGTCAACCACGGACCCTAGCTGATGCCGCTCAAGCCCGCGGCCCATCGCCTCCGCGGCGGCGGTCACGACCGGGCCCAGAGGGTCCGGATGGCCCGTCCCCATGAGTGCCTCCCGTGCATCGTGCAGCCGCAGCCGGAACTGCCGAACCGCAGCCAGGATTCGGTCCGGCGGCACGCGCTTCGCCCAACCCTCGATCGCCTTCTGGACCAGCGGGTCAGCCGGCAGCCCCTGCGCCGTCGCATCCGCGGCCACCGTGGTCACCTGCGCGACGAGCTCGTCGGGCAGGCCCCGCGTGCGCATCTGCTCCTGCAGGTCGGGCTGCTGGCCCGCGAGCGCCGGTGGGATCAGCAGCAAGACCAGGAGC
>JBDGYA010000152.1:0-4388 GCA_039584325.1 Gemmatimonadota bacterium
CACGTTTGCCGCGTCGCTGCTGGGATTCGTGGTCGCGATCGCTGTTCTGCCGATTCCCGGCGCGGTGCGAGCCCAGATGCTCAGCCTGTTCGGGATCCTGCTGAGCATCGTGGTTGCCTTTTCGTCAACCAGTCTCGTGGGCAACGCGATGGCCGGCGTCATGCTGCGCTCGATGCGGGGATTCCGGGCCGGCAACTTTGTGCGCTTCGACGACGTGCTTGGCAGGGTGACGGGTATCTCGCTGTATCACACCGAGATCCAGCTGCTGACGCGCGATCTGGTGGCGGTTCCCAACTCGGTGCTCGCCCAGAAGGCAGTGCACGTCACCCGCCAGTCTGGGACGTTCGTCACCGCGTCGGTGTCGATCGGCTACGACGAGCCGCGCGGCACCGTGGAGGCGGCGCTCAAGCGGGCGGCGGAGGAGTGTGACCTGACCGAGGTGTTCGTCATAGTAGAGGACCTGATGGATCACGCCATCGGCTACCGCGTGTATGGGCTGCTCGAGGATGCGTCTCAACTCGTGACCAAGACCTCGCAACTGCGCAGGTCGGTGCTCGACACCCTGCACGGGGCGGGCATGGAGATCGCGTCACCGGGACTCATGAACCAGCGGCGCTACGAACCGGACTCCCGGTTCGTTCCCAGGGTCACGGTGCCTGACGTCGAGGTTGAAGAGGAGGACATTGAGGACATCGCCTTCGACAAGGCGGAGCAGGCAGAGTCCATCGAGAAGCTGTACGCCGAGCAGGAGCAGCTGCACCAGGCGCTCCGCGCTCTCGGCGACGAGGATGAACGGGAAGCCACAGGGGAAACCAAGGAGCAAGTCGAGCAACGCGAAGCCGCCCTGCGGAAGCGAATCGAGCAGATCGAGGGTGAGATACAGGCGAAAGAGAAGGAAAAGGAGCAGCGGCGCTTGGACGAGAGTACGGCTGGATGATCCCACCGCTCTCGTGTGATCTGGTCAGACAAGGGAAAGGCTAAGGTCGATGGACAGCTGGTGGGGTGACTATGAGGTTGCCGCAAATCAGACCCTACGCTGGCAACTCGGTCCCACGACGCTCTGGATCACGCGTGGTGAAAACGAGTGGAGAGTGGCGAGCGCCGGCGGGCAGCACCGCCTCGATGAGCGGCTGGTCATTGCCGAGCCGGCGGAGGAACCTGCCGGCGATGACATCGAATTCACACGGTTCGCGAGCCACAGTGACAAGCGGTCACTTCGCCTTGGGCCGGCACTCCCCGACCTCCCCGTCGTGGTACGGCCCACCCAGCCATTCCTTGTACCGACCATGGAGGAGACGACGCTCTACGTGTCGGTTCCTCTTTGGGTTCGAGTGTACTTCGATGGGCGCGAGGTGGAGCTGGTGGATATACCCATATCGAGGCCCTCCGACACGTGGTTCGGCCCTGACACCATGACCGGTGAACTGTGCTACGCCTCGCGAACGAGCGCCAGGGTTCACCTCGAGCATCTCCCGCGGCGGCCCCACCGTGCCATCTCGGCCGTGCGGATTCAGAACCACGCGCCGTCGGTGCTGCTCATCGAGAGGCTCAAAGTCCCGGTGCCATATCTCTCCCTGTTCGCTTCCGACAACGGTCACCTATGGACGGAGGCACTCACGCTCGAGAGCGCGAAGGCGTCGGAAGGTACCAACGTCACGCTGGACGACAAGCCGACGCAGATGGCGGCCACCCAACGTGTCGCAGGGCCACGGAAGAAGATGTCGCGGGGCTTCCTGTTGGATGCCTTCGGGGACTTCTTCCTCAGGAAAGGCAAGGAAGCTCGGTGAGTGAACTACTCAGCAACCTCGGCATGTCAGACTTCTTGACACCTGAGCGTATGCTCGGTCTCGTCCGGGCGGTTCTCATCCTCGTTGTTGGGCTGGTCGTGGCCCGGCTCGCAAGTAGAGCTGCCGCGCGAGGCTTGCGGCGTCGCGTCAGTGCGCAGGAAGCCGTGCTGGTGAGGCGGTTGTTCTTCTACGTGCTGGTGGTGCTCGTGGTCACATCGGCGCTTCACCAGCTGGGCTTCAGACTTGGTGTGCTTCTGGGCGCAGCCGGCGTCCTGTCGGTGGCGGTCGGCTTTGCGTCGCAAACATCGGTCTCCAACATTATCAGTGGGTTCTTTCTGATCGCCGAACGCTCCTTTGTGGTCGGCGACCGACTCGATGTCAACGGCCGGGTCGGCTTCGTCATTTCCATCGACCTGCTCTCGGTGAAACTGCGCACGTTCGACAATCTGATGGTGCGCGTGCCAAACGCGGAGATGATCAATACCACCGTCGTGAACCTCACGCGATTCCCCATCCGCCGGGTCGACCTACAAATCGGGGTTGCCTACAAGGAGGACACCGAACGTGTCCGCAAGATTCTGTTCGACGTCGCGGACCGGAATCCCCTGTGTCTCGAGGAGCCGCCTCCGTTGTTCATCTACAAGGGCTACGGGGATTCAGCCCTCGAACTGCAGTTTTCCGTCTGGGCGAAACGCGAGAACTTCCTTGCACTGAGGAACTCCATCAACGAAGAGATCAAGTTGGCATTCGACGAACATGGCGTCGAAATTCCGTTCCCGCACCGAACGCTCTACACTGGTAGCGTGACGGAACCGTTCCCGGTGCATGTCATAATGGATGACCCAGCGCCTGCGAACAGGGAACAGGTAGAGCAGCATGAGTAGGCCACCGCGGCAAGTCCCGTCGGGTCGCCTTCGTTGGCGGGATCGGATCGCGTTCCGGCTCGAACGTTTCGTCTTGCGAGGCATCGGGCAGCGCTTGCTGCTGGCTGCGGGCATCATCGTCCTGACGTCCGTGGTAGGTGGTCTCCTCGCCTATTGGCTGGTAGCTGAAGTGGACGCGGCAGAGGCTATCTGGTGGGCGTTTCTCCGCCTGTCCGATCCAGGGTATTTGGGAGACGACGAGGGTGTTGCCCAGCGAGCCATCTCCACGATGGTCACGGTGCTCGGGTACGTCCTCTTCCTGGGCCTCATGATTGCGATCATGACCCAATGGATGAACCAGAAGATCGCGTACCTCGAGTCGGGCGTCACCCCAATCGCACTGCAGAATCACGTGATCATCTTCGGCTGGACGGCACGGACGACTGCGATCGTGCGGGGGCTCCTGGGCGCCGGCCGTCGGTTGGATCGGTTCCTTGCCGAAGTCGGTGCGCGAGACCTTCGCATCGTCGTGCTGGTCGATGAAGTCGACGAGCGCATCCGCCGTGAGATGCGGGAGCGGCTCGGCGATATGTGGTCGGATCGACACATCTTCCTACGCTCGGGCACGGCTCTTCGGGCCGATCATCTCGACCGTGTCTCGTTGCGCGAAGCAGCCGTCTTGATCTTGCCGGGCGCCGACTTCGGCGAGACGCGCCCCGAGGCCGTCGACGCCATGACCATCAAGACGCTGTTGTCGATATCGAGAAACGCAACCCTTGGGAACACGCCGTTGCCCCTGGCTGTGGCGGAACTGTTCGACATCGGGCGCGTGACTCTGGCACAGAGGGCTTACAGAGGAGAAAGTGAGATGATCGCGGCGGACGACATCGTGAGCCGTATCATCACACAGAGCACACAGCAGCGTGGCCTCGGTGCAGTCTACTCGGAGCTCCTGACACTCAACGACCGCAACTCGATTTACCTACGCTCGATGGACGGACTCGGCGCCGGCCGCTTCGATGAGCTCCGTCGTCGCTTTCCCCACGCAGTTCTCCTCGGCACGATTCCGGCGGGACAGCGAACGCCAAATCTCAGGCCTGACCCCGACGCACGCATCGCGCGAGACGACGTGCTCGTCTTTCTCGCACGCCGTTACGCCGACTGTGTACCGGCCGAGCCCGGCCTGCCGCCAGCCCCAATGGCGTCTGCGCCGCCGCGATTCCCCGGTCGGGAGCGCCTACGACGAACGCTCATTCTCGGTTGGAGTCGCAAGGTGCCGCCGCTGCTCTGGGAACTTGCGCGATATCACACCGATGCCCACGAGGTTGACGTGGTCTCCTCCACACCGATCGAGACCAGAGAACACCTCATGCAGCACTACGAATCACGGGAAGGGCGAGTGACCGTGCGGCACGTGCAGGCAAACTTCGCCATCCCGCGCGTGCTTCAAGACCTCGAGCCAGGTGGTTACGACAACATCATGATCCTCGCTAGCGAGCGACTGTCGGCCGAAGAAGAAGCCGATGCCACGACGGTGGCGACCTATCTCATGCTCTTGGACCTCCTGCCGGACGGCGAGTCGCGCCCCGCTGTCACGATCGAGCTGCTCGACTCCGATAACGTCGTGTTGTTCGGAGACACGGACGACGATGTGATCGTAAGCACCGAGCTGGTGAGCTATCTGCTGTCACAGATAGCACTGCGTCACGAACTGGCTGTCGTCTTCCGTGAACTCTCG
>JBDGYA010000153.1:0-3811 GCA_039584325.1 Gemmatimonadota bacterium
GCGCTCAATCTGATCAGTGACCAAGTGAAAGCCGCGCCTCACGGCCGGAAGGGTCAGCTCCCGCTGAGAGACTCTCACCGGGCCGCCCCGTCGCCGCGGTGCTCCGTGGAGCAGCCGTCGTCGAGAACGGACGAGCGTCGCGAGGGAAGCGTGCACATGGAGTGTGAAGATACGGCAGCGGGAGTCAGGGGGGGAGCCAGCCGCCAGAGGTCGCACATCACCGTATCTGTTGTGCTCGGTCGGCCCGGCGGACACGCTGCCGCGACAATCCTCATCAGGTGCGGGGTATCGGGTGACCGGACCTTGACGCCGGCTTGACGTCGCCCATCGAGAGTGGAATCGTGTGATGGACGTCAACTCCTGCCGTGGCTGCTCCGGGTGCGGGGTGGTCGCGCCGGATCGAGAGCGACGCGACGCGACGCGTTCGCGTGGAGGCCGTATGACTGCGCCACGACTCCTTCTCCCGTTGACCTGGTTGACCGCTGCTGCCCTGCTCCTGGGTGCCTGTGCGGACGCGATCGTCGATCCGTTTTCCGGCGCGCTCGAGGACGGGACGGTCACCGTCGCTCCGCCGGACTCGGGCACCGGACAGCCGCCCGATTCGACCCGCCCCAAACCGAGTGGCGAGGGTCGGATCCTGATCGACGCCTCCCGCGACGGCGGGCTGTGGTGGTTTCCGCAAGCCGGGCCGTTCGATTCCGATGCGCCGCATCAGGGACAGGCGTTTGCCGAGTATCTGCGGTCCCTGGGGTACACGGTGGACGAGCTGGGCCGCAACGTGGTCGTCACCGAGGCGCTACTCGACCAGTACACCACGGTGATCCGGGCCGGGGAGTGGGGCGCTCCCCATGCGGGCGAGCTGGACGCCTATCGGCGCTTTCTCGAGCGCGAGGTCACGCTCGTGCTACTCAGCGATCATCGACTGACCGACCCGACCGACGAGTTGGCGGAATCGCTCGGCGTGAGCTTCGGCGGTGCGGTGGACGGCGCCGTCACGATCTTCGAGGAGCACGCGATCACCGCGGGCATGGGGGAGGTTCCCTATCTCATGGGTGCGGCGGTGGTGGCCGCCGATCCGAGCACGGTGACGATCCTCGGCCGGCTCGCCGACGGCACGCCGGTGATGGGGGTGATCGCCTCGCCATCGGCCAACATCTTCTTCCTGGGCGACACCAACACGCTCGAGTTGGTGCCACAGCCGCTGGTGGACAATTTGCTCGCGTGGGGGTTCTAGAGCGGAACGAAGCGCACCCCGCCGTACTGGGCGGTCGCCATCCCGACGTCCGTATCACCGCATCTCGCAGCACCCCTGGGCGCATCGCATCCAGCTCTTCTCGTCACTTGCCAGCCAGCGCCCCACTGTGGGGCTTCGACTTGTGATGCGCCTGCCGCGATTCGTTGCGTTGGCAGACGCGTCTGGCGGGGTGGGGTAATGGGGGCGTCCACGCGGGACCTTTGGCTCCGGAGGCGAGGTGTGACGTCAATGGACGTCACCTGGCGTCAAGGGGCGTTGGTACATTGACGCGTTCTGGATCGGCCGAGAAACCCTTTGTTCGCGCCAAATAGCCGACCAGCGCGAGCGTAGCCACGATCTGAGCGAATATGAGTGTCGTGATCAATGTGGGTCGGTGGGCGAGCCACGTTTCGGGTCCCGGGATCGCCGCCGCGAACATCGAAATGTTGGCCAGGTTGAAGATGACGATCGCCGCAAGCAGCGCTTTCCCGCCGCCGTAGTACCACCAGCACCAGACCCCGAATCCAAGCTCGAAAGCGAAAGCAGCGAGTGGTGCCGTCCCGTAGAGCCCGAGGCCCAGTTTCGGGACAGAGACGAACGGCACAAGCTGAAGGTCCGGCTGGTGTGTCAGCAGATCGAGCACGAGGTGCGATGCAATCCCTATGCCGACTGCGGCCCCGAGCTTCGCCTTGCCGAAACCCTTGCCCAAGACGAGCCACGCGAGTACGGCGACACCGAGCATCGTCGCGACTGAGTGCGACCAGGGCATGTGAGTCAGATGGATGTCGCCGACGAAGGCGACGGCGTCATCGGTGGTCGTGCGCTCGATGCCGAGGTAGTTGAACGCGACCCATATGAACTCCATGAACTGCACAGAGACAAGGAGCCAGATCAGCGAGACCGTAGGGTACTTGCGCTTGATGGCGAGTGCGGCGGTGGCGTGGTTGATGGCAAACACAGACAGCTCTCATTGGTGTGAGGGGCGGCCGCAAGGTCGGCAGGCGGAGCGAGGGACGCTAGGTGAAGTTTGTCATCGTTAAGCGTCCATCCCGGTTCGCTGCGCGAACCATCGTGATTCAAGGGCTTATCGAAATGCGCCTGCCGCGATTCGACCGCCCAATCCTTTGGCTCCGGAGGCCAAGAGTGACGTCAATGGGCGTCAACTGGCGTCGATGGGTGTTGATACACTGACGCACAGAGCCAACCTGAACTCTCGACGCCCACTCACGAAGTCAAGTCTATGTCATCGCTGCCGCACGCACGGCGTCGGCAGGTTCGGGTAGCTGGGGCATGGTGACATGCAGACAGACCGTCTAGCCATCCACCGCCCTCATGGCTTCTTCTGGGTAGCGGCTCCCCGCGGCTACTCCCTTGGGCGCAACTGCCCCAATCGCGGCGAGTTCGTCTGCGGTGAGCGAGATGCCAGGCGCAGCGAGGTTCTCCTCGAGACGTTCAACGCGCGTGGTTCCGGGAATGGGCGTCACGTTCTCTCGTGCAAGGAGCCACGCCAGTGCCAGTTGCGAAGGCGTCACGCCGCGAGCCTGGGCGATCTCTCGCACCTGGTCGACGAAATCCAGGTTTCTCTGAAAGTTGTCACCCGCGAAGCGCGGGTTCATGCGGCGCCAATCACCCTCTTCGAGATCGTCGATGCTCCGGTACCGCCCCGAGAGAAAGCCACGACCCAGAGGACTGTAGGCGACGAAGCCGATTCCGAGTTCCTCACAGGTGGAGAGCAACTCGTCTTCCGGGTCGCGGGACCAGAGGGAGTACTCGGTCTGGAGAGCGGTGATCGGGTGGATCTGGCAAGCGCGCCGCAGCGTCGCGGGAGCCGCCTCGGAGAGCCCGAGAAACCGTACCTTGCCCTCCTCGACCAACCTGGCCATCGCGCCCACCGTGTCCTCAATGGGTGTTGCTGGGTCAACGCGATGCAGGTAGTACAGGTCGATCGTCTCCACCCCGAGTCTGCTCAGACTTGCATCACATGCTTGGCGCACATACTCCGGGGTGCCGTTGATCCCGCCAAAGCCTCCATCCGCGTCGCGCACGATACCGAACTTGGTCGCGACAACGGCCTGGTTTCGTCGATCCGCCAAGGCGCGGCCCAGGAGTTCCTCGTTTCGGAACGGCCCGTACATGTCGGCCGTATCGAAGAAGTTGATACCCAACTCGAGCGCTCGATGCAGAACCCCTACTGACTCAGCCTCGTCGGCACTTCCGTAGAACTCGGACATGCCCATGCATCCGAGTCCGAGCACCGAGACGTCGAGATCGGAACGTCCAAGCCTGTGCGTCCGTATCATGGTCGCTCCGTCCGCTGGGCAATACAGCCCTGCCCGGGTGAATTGTCGAACACCGGGAGAGGCTGAATGCTAACCGGAATCGGCGTCGGGCATGGCTCCCCCTCAGCGCATGCCTGCGAAGGCTCCCAGTCTCTCCCGCAACTCTGTCTCGTCGGCCGCTCCAGATACCCCGAACATCCCCGTGTCCGTGCGTGTGACACCCACCAGGCCGCTGTAGGGAACCTCGCGGTAGAGGACCGTGTGCCCGTCGTGCTCGAAGGACTCCCACCGGTCGGCC
>JBDGYA010000070.1:0-17001 GCA_039584325.1 Gemmatimonadota bacterium
CAGTCGGTCCGAGGAATCGCAGGCAATCTGGAGGACATCGCCGTCTACGACCTGCCGCTCGACTACTTCAACGGCTACGTCGACCGCGTGCTCGATATCTCACAGCGAGACGTTCGCGACGTCGCCAGTCGGTACATCGAGCCCGAGACCATGCTCGTCGTCGTGGTCGGCGACCGGGCGACGATCGAAGACGGGGTCAGAGCACTCGATCTGGGACCGGTGCGCGTGCTGTCGATCGAGGACGTGCTGGGGGAGAAACCGGAGCCAATAGCCAATATCCAATGATCAATGGCGGAATGTTCAAGTGGTGTAGCAACGCTTGATCATTTCCCTATTGGCTATTGGACAGTGAGTTCCTTCTCGACCGGCTGCGTCACCGGCTCACCCTCCGCGAGCGCGATCTCCTCGCCGCAGTGCTCGATGGTCATGCCGTCGCCCCGCTCGAGCGTATACGTCACGACGTCATCGTCGATCAGCACCCGCAGCTCCTGACCGCGCACCTGGAGTGAGAAGCCCAGCTTCTTGAGGCGTGGGATGTTCTTGGGCCGGAAGGAGATCCTACCGCCGTAGTCGCGCAACCCGGCGAAGCCGTACACGAGCGCCATCCACGTGCCGCCCATCGACGCGATGTGGGCGCCGTCCTTCACGTTCCCGCCCACGTCTGCGAGGTCCATCACGGTGGCCTCGAACGCATGCTGGTACGCCTTCTCGAGATCACCGATCTCGGCGGCCACGATGCTCTGAATGCTCGCCGAGAGTGACGAGTCGCCGGTGGTGAGGGGGTCGTAGTACTCGAAGTTGCGCCGCTTCTGCGCAATGGAGATTTCGTTCCCGAGCAGGAACATGGCGAGCACGACGTCGGCCTGCTTGATGACCTGGTAGCGGTACAGCACCAGCGGGTGAAAGTGGAGCAGGAGCGGGAACTGCTCCACCGGTGTGGCCGCCAGGTCCCACACCTCTTTTTCCAGGAAGTTCTCGTCCTGCGGATGGATGCGTCGCTCGGCATCGTACGGGATGTACATGCGCTCCGCGGCTACCTTCCAGCCGCGGATCTCCGAGTTCTTGAGACCCGTGCGCCGGGCCAGTGTGGCGAACCGCTCCTTGTCGTTACGCTGCAGTGTCTCTACCGTCTCGATCGCGAAGCGCAGGTTGTGCCGCGCCATGAGGTTGGTGTAGGCGTTGTCGTTCACCAGCGCCGTGTACTCGTCTGGACCGGTGACGCCCTGGATGTGGAACTCGTCGTCCGGCCCGCTGGGATAGCCACCCAAGTCCTCCCACAGGCGCGCCGTCTCCACCAGCATCTCCGCTCCGTAGTCCCACAGGAAGTCGTGGTCGCCGGTCACCTCCACGTACTTCTTCATCGCGTACATGATGTCCGCGTTGATGTGGTACTGCGCCGTGCCGCCCGGGAAGAACGCCGAGGCTTCTTCACCGGTGATGGTGCGCCAGGGAAAGAGCGCTCCCTTGTTGTTCACCTCTCGGGCGCGTTCTCTCGCCTTGTCGAGCTGCGTGTACCGGAACCACAGCAGGTTCCGCGCGATCCGGGGAGCCGTGTAGACGAGGAACGGCAGGACGTAGATCTCGGCGTCCCAGAAGTAGTGTCCCTCGTACGTCTGGCCCGTGAGGCCCCGCGCCCCAATCCCACCGCCCTCGGCACGTCCCGATGCCTGCAGGATGTGGAACAGGTTGAACCGGATGTACTGCTGCGCCCGAGGCTGCCCCGTATCGACCTGCACGTCACACCGATGCCAGAAATCCTCCATGAAACGCTGCTGGCTGTCGAGCTGGGACTCCATGCCGTCCCGCACCGCGCGGTCGAGCGTGCGCTCGGCGCGGTCGCTCAGTTCTCTGGCAGATGCACGATGCGAGCTGTGGTAGGTGATGTACTTGACCAGCCGGATCCGCTCCCCCGGTACCGCCCCGATCCGAACCACGACCTCACCCTGATCGTCGCGGAGCGTGTTGTCCACGGAGTAGGTGCACTCGGTTTGAATGACGTGATCCGCGCCGCACACGAGCGTCATTCCACTGCGGCACGTGGTGAGTCCCAGAACGGCTCGGGCGTCCCGGGTACGGTGCTCCTGCGGCAGGAGCACCTGCTCCTCGAACCTGCGGGTCGCCCGGGGATCGTTGCTGTTGGTCGGCAGTCCTCCCGCGGGTGTGCGCATCTTGGAGACGATTGCGATGGGCGCCATCGAGTTGAGCACCGTGACCTCGTACTGGATCGCAGCGAGATGCCGGTGCTCGAACGACACCACGCGTCGCGCTTCGATCAGCACCAACTTACCGGCCGGTGTTTCCCACAGGACGTGGCGGTCGAGCGTGCCGGCCCGCATGTCGAGGCGCCGCTCGTACTCGAGCAGATTGGCAGTCGGCAGATAGAACGGCTCATCGTCCACGAAGAGCTGGATCAGCTTCGCGTCGGTGACGTTGAGCATCGTCTGACCGGTCTTCGCGAAGCCGAACGCTTCCTCACCGTAGGGGATCGGCCAGGTCTCGTGGAACCCGTTGATGAACGTCCCGGACTGGAACAGGGGGCCACCCTCGAGGAAGTTCCCCCGCATCCCGAGGTAGCCGTTGGCCGTCGCGAAGATCGTCTCGTTCTGTGCCACGAACTCCGGACTGAACCGTCGCTCGACGATGGCCCAGTCGTTGTCGGGGTAGATGTCGACCGGTGGCAGCACGTGCCGGCGTGAAATCATGCGTCAGGCCTCGCGGTTCCCGTCCGTCACATCGAGCGCGGCCAAGTCGGCGACGACGACGTCGGCACCGTGCTTGCGCAGCGCGGCCTCTCCACCCTCACGCGCCACGCCCACGACGAGGCCGAACCCACCCGCCCGCGCAGCGGCCACACCTGACTCGGCATCCTCGATGACGACAGCGCGTGACGGCTCGACCTCGAGCCGTCGAGCCGCTTCCAAGAAGGTATCCGGTGCCGGCTTCCCCGCCAGCCTCTGCTCCGCCGCCGTCAGGCCGTCGACGCGAGTCTCGAACAGCGCCGCGATTCCCGCCGCCTCGAGCACCGCACCCGCATTGCGACTCCCCGATACGACCGCGGTCCGCACACCGTGCGCATGCAGTGCCCGTACCAGCGCAAGTGAACCCGGGTATACCTCGGGCCGCTCGATCTCGAGCAGCTCGTGGAACAGCTCGTTCTTGCGGTTGCCAAGGCCGCAGACCGTCTCGGAGGTCGGCAGATCCGTGTGATCCCCCTCGGGGAGCGCGATGTCACGTGAGACGAGGAACGCCCGGACGCCGTCGTACCGCGGCCGGCCGTCCACGTAGCGCTCGTAGTCCGTCGTGATGGAAAAAGACTCGGATGCCTCTCCGGTCCTCGCGGCGCGACGCTCGAGATACTCGTCGAACATTCGCTTCCAGCAGGCGGCGTGGACCCGAGCAGTCGACGTGAGCACGCCATCGAGATCGAACAGGACGGCGTCGAAGCGGCTGGCGGCGATGGTTGGCATGCTATGCAAGGTAGCGGTGGACACGCTGGAAACGGCGGACACCGGACAACGGACGACGGGCAGCGTGAATCGTGAGGCTTCCGAGGGGGACGCGAGGCCGCACGGATGCCGGACGCGGAGCGCGCTCGAGCTTGACCAGCGACCGGTAATTGTACAGGTTACCTGTACAGTATCAAGGGAGCGTTATGACCTCTGCAACCTCCTATACCCGGGCCCGCGAGCACCTGGCCGAGTTGCTCGACCGGGCGGAACAGGACCGCGAGATCATCGTGATTCAACGGCGTGGGCATGAGGATGTGTCCCTGATTTCCTCAGCCGAGCTCGCGTCGCTTCTCGAGACCGCCCATTTGCTGCGGTCGCCCAGAAATGCTCGGAGGCTGTTCAGCGCCATCGCGCGCGCATTGGATGATGTGGGCAGGCCGGAAACAGCCAATGATCTGAGGCATGACCTCGGACTCGCGTCGTCCTTGAGCGCCACCCACTGAGCGGTTAAGACGGGTCGCCGTGTTTCAGGACGAATTTCGGGAGGATCTCCGCTGGTGGGTGCGCACTGATCGCCGCGTCGCCCTGCGCGCGCTCGATCTCGTCGAGGCGGTGATGCGGGACCCGGTCTCAGGGATCGGCAAGCCGGAGCACCTGCGACACTTGGGTCGCGACATCTGGAGCCGGCGGCTCGCGCAGGAACACCGCGTGGTGTATCTCGTGCGCGACCACCGGGTGGACTTCCTGCAGGCGCGCTACCACTACTGAATGTCGAACAGCCAATACTCAATGTCCAAGATCCCAGTGTGGAATGACGTAGTACTTGGTCATTCTGCCGCTGAGCACTGGCTCCTGGATATTCCGCAGCTTCCCGGCCCGCACCTGTCATCCCGAGAGCAACGCAAGGCCCGGCGATGAGAGCGCAGTTGGGCCCGGGCGATCTCCCTGTCAGCGAGACCGCTGGATCGAGGTCGACATCAGAACACGATCGACTGGTGTGCGTGCCGCGCCCGCCACTGGCCATCCTCGCGCACGAAGACGATCGTGGTGCCCATCCCGACGGGAGCTGACGTCCAGCCGGTCGTGTCGGTAAACGTCCCCTCGCCCACGGCCATCACGATCGCCACGTCCGGGCTCAGGATCCGCACCCGCTTCTCGAGTATCGTTTGTTGCTGGCTCTCGATTGCGGAGTACGTCTCGTCGAACCGCGCGCGAATCGTCTCCAGGCCAGTCAGCATGACGTCGCCCGTGAGGAACGTCAGCTCACCCTCACCCTCGGCCATCGCCAGCACGCGGTCGGCGTCGGCCGCTGCGGCTCCGGTCATCGCGGATTCCACGATGGAGTCGATCGCGGCGATGATTTCGGGATCCTCGGGATCGAAGCTCGCCACCTGGCAGGAGGCGAGCAGCGTCGCGCAGGCAATCACAAGGGTCGCTGAAGTACGCATTGGGTCTCCTTGTCAGATTCGGTTACGAGCGGGTTCGGGACACCTCCCACACGGTGCGTGAACATCGCGGTACCCTGCTGCGTCCACAGTTACCGATCCCATTTCCGTCTGCCACCGCACGTCCGGCCTCGACGCACCTGACGCGTCGCGAGTGCCCGGCACACGCTGGACAGGTTCACGTGCATCAGCGCCCAATGGGGAATCCCACAAACGCGCGGAACTGCCAGGAGCGGTTGGACGCGAGCGAGGCCTCGAACGCGTCGGACAGACCGATCGAGTACCGGGCGTCGAGTGCGAAGAACCGGTTCTGACCCGTCCAGCGACCGATCTGCAGGCCGACCGGCCAGGCCCACTCCGTGCTCTTCTTGGCATCACACGAGAGGCTCGCCGACTCCGACTGGCAGGAGATGGGGAAGCCAATGCCGATGCCCGTGTAGAACCGCGCGCCGAAGCCGCTCGCCGCCTGCGCGATGCCGCCAAGGAGAAGCGGGATCTCGACGTAGTCGATCCGGGTGTCGCCGCCTCCCTTTTGAACCCAGTTGCCCTCCAGCTCGGTGACGAAGTAGTTCCAGTTTCGGAAGCCAATGGCCAGCCCAGCAGTGCCCCCCCATCGGGAATCGGTGTTGATCACGCCTCCGTAGAGGTCGCCCGTCGTCGCCCCGCCCGAGATGGCCACGAACGTCTGCTGCGCCTGGGCGACCGATGCGGTCGCGAGGATCGCCGCAAGTGCCAACGCTGTGATTCGACGCATGACGCCACTCCCCCTGTGAGATCTCACCTTACCATCGTCCGCTCTCCGGGGCATCCGCAACGTGAACCCCACGAGCGCGCTCCACAGCCTGCAGGCCGCGGCCCGAGTACGCCTCTCGGCTGCATTCGGAGACTCAACGGCGTCTCCACCACCAGCTCCCCCGTGCACATGTCCGAGCACACGTGGCACTCGAGGTCGTCCTGCGTTACCGAATCGCCAATCTACGGAAATGCCGCGCCGTCGTCTACGCCACGACCTGCGACAGGGGAGCGTTGGAGGCGGGGGAATCGCTGGAAAGGTAGCGGACCGGCTTTATGACGCTTCCAACATTGCCAACATGGCCTCCGGTTTCCACGCCCTGCGCCCGCAGTCACCGATCTTGACGACTCCGTACCCGCGGATCACGTTTGCCGCTCGGTTTCGCTTCGGAAGACGGGCTCCCGCATAACACCAAAGTGTAATGGCCTTCTTCTGGACCGGGGCGGAGTTTAATCACATTGGACGGGCGCGAGTCGCCGAGCTACGTCGCGACGTCTCGGAGGCTGGATGCCACAATGCTCCGACGACCCGAAACGGAAGCCTCCATGCGATCGAAGGTTCTTGCACCAATCCGATCCGTAATCGCCGTCTCGACCCTTGCGATCGCAGGCGGCGTTGCCCCGGTGACGACGAGCGCCCAAGATCGGCCGCCGGTGACGATCGGCGTGCTCACCGACGGGCCGCTCGGCCGGTTTGCCGGCCTCGTAGACCTGATCGAGCGTGAGACGGTCACGCTCCTGGAAAGCAGATATGACGTCAGCATCGGCCCGGCCACGACGATCTCGGGAGACCGCACGCTCGCGGGGACCCGTGGTGCGCTCGATCAACTGCTCGGCAGAGCGGACGTGGACATCATCGTGGCCGTGGGGCAAATGGCGGCGCACGTCGCCGCTCGGCACCCGGCGCTGACGAAACCGATCGTCGCGCCTTTTGTCCTGGACCCGTCCCTGCAGGACATCCCCCGAGCTGGTGCGGCGTCCGGAGTCACCAACTTCGTCTACCTCACGCGCCCCCAGAACCGGGACCTCGAGACGTTGGCTGAGGTCGTCGACATCGACCACCTCGCCGTGCTCGCCGGTGCCGCGACGCTCGAGGAGCTCCCCGCCTCGATCGAGCGCATTCGAGCAGCCGTGCGGGAGGCCGGCGCGACGGCCGTGGCCATTCCGGTCAGCGACGACGTGGAGGCCACACTCGCGGCCATCGAGGCCGCCGAGGCCGATGCCGTGTACGTGCTGCCGGCGCCGCAGCTGTCCGACGCGGCGTTTGTCGAGCTCGCGAACGGACTGATACGGCTCGGACTGCCCAGCATGTCCTGGTTCGGCGAGCCGGAGGTGGAACAGGGCATCCTCCTCGGCCGGCGACCCGACTCCTTCATCTTCCAGCTCGCCCGCCTCACGGCACTCGCCATTCAGGACATTCTCCGCGGCGACGAGGCCGGTCAGCTCCGGATCACGTTCGTTCCGCAGGAGCAGGTCATCGTCAACATGCGGACGGCGCGCGCGATCGGGGTGTATCCGACGTGGACGATGCTCAGCGACGCGCGACTGATCGACGAGGCCATCAGCGAGGAAGCCGAGGCGATGACGCTGGATTCGGTCGTGCGGGAGGCGCTGGCGCAGAACCAGGACCTGGCCGCGTTCGACCGAGCAGTGCGGGCGGCGGCGCAGGACGTGAAGCTCGCCACCTCGCGACTCCTGCCGCAGCTCGACCTCGCGTTCACCGGCAGCGTGATCGACGAAGACCGCGCGGCCGCCAGCTTCGGCATTCTGCCCCAGCGTCTCCTGCTCGGATCGGTCGGCCTCTCGCAAGTCGTGTACTCCGATCGAGCCTGGGCCGACCGCACCGTCCAGCAGTCGCTGCAGCGGGCGCGGGAGGAGGACTATGCCACCCTGCGCCTCGACGTGTCGTTCGAGGCCGCAGACGCCTACCTGACGATCCGACGCCGCAAAGCGGACGAACGCATCCGGCGGGAGAACTTGGCCTTCACGCGGGCAAACCTCGACCTGGCGGAGGTGAGACGGCAGACGGGTGCGGCGACGCCCGGCGAAGTACTGCGGTGGCAGGCGCAGGTCGCCCAAGATCGACAGGGAGTCGTGGTGGCCGTGGCGACCAGACAGATTGCCGAGACCAGACTGCAACGCCTGTTGCATCGACCCCTCCGCGAAGCCCTCGCGACCCCCGCCACCGACTTCGAGGATCCTGTGATGCAGTGGGCGGAGGACGCGCTGCTGCAGGTGCTGGACGACCCACGGGCCTACGAGGGTTTTCAGGAGTTCATGGTCGCCGAAGCGCTGGCGGCCTCACCCGAGCTGCGTGCCCTCGACGCGATCATCGGGGGACAGGAGCGCGCCCTGGCAGCCGCCAAGCGGGCGTTCTGGCTGCCGGAGTTCTTTCTCGGCGCTGAGGTCTCCAACTGGCTGGCGACCGGTGGGGCCGGATCCGGAATCACCCCCGGCCTAGAGCAGGACCCCTGGCGCTGGTCGATTCAGCTGAGTGCCAGGTACCTGATCTTCGGCGGCGGATCGCGGGCGGCTGCCAAGACCCAGGCGGAAGAGAGCCTGTTCAGTCTGGAGTATCAGCGGACCGCCACCCAAGAGCGCGTCGATCAGGAAATGCGCGACGCGCTGCAACTGCTGATCTCGTCTCGGATACAACTGGAGCTGGCGCGCGAGGCTGCCGAGGCGGCGGGGGGCAACTTCGCGCTGGTCCGCACCGCGTATGCAGGCGGAGTTGCGGGCATTCTCAACCTGCTCGACGCGCAGACCACGGCACTCTTCGCCGATCTCGACGCCGCCACCGCCCTGTACGACTTCATCAGTGACTTCATGCTCGTGCAGCGTGCCGCCGGACGCATGGATCTGTTCATGGACGACACCGTGCGAGCGGAGTTCGTGGATCGACTGGCGACGTATCTGCGTGAGATCGGGGTCCGATAATGCGAAACCGACTACTACACGATACACGGGTTGACATCATGCTCTTCGACGACGTCTTGCGTGGGACTCGACAGCGGCGACGCTCGGCGCTCACCGCCACGGCGATGCTCGGCGCGATCATGGTCGGCTGTGGCGGTGAGGCACCGCAGGAGGAGGTCATCGCACGGCCCGTCAAGATGGTCGAGATCGGCTTCGGCGGAGCGTCCGGCGTGCGCGAATACCCCGGGACGATCGAGGCGTCGGAACGGGCCGAATTGGCCTTCGAAGTGCCCGGACTCATCGTCGAGATGCCGGTGGTACAGGGACAGTGGGTCCGACGGGGAGCACTGCTCGCCCGGCTCGATGCGCGCAACTACGAGGCGCAGCGCGATGCCGACGCGGCGAGCCTCGAAGCAGCCCGCGCCGACTTCCAGCGTTACCAGGAGCTGTACGCGGCGGATGCCGTGACGCTGCAGGACCTGCAGCTCAGGCAAGCGCAGTTCGAGGTTGCCGAGGCGCGCTTCCGGGCGTCGCACAAGTCGCTCGACGATACGCGACTTCTGGCGCCCTTCGCCGGGAGGGTCGCGCGGACGTTCGTCGACGCCTATCAGAACGTGCTCGCCAAGGAAACGGTGCTCCTCCTCAACGACGATCGACAACTGGAGATCGTGATCGCCATTCCGGAGGCGGACGCCCTGGCCGCGCGACGGGTGCTGGACGATGCCGGGTGGCTCCCGGGGACCATCGAAGCCGAGGCGACGGTCTCGACGTTTACCGACCGGCGGTTCCCCGCCCAGCTCGCAGAATTCGCGACGCAGGCCGACCCGGTCACGCGCACCTTCGAGGCAGCATTCGCCTTCGAGGCACCCACGGACATCCTGCTGGTCCCGGGCATGACGGCACGGATGGTCGTGAGGCGCACCGGAGCGCCCGGGGAAGCGGGGGTCCAGCGCTTGCCGGCCGGCGCCGTGTTCGGCGCGGACGATGGGCAACCATCGGTGTGGAAGGTGAACGCGCAGACCATGACCGTCACGCGGGCACCGGTACAGGTGGGCTCCCTGTTCGGTGACGAGATCGAGGTCGTCGGCGGCCTGGCCGATGGCGACCTCGTGGCGGTCACCGGCGTAGCGAATCTGCGCGAAGGCGACCCTGTCCGACGAATGCAGGACTGACATGGCGGAACCCAACTCATGAAGATCACGCAATTCTGCATCGAGAACCGGGTCACCACACTGGTCCTCACCGTCTTCCTGGTCGTCGGCGGGATCGTCTCGTACGGCAGCATGGGACGGCTCGAGGATCCGGAGTTCACGATCAAGGACGCCCTGATCATCACGCCCTACCCCGGAGCCTCCGCGCAGGAAGTCGAGGAGGAGGTCTCGGACGTCATCGAGATCGCCGTTCAGAAACTCAAGCAGCTGGACGAGGTCGAATCCCGCTCGACCCGGGGCCTCTCCATCGTCACCGCCTCGATCAAGGCCCAATACGACAAGGAGACACTCCCGCAGGTGTGGGACGAGCTGCGGCGCAAAGTGAACGACGCCCAGCGCGAGCTGCCGCCGGGTGCGGGTCCCTCACTCGTCAACGACGACTTCGGTGACGTCTATGGGATCTTCATTGCCGTATCGGGCGAGGGGTACAGCTACGCCGACCTGTACGCGGTGGCGAAGCTACTCCGCCGCGAGTTGCTGCTGGTGCAGGATGTCGCGAAGGTCGATTTCTTCGCACACCAGCCTGAGGTAGTCTATGTGGAGCTGGACCGGGACCGCATGTCGCAGCTCGGTATCTCGATGGCGGCGGTCGCCGCGAGCCTGCAGTCCAAGAACCTTGCCTCCCTGGCCGGCCGCGTACAGGTAGGCCCCGACTTCATCGCGATCGATCCGACCGGGCTGTTCGACTCCCTCGACGACTTCGAGTCGCTGTACATCAGCGGCCAGCCGGGCGGAGCACAGATCTACCTGCGGGACATCGCCACGATCCGTCGAGGCTACCGCGATCCACCGAGGCAGCTCATTCGGTTCAATGGCAGCTCTGCCATTGGGGTCGGCATCTCGACCGTACCCGACGGCAATGTCGTCACGATGGGCGCGGCGGTGGCCCAACGGTTCCGCGAGCTCAGGCCCCAGATTCCGCTCGGTATCGAGGTGGGCGTCATCGCCCTGCAGTCCGAAGCCGTGACGACGGCCATCAACAGCTTCCTCGTCAGTCTCCTTCAAGCCGTGGCGATCGTCGTCGTGGTGCTCCTCTTCTTCATGGGGTTCCGGTCCGGACTGCTGATCGGCTTCATCCTGTTCCTCACGATCGCGGGATCGTTCATCATCATGCCGCGCATGGGCGTGATGCTCGAGCGCATCTCCCTCGGCGCGCTGATCATCGCACTCGGTATGCTCGTGGACAACGCGATCGTGGTCGTCGACGGTATGCTGGTGAAGATGCAGCAGGGGGTAGAGAAGGTCCGGGCGGCCATCGACACCGTGCAACAGACGGCGTGGCCGCTGCTGGGGGCGACGATCATCGCCGTCCTGGCGTTCGCCGCGATCGGTACCTCACAGGACGCCACCGGGGAGTACACGCGCTCGCTGTACACCGTCATCCTCATCTCCCTGATGCTGAGTTGGGTCACGGCAGTCACGGTCACACCACTCCTCGGAATCATGGTGCTCAAGCCGAAGCTGCCGAAGCCGGGCGAGGAGGCGAAGGACCCCTACGGCGGCACTTTCTACACCAAGTTCCGCGGTCTCCTGGGTGGCGCCATCCGACTGCGCTGGATCACCATGATCGTGGTCGTGGGAGTCTTCGTTGCATCGCTGGTCGGGTTCGGGAGGGTTGAGCAGAGCTTCTTCCCGAACTCGACACGCCCGCAGTTCATGATCGACTACTGGCTGCCGCAGGGAACGCACATCACCACCACCGAGCGCGACGTCGCCGAGATCGAGCAGTGGCTGCTCGAGCAGGAGGGTGTCACGCGGGTCGGGTCGGTCATCGGTGCCGGCGCGATGCGATTCCTGCTGACCTACGTCCCCGAGAAGGAGAACTCGGCGTTCGCGCAGTTCTTCGTGAATGTGGACGACTACCGCCTGATCGACGGGATGTTGCTGACGTTCCAGCGGTACCTCGAGGAAGCCTATCCCGGCGCCGTGGTGCAGACTCGGAAGTTCATTCTGGGTCCCGGCGAGCCGGGCAAGATCCAGGCTCGATTCTTCGGGCCCGATCCGGACGTGCTCCGCGGCCTCGCAGGGCAGGCGGAAGCGATCTTCCGAGCCGAGCCCAACCTGTTCGGCGTGAAGACCGACTGGCGCGAGCGGGTGAAGGTCGTGCGTCCGGTGATCGCCGAGCAGCAGGCCAATCTCGCGGGCATCACGCGCACCGACATCGCGACTGAACTGCTCGGTGGCTTCGAGGGCGCAACGTTCGGCGTGTACCGGGAACGCGACGAGTTGCTTCCGATCATCGCGCGGGCGCCGGCTGCCGAGCGCGCCGACGTGAGCAGCATCCAGAACATCCAGATCTTCAGCCCGACAGCCGGCAGGGCGATTCCGCTGCGGCAGGTCGTGTCGGACTTCGAGACGACGTTGGAAGACGAGATCATCATCCGCATGAACCGGAAGCGGGCGATTAAAGTGCTCGCCGACCCCCGGGTGGGTGAGGCACCACCCATGCTTGCCAAGATGCGGCCACTGGTCGAAGCGATCGAGTTGCCGGATGGTTACACGCTCGAGTGGTGGGGTGAGTACAAGGACAGCCGGCGGGCACAGGCCTCCCTGGCGGCCACCTTCCCGGTGTTTGTGCTCCTCATGGTGCTGATCACGATCGGACTATTCAACTCGCTCAAGCAGACCGCCGTCATCTGGCTCGTGGTACCGCTGGCACTCATCGGCGTCACGTTGGGACTGCTCGCCACCCGCCAGCCCTTCGGGTTCATGGCACTACTCGGCTTCATGAGCCTGACGGGTATGCTGATCAAGAACGCGATCGTGCTGATCGACGAGATCAACGCACAGCGCAAGGCGGGGCTGGAGGATTTCAAGGCAATCCTCCAAGCGGCGGTCAGCCGCCTCAGGCCGGTGGGCATGGCAGCGGCAACAACGATCCTCGGTATGTTGCCGCTGGTACCGGATGCGTTTTTCGTCTCGATGGCCGTCACCGTCATGTTCGGTCTCGGCGTGGCGACGGTGCTGACCATGGTGGTGGTGCCAACGCTGTACGCAATCTTCTACCGGGTGAGGGTCACCTAGCGCCATCCGTCGCCGCGTCGCCGGCGGCTGTAGTGGCAGGCGTATTCGACGGGTAGACGAAGAGCCGAGGGGCTGTACCTCCTCGGCTCTTCGTGCGCAGCGAACTGACTACATCCGACCTTATCGTGACGCTCCTCCTCAGTTACCGCCCGGAACATACGGATCAGCAGTGCCTGGCCTGATGGGTGGCTCTTGTTGGAACGATGCGATGTGGCGCACCAGGTACTCGCCGGCAGGCCAGCGTATCCACCCACTGTAGTACCACTGCGAGTGGAGTGGGGTCTCCTCCCGAGGATCGGTGTGCAGATCGTAGATCAGCGGCACGCCGAACTCTCGCGTGGGGTCCGCGAACGCCCTGTCGATCTCCTTGCTCATCATCTTGTAGTTGCGCCACTTGATGCCGTAGAGCTCACTGCCGACGTAGACGATGACGTGCTCGCGGTTGGAGGTCTCCTGGCGACCCGCAAAGAAGTCGAGCTGGTCGACACCATCGATGATGCGATCGTCCGGCACCCTGCCGCCAACGATACGGGCGATGGTGGGAAACAGGTCCATCTCGTGAACGATCTCGTTGCTGACCGCTCCCTCCGGTACCTGGCTCCCTCCGGTACCTGGTGAGGCCAGCGCATGATGAATGGCACTCGCAGTGAACCTTCACGACCGGTGAAGTAGCTACCGCTCCACGGCCCGGCGAAACTCTGATGCGGGACCGTGGGGTCGGGACCGTTATCGGACGAGAAGATGAAGATCGTATTGTCCCCGATGCCGAGACGGTCCACGGCCTCGAGGAGGCGGCCGACGTAGGCGTCGGTCTGCGCGAGCACGTCCGCGAAGTCGCCGTTGCCGGTCGCACCCTTGAACTCGGGGCTCGGGTAGACCGGCATGTGGGTCTGCGTGTAGGGAATGAAGAGGAAGAACGGGTTGTCGGCCTCGACCTGCCGTTCCATGAAGTCGATCGAACGGTCGGTCAGCTCGCCATCGATGAGGGTACGCGCCTCGGTATCGTAGATCTCGACGTCCCGTGGCACTTCACCCCTGCGACCTTCCATGACGTACTCCGCCCGCGCGAACGGATGGGACTCGGGACGAAAGCGGGTATCGTCGGGCCAGGCGCTCTCGTCGGACGAGTTGGGAATCCCATACCACTCGTCGAACCCCTGATCGGTGGGGAACCGGCCCTCCGTATGACCCAGATGCCACTTGCCGAACATCCCGGTCGTGTAGCCGACGTCCGAGAGCATCTCGGCCATCGTGTACTCCCACTGGGTGAGTCCGTACACCGGCGTCTCTATGGGGATGGTCGCGTTGCCGGTGCGGATGGCGTAGCGTCCCGTGAGGATTGCCGCGCGGCTCGGCGTGCACTGCGCCTCCACGTTGAAGTTGAGCAGCCGCATACCCTCGGCAGCCAGTCGGTCGATGCGCGGCGTGGGCGCCCCGCGGATGATCCCCCCACCGTACACCCCCAGCTCACCCCAACCGAGGTTGTCCATGAAGACGAGCACGATGTTCGGTTGACGGTCCTGTGACAGGGCTGCTGACGGCGGCAAGACGGCCATCAGCAGGATGAGGAATCGTGCCTTGATCATGGGTGCTCCTTGATTCGTCGGTCCGTTCGTCGTCGCTCCGCTGGCAAATGATAGCCAGGAGCGCCGGACAGTCCATACCATCCGCCGAGGTAGGCTGTGGCGTAGCTCCACATCCTCGAGCATCACGGCCACGGTGTTCCTGCCGTCCTGGAGTGTGTTTGGGACTACCTGGGCCGGCAGTGTATACTGGTGCCGCACCTCAAATCCCTCACTACCGTGAGCCGTACGAGATGGCGCTTCGCATCGGCACCTACAATGCCCGCTTCCTACCGCACCTCCTGAGCAACGCCCGGCGGGCCGAGGTGCTGGCTGGCAGGATTCTGGACGGGGACTATGACCTGATCCTGCTGACCGAGGTCTTCTCCGGCCGGGCGCGGCGGGTACTCGTCGAGCAGCTCGCGCACGAGTATCCCTGGAACGTGCAGTACATCGGCAGCAAACGCGTGCTGCGCGAGGACAGCGGCCTCATGCTCTTGAGCCGTCTCCCATTCGAGGCACTGCCGACCTCAGGGGAGTACAATCATCGGAGAGTTGCGGCGAGCGCGAACGGTACGACAAACGACTGGCCGCATGTGTGGTTCGTCGAATACGACGACTGCTGCTCCTCCGACTGCCTGGCCGGCAAAGGAGCGGGCTACGTCCGCGTGCTGTGCGACGGGAGACCGATCAACGTGTTCTTCACCCACATGCAGGCCAAGTACGACTACCACCGGCCGGCGAAGCAGGCGCGCACCCGCGAGGTCCGGCGTCTACAACTGCAGCAACTGGCAGGCCTCGTGAGTGAGGTGCTCGGCGCGAACGGCCGTGCCAGAGAGAACGCAATCGTCCTCGGCGATTTCAACGTGGATGGCGTGCGGAGCACCGAGGGTGGTTCCTTGCAGCCCGGAGCCGACGGTGACGAATGGCTGAGCATGCTCGAGCACCTGAACGGGCTGTTCCCCGAGGAGCTTGCCGATGTGTGGGATCGCCACGTGCCCGACAGCGACCCGGGCCACACGTTCTCAGCCTGGGACCCGCACGCCCGCCGGGACTACGTGTTCCTGAGCGTGATCGATCCGGCATCGCCGCTCGCCGTACACCATGCCGCGCTCGCATACAACTTGGCCGGCTCGAACGGTCGCGTGGACCGCACCATGAGCGACCACCTCGGCATCAACGTCGATCTCAACCTGCATCAGGCCGGGTGCCACCCGAGGGACGCCTACCCCGTCGGTGAACTGACCGAGGCCGTGACGATCGATGGCAGGATCCGACATCCTGGCGGACTGCAATGGCACCGGGCCGAGGTTCGGGGTACCTTCGAGGTCGTACTCCGATTCCCTCGAGCGAATCCCGCTGCAGCGCTCGAGATGTACGACGCCGGCGACATCTCCCGGCCGCTCCTCCCGACCACCACGAACGGTGGCGTGGACGTCGACAGCCGGCGCTATGAGCTGGCTGGCGAGGCCTTCATCCGGGTTGGCAAGCCCAAGTCGGACGTCTCGGGGGAGTATTCGCTGAGTGTGGCCCCTGCATCGTAGCGCCGTCTCAGGGTTTCCAGACCTCCAACGGCGACTGCCGTGCCACGTGCACGAAGTCTCGATCGGTGCTGAGCATGACGAGCTCGTGACGGATGCACAGCTGCGAAAGCAGCGCATCGATCGTTCCCACCTGCACCCCCTTGCGCCGGCACCTGTTTCGCAACTCGGCGGCGTTGATGTGGTCGTTACGATCCGGCAGCAGGAGTGGAAGGGCGGCGAACCGCTGGGCGATCGCGCGCCGAGCCTTGGGGCCGGAGAATCCTTGCAGCAACTCCTGCAGCACCAGGCCGGTCGTGAACACAGGCCCGCCGGTTTCGAGCTGCTCAGTGAGGACGGCGATCTCAGGCGCCCGACGGGTCACGTCCCGCCGAAGCGCGAGCGACCATACGCTCGTGTCGACGAACAGGTTCACCGGCGCGACCGCTCGACCTTGTAGTCGAACTCAGGATCCCACTCGAGGCTGTCGAACAGCTCCACGAGCTTCCGCTGTTGTCGCCGTGCGATGAACTCCTGCAGCGCCTTGGTGACGGCCGCCTTTTTTGTCTTCTCTCCACTCACCTCGAACGCCAACTCAAGGAGCTCGGGATCGAGAGCCAGATTGGTCGCCATGTGTAGACCTCCACACATTAATCTACACAACTCTCGATGTGTTGGCCAAGTGTCCGCATGTTTCGGCCACAATGCCACCCGCAGTGGGATCACACCTCATCGAAACCGTGCTGACTGGGTCGGGGCATTGCGACTGCTGTCGGGGCAGTTCTCCATGACGCGGGATCTGTCGCGTTCTCGAACCACCGTTTGCCGCTGGTGGACCTCGTTCTAGATTCACGGCATGTTCACTGGAAGATCTCCCCGGTGAGAGACACCGAGTCGCTGCATCGCCGCATCTGGCGCTCCATCTTCCGCCGGCCAATCGCCGCGCGCACGGATCAGGAGCGCAAGTGGGCGGTGGTCAACAACTTCGTCCTGCACTTCCGGCCCGTGCGAGTGCCGGCCAAGAGCCTGGCGTATACGCACACGTTTGGGTTGGGCGGGATGTCGCTCGTGCTCGTGCTGCT
>JBDGYA010000071.1:0-13391 GCA_039584325.1 Gemmatimonadota bacterium
GAGCCCCCGCAGATGGCCGATCAGGTCGGGCGCCGTCTTGCCGATGACGACGCCGAGCACCATGCAGGCGGCGACCCACAGGCTCAGGTACCGCTCGAACACGTTCATTCGCTTGCGTGACCCCGTACGCTCACCCATCCCGCACCTCACTCATCTCAGTCAACCGTGTCAGGTCGCGGCCCGCCTCGCACAGGACCTCGACGGCAACCGTGCGCAACCGCTCCACCTGCTCCCGATCCGCACAGATCTGCGGATCCTCACGCAAGTCGCGCCGGATCGGCTCCAGCACGGCATCGATCTCCATTCCCGCCGCCAGCGCGTAATGAACCCACCGGCCGTCCTTGCGCTCAGTCAGGAGCCCGGCCGAACGCAACTCGGCGACGTGTCGAGACACGGTCGAGGGCGCAAGACCAAGAACGGCAATGAGTTGACACGCGCAAAGCTCGCCATTCTCGAGCATTGCCATGATGCGCAGCCGAGCGGGGTTCGCCAGCGCTTTGTGGCGACGGGTACAGGTTTCGAGAGCAGCCATTTCGTAAGTTCGCGAATTGTAGCTTCGTCTCAGCGATCCGGCAATTTCGGTTCGGCAGCCGGAAACAGTGCCCTTGTCATTCGTGACTATTTGGCTATTTTGCCAAATAGATTGTTTGGTGAGGATACATCGTGAATTGTGTCATCCGTGCCCGTTACGAGGTCCGTGCCAGGATTATGAAGGCGCTAGCCCACCCGACCAGGCTCTTCATCGTCGATCAGCTCGCCGAGCGGGAACGATGCGTTCAGGAGCTGGCCGAGATGGTCGAGGCCGACGTGTCCACGGTGTCTCGCCATCTCTCGCAACTCAGAAGCGTGGGCATCATCGCGGACGAGAAGAGGGGTACACAGGTGTTCTACTCGTTGCGCGTCCCGTGCGTGCTAGGCTGGCAGAGCTGCGTAGAGGGCGTGCTGGAAGCGGAGGCGGAGCGGCACACGATCGCGCTCGGCAGGGTGTAGCGGCCGAACCTCGGGGGTGGCGCCGTCGGAGGCGGGGAAGAAGGGGGAAGGGTGACGTTCTGGAAACGCGAGTGGAAGATCGCAGCGCTGCTCGTCGGTGGATTCCTGCTGATCTACCACTTCCCGATCGATGCGCTCGCATCGGCGGCATGGGTGCCGGATCCCGTGATCGAGTCGGTCGCACTCGCGCGCTGGTATGCCCGGGAGCACGTCCTGCTCTGCCTCGTTCCCGCGTTCTTCATCGCGGGCGCGATCGGCGTCTTCGTGAGCCAGGAAGCGGTCCTGAGGTATCTGGGGCCCGCGGCCAACAAGGCGATCGCCTATGGTGTCGCGTCGGTGTCCGGCAGCTTCCTGGCCGTCTGCTCGTGCACTGTGCTCCCACTCTTTGCCGGGATCTACAAGCGGGGTGCGGGACTCGGGCCGGCCGCCACCTTTCTCTACTCCGGTCCTGCGATCAACGTCCTCGCCATCATCCTCACGGCACGCGTGCTCGGCGTCGAGATCGGAGTCGCTCGGGCTGTGGGGGCCGTCATGTTCAGCATCGTGATCGGCGCGCTCATGGCGCTCGTGTTCCGCAGGGAGGAGCGGGCGAAGGGAAGGACCGTACAGCTTTCGCCTGCACCTGCCCACGGACGCCCGCTCTGGCAGAACGGCCTGTTTTTCGGGTTCTTGGTTGCGATTCTCGTGTTCGCCAACTGGGGGAGCCCCAACGCATCCGGTGGGTTCTTCGCGGCCGTGTACACCGCGAAGTGGTGGCTCACCGGACTCTCCGCCGTCGGTCTCGCTGCCGTCCTGATCGCGTGGTTCGGACTGCCATGGCGCGCCTTGGCGGTGCCGAGCGCCGCAGTCGCCGGCACCGGGGTCGCGTTCACCGGGCATCCGGCCGTGCCATTCACCGCCGGCGTCGTCGGGCTCTCGGCGGTGAGCCTACGCCGCGGGGGCGAGCTGGAGGAGTGGTTCGCATCGTCATGGACATTCGCGAAGCAAATTCTCCCCCTGTTGCTCCTTGGCGTTCTCGCCGCCGGTCTGTTCCTCGGACGCCCGGGGGAGACCGGACTGATTCCGGCCGCCTGGATCGCCGGTGCCGTCGGCGGCAACTCGATCGGCGCGAACTTGTTTGCGTCGGCGGCCGGTGCGCTCATGTACTTCGCCACACTCACCGAGGTGCCGATCCTGGAGGGACTGTTGGCGAGCGGCATGGGTAAGGGACCGGCGCTCGCATTGCTTCTGGCAGGACCCGCTCTCTCGCTGCCCAATATGCTCGTCATCCGCAGCATCATGGGCACGAAGAAGACGCTGGTATTCATCGGACTCACCGTGGTCATGGCCACGGTGACGGGCATCCTCTACGGAGCGATCGCCGCCTGATCAGGGGCGAGCGCTCGGGGATCGGGGGAGAGGAGGGAACATGGAACTGCGAGTCTACGGACCGGGCTGCGCCAATTGCGAGCGGCTCGAGCGCCACGCGCGTGAGGCAGTCTCGGGCCTGGGGCAGGCCATAGCGATCAGCAAGGTGACCGACGTCGGCGCCATCGCCGACGCCGGCGTGATGCGTACACCCGCGCTCGGGATCGACGACACGCTGCTGTTCCAGGGGCGGGTACCGCCGGTCGAGGAGCTGATGACGATGCTCGCCGATGCGCTGCCGCCGGAAGACCCGGCCGCCTGAGCCCACCGTCGCCCGCTTGCCAAGGTGGTGTCCATCCCCCACGTTGGATCGTTCCGATGGAGGGAAATTGCGCGTTCCGGGGGTCTCGGTGCGCGGCTCAGCTCGGGTGCCGGGAACACGGAGGCGTACACACCCGGGGGCATTTCCGAAAGGAGCGCACGATGGGGGGCATCAACACCGGGCGGTGGCTCGGCGGTGGCGTCGTGGCCGGACTCATCATGTGGGTGATCGAAGGTGCCGCGAGCGTGTTGTACATGGACGACATGGAAGTCGCGCTCGAGGCACATAACCTCGCCGCCATGGAGATGAGTGCGTGGACCGTGATCTTCACATTGGCAGTGAGCCTGATTGCCGGACTCGTGCTCATCTTCCTGTACGCCGCGGCGCGCCCGCGGTTCGGGCCGGGTCCGAAGACGGCCGTGATCGTCGCGGTGGTCATGTGGATTAGCGCGTACCTGTTCTCCCTCCTGGGCTATCAGATGCTGGGCCTGTATCCGGGTTCGATGCTGGTCACGTGGGGCGTGATCGGCATCGTCGAAATAGTCATCGCCGCCCTGGTGGGTGGGTGGATCTATCGCGAGGCCGGTGCGGCAGCCGGTGCCGCGTGACGACGGAGTGACATGTCTTCAACCCTCCTGATCGTCGCGTTCGTCACCGCCACACTGGCGATCGGGTTCCTGCTCGCAGGCGTCGTCGCCCTGAAGCGTCGGCGCCTGCTCGGCTTCGCCACCGGCCTGACCGTGGCGCTCCTGCTCTTCGCCCTCGCGGCCCTGATGGGCACGATCACCGTGGCCACGCAGGGCTATCGCGCGCTGACGCGCGAGCAGCTCGCTGCGACCGTCGAGGTCCGACCGACCGGGCCGCAGCGCTTCGTCGCGACGTTCACCTTTCCCGATGGCCGCCAGCTGACGCACGAGCTCGCGGGCGACCAGATCTACGTGGACGCGCACATCCTCAAGTGGAAGCCGATCGCCAACGTCCTCGGCCTGCATACGGCCTACGAGCTGGACCGCGTCGGCGGACGGTATGTGGAATTGGACTCCGAGCGTGACAGCACGCGCACCGTGCACTCCCTTTCCGCGGACAAGCCGGTCAACATGTTCAGCCTGCGCCGCAAGTGGTCGGTGTTCGCCCCTCTGCTCGATGCGGAGTACGGGTCTGGCACGTTTCTCATGGCGGACCGCCCCGCCACGCTGGACGTGCTGGTTTCCACGACCGGTCTCCTCATCCGCAGACAGCCGCAGCCGTAGACCGGGCTCCAGCCCTGCAGGAGAATCGTCTGCCCGCTCGCCGCGGCACCGGCACGCTTACCTTTCCCTGCATGTCCGATCAGGCAGTGGCCCACCGGTATAGCACGGGTGAGGAGATCGCCAACAGCATCACGCACGGTGTCGGCGGTCTGCTGGCCGTGGCCGGTCTCGCCATCCTCGTGACGTTCGCCGCGCTCAGAGGAAGCGCGTGGCATGTCGTCGGATGCGCCGTGTTCGGAGCGTCGATGGTCCTGCTCTACACCAGCAGCACCTTGTATCACGCCATTCGTGCACCGCGGGCCAAGCGGGTGTTTCGCCGGCTGGACCATGCGGGGATCTTCCTTCTCATCGCGGGCACGTACACGCCGTTCACCCTGGTGAGCCTGCGCGGCCCATGGGGCTGGACGCTGCTCGGCATCATCTGGGTGCTGGCAATCACCGGCATCGTGCTGCAGACCGGCGCGCTGCGGCATCCCGTATTGTCGGTCGTCCTGTACGTGGTCATGGGGTGGACGGTCGTGATCGCCATCCGACCGCTCCTTCTGGCGCTGCCGCGTGGCGGACTGGCCCTTCTCATCTTGGGCGGTGTGGCGTACACCGGCGGTATCGCGTTCTACGTGTGGCGGCGGCTGCCGTACCACCATTCGATCTGGCACGGATTCGTGCTGACGGGCACGGTCCTGCACTTCTTCGCCGTGCTGTTCTACGTCATTCCGGGGATGCCGTCATGACCACAGCGCTCCTGGCCGGTGCCTCCGGCCTCGTCGGAGGCGAGTGTCTGAACCTCCTGCTCGGTGACGAGCGGTACGAGCGCATACGGGTGGTGACGAGAAGGGATCTCGGCGGCCAGGTCGCGCATCCCCGGATCGAACAGATCGTCGTCGACTTCGCCGACCTGGACGCCACGAAGGACGTTCTGCGCGCCGATCACGTGTTCTGCGCGCTCGGCACCACGATGCGGAAGGCCGGATCGAAGGAACGCTTTCGCGAGGTGGACTACGAATACCCGCTCGCGCTCGCGCGCCACACCGCCACCAACGGAGCGCGGCATTTCTCGCTGGTGAGCTCGCTCGGCGCCAACCCGGGCTCGCGGTTCTTCTACTCCCGCGTCAAGGGTGAGTTGGAGCAGGCGCTCGCGCACATGGCGTTGCCCTCACTCGCGATCTTCAGACCCTCGATCATCGCCGGCGATCGCGGAGAGGTGCGCCCGCTCGAGCGCCTGGCTCAAAGACTGCTCGCCGTGGCGCCCCGCTCGGTGCGGCCGGTATCGGCGGCGACCATCGCAGCGGCAATGGTCGCCGTCGCCGCACGGGAGCCGGCCGGAACAAGCGTCATCCTGTCACGTGACATCCCGAGCCGGGCACGGTCCGACGGGCCCGATCGATGACCCCTTGGCAGCCGACCCGGCACGATGGACGCGTGTGCTTGCCTCGTCGCCAAGGACGGTGAGAACGATGCACCGCCCGAATGACTACGACCCGATTGCCGACCTGTACGACGCGTACGTTCGGGTGGACACCGATATTCCGTTCTTTGTCCGCAAGGTCGCAGCAGCCGATGGTCCGGTACTCGAGCTGATGGCCGGTACCGGGCGGATCAGCGCGGTCATCGCTCCGCACGCGCACCATCTCACGTGCGTCGACCGCTCGACGGCGATGCTGCGGCGGCTCGCCTCCCGAGACTTCGGAGCGGCGACCGTCTGTGCCGACGTGCGCGCCCTGCCCCTGCGCCAACATTTCGGGCTGGTGCTGCTGCCCTTCCAGTCGTTTGCCGAGGTGACGGAGCCAGCGGACCGCGAGCGTGCGCTGCGAAACATGGTGCGCGTACTGCGGACGGGAGGACGGATCGTGCTGACGCTGCACAATCCCGAGATCCGCCGCCGGTCGCTGGATGGTGTGGAGCGACTGCTGGGCACATACCCCATCCCCGATGGCGGCAGTCTGGAGGTACGCAGCACCGCGAGTCTCGAATCGTCCGGACTGGCCGTCGCCCAGCAGACGTACCGCATCACCGGCCCCGACGGCATATGGATCGCCGAGCGCCGGCTCACGCTGCGATTCGTGCTCATCGCGCGGACCGATTTCGAGCAGATGGCTGCCGACGCGGGCCTCGTGACCCTCGAGCTGCTCGGTGACTATGACGGCGCACCCTTCACCTCGGCTTCCAGCCCCTACATGATCTGGACGCTCCAGCGTGCCTGACTCGGGCGCGATACCTTGAAGGACGGCAGCGTGGACTGCGCGTGCGGTGGGAGCGGGACTGCGAACTGAGGAACCGGCGATGACGGTCGGCGAGCTGGAGCGGCGACTTCGAGACCAGCGCATCGTCCTGCTCCCACGGCAGGACTGGGACGTGCTGGCCGGTGCCGTGGAGGAGGTCGAGCGACATCACACCATGGTGGCGGGTGATCTCCTCGTGATCCGCACGGCGCACGGCCTCGCCGCCGTCGAGCAGCCGGCGCCGAACGAGCGGGTGGTGCGGCTGCTCGGCGATGCGGAGGCGGTGCGGACGTTCGTGAACGATCGAATGGCGCTGTACGAGCGCATGTGGGACGGGTGCGGGTGCAAGGTGGACTACTACGCGTGAGGCAGTACCATGGCGCAGGCGCCTGGAGACCGCAAAGACGGGCGTCCGACATTCGTCTGGGACTGGATCGCCTTCGTCAGCGCTGCTCTGGTGCTGATTGTCGGCGCGGTCGTCGAGCGCGGGAGCTCTGTGCCGCTCAGAGTGATCGGCGCCATCTCGCTCGTCCTGTCAGCCTTCTTGATCTTCCCGCCGTTCCTGCTGCTCTCCCGGCACGGCGGAGTCCCACCCGGGGCCCCTTACTACGACACGTCCCGCCTCGTCGAACGTGGTCCGTACGCCGTGGTCCGCCACCCGCAGTACCTCGGCTACATCCTCCTGGTGCTCGGCTTCGCTCTGCTGGCACAACATCCGCTCACCGCCCTGCTCGGCGTGGTCGCCATCGGATCGCTCTACGCGCATACCGCACTGGAGGAGCGAGACTGTGTGCGCCGGCTAGGCGACGTGTATCGCACATACATGCGCCGCGTGCCGCGATTCAATCTTCCCCTCGGACTGGTGCGACTCATCGTGCGCCGCCGCCGCGCGACCCTACGACCGTAGCCTCTGTTGTGTGAATGCCGCTGATCCCGTACTCTCAGCGACAGTCCCTTGCCTCGGAGCCGGTGCATGACTGACGAAGCGCCCCAGCGACCCGATCCCCGGCACCCGACTGCCGTGAAGCCGATCCCCGCGGTTGACCGGCAGGCATTGCTGCGCCTTGCACGCCGCTCCATCCAGAAGTATCTGGAACAGGGCACCTATCCTGAGATCCCCACCGGCTCCGGAGCGATGCTGGCACCGCGCGCGGCGTTCGTGACGCTGCGCCACGGTGAGACCGGAACGCTGCGAGGCTGTGTCGGTCAGGTGAGGACTCGGGGGCCACTCGCCGATGCCGTCATGCGCATGGCGGTCGCGGCGGCAACCGAGGACCCGCGGTTTCCGCCCGTGGAACCAGACGAGGTGCCCCATTTGCGCATCGAAATCAGTGCCCTCACACCCATGGAGCTGATCACGCCCGACGACGTGCAGGTCGGCCGCCATGGACTGCTGCTGCGCTGGCACGGGCAATCCGGACTGCTCCTCCCGCAGGTCCCGGTCGATAACGGCTGGTCGCGCGACGAGTTCCTGTCAGGTGTGTGCCGCAAGGCGGGGGTGCCGGATGGCACGTGGCTGGACGCCGATGCGGAGCTGCTCGGCTTCGAAGCCGAATCGTGGGCGGAGACGGACTGACCCGCAGGGACTGCACACGCGAGGGCGCCGATGGCTGATTGGTTCGAGGACGAAGCATTCTGGGAGACGCTCGAGCAGTTCTTCTTCTCTCACTTCCGCAGTGACGACCTCGCCGAGCAGGAGCTCGAGCAGATCGGTCGGCTGGTTCCGCTGCAGCCCGGCGCGACCGTGCTCGATCTGGGCTGCGGTCCCGGGCGGCACGCCGTCGTCCTGGCCCGCCGGGGTCTCGCGGTCACCGGCGTGGATCGGACCGCGCGATACCTCGACCGGACGAGGCGCCGCTGCGAGGCGGAGGGCCTCGACGTCGAGCTCGTGCGCGAGGACATGCGTGCGTTCGCCCGTCCCGAGGCGTTCGACGTCGCGCTGAACCTCTTCAGCACGTTCGGCTACTTCGCCAATCGCGACGACGACGAGCGCGTCCTGCGCAACCTCTACACGTCGCTCAAACCCGGCGGCGTGGTCGTGATGGAGATGCTCGGGAAGGAACAGATCGCGCGGGACTACCAGGAGCGAGTCTGGTACCCCAGCACGTCCGGCGACGAGTTTCTGCTGGAAGAGCACAGCGTGATCGACGGATTCCGCGGCATCGAGAACACCTGGACCGTCGTGCGGGACGGCGAGCGTCGCACCTTCAACGTCACCGTGCGGACGTACTCGGGCGTGGAGCTGGAAGACGCGCTGCGCCGCGCGGGGTTCACCCAGGTGCGCCTCCATGGCAGTCTCGACGGGACCCCGTACGATCACGAGGCGGAGCGGCTCGTCGCCATTGCGGAGAAGGAGCGGGTCCGGTGACGCCGTCACCGGAGTCCGGCGAAGGCCTGCTCAACGTCGACCTCCTGCCCGACAACACCTGCTTCGGCTGCGGTCACGACAACGCACGGGGATTGCAGATCGAGATCCGGCGCGATCCGGACTCCGCCGATCGCCTGATCGGCATGCTGCACACCGACGAGCACCTCGCTGGCTTTCCCGGAATCACGCACGGTGGCGCACTGTACACCGCGCTCGACTGCGTGGCCGCCTGGGTCCCGAAGGTGCTGCGGTCGGATGCCAAAGCCATCTGGATCCTCCGCTCCGCGAGGATCACGTATCACCGACCGGCGCCTGCGGGGCTGCCGGTCCGGCTCAGCGGGGAGATCGCGTCCGAGGCCGGCCCCGCGGCACCGATGGTAATCCAGTGTCAGGCACGCGGCGAGTCCGGAGCGCTTCTCGCGGAGGGAGAGTTCAAGGTGGTGCCGCTCACGCCGGAGAAATTCATCGCCGTCGCGGGCATTGACACCCTGCCCCCGAACTGGGCCGCGCTGTTCTCGCTCCCGTGAGCCGGTCCGCCGGCTCTCGGCGCGGCGAGGACGACCCTCTCCGAGAGCAGATCGAGTACTATCGGCTCCGGGCCGTCGAGTACGACGACTGGTACGACCGGCGCGGACGCTACGATCGAGGGGAGGATCACCGCGCAGCCTGGCGCGCGGAGCTCGAGGTACTCGAGGGAACACTGCTCTCACTGGCACCGTTCGGATCGGCACTCGAGCTGGCGTGCGGCACCGGACATTGGACCGCGCTGATCGCGCCCGGCGCGACGCACGTGACCGCGGTCGATGCGGCCCCGGAGGCACTCGCCATCGCGCGGGAGCTGGTGCCCGCGGCCCTCGTGGATTTCGTGCTCGCCGACGCCTTCGCCTGGCAGCCTCGGCGACGGTACGACTTCATCTTCTTCGGATTCTGGCTGTCGCACGTGCCCGAGGAGCGGTTCGACGCATTCTGGAAGCTCGTGGCCGATGCCCTCGCCCCGAATGGGCGCGTGTTCTTCGCCGACAGCCTGTACACGGCCGACTCCAGCGCGGTGGACCACAGGCCGAATCGGTCGGGTGCAGTTGAGCGACGACTGAATGACGGACGCGAGTTTCGTGTGGTGAAGGTCTTCTACGAAGCCGCGCCGCTGGAGCGTCGGTTGCGCGCGCTGGGGTGGCACGGCACCATCGGCATCACCGGGCGGTTCTTCCTGCACGGCCTCATGCGCCGTCGGGCCGGAGCCTCCTGATAAACGACTCGGGGTCATTCAGGAACGCGCGTGTCAGCGCGACGTGGTCGAGATCGTCCCATGCCACCCGCGCGATGGGCGTCTCGTCGAAACTGTAGATCGTGGCACCCGGCACCGCAAGCAGGATCGGCGAGTGCGTAGCCACGATGAACTGCGCGTTCCGCTCCACCATGTCGAGCAACAGTGCGAGTAGGCCGACCTGATTCTGCGGTGAGAGCGGCACCTCCGGCTCGTCGAGGAGGTACACCCCCCCGGCACGAACCGGCCCTTGAACAGCTCGAGGAACGCCTCGCCGTGTGAGCGCGCGTCGGGGTCGTCGCCGTAGCGGCGCGTCATGTCGGCGAGACTCGCCGCGGCCGGGCCGCGTGCCAGCTGCCTCGCGTACGCCGACCGGTCCGCGTACTCGCGCTCCAGCGCGTTCAGCCGCTCCTCCAACTCCCGCCGCTCCCGCCCGAGGCGCTGCTGGAAGCCGAAGAAGTCCTCCGCCCGGAGAAAGAACCCGCGCCGCGTGCGCTTGGCCCAGGTGAGCCGAAACGCCCGGCCGAGTGCGCGCTGCCGGTCGAGCGTGCGGTCCCGCGCACCGTCTTGCGACCCCACGATCGGCAGCCCGGCCGCGAGCGCCAAGGCCTCGAGCAGCGTCGACTTGCCGGAGCCGTTCTCGCCGACGAAGAACGTGACCGACGGCGAGCACTCGAGCACGTCGAGCGACGCGATCGCCGGCACGTCGAACGGAAAGCCGCCGGGACGGTCCCCGGCCGAGTCCTTCCACGAGACGGTGCGCAGGTGAGGCATGGACCACCGAATGTCGCCCCGAGCCCTACCCCAGGGAACCCCCCGCCACAAGCCCGAAAAATGTCCTCTGGAGAGGACGTTTTGCCGGTGGCTGCGGTCGAGCGAGATCGCATTAAAGCACTATCTAACAGCCACTTACAGGCATTTGCCCGACTGTGGCACGCGCTCTGCAATTTAGGGGGGCGAGCGTGGTCACCAACTATCTCCCACGCATGGAGGTGCGCATGAAACGGATCCTCGTCGGAATGCTGGCACTATCGGTTGCGGCTGCCGGCGTCGCTCACGCACAGCACGTGCGGGTGGCCGTCGGTGTGGAGCGACCGGGCATCCGGATCGCCGCCGAGTTCGGCACCCGGCCGGTGGCCGTGGTCCAGCCGGTGCAGCGGTACTGCGAGTGGTACGACGGTGCGCGCTACTGCTGGGATGCAGTGCCCTACCACGCGGGGCGGCCAATGGTCGTGTATGTCGACGGTGTGCGCCGTCATCGCGTGAAGCGGCACCGGAAGCATGCGCACCTCGTGGTGAACCGGTGGGCCCGCCGCGCGCCGCCGCCACATGCCAGAGCGTGGCACCGCGCCAGGTGGGCACCTCCACCGCACGCCGTCCGCGTGGTGTACGTGCGCTAACGCCAGCCAGCCCGTCCGTCCTCGGCGACCCCGGCACGCCCCCGCGATGCCGGGGTCGTCGCTCTTGGCGTACCTATGCCTGTCGCTCGGCGGTCGACCGATGCACGTTCTACGTCGTGAGCCTGGCACGCCCCCCCGGTGCCGAGTGGCGGTGAGCGAAGGCAGTCGAGGACGCGATGGATTTCGTCGAGAAGGTGAACGAGGCCGAGCGGCGGATTCGGCCGTACATCCGCGAGACGTATCTGCAGCATTCCGACGTGCTCAGCGAGCTTGGAAGCGCCGACGTGTACTGCAAGCTCGAGAACCTGCAGCATACCGGATCGTTCAAGGCTCGCGGCGCGATGAACCGCGTCCTCGCGATGTCGCCGGACGAACGGCGGCGCGGCGTGATCGCCGCCTCCACCGGCAATCACGGAGCGGCGGTGGCGCGTGCCGCACGGGAAGTCGGGATACGCTGCATGGTCGTCGTACCAGAGCACGCCGACGAATCCAAGCTGGCTGCGATCCGCCGGCTGGGTGCCACCATCGAGGTCAGGGGAGACGACTGCGTGGAATCCGAGCGACACGCGCGCCGGCACGGCGCGGATCACGGGTTGACCTACGTCTCCCCCTACAACGATCCGCTGGTGATCGCGGGTCAGGGAACGGTGGGGCTCGAGCTGGCACGCCAGCTCGAGCGGATCGACGCCGTGTTCGTGTCGCTCGGCTGCGGCGGGCTCGTGTCCGGGATCGCGGGCTACCTGAAGGCGACCGGCCACGACACGCACGTGGTCGCCTGCTCGCCGGAGAACTCCGCGGTCATGATCGCATCCATCCGCGCGGGGCGCATTCTCGACCTCCCATCCGAGCCGACGCTCTCCGACGGCACGGCCGGCGGGGTCGAGGAAGGTACAATCACCTTCGAGTTGTGCCGCACGCTGGTGGATGAGTACGTGACCGTCACCGAAGCCGCGATCGCCTCCAGCCTCACGCGTTTTCTCGAGGCGCATCACCTGCTGATCGAGGGTGCCGCCGCGGTGGCGGTAGCCACCTTCGAGCAGCTCGCGGCGCGCTTCGCCGGACAGACGGTGGCGATCGTGATCTGCGGCGGCAACATCGGCGTGGATACCCTGCGGCGGGTTCTGTGAGACGATTATGCTGATTGCCACCAAGCGGGAGATCGTCGAGGTGCTGCCGACACTGGATCTCCTCCCGGCGATCGAGACCGCGTTCGCGCGGTATTCGGCGGGCGAGGCGGAAGTGCCGCCGGTCGGCGAGCTGCTGCTACCGGGTGGCGACGTGCACATCAAGTACGGCTACCTCCGCGGCGATGTGTACTACGTCGTGAAGATCGCCTCCGGCTTCTACGACAATCCGACGCTGGGGCTGCCTTCGAGCAACGGCCTCATGCTGCTGTTCCGGCAGGCGACCGGTGAGCCGGTCGCGGTGCTGCTCGACGAGGGTCATCTCACGGACGTGCGCACGGCAGTTGCCGGGGCGGTCGCCGCCAGGCACCTCGCGCCGGCGCAGGTCCGGCGGATCGGGATCGTCGGCACGGGTATTCAGGCCCACATGCAGCTACAGTACCTCACGGACGTCACGCCGTGCCGGGACGTGCTCGTGTGGGGCCGCGGGAGCGAGCAGGTGAGCCGATATCGCTCGGACGTGGCACTACAGGACCTCACGATCGAGACGACGCTCGACGCCCGCGACATCCTCCGCACCTGCAACCTCGTGGTGACGACGACCCCGGCGACGTCACCCCTCCTCGAGGCCGCAGATCTCCAGCCCGGCACGCACATCACCGCCGTCGGCTCGGACACCGCAGAGAAGCGGGAGCTGGAAACCGCGATGCTCGCTCGGGCGGATGTGGTCGTGGCGGACAGCCGAGCGCAGTGCAGGCTGCGCGGCGAGATCCACCACGCGCTCGCGAGACAGGTTCTCGCAGAGGACCGCGTGGTGGAGTTGGGAGACGTCGTCGCGGGCCGTGCGCCCGGACGGACCGCCCAGGATCAGATCACGATCGCGGACTTGACCGGCGTCGCCGTGCAGGACATGGCGATCGCCGCGCTGGTGTACGAGGCGCTGCAGCACAGCTGAGTCGCTGCGGGAGTTGGATCCCGGGGCTAACTCGGCGGGCCGGTGACGCTATGCTCCTCGTGATTACCCTCTACTCCTCGCTGACTCCGAACCGCAACACGGTCGTCGAGCGGTACTCCTCGCCCGGCCGCAGGATGGTCGACGGAAACGCC
>JBDGYA010000154.1:0-3743 GCA_039584325.1 Gemmatimonadota bacterium
TCGAGGGAGCGCCCCTTGGTTTCGGGCACGACCAGCATCACGAACACCAGGCCGATGGCGGCGAAGAGCCCGTAGATGAGGAACGTGGTCCCGCTTCCCAAGTTGGCGAGCTCCCACGGGAACACGAGCTGCACGCCGAAGCTCACGCCGGAGTTGATCAAGCCAACGAACGAGATGGCGAGCCCACGGATCCGGTTGGGGAAGAGCTCCGAAAAGAGCACCCACATGACCGGGCCGATGGACACGGCGAACGCCGCGACGAAACCGAGAATGCCGAACAGTATCAGCCACGGATTCATCGCGATCGCCGCGTTGATCAAGTCGGACTCGTACTGCGTGGCCAGCTCGTCACCCAAGGCTGTCTGGAGGGCCTGTTTGAACTCCACGTCGTTCCCGAACGTGGTGTCCTCGAGATCGGCGAGGGCCGGCACGTTGACCTCAGCCGGAAGGTTCGCCAAGCCATCACCGGTGATCGTGTAGGTCGCCGAGTAGAACCCGAATGCCAGCACGAACATCGACACGGCGATGCCGGTCAGCCCGAAGTTGAGCAGCGGCTTGCGACCGATCCGGTCGATGAACGCAATCGCGACGACCGTGAACACGAGGTTGGTGAGCCCCACGAGCACCGCTTGCGCAAAGGACGCATCCGTCCCAATGCCCGACTGCTCGAAGATCATTGGGGCGTAGAAGAACACCGAGTTGATGCCCGTGATCTGCTGGAGGATGGCCACCACGATCCCGATGGTGAGCACGAGCTTCATCGCCGGAGCGAAGAGCTCCATCACGGAGACCTTCGCCTTGCCGGCATCCTTGGCAAGGCTGGCGTGGATTTCGGTGAGCTCCTCGTTGGCTTCGGCTTCTCCGACGGCACGGGTAAGGATCTCCTGTGCTTCCTCGTTCCGCCCCTTGAGCAGCAGCCAGCGAGGGCTCTCCGGCACGAAGAACAAGCCAATGAAGTACAGCACGGCGGGCAACGTCTCGAGCCCCAGCATCCAGCGCCAGTTGTATGTGCCCAACCCAAGCGACTGCGCCCATCCAGCGTCCGACTGGCCGAATTGCAGGATCAGGTAGTTCGTGAAGAAGGCCACCGAGATACCGACGACAATGTTGAGCTGGTTAAACGACACCATGCGCCCACGCACGCTTGGCGGAGCGATCTCCGCGATGTACATCGGCGCGATGATCAGCGAGGCACCGACGCCCAGACCGCCGATCATGCGGGCAATCACCAGGACGACAAACGACGGGGCGAGTGCCGACGAGACGGCGGAGACGCCATACAGGACTGCGGCCAGAAACAGCACCCTGCGGCGCCCGATCCGGTCACTGAGCGGACCGGACACCATCATCGCCAGCGTAGCCGTGAGGGTGAGCGAGCTGACGGCCCACCCGAGCTGAATTTTGCTCAAGTCGAACTGCGTCTCGATGAACTTGACGACACCCGAGATCACGGACGCGTCGAAGCCCATGAGGAAACCGCCCATCGCGACGGTGAGCGCGACGCGCATGACATACCGGTACTGGCTCATACAAACTCCCGAGGGATCACGTGACGGGCCGGATCACGCAGGCGGCGTTGATCGCTAGATTGATGCATCCGATGAAAATGCGGGACGGCCACGATTTGGCAACGCTCTGGGAGAGATCTGAGAGGAGTCGACGCATGAAACGCATGGGAGCGGCTGTCGCCATCGCGCTGGCGGCGGCCGGATGTTCAAACACATCCGACGACACGGAGAACCTGCGCGCGTTTCGCGACGGCTTGCTGGCCGGTGAGGTCATGGCCGTCGCCTATTCCGGGTTCCGGGAGGGGCAGCACCCCGATCGCGGCGATGGGGCCGTGAATCCGAGCGCCGACGAGATTCTCGAAGATCTCGAGATGCTGGACGCACATGACTTCCATCTGATTCGCATGTACGACTCTGGCGAGAACACGCGGCAGACACTCGAGCTCATCAGGCAACACGCGCTGCCGATCAAGGTCGTTGTGGGAATCTGGCTGGACGCCGAGTTCAGCAATCACGAGGGATGCCCCTGGCTGAACGAGCCGATCCCCGACGAGACGCTGGCGGCCAATGTCCTCAAGAACGAGGCAGAGGTTCAGCGCGGCATCGAGCTGGCGACCGAGTTCCACGACATCGTGGTCGCCGTCAACGTCGGCAACGAGGCGCTGGTTGACTGGAACGATCACATGGTTCCTCTGGAGCGCGTCATCGCCTACGTGCGTCAGGTGAAGGACGCCATCCAGCAGCCGGTCACGGTGGCTGACAACTATGTGTGGTGGAGCCGTGACGGCGCGCCTTTGGCGGCCGAAGTCGATTTTTTGGCCGTCCACAGCTATCCGGTGTGGGAAGGCAAGACGATCGACGAAGGGCTGTCGTTCACGATCGAGAATGTCGACAGCGTGCGGGCGGCGCTTCGCGACAAGCCCCTCGTCGTTTTCGAAGCCGGCTGGGCCACCGTCGCGAGCGAGTTCGGCGAGCGTGCCAGCGAGGCGAATCAGACACGTTACTTCAACGAGATGCGGGAATGGGCGAGCACGACCAAGACCACGGTGTTCTTCTTCGAGGCGTTCGACGAGCCGTGGAAGGGCGATCCCACCAACCCGCTGGGCGCCGAGAAACACTGGGGCCTGTTCAACGTCGATCGGACGCCCAAGGACGTGATGCGCTGATTCTGTCCAGCGCGGGGTTTACCAGCTCAACCCATACCCAAACGCAAACAACGGATCGTTGTCCTCGTCGCCGACGTTAATGGGGTGCTGGTCCGCCGAGCGCGGCCACGAGAACGAGAGCGTGCCAGTCGGCGCGTAGTCGCCGAACAACACGTCGGCGATCCCGTCTCCCTCGGTGCCCGGCAGCCAGATGGCCGCGAACGCGTCACTCGCCTCGAGTGCCTCGGTGATGACCAGCGGCCGCCCAGAGATCAACAGTGTCACGACCGGCGCGCCGGCCGCGGCGGCTTCCGAGACAATAGCCCGATCGTCATCGCTCAGCTCGAGATCCAGATCGTCACCGTACATCTCGGCGTAGGGCTGCTCGCCGACGACCACGACGACGGCATCCGCTCCTTCAGCACCCGTCCCGTCGTCCGAATGCGTGACCTCGGTCCCTTCCGCAACCGCCTTCGTGATCGCAGCGAGAATCGTTGTCCCTTCGGTGATGGCACCCATCCCACCCTGCCAGTCGATCGTCCAGCCGCCGCTTTGCATGCCGATGTCGTCCGCACCCGGCCCGACCACGTGGATCCTCGCTGCATCCTTGGCGAGCGGCAGCACATCGCCATCGTTCTTGAGCAACACGATTGACTCGCGCACCGCCTGCCGCGCCACCGCTCGGTGCTCGTCCGACCCGAAGCTCGCCTCGAGCGACCGATCCGCCGTCGGCGACCAGTCGTCGTCGAACAGACCCGCCGCGAACTTGACGCGCAGGATCCGCCGAACGGCGTCGTCGATTCGCTCCATCGGGATCGCGCCCTCCTCCACCAATTCCTTTAGCGTATTGAAGAACAGCTCATATCGGTCGGGCACCATCACCATGTCCATGCCGGCGTTGATCGACGTTTCGACGTCGCTCTTGTAGTCGCCCGGCAACTCGTCGATCGCCTTGAAGTCGGAGATCAGGAACCCTTCGAATCCCAGCTCCTCCTTCACGATCTCGGTGAGCAGCCGTCGGCTGCCCGAGCACTTCACACCGTTCCAGCTACTGTATGAGGGCATGATCGTGCCCACGCCTGCCGCGATC
>JBDGYA010000072.1:0-23729 GCA_039584325.1 Gemmatimonadota bacterium
CCGGTTGGGGTGATGGTCCAGCACGAAGTCTCCGCCTCCGACGACCATACACACTTCGGTCGGTGTGCAGTGCTCCTCCTGCCCCAGCCGGCAGGGACACTCCATGAGGACCACCTTCGGCGGGCCCTTGAGCAGGATGCTGCGTGCGGTGGGGTAGGGGATGATCTGATCGAGGTCGGTGCGTGGGATGTCGTGGTCCAGCGTGATGATGGCGCACGAAAGCTCGTTGGTGAGCACCTTGCCGTGGTAGTGATCTGCCCACCACTGCTTGCGCTCCTCGGTGCCGAGCCAGGCAAAGAGGTACCGCTTAGCGAAGCGGATGTATTGGTAGCACCACCGCGCGTACACGTACCCGTGGATGCCCGTGCCCAGGCCTCCAGCCCCTCTGGAACGCTGCCCGTTCAGCCGATTCCGCAGCGCCGCCCGGGTCGACGGCAGGATCAGGTGGCCCCGCTCGCCGACCAGCCACAACACCACGAGCCCGAGCACCAACACTGCTATGATGACCGGAATCCACAGCATCACTACCTCCCGCACACGACGGTACGAACGTGCATCGGGCGGCCGTCGGATGCAAATGCTTGGATCGATGGATCGGTGGATCGAGTGATTCTACCGCCGTCCCGCCGTCCCGCCGTTCCGTCCCCCCCTTGAAACCCGTCGTCCCTACGTTTCGTATTGGTACGCAAGGAGGACATCATGTTCGAGATCATCGGTCTGGTGGCAACGGGGGCGGTCAGCATTTGGGGGTACGTGCAAGCGCGTCGGTACGTGCGCGGCCGGCTGCGCTTCGTGGATGTGGTTCAGAAGCCAATGGCACCCGTCGTCGCAGGTGCGGCCGCAGCCGTCGTTGCCGCGCCGGTCGTCTGGCTCCTGCCCCTCGTGGGTGCCGGAACGGCGATCCTTTTCGGTGCCGGTGTCGGATTGGGCACGCACCATGGACAGCGCGACAAGAAGCGGTTGCCCGGCTTCTAGGCATCCCCTAACTTGCGCCTTGCACGGTCGAGTCCCGGCTCGATGCAGTTCTGGGGCTCGCGTTTTGCTGATGTAGTAGTAGTGGGCTGGGAATCTGCTACCATATCGACAGGAATTCTGCGATCCGCATGGACACACGACCTGGTTGGCCACAGCTGGAGGAGCAGCGTTCGGGTCAGGAGCGCCGCAAGCTTGCGGACCGACGGTCCGGCGCCCGTCGGCGGTCCGGACAGCGCCGATTAGGGTCGCGCGTGCGCAGCCACGATCGCCGCGTTGGTGGGGACCGCCGGCAAGGTGAGCGGCGCAGCGGGCAGGATCGGCGACGCTCCTGACAGATGTGAGACTCGGTGTGAAGGCAGTTGAAGCCGTTGCGGCCGCCCTCTGGGCGGCCGCGTTTCGTTTTCGGGCGGGCGCACGCACCGATCCCGTCTCAGCCGCTCTCGCTGAACACCGCGGCCAACGCCTCCGCCACCCGCGGGTAGCGGAATGCGAAGCCGGCTGAGAGCGCCCGCCGCGGAACCACGCGCTGCAACCTCAGGAGTGCGTCTGCCGCTTCGCCCAGCGCTGCCCGTAGCACGAACTCGGGCACCCGGACCACGGCTGGACGGCCCAGCTCCTGCCCGAGTGCCTTCGCGAATTCGCGCACCGTGACGGGGTTCGGAGCCGTGACGTTGACCGGACCGTCGAGTGACCCGTCCAGTATGAAGAGGGTGAGCCGCACCTGGTCCTCGACGTGGATCCACGACCACCACTCGGATCCATCTCCCCACGGGCCACCAAGCCCGAGCTTGAAGATCGGTCTTAGTGGTGCGAGCACGCCGCCGTCCGCTCCGAGTGCGAGGCCTCCGCGCAACACGGCCACCCGCGTCCGCTGGGATGCCCGCTGGGCTGCCGCCTCCCACTCCGCCGTCAACCGTGCCAGGAAATCGCTCCCTGCTGGCTCGGATTCATCGAGCATATCGTCGCCACGGGGGCCGTAGTAGCCGATGGCGGAGGCGCTCGCGAGAACCCTCGGCGGAGTGGCCGCCACTTCGATGGCTTCGACGATCCGCCGCGTGGTTTCGACCCGGCTGCGGCGCAGCTCGTCCTTCCGCGCGCTGGTCCAGCGGTGGGGGGGATCCACGATCCTGGCACCGGCGAGGTTGACCACGGCGTCACAGGAGCCGATCTCCGTCTGCCACTCGCCGGGCTCGGTCGGGTCCGCCGTCACGACATGGACCCCCGGGTCGTTCCACCGGCTCTCGGGCGTCCGCGACACCACGACACACTCGTCTCCGCGCTGCCGCAGGGCGCGCACGAGGTGCGTGCCGATGAATCCAGTGCCACCTGTCAGGAAGATCCGCATGGCCAAGTCCAAGTAATGTAATGAGTTGGAGGCCGGCTGGTTGGCGGGTGCCGTACCGCGGGCTACCTTAGACGGGTGCCACCAACGCGAGGGATTCCTAGAGCGTAACGCAGCCACAATTCCCGAAGCCGGGCTGACATAGGAGGGCCTATGCGGGTGAAGTACATCACCCACCTATCGAAGCTCGACGGCCTCACCGCAGAGGAGCGTCGTCGCCTCGAACCCGTAGCCGAGCGCTACGTCTTCAGACTCAACACGTACTACCAGCAGCTGATCAATTGGGACGATCCCGATGATCCACTGCGGCGTCTCGTCATTCCTCTGGAGACCGAGCTCAACGACTGGGGCGAGCTCGACGCGAGCAACGAGGCGAGCTACACGCCGGTCCGGGGGTGCCAGCACAAGTACACCGACACCGCGTTGCTGCTGGTCAACGAGGTGTGCGGGGCATACTGCCGGTACTGCTTCCGCAAGCGTCTCTTCATGAACGACAACGACGACGCCTCGATCGATCACGCGGCCGGCCTCGCGTACATCCAGGAGCACGAAGAGATCACCAACGTGCTTCTCACGGGCGGCGATCCGCTGATTCTGTCCACGCGGAGGCTCGGCGCGATCATGAGTGATGTGGCCGCGGTCCCTCACGTGCGGATCATCCGGATCGGATCGAAGATGGCGGCCTTCAACCCGTTCCGGTTCATCGACGATCCCGACCTGCTCGCAATGATCCGGGAGTTCTGTGACAGCGGGACGCAGATCTACATCATGAACCACTTCGATCACCCCCGGGAGCTGACGAAGGAGGCACGGGAAGCGATCCGGCTGCTCAAGCAGGCGGGAGCGGAGACGGTCAACCAGTGCCCCGTCGTGCACGGTGTAAACGACAAGCCGAGCACCTTCGCGGCGCTGTTCCGCGAGCTCTCGTTCATCGGGTGCCCACAGTACTACGTGTTTCAGGGTCGGCCGACAGCGGGCAATGAGCCCTACGAGGTACCGATCGTCGAGGGATTCCGCATCTTCACCGAAGCCAACCGGCGCGTCTCCGGCCTCGCCAAGCGCGCCCGATTCGCCATGTCACACCGCACCGGCAAGATCGAGATCTTCGGTATCGACGACCGCCACATCTACATGAAGTACCACCGCGCCCACCTGAAGCCGGACTACGGCCAGATGGTGGTGGCGCGCCGCGACGACGAGGCCTTCTGGCTCGATCAGCTCACGCTGGTCTCGGGGCCGAAATCGGCCATCGACTCGGCGGCCGCATACGAGCCATGGGAGGACTGGTCGGACGTAGGCGACCCCCGGCGGGAACGGTGGGGCCGGCACGAGCGAAGCCGCTAGACGGAAGAAGCCGGAAACGGGGGAAATAAGGAAAGGGGAAGGGTACGCAGGACGGTGCCTTTCCCTTTTCCCCTTCTACTCGATCTGTATCCTCGCATCGATCGCCACGACACCCTGGGGCCTGGCAATCAAGGGGTTGATGTCCATCTCGGCGATCCGCGGATGCCGCTCGGCCAGCTGGGAGATCCGCAGGATCGCATCGGAGAGCGCCGCGAGATCTCTGGGTTCCTCGCCCCGCGCTCCCTCGAGCAGCGGGAACATCTTCACCTCGCGGATCATCTGCTCGGCATCCGTATCCAGCAGCGGAGCCATGCGTAGCACGACGTCCTTGAGGACCTCCACGTAGATCCCCCCCAGGCCGAACATCACCAGGGGCCCCACCCGCTCCACCCGGGTGAGACCGACGATCGTTTCGGTGCCGCCCGACGCCATGGCCTGGACGACTACGCCGCTCACGGCAGGCGCTCGGGATGCGCCCCTCTCACTCCCCTGAGGTGCGGTCTGCGTTTGCGCCGGCGCCTCCTGCACGTGCTTCACCATCTCCCGCACGGCGCGTTCGACCTCGGTCTTGGACTTGAGACCCAGCGCAACACCGCCGACTTCCGTCTTGTGCACGATGTGCGGGCTCACGACCTTGAGCGCCACCGGGAACGCGAGGTCAGCGGCTGCATCGGCCGCACGTGAGGCCAGACTGCCCGACCCGTCCGCGGACACGAACCGCCACGGCACCGTCGCGATCCCGTAGGCCTCGAGCACGCGCAGCGCGTCCGGTTCGGTGAGCTTGTTCCGGCCTCCATCGAGCGTTGCATCGATGATGCGGGCCACGGTCGCGTCGTCGCTCTCGAACGACACGGATCGGCCGGGAGGACGCTCGGAGGTCTGACGGAACCGCCACATCGCGGCGAGGGCGCGCGCCGCCGACTCCGGGAAGATGTACGCCGGGATGCGTGCTTCGTGCAGCTCGGCGAGCCCGGCGGGCAATCCCTGTCGACCCATCAGTACCGCGAGGAGCGACTTCTCGGGATGCCGCTCGTTGACGCGAACGATGGCGGCCGCGACGTCCTTCGTCTGAATGCCAAGCGGGGGCACAAACGCGGCGATTGCCGCATCCACGTCCGGGTCGTCGAAGACGCAGTTCAGTGCAAACTCGTAATTGGAGGGTGTGGCACTGGCGATGAGGTCCACCGGATTCTTGACGCTGGCTTCCTCGGGAAGCCGAGTCCGGAGCTTCTCCTCCGTTGCGGGTCCCAGGGGAATGACGTTGAGCCCCGCCGCCTCGCAGGCGTCCGCCGCGATGATGCCGGGGCCGCCGGCGTTCGTGACGATGGCCACCCGGTTCCCCGCCGGCAGCGGCTGGTTGGCGAAGGCCATGGCCAGATCGAACAGGTGGTTGACGGAGTGGGCACGGATCGCGCCTGCCTGCGCCATGAGCGCGTCGGTCGCGAGCTCGGTGCCGGCCAGCGCCCCGGTGTGCGACGCAGCAGCCCGTGCCCCGGCGCCGGTTCGGCCGGACTTCACGATGCAGAGCGGCTTGCGGCGCGTGATGCGCCGGCCCAGCTCGACGAACGTCGCCGGGTTCCCGAAGCTCTCCAGATACATCAGGATGACCTGGGTGTTGTCGTCCGTCTCCCAGAACTCCATCAGGTCGTTGCCGCTGACGTCGGCCTTGTTCCCACTGGAGACGAACATCGAGATGCCGATTCCCAGGCTCTCTGCGTAATCCAGAATGCTTGCTCCCATCGCGCCCGACTGGCTCACGAAGCCCACCGGGCCGAACGGTGGCCGCGCCGGCGCGAACGTCGCGTTCATCGAGTACGTCGGGTCGTTGTTGATGACGCCGAGGCAGTTGGGGCCGACCAATCTGACGCCGGCCCCGCGCATGGCGTCGACCAGCTCGCGTTCCCGCGCGATACCTTCGCCACCGACTTCCTTGAACCCCGCAGAGATCACGACCAGGCCCTTGACCCCCACCTCCACACATTCGCGCGCCACCGGTGTCACGTGTTCCTTGGGTACCACGATGACCGCCAAGTCGACCTGCCCCGGGATGTCCGTAACCGACGAGTAGGCCGGGATCGAATGGATCGCCGCCGCCTTGGGATTCACCGGGTACACCGGTCCCTGAAATCCCTGGCGCAGCAGGTTGTCGAGGATCTGCCAGCCGATAGTGTGCTGCTGGCGCGACGCGCCGATCACGGCGATCGATGTCGGGCGAAGGATCGGATCGAGTGAGTGCATGGCACCAAAGCTAGTCGGGGGGACGGTCCGCCCCTAGACTTCCTTCTCCGTCCCACCGAGAATTCGTGCATCGTGTTTACGCTCCTCAAGATCATCCAGTCGCTCGTTCGGGCGCTGAACTCGGAGGCGACGCCGAACCAGGTCGCCGCCGGATTCGTGCTGGGATCGGCGCTCGGACTGACACCGTTGGTGAGTCTGCACAATCTCCTGGTCATCGTCGCCGTCGCGCTGTTCCGCGTCACGGTGCCTGGGGCCATCCTGGGCTGGCTGCTCACGATCCCCTTCGGATTCCTGCTCGACCCCGTGTTCGACGCAGTGGGCGGGGCGCTCTTGGTCGGTACCGACGGGCTCACGCCGCTCTGGACCACACTCACCAATACGCCGGTCCTCTCACTGGCGAATCTCGGCAACACGATCGTTCTCGGGAGTCTGGTGTCGTGGGCGGTGCTCGCCGCGCCGTTGTTCTTCGCCGTGCGGATCGGCGTCATCCAGTACCGCCGCCACCTGTATCCCAAAGTGGCAGAGTGGCGGATCGTGCGCGTGATGAAGGCGTCGAAAGTGTACAACGTCTACCGGATGTTTCGTCCCTGATGGCCCGGCCCAAGCTGCTCCGCTGGCAGGCGATCGTCCCGCTGAGCCTGTTCCTGGTGCTCCTCGCCGTGACTGCCTTGCTCTTCCTGGACACGTTCGTGGAGCGAAGGGTCGAGGACTCCGCCACCTACCTCGTGGGTGCCCGCGTCGATCTCGAGAGTGCCGACGTGCGCATCGGCGAGGGTTCCGTCACGCTGCGTGGACTGCAGGTCACCAACCCGTACGCGCCGATGACGAATCTCGTGCAGGCCGACGAGATCGTGCTGGACATCCGGAAGGATCCGCTCCTGGAGCGGAAGCTCCACGTAGACACCGTGGCGCTGCGGGGCGTGCGGTTCGGCACACCTCGCGAGACGTCCGGGGCTCTGGAGAACCCGCCAGCGGGTGCCGGCCGCATCCGACGGGAGATCGACGCCTGGGTCGAGCGGGTCCGCGTACCACCGCTCAGCCTCGAGGGGCTGGGCCAGGTGCTGAACGTCGATGCCATCAGCGTCGACAGCCTGCAGACCCTTCAACAGGCGCGACTTGCCCAGGCGCAAGCAGACTCCATGCTCGAGAGCTGGACAGTGCGCCTCGAGGCGCTGGATCCGCGGCCGCACATAGACTCGGCCAGGGCGCTCGCGGAACGCCTCCAGGCCGCCGACCTAGGACAGCTTGGCGTCACCGGGGTTACCCAGCTCGCGGCCGACGCCCGCGGTACCTTGCAGGATCTCGAGCAGCTCCAGCGCGGGGTCGCCGCACTCGATTCGTCGGCACGGCAGGGGCTCGCCCATGCGACGGCACGGCTCCAGGCCATCGCCGATGCACAGCTCGCCGACTATCGGTACGCCCTCGGCACCCTGCGGTTGCCCTCGCTCGAAGGACCTCAGCTCTCTCCCGCGATCTTCGGCGAAGCGGCGCTCGATTGGATCCGGCCCGCGCTCTACTGGACCCGGCTGGTCGGCGAGTATCTGCCACCGGGACTCGACCCGCGGCGCTATGCGGGACCCAAGCGGAGCCGAGCCAGCGGCACGACGGTCGTCTTCCCGGATCGTGACGCGGCGCCCCGATTCGTGCTGCAGCATGCTGACGCGGATCTCGCCATCGGCGGAGCGGGGGTAGCAGCCGGAACCTATCTCGCACGGCTCGCTGGCCTGTCGTCCGCGCCGACCGTGTACGGCCGACCCATGGAGCTGGAGGTCGGTCGACGAGACGGAGTGGTCGGCCCCCGTAACATCCGCGTGTTTGCCCTGCTCGACCACGTGTCCGCCCCGATGCGTGATTCGCTCGACGTGGTTGTGAGTGGGTTCGAGCTGCCGGCCGTCGACCTGGGGGCGCTCGGCGCGCGCCTGCTGCTCGGTGAAGGGATGACCGCGCTGCGGCTGCGCCGGACCGGCGATCGAATCGAGGCGCGCTGGACGTGGCGAACGCCAGCCGCATCGTGGGAGCGCCTCGACGGGGCGACACCGGCGGTCGACAGTGCAACGATCGGATCCCAGGCGTGGGCGGAATCCCTGCTGTGGCGCGCCGTCTCGGGCATTCGCGACGTCTCGATCGACGTCCGGATCGGCGGCACCCTGCGGCAGCCGTCACTCGGGGTCAGTTCGAATGTCGGCGACGCTGTCGCCCGGAGTCTACAGCAGGCCGTGGGGAGAGAAGTGGAGCGGGCCGAGCGCGAGGTGCGGGAGCGCGTGGACGCGCTGGTGCAGGCGGAAGTCGAGCGGGCCGGGCAGGCCTTCGCGGAACTCGAGGCCGGGGTCAGCGAGCGCATCGGGGTGCCGCTCGCCGAGCTCACTGACGTGCGCGCGCTCCTCGAGACGGAGATCCGGCGACTGACCAGCCGCCTTCCGGGCGGTCTGCAGATCCCCTGACACCGATGCTACGGACATGACCGTTTCAGGCGAACGTGCGCATCTGGGAGGCGCCGGCTCGGCGCCGCTGGTGACGGAGCTGCTCGAACAGGCACGCCGCGGGGCGACGCCGCCCGAGCGGGCGCAGGAGATCGATCGGGAGGTGGTGGAAGCGCTCAGGGAGTCGGTGCACGCAGACGCGATCCTCACCGAGCTCGATCTCGACCTGCTGGCAGACCTTTTGAAGCGCGCCACCGGCAGGCTGGATGCGTCGGATGGCGGCCCACATGGCACGCAGGAACTGGTGTGGGATATCCTCGACATCGTGCGTCGTCCGTCGGTCCTCACCCGGATCGACCGCGGGGGTATCGATGCCTGGGCCGACCGCCTCCTGCGAGCCGTCGAGCGCTCTCAGTTCACGGTGGGGCGGCTATTCCAACACCGATCGCGGACGTATACCGCGAAGACGTTGTTCGAGCTTCCGGAAGCCGGGCGCAGTCTCACGTGGCACGCCGCCTCCGCCCGGGTCGACGCGCTCACGCGGGGACTCCTGTCGCTGGAAGCGGATGTGCCGCTCACACCGATCTCCATCCTGTCGGAGAATCGGATCGAGATGGCGCTGCTGGATCTGGCCTGCCTGACGACCGGCCTCGTCGACGTGATGGTGCCGGCCAACTCGACGGATGCCGATGTCGGGTTCATCCTGCGCCACGCCAAGATCCGCACGGCGATCGTGTCCGGCCGGGAGCAACTCCACAAGGTCCTCAAGAACCGGGACGATCTCCCCGACCTCGAGCGGATCGTCAGCATCGATCGGGTGGACGAGCCCGACGTGCTGTCGCTTGCCGACGTGCAGGCGGGCGCCGGCGACACGTCACTCGATGTGCTCCGCGAGCGGCGCGCCGCGGTGCGGATCGATGACCTGGCGACGATCATGTACACCTCGGGCACGACCGGGATGCCCAAGGGGATCCAGTTCTCCCAGCGCAACCTGGTGTTCAAGCGGTTCGCGCGAGCGCTCGCCTTACCGCACCTCGGCGACGGCGACGTGTTCCTCTCCTATCTGCCGCTCTTTCACACGTTCGGGCGGTACCTCGAGATGCTGGGCTGTGTGTTCTGGGGAGCCACGTACTGTTTCCTGCTCGATCCGTCGGTGGAGGCGCTGATCGCGAGCATGCGGCGTTACCGGCCCACGGTGTTCATCAGCGTGCCGCGAAAGTGGATGCAGCTGTACGAGGTGATCACGCAGCGCGTGGATCCGCTGCACGCCGACGCCGCCCAGATTCGGACGGCGGTCGAGCAGGTGACCGGCGCGCGGCTCCAGTGGGGGCTGTCGGCCGCGGGGCATCTGGACGCCGAGATCTTCCGGTTCTTCCAGAGTCAGGGCGTCCACCTGCACAGCGGGTTCGGGATGAGCGAGGCGACTGGTGGTATCACCATGACGCCGACCGACGAGTACAAGGACGACTCGCTCGGTGTGCCCCTGCCGGGTATCGAGACCACCCTGGCCGAGGACGGTGAGCTACTGATCCGCGGTCCGTATGTGATGATCGGCTATCTCGACCCGCCCGAAGGCGAACGGTCGTTCGACGAGGACGGCTGGCTGCACACCGGCGATCTGATGCGACTCGACAGCGACGGACACATGCAGCTCGTCGACCGAAAGAAGGAGATCTACAAGAACGTCAAGGGCCAGACGATCGCCCCGCAGCGCATCGAGAATCTGTTCCGCGAGTTCGAGTCCGTGGGGCGGGCGTTCCTCGTCGGGGATCACCGGCCGTATAACACCCTGCTGATCTACCCGAACCACGGCTACGAGGAACTCGATTTCAGCGAGCTCTCGGACAACGAGATCCGGGATCACTTCCGGTCGCTCATCGTCTCCGTCAACAAGTTCGTGGCCCCGTTCGAGCGCATCGTGGATTTCGCCATCACCGACCGGGACCTCGACGCCGACCGCGGCGAGCTCACACCCAAAGGGACACCCCGCCGCAAGACGGTCGTCGAGCACTTTGCCGAACTCATCGACACCATGTACCGGCGCAGCAAGTTCCAAATCGGTGGTGTCGATGTCACGCTGCCGAACTGGCTGTTCCAGACGCTCGGGCTCACGGCACAGGACGTGACGGTCGAGGAGGAGGCGGTCGCGTTTTCCAGCGTCGGGAACCGGCTGACCATCCGGAGCGTGGCACCCGGTCGAGCGCAGGTCGGGCGGTTCACGTACACACACGAGAGACGGACCCTCGACCTCGGGGCGTTCCTCACGACGCCGGATCTGTGGCTCGGCAACGAGGAACTGGTGGCCTTCGCGCCGCTGGTGGCCTTCGCGCCGCTCGACCTGCAAGCGCGCGAGCGGTTCGGCCGGCATCAGCCCGGTCTGCGGTGGCATGCCCGAGTGGAGCCCTACTCGGTGGCTGAGGCGGATCGCGAGGCGCTGAGCGACGCACTGCGGCACTCGGAGTGGGACCTCGGGGCGCTCGACCTCGCGGCGCGGCTGCTGGCGTCGAACGACGAGGAGGTGGCGCTCGACGCGACGCGCCTGCTGGAACGAGTCCTGGTGAACGAGGAGGGATCGCTGGCCGAGCCCGCGCGCGCCGTGCTCGGCCGGGCCGCCGATGCGATGTTCCCCGAAGTCCGCCGGCGCGCCTTCCAGCGGCTGGCACCCGCAGAGCGTCCCGCGCGGTTTCCGGAGACGCTCGAGCGGTTCTTCTCCCGCGACCCCGTGCTGCTCGACACGGAGACCTCCTCCTTCTTGTGCGAGCGCAGCCTGCCGGAGGCGAAGGTCCAGGCGATCATTCGTTTCGCGCAAGACGTCTGCCGGGGCGAGACGGGCGACGACAGCTCGGAGTCGCTGGGACGCTCGCTGCTGAGCTTCCTGGCCGAGTACGGGGCCGCCCACCCGGCGCGATTCCGCACGACGCGCGCCTTCCTCGTGCGCATGAGTCTGTTCGCGGCCACGGCGGAACTGCGGCGGCATGCCGCCGACGCTCGTGTCACACTCGAGTTTGGGTTCCGGCAGTGGCTCGGGCCAACCGCCCGCATCGCGGTGGATACCGAAACCGGGCAGGAGTACCGCTGGGAGGACGTCGTGGTCTTCGAGGAGGGCATGGACGACGGCGATGCCCGAAAACTGCTGTCGGCGATCCGCAACACCACGTTCCTGCGTGAGGCGGTGTTCCTGTTCTATCGCGGGACGATGATTCGGCTCAACGACGTCCCGCCCGGTGGCGTGTGGATCCGCCTACTGGGCGCGCGGCACGGCAAGCGCGTCTATCGGATCACCGTACAAACTAGGAACCTCGATTCCTACGATGTCGCGGCGAACCTCAACGAGAGCCTCGGCTCGGATCAGGTCCAGGAAGAGATCGACTGGCTGATCCTCTGTGGCGACGACGAGGCCGGCGCTCCCGTGGTCGAGGACTTCGGCGGCCACGTGTCGGAGCAGGACCTGTGGAGCGAGGAGTACATCCCCGGGGAGACACTCGATCGGGAGCTGCGGCGGCTGGCGCGCCGGGTGGATCAGGAGGAAGGGCTCGTCCAGCTGTGGCCCTTCCTCGCCTGGAACGCATTGAGCGCCTACGTCGACTTCTGGCAGCGGACCGGACGGCGGCAGGAGATCGCCGAGCTCGATCCGGCCGACGTCGTGCTGCCCACACACGACTATCACGTGGGGTCACGCATCGTCTCGTTGTCGGCCCGGCGGCCCCACGATGACCTGCTCTCCGTGGTACAACGGTTCAAGACCCAGTTCATCGAGCCGGTGGAGCAGCAGTACGACGTGGTGCGCGGGATCGTGGGCTGGAACGTGATCTTCTCCTCGGTGCTCGAGGTCCTCGGGGAGCACGCGGGTCTGGATGCGTACCGTGAGGCGCTGCAGGAAGGGGCCGCGGGGGTCTCGGAGGAGCTGACGGAGGCGCTGGGCGAGTACATCGACGGCGTGCAGGCCCGCGGCTTCCTGCCGATGCGCCTGTACTTCGCGGCGAAGCGGTACCGCCGTTGGGCGCGCCTCAGCGAGAACGCCACGGCCCAGGCGAGGGCGGCGACGCTACAGGAGTTCCACGACACGTACGGGTTGGACCGGCTGGCGAGCACGTACCCGGAGGCGCGTCTCCGGTTCTTCCGTGAGACGGTCTTCCGTGCCGCGCCGCCCGACCTGGCCCAGGGGCTGGACCAGTTGATCACGGCGATTCGCAGCGGCAGCATGCGGGTCGAAGAGCTGGCGACGGCCGTGGCCGACCTGCGGCAGCGCCTGTCGGTCGATCAGGACGCGGACTACTTCCTCGCGCGTATCCCCTTCGCGTACCTGCGCCCGGAGGATGCGGTGGATTTCGTCACTACCGACCTCGGCGGCAGCGCCCAGAGCGAGATCGTGGTAACGCTGGAAGATCTCGATGGCCAGATCTTCCGCGTGCGCCACGTGCTCCTCCCGAAGGAAGTGGAGCGTCTCCACCGGCTGTTCCTCTCCGCCAAGCTCGAGGTCCGGTTCCGCCCCGAACACCGCTACCTCGTGGCGATCAACACGCGCGAGCAGATCATCGGCGGGATCTTCTACGAGATGAAGGAAAACGGCGAGACCGGACACCTCGAGAAGATCGTCGTCGCCGAGAGCTACCGCCGCAAAGGCGTCGCCGACGGACTCATGCACGAGTTCTTCAACCGGCTCAAGGCGGCGGGCGCCAAACGCGTCACGACGGGCTTCTTCCGGCCGGAGTACTTCTACTCCTACGGCTTCAAGATCGAGCGACGCTATGCAGGGCTGGTGAAGGAACTACAGGAATAGCCAATAACGAATGGGGGAATATCCAATATCCAAGGATGCCTACCGATGGAGAACACTTGGACATGAGTATTCCCGCATTGGCTAATGGATATTGAAAACGATCCGGGGGCCCCTCACGGAGCCCCCGAGTGTTGCGTGGCTGCGAAAAGCGGTGTTCTACTTCGCCGCGCCGGCCAGCTCCTTTGACGTGACGCCCGCGGTCTCCTCGAGCATCGTCGTCGTGACCGACTTGGGCCGCTCGATCGGATAGCCGAGCGCCCGGTCCCACGTGATGTTCGCCAGGACACCGATCGCGCGGCCGATCCCGAACATGACGGTGTAGAAGTCCCACTCCGTCACCCCGTAGTACCACTGGATCACGCCGGACTGCGCGTCCACGTTGGGCCACGGGTTCTTGGCCTTGCCCTGCTCCTTCAGGATGTCCGGCGTCACCTTGTAGATCGTGCTGATGAGCTTGAACAGCGGGAAGTCCGGCAGGTGCTTCAGGCAGAACTCGCGCTGGGCCGTGTACCGCGGATCCGTCTTGCGCAGCACCGCGTGCCCGTAGCCGGGGACGACCTGGCCGCTGTTCAGCGTATTCCACAGCGCCTCCTGCACGTCCTTCTCGGTGTAGTCTTCCTTGCCGAGCTGCTGCAGGAAACGCATCGTCCACCGGAGGACCTCCTGATTCGCGAGGCCGTGCAGCGGACCCGCGAGCCCGTTGATGCCGGCGGATAGCGCGTAGTAGGCATCCGACAGGGCGGACGCCACCAGATGCGTCGTGTGCGCCGACACGTTGCCCGACTCGTGGTCCGAGTGCAGGATGAAATACATCCGGGCCACGTCGTCGTACGGCGCGCCGATTCCCATCTGGTACGCGAAGTCGGCACCCCAGTCGAGATCCATGTTGGGGCCGAAGTGTGTGTCGGCTTTGTACTTCAGCCGGTAGATGTACGCCCCGATGGTCGGGAGCTTGGCCAGGAGATTGCAGCTGTCCTCGTACGTGGGATCCCAGTACTCGAACTTGTTCATACCCTCGTTGTACCGGCGTACGAAGACGGACTCGCGCTGCATAGCCAGGATCGCTGCCGAGAACATCGTCATCGGATGCGTGTCGCGGGGCATGGTGCGCAACGTGTCGAACACGTACTGGGGCACCTGCCGTCGGGCCTTGAAGTCCTCCACCACCTCGAGCGTCTGCTTCTTGGTGGGAACGTCACCGGTCATCAGGAAATACCAGAAGGCCTCGACGTAGGGGTAGTCGGAGTCGGGGGCCTTGGGGAGCGCTTCGAACGTCTCGGGGATCGTCTTGCCGCGGAACCGAATCCCCTCGAACGGATCGAGGTACGAGATGTCGGTGACCAGGCACCTCACACCGCGTGCGCCGCCGATGGCCTGCGCGACCGTGACTTCGCCGACCTTGACGTCGGCGTACTCCTTGAGGAGCCGCGTCGTCCGCGGACGGTGCTCCTCGATCTTCTTCAACAGGGTCTCTTTGAGTGTCGACATGCTCCTCCTCCTTGATCCTCCACCCCGGGGTTCGGCACTGTCCCAGTTTGACAGTTAACCACGTCAAAGATACAACAATGGGAGAGACCCCGTCAGATCAGGAGTTCCGACAGTGACACTCAGGTTTACAGGCATCGCGACCGTTGCGGCGGTCGTCGCCACGACCACAGCCGCCCCCGCTCAGCAGCCCACCTTGCGTCAGGTGACGGGCCACGAGTTCGGTGCGCGCGTGACGCTGCACCACGAGATGGTGCGCTACCTGGAGCAGCTCGACGCGTCCTCCCCTAGGGTGGTGGCGCGGGTGCAGGGCCACAGCTGGGAGGGGCGCGAGCTGATGCTCGCCATTGTGACCTCGCCCGCGAACCACGCGCGGCTGGAATCGATCCGCGAGGCTTCGCTGCGGTTGGCCGATCCGCGCCGAACGACCCCAGAGGAGGCCCGGGCCCTGATCGCGGACCAGCCGGTGGTGGTCTGGTTCGGCGGGTCGATCCACGGCTTTGAGCTGTCGGGCGCAGAGGGGGCGCTCAAGCTGCTCGAGCGCCTGGCGACCGCGGATGATCCCGCCACCCTCGCCGTGCTCGACGATGCGGTAGTGCTCATCGATCCAATGCTCAATCCCGACGGTCGCGAGGCGTTCGCGACACTCAACCACGAGCAGATCGGGCGACGCGCCACCCCCGATCCCCGGGACTGGTCCAACGACTTCACCCGCTGGCAGGCCACCAAGTTCCGCACCGGCCACTACTACTTCGACACGAACCGGGACTGGTTCGCCCAGACACAGGCCGAGACGCGCGAGCGGATGCCCTCGCTGCACGCGTGGCGGCCGCAGGTGGCGGTGGACATGCACGAGATGGGCCCGGGCACGGAGTTCTACTTCGACCCACCGGGCCCGCCGTACAACCCGCACTTTCCGGAGTTCGCGCGCCGCTGGTTTGGAGAGTTCGGGGCGGCCTACGCCGCGGCCTTCGACTCGGCGGGATTCGAGTACATGACCCGGGAGCGCTACAACTATTTCTATCCCGGGTACACGTCGAACCGGGGCTACCAGGGGGCGGTGGCCATGCTGTTCGAACAGGCCTCCTCGCGCGGCCTGTTGCTGGAACGACCCGACGGGTCCGTACGGACCCTGACCGACGCCCTCGAGCAGCAATACGTGGCCGCGTGGACGACCTCCCAGACGGCGGCGGCCAGACGCGAGACGATCCTCACCGAGTACTACGAGAGCCAGCGGGCCGCTCTGGAGACGCGCGAGGGTGAGGCCCGCCGCTACCTCGTCACGGTCGAGCGGCGACCGGGACTGGTCCGCGAGCTGATCACCCTGCTGCGGCGGAACGACGTCGAGGTCGGTGTGCTGACCGGGGAGGTGACGCTGGGCGACGTGCGAGACCGGGAAGGGAACGGTGTGGGCCGCCGCAGCTTCGCGGCGGGTACGTTCGTCGTGGAGTCGCACCAGCCCGCCGCGAGGCTGCTGCGCACCCTGCTCGATCCCTCCACACCGCTGCCGGAGGAGTTCCTGACCGACGCACGGCGGCGCGTGCTGCGCGACGAGAACCCGAGGTTCTACGACATCACCGCGTGGTCGCTGCCGCTCCTGTTCGACGTGGCCGGGTTTAGCACGACTGATGCGCGCGAGTTCCCGGTGCGCCCGCTTGAGGGAGAATCGCCACCGCAGCCGGCGCCGCCGTCGGAGCGCGCGTCCTACGCGTACGTGGTCGACGGCCGGGACCCGGCGGCGCTCGCCGTGCTCGCTCACCTCAAAGCGGAGGGTCACCGGGCGGGGGTGCTGACGGCGCCCACCAAGATCGACGGTCGCGACATCGCCGGTGGCTCCGTGGTCGTCCGCGTGGGCCAGAACGACTCCACCGTTCATGCCGCCGTGCGCCGCCTCGGCGCGCACTTCGGCGTCGAAGTCACCGCACTCGCCTCGGGCCTCTCCGAACCGGGATTCCCGTCGCTCGGGTCCGGCGATCACACCTTCAACGTGGAGACCCCGCGGGTGGCACTGCTCGCCGAGGATCCGATCTTCGGGTACTCCTTCGGCTGGGCGTGGTACACGCTCGATCGGCAGTACGAGATCCCCACGACCGTCCTGCGCACCCGGTCGGTCACGGCCACCGATCTGTCGCACTACAACGTGCTCGTGATCCCGGCAACGACGGGCACCGCCCTCGCCGACCTGCTCGGTGACGACGGGAAGGACCGACTGGTGCAGTGGGTCCGGGACGGCGGCACGCTGGTGACGATCGGGCCGGCCACGGATTTCGCCCGGTCGGAGCTGGAGTTGATCGCCCTCAGGGACTGGTACGACACTGATGAGCGGAAGGACCTGCAGCGGTTCGACGTCCCGGGTGCCATTCTGCGCACCGAGATCGACCGGGGCTACTGGATGTCGGCGGGCTACGACGCCGGCATGCTGCCGATGCTCGTGGACTCCGACCGCCTGTATGTCGCGCCCGAAGGCCCGCCGTCGTCGCGGCGCCGAATCGTGGCGCGCTACGCGGACGACGATCCGGTGCTGTCGGGGCATGTGTGGGACGAGAGCCGCGAGCGGATCGGCGGTGCGGTCGCCGTGTACGAGGAGCGCGTCGGAGCCGGTCGCGTCATCGCCTTCGCCGAAGATCCCAACTACCGCGCGTACTTCCGCGGCGCCAACCGGCTGTTCCTGAACGCGGTGGTGCTCGGACCAAGCGCACCATGACGGATGGACGAATTGACGGATGGATCGTTCGATCGATGATCGGAGGATCGGTGGTGAACGATCACACGATCCTCCGACCATCCGCTAACCGCCTGGCCGCTCACCCGCTCGTATACGGCGTATGCAGCTCCACCGGCTTGCCCCGCTTCTTGGCCACCTGGAGGTTCAGCACCTCTACCAGCACCGAGAAGCCCATCGCGAAGTACAGGTAGCCCTTCGGGATCTCCCGATGCAGGCTTTCCGCGACCAGTGCGAAACCGATCAGCAGGAGGAAGCTCAAGGCCAGCATCTTGATTGTCGGATGTCGCTCCACGAAGTCGGCGATCCACTCGACCGAGATCAACATCACGATGACGGCGATGATGATCGCCGCGGCCATCACCCACAGCACCCGCACCATCCCCACGGCCGTGATCACCGAGTCCAGCGAGAACACGACGTCGAGCAGCATGATCTGCACGATCACGCCGCCGAACGAGACCGAGGCTTTCGCATTCAGAGCCCCGGTCTCCCCCTCCAGCTTGTCGTGGATCTCGTGGGTGGCCTTGGCGATGAGGAACAGGCCGCCGATCAGCAGGATGAGATCGCGCCCCGAGACCTCATGGCCGAAGACCGAGAACAGGGGGGCTGTGAGCCCGATCAGCCAGCTCAGCGAGAAGAGCAGGAGGAGCCGGGTGATCATGGCGAGTGCCAACCCGACCTGGCGCGCCCGCTTCTGCTGCCCCGCCGGCAGCTTGCCGGCCAGGATCGAGATGAAGATGACGTTGTCGATGCCGAGAACGACTTCGAGCACCGTCAGCGTGACAAGGGCGATCCAGATCTCGGGGTTGGTCAACCAGTCCATGCGGTCCTCGGCGGGTGCGGATTGTTGGCGGGGAAAGATAGACGGATAGACGGATGGACGGGTGGACGGATAGGCGGGACCGGGGGACAGGTGGTGGGCGGACCGCATCGGATGCCCTTCAGGGCACGTCGTGGTCGATAGCCCGGGCTTCAACCCGGGAAACGACGGAGCGGCGGAACGATGGAACGACAGGACGGCGGCACGGCGGAGGAGCGGGAAGGGCCGCTCACTTACCTTCCTACCCATGCGCCGAGCCCTCTCGTTTGTGCTCCTGTCCGCTCTCGCGGCCTGCGGGAGCAGCGGTCCCGCCGTCACCCTCGGCGAGATCGAGTTCACCGCCCCTCCCGGCAGTGCGCAACCGAGCCTGTACGCGCTGGCGGACGGACGCGTGGCGCTGACCTGGCTCGAGCCCGGTCGGGGGGATGGGCATGCCCTGCGGCTGGCCGTGCGCGTCGGTGGGACATGGGGCCAGCCGATGACCGTGACTGAGAGCGCCTCGCTCCTCTCCAACTGGGCCGACTTCCCGTCGTTCGTCGAGACGGCCGACGGCCTCTGGCTGATCCACTGGCTCGAGGTGGTCGAAGGCGGTGATGTCGCGTACCACGTGCGGATCACCAGCTCCACCGACGAGGGACGGTCGTGGAGCGCACCTGTGACGCCGCACCGCGATGCCTCGCCCACCGAGCACGGCTTCGTGTCGATGGTGCCGTGGGGCTCGGACGCCGCGGCGCTGGTCTGGCTGGACGGGCGGGCGATGGTCCCGGAAGCAGACGAACGGGTTCCACACGGAGACATGAGCCTCCGGTTCACCACGGTCGCTCGCGAAGGCGTCCTCGGCGAGGAGACGATGCTCGATGCCCGTACCTGCGAGTGCTGTCAGACGGCACTCGTCCGCACGACGTCGGGACTGGTGGCGGCGCACCGCGACCGTAGCCCCGACGAAGTGCGCGACATCGCCGTGGTCCGGTACGTCGATGGCCGATGGACTGAGCCCGTCTATGTGGCGGACGATGGGTTCGTGTATCCTGGCTGCCCCGTGAACGGCCCGCAGCTCGCGGCCACAGGCGATACCGTGGTCATCGCGTGGTACACCGCGCCCGAGCAGCAGGCCCGCGTCCAAGTTGCCCGGTCGGCCGATGGCGGCGTGACGTGGAGCGACCCCGTGCAGGTCGATCTCGGCGATCCGCTCGGACGCGTGGACATCGAGCTCCTGCCCGACGGGTCGGCCTTCGTGGTCTGGCTCGAGCGGACGGCGGAGGCGGCGGTCATGGGCCGGCGGGTGGACTCGATGGGTGCGATAGGGGAACCATTCCTGATCGCGGCCACCACCGAATCGCGGGGCAGCGGTTTCCCCCGGACGGCGCGAGTCGGTGACACGGTGTTCGTTGCCTGGCGCGACATGGAGGGCGATGGCGCTGTGCGAGTGAGGACGGTAGGACGGTAAGGCGGGACGGCGGAATAGGGGAAAGGGAGAACGGGGAAGGGGGAAAGGCCGTATGAATGGTGCGGCGTGCCAGGTGCAACGGCCGGCGCCTTCGGCAGTCGGGCGCCCCTCACTTGGATATTGGCTATTCCCCCACTGGATATTGGATACTCGGTCCGCCCATCCGCCTATCCGTCTCCCGGTGGCTCCCCGTTCCCTCGTTTCCGAGTGAGAATCCGAACGACCGCCGCCACCAGCAATACCCCGATCCCCACCCACACCGCCCAGCCGCGCTCGGCGCGGATGCCGGCGAGGATCGCGCCCGCCCCGATTACGAACAGTGCCGTCCGCAGGCGCAGATGAGGATCGGGACCGTGACGGCCTCGGCTCGGAAGGAACATTGATTCAAGGTGCACCCGGCAACGCGCGACGTGCAACGTATCCGTATCATGGCGACGTGGTGCCAAGCGACGATCCAGTGCTCGGGTTGCACGATTCACGTTTCACCCTTCACGTTTCACGTCATCGATTCAACTGGAGTCGCTCCCTATGCAAGCCGGCCCCTCCTATCTCGACGAGACCCTTGGCGCCTGGCGCGACGTGCGCGAAGGACTCATCGCGGAGGTCGAGAACATCCCCGCGTCCAAGTTCGGCTTCCGGCCTACCAAAGAGGTGCGCAGCGTCCGGGAGCAGGTACAGCACATTCTCGAAGTGGCGTACATGATGACCGGCGAGCTGACGCGGCCGGACACCGACTTCCGACGCGCGCCGTGGCCCGAGCTGCTGAACCTGTATGCGGCGCACGTCTACGACGCGACTGCGAAGAGTGAGCTGGTGCGCCTGCTCGAGGAGCAGATGAGCGATGCCGAGCGCCGTTTTCGCAAGACGGGCGAGCTGGCACTCTTCCAGTACATCGAGAATTTCGACGGCAGCCGGTGGACGAGGTTTCAATGGCTGCACCACGGCATCGAGCAGGAGATGTATCACCGCGGGCAGCTCACGCTGTACGCGCGACTACTCGGCAAGGTGCCGGCGTTGACGAGACGGATAGGCGGATAGACGGCGGGACGGCCCGAGCGGCGGTAGGACGGTAAGACGGTACGGCGGTAATTGGGAGGTGGAGCGGTTCAGTGGTTGAGCCGTCCAGCCCTGCGGCGGTCCCTCGCTTGGACATTGGACATTCGCCCATTGGATATTGGATATTCTGTCCGCCCATCCGTCCGCCCGCGAATCCACCGCCCCCCGACAAACGCAGTAGCTTTCAAACATCCCCTCCTCAGGACTCGCCAAGCGCATGCTACGCCTGATTGGATGCATCGCCCTCCTTGCCCTTGTCGTGTCGGCGGGCCCGGCGTCGGCGCAGGCCGGCCGAGGATCGTCCGGCGGGCCGATGCCCGCGGAGCAGGCGGCCTACGACGTTCGCTTCTACGATCTCTCACTCACCGTCGATCCCGCCGACAGCTCGCTCAGTGGCGCCAACGTCATCCATGCAGACGTCACGGCGCCACTGTCGGTATTTGTCGTCGATCTGGATACCGTGTTCGCGGTCCCGGATGTGGCCCTGGTCGGCGGAGAGTCGCTGACGTTCGAGCGGCGCGCCGGCCGGCTGTGGATCGCGCTACCACGCGAGTATCGTCCCGGCGAATCGGTGGCGGTGCGGATTGCGTACGAGGGCCGGCCGCGCTCCGTCCCGCCCGGAGGCTTCGGCGGGTTCATCTGGGCCCGCACGCGCGACGGCCACCCGTGGATCACCGTCTCGTGCGAGCTGTTCGGGGCGGACCTCTGGTGGCCCACCAAGGACCACCTCGCCGACGAGCCCGACTCGATGGCGCTCGGCATCCGCGTGCCACAGCCCCTGTTCGTCGCCGCCAATGGGCGACTGCGCGGCAGCTTCCGCGACCCGGAGGGATGGACGACGTACGACTGGTTCGTTTCGACACCGATCAACAACTACGGCGTCAGCCTCAACATCGCACCGTACCGGGAGATCGCCTCGTCGTATCCCAGTCTGAGCGGTGACTCGATCGCGGTGTCGTTCTGGGTGCTGCCCGAGAACCTGCGTCAGGCGCGACAGGCCCTCCCCGAATTCGTCGATCACCTGCGCCACCTGGAAGAGATCGCCGGCCCCTATCCGTTCCGGGCCGACAAGTATGGGATCGCGGAGACCCCGTACCTCGGAATGGAGCACCAGACCATCATCGCCTACGGCGCGGGCTACCGGAACGACGCGATGGCCGGGATCGACTGGGGCTTCGACGGCCTGCACCAGCACGAGTTGGCACACGAGTGGTTCGGCAACCAGATCACCCCGCGCGAGTGGCAGGATCTCTGGCTCAACGAGGGGTTCGCGCAATATGCGCAGCCGTTGTATGCCGAGTCGCGACTGGGCGAGGCGAAGGCGCAGGAGCTGCTTGCCATCTACCGCCGCTTCCTCGCTAACCGGCAGCCGGTCGCACCGCGGGAGGTGCTCACGAGCGCGGAGGCGTACAACAACGACATCTACTTCAAGGGCGCGCTGGTGCTGCACACGCTCCGGTACCTGATCGGAGACGACGCCTTCTTCGAGCTGCTGAAGCGCTGGACCCATCCCGATCCCCCCTTGCCGGCCGAGCGCGGGAGCTGCCGCTGCCGGTCGGTGACCACCGACGAGTTCGTCGCCCTGGCGAGCGACGTGGCGGAAAGGGAACTCGAGTGGTTCTTTGAGGTGTATGTTCGACAGAGGGAGCTGCCACGGCTCGTCGTCGACCGCGCCGATGCGGCGGTGATGCTGCGGTGGGAAGCCCCGGCCGGCCTCCCCTTTGCGATGCCGGTCGACGTTGCCATCGACGGCGTGGTCCGACGCGTCGAGCTGCCGGACGGGCAGGCCCGCATCGAGGTGGGCCCGGAGTCCGCCGTCGAGATCGATCCACAGGCGTGGGTGCTGCGGAGCGAGCCATGAAGATGGATGACCGGCGCGCGGGCGCCGACGGATGGAGGTGCTCGGGCTCGGCACGATTGAACGCTCGGTGGACTACCGCCCGGTTCGTCGCCGACGAAGCCGACGCGCCATTCCGCTGGTGTCGATCATACTGGTTGGCATCGCGGTGGTCGTGACGACCCTGCTGCTGCTGTAGTCAATGGAGGTGTGTGGTGAGACATCGACGTGAGATTCCTCTCCCGAGACGGCTGTCGCGTGCGATCGCACGCACGCTGCTGGCGGCTGCTCTCGTGCCCGCGGTCCTCCACGCGCAGTCGCCGTCCAAGACGGCCGCGCTCGACTCCCTGAACGACGGCCCGCACGTGTACTGGCAGAACGACACCGATGCGCTGGTGTTCTACCTCTGCCGTGGCGAGCTCGCGCTCCAGCGGTATCGCACCACGAGCACCCTCAAGTTCCCGGGAATGTGCGAAGACTCCCTCACGACGCACGCGTTCACCGCGAAGGCCCCGAAGGTAGAGCCGTACGAGTTCGACGGGGTCGAGCGGATTCTGGTCGTGAGCGACATCCATGGCGATTACGAGGAGCTGGTAGCCCTGTTCCGCAAGGTCGGCGTGGTGGACGACTCACTCGCGTGGGATTGGGGCAAGGGTCACCTGGTCGTCAACGGCGACGTGTTCGACCGGGGCGACCAGGTCACGGAGACCCTGTGGCTGATCTACCAGCTGGAACAGGAGGCCAGAGAGGCGGGTGGCCGGGTGCATTACCTGCTCGGCAATCACGAGATGATGGTGCTGCGCGGCGACGACCGCTACGTAAATGCGAAGTACATGGGCGGCATTCCCCGCTTCACCGCCACGGAGCATCGCGATCTGTACGGATCGGATATGCACCTCGGTCGGTGGCTGCGCACCAAGCACGTCGCCGTCAAGCTCAACGACATCGTGTTCGTCCACGGCGGGCTCGGTCCGGCCGTGGTGGAGCGCGAACTCGACCTCGGCCAGCTGAACGAGATCGCCCGCAAGGTGATCGACATGCGGTCGATCGAGTTGTTCTTCAGCGACGTGCCGTTCTTCGTCCAAGGCACTGAGGGGCCCCTGTGGTATCGCGGGTACCACTTCGGCATGGAGGGTCGCTACCCGCTGATCACGTCGGAACAGCTCGACAAGGTACTCGCGTTCTTCGACGCGGCTACCGTCGTGGTCGGGCACTCCGAGAACGGCCAGGTGCAGCAGCTGTTCGAGGGCCGAGTGTACG